>CALSSW010000005.1:290000-501703 GCA_943789105.1 uncultured Ulvibacter sp. | reverse complement strand
CGACCCCCCATTGAAGCTTGCTTTTTGAAATAGCAAATATCTACACTAAATATTTTAACAATCCAAAACTAGCACTAGAAACTTTAATGAAAATGCTAGAATTTGAAACATTAGAAACAATACTAGACTCTAGATATCTTTATGCAGAAATTGCAGACATCTATTTAATTAACCTTAATGACCCCGAGAACTCTTTGTTATTTTACAAAAAAGAAGTAGAAAGAAGTCCTCAATCATATTATGGTTATTTTAAATTAGCAGAGTATTATGTTTACTATAATGATTATGAAAAAGCAGAGAAAAATTACAATAAAGCCTTAGAGTTGGCCCCAGAAAACAACAATCTAAATTTAAGTTATATTAACTTTAAATACATCAATGCTAGTTACCAAGAGGTTATACAGTTATCAAAAATAGCAATTGAAAAGACCCCAAAAGATCCACAAGGAGATTACATTACGGCATTATCATATCTTAAAATGGACAATTCTATGAAAGCTTTGATAAGTCTAACCAAATCTATAGACAAGATAATTGACTACTCCCCTGAGGGTTATTATATTAGTGGTGTTGATGGCAGAACATTAGATTTATCTGAGGTAATTATGAAAAGAGCACAGGTGTATGAAAATTACAAAGAATTTGCCTTAATGTGTGATGATTACAATCTTGCCCTAACTTTCGTGAAAGACGAAGATTTAAAGACAGCTATTTTAAACAAAATTTCTACAAATTGCGAGAAGTAAGCCTTAGTTAATCTATTGTATAGACATAGTAGATGCCTTTTGCTAGTTATATGAAAAACTAGCCTGCTCTTGCTGCAGTAAATGAATCCTCAATCCGTTTTATTCGGAATTTTAAATACGGTGAGTTTCTTGTCACCTTCTATGAGTTGGATATCACCCATCATTTTTTACATCGAAACGGGTACCCTTAATTCTCTTACCTCCAGGGCCCATCAGCAACTCCATTAAATCAATATCAAGGCGCTTTAAGACGTCCTCAGGGCCTGATAAGTAGACACTTCGTGTAGCCCATTGGAGTTAGAGGCGTTCAAGCGGCTCACATAGCTACCTTTGCGAGCCAGTTTGGTGATTTTGTTGGAGCTTTTCGTCTTTCAAGAACAGCATTTATAAGGTTGAAGTCTGATAATAAACTTAGAGTCAATGCCATTTGAGATCTTTTAAAGCTTTCACAAAATCTACCACGCTCCTTTTTAGGGCTGGTTTGCAATAAAAAGTCTGAAACTAGTAGATTTTGTTTAGCAGGTTCAAATAACTAGAATCCAGAGCCAATGCCCTATTCAAATAATTTATGAGCTTCTAGAATCATTTCTTCTGGACTATCTGTAAAACTGCCAGAGCGTGTAGTAGTTACCTCTGCCCTAGTTTGCTGGTCTATATAAATTGGATATACAAGGGTAGAAATAGGTTTTTCAGAAATACTAATTCCATATAACAAATAACTAAGCCCTAAATTATTATAAATTTCACGAGAGTTAAATTTACTTTTCAAAATAAATTCAAAACAGTATTTAGCACTATTATAATTTTTATTTTTCAAGAAAATATTTCCTAACTCAAATAGTAAGACTAAATCATCAGCTATTTTTATTCTCGAATTAATGATTTCTAGACGCTCATCAAAGCTAGGGTATTTAGGCAATTCTTTAGGCAGCCCGTAAGACTCATACACTTTTGACAGAGCAACGGATCCATAACCAAGGGTATTATATCCAGATATTTGTCCATAAAAACCTGCATAAAGATCGGCCTGTGTTTCTGCTAATTTTCGTTGTTCTTTTGTGTAAGAACTATCTTCTATAAAACCTCCGATACTACTAGCGTAAGACAAACCAGTATTAGACATCCATGAGTGCTCTAAATAATAATGTGCCAGCTCATGAGAAATGATATAAGCAATCTTATCTTCAAAATTTTCTGTACCGCAAAAAAGATCAATTACTTTTTGCTCAATTGTGATGCCCTGTGAAGACATAAACGCAACACTACGCTCTTGTGTTGAAAATTGAAGGTTTGGCTCGAGTAAACTATTATTACCTATACTTGAAATTATATTTTGGTATATTTCTTTTACAGTCTCATTACAGTTGTTAGCATAAGATGAAGTATGAACTAGAAAAAACACAAAAAATAAACTCTTTACTTTAAAAGAGAAACAACTGAATTTTATTTTAGTAAATAAACGATTCATAGTGATTTTACAGTATTCTAATTAGTACAGTTTTGGGAAGTTTCTAGTAAATATTGATATGTGCGATTTTCTCCAAAAGCAAAATATTTACTTTGTTCATTAATTTCATAGGATTTCATAAGAGATAATGCATTATTTAAATCTTCACAAGAACTAGTGTTATCCTCAAGAATAGAATAAATATTAGACCTAAATAAATACAGATCTATTAAATTGATTTCCAGCGCACTTTTGCCGAATATTGTCATTTTCCAAACCATATTTGTTTCGTTTTCATCAAAGGTGTCTTTACCAAAATTGGCAATCGCTTGTGAAATATTTAGTAATGCTTTGTTATGATTACTCAGGGACCAATTTGCTATGAATTCAAGTAAATTACTCACATAATTATATCCATTTTTTTTATTAAAATCTTTTAAAATTAATAAAGATTTTTTAAAATAATCTTCGTTTTTATCTTCAGCACCAAGAGATAAATATAAGTAAGCTTGATAAAGTTTAAAAAAAGGGAATTCTGTGCTAAATTCATCAAAAACAGCATCAAGGTTCTCAAATTTTCTCTGAAGCATAAAAACCATTGATTGGTAAAGTCTCGGTTCAATTTCTTCTGGGTTTAATTCAACAGCCCTTTTAAAATATGGTAAAGCATCATTAAATTTATATTGAATTAAAAAATTATACCCAAGTTGTGTGTTAGCTTCATAACTGTTTGGGTCTATTAAAAGTGCAGATTCAAAGCTTTTTTGCGATTTTTCTAAATCTTTACTTTCACTATACATTCTGCCCAATTCAATATGTCCAAAAGGGCTCTTGGGATTATTTTTGTTAAATAAAAATAACACCTCCAAAGCGCTTTTGTTATCTCCGATACCTTTGTAAAGGTTTGATAATGAAAAATAATTACCCTCTTGAGTTATATCAACAGAGATGGCCTTTTCGTAATTGAATATTGCCTTTTCATAATTTTGAGTCTCCCTGTATGCTTCTGCTAAAACAGAGTGTACTTTATTATAGAATGGTGCAATTTCAAGAACTTTTTCAAAATCTTTAATAGCTTTATTAAACCTCGATAGTTCTATATACGCTAGCCCTCTATTTTTATATGCTAGATAATAATCTGGATCAATATTTATTACTTTACTAAGATCCAAAACCTCATTAAAATAATTTTCTATGGAATGGTATACTTTGGCTCTATAGAAATAAAGTTGCTTTAATAGATTTATATCATCCGAAATTTCTTCTGTTTTTTTAAAGTCTACAAGAGCCTTTTCATAATTTTTATTACCAGCATAAAAATAACCTCGAGAATAATAATAAATAGCGTTATTTGGATATTGATAAACTAATTCATTGTATTGATTCAGGGCATTTTCATCTTGTCCTAAATAAGAATATTTATTAGCTCTATTCATTAAAAATTTTCCGTTATTTGGTTCTAGTGCTATTGCTTTATTTATTGCTTCTAGGGCTAAATCATCTTTTCCAATATTGGAGTATACATTTGCCAAGTTATTACAGGCAGATGCAGATTGAAAATAACCAGAAGTTACTTTTTTGTAATCGTTAATTGCTAACTCAGAATATGTTATTTCTTTTTTATACTCAGGAGTATTGTAAAATTCTTTTGCGAATTCTTGATAGGACCAAGCTCGTAAAAAGGTAGCATGCTTTTTATTTTTTTCTACAATAGTATTATCAATAATAAATGTAAAATTATCTATTGCTTTTTGATATTTCTTAAATTCAAAATTTAAAGAACCTCTAGAAAAATAACCAGTTTGGATAATCATATCTTGAGTAACCAAAGTATTCTTATTTAAATAACTATTATTATTTTCAATATTTAGTCTAATAAAAGTATTAATGTCCTCAAGTGCCTTATCATATTTATTTAATTTTCGATAAATTTCTGAACGTACTTTATATGCTGATGATTTCTTATAGTTTTTATTATTTATTAATGAGGTTATAAGTTCAAGAGCATCATAATATTTACCAGAATCAAAGAGTTTATATGTATCGTTTATTATTTTCACATAATCTAGAGGTACAAGATAAATTGAACCGCCTGTTAGTTGAGATTCTTCAACAGGCCTTTGACTACCGGTAGTTATTTTTAACACCTCCGTTCTAACATTTTTAAAAACTTGTTCAATTGAAATACTCGGTTCTTTCAATTTATCTGCTAAAATACCAGTATACAAACTGTTGTCTCCTAACCCGTCTGCAGCTGTTTGACCCGAATCTGTTGAAAATGCAATTAAAGAACCTGTAGGAGCGGGAACTTTAGCTAGACCTTGTCCACTAAGGGATCTAGTGCTATTCCATTCACGTTCAAAAGGGTTGTCTCTGCAAGCATCTAAAACCAAAATACTTACTAGGTTAGATTTGCTTGTCAAAGCGCGTAATATTTTTTGAATATTGATTCCATAGTCAAGAACATCAGTCTCATTTTTAAAAACTTCTTTTGTGGGTAACAAATAATTTTGGTTATCAACTTGTATACCGTGACCGGCATAGTAAACAAAACTAACATCATATTCAGATAGTTTACTCTCAAACTCACGAATAGCATCTGTCATTTCTCTACGAGTTGATAAATTTTCTTTGAGAAGAACATCAAAATTAAGAGAATCAAGTGTGCTAGCCATAAGTCTAGCGTCATTGACTGGGTTTTTCAAAACACCTTTTTCATAATTAGAATTACCAATAATAAGGGCTAATCTTTTTTGTTTCTCTTGACTTAAAACAAAAAATGGAATAACTATAAAAATTAGAAGAAGAATATTTTTCATAAATTTATAAAACAAGATGCTTACACATTAGATTTCGGTCATTTGTAATTACTGTTGTTTCAAATTTAATAAAACTAGGCCTTACTTAGGCTAAACTTTTTTAATCTTGAAGATAATTTATTCTCCCAACATTATAAAAGCTCCCCAATAGTATGGATGTTTGTATTTCTCTCGTATTTTTTGCTGAGCTTTGTTAAATGCATCTTTCTTAGTCATCTTTTTATCAATCCAATAATCATAAAAGTAAGTCATTAACTCTTGTGTTGCCTTATCATCTACTTCCCACATGCTCATTATCAATGATTCTGCTCCTGCTACTCTTATTGCTCTTTGTAAGCCATATACTCCTTTCCCATTTTGAACATCTCCTGTACCTGTCTTACAAGCACTAAGAACAACCAATTCTGTTCCTCTTAAATTTAGCAAGGATACTTCGGATGAATTTAGCCATCCATTATCACCTGCAAGTATTTCCCCATTCATGGTATTCTCTGCTCCACTAAAGATTAATCCTGAACGTGTCATTGGATTAGCAACAGCCTTTTTGTTATCTTTAGATATCATATTAGAACGCTTTACCATATCCTGATCTTCAAAAAAGAAACCATGTGTTGCTATATGTAATATTTTTGGAGCTTCTATACCTTTAACTCTTGTTTCTGTTGCGTCTATTCCAGTAATAACTTCTACATCCCAACTCTTTGATTTTAAATTATCAGAAATTAAATCTACTTCAGTCTGTGTTCCCGGTAAATCTAATAACAACATACCTCTTTGCAAACTATCTAAATCATCTTGATTGATTGATCTTGATTGAGATTCATTACTAGCAAGCACTAAATCACCCTTCTCAAGCAAGAAAGTCGGATTTCCTATAAGTACCGCATTTAAATTATCTGGTCTTTCATAAAGTTTAATATTCTTTTTCTGATTTATAAAGTCCTCCACATTAGACACATGTACAATATCATATTTATCCATCAGAAAACTACTTGAAGTAGAATCATACAGTACATTAGGATTAATCTTGCTATAAACTCCCTCTGAAGAGAAATAAACATTAGAAACACCTTCTAAGTAAGGTTCTAATTTACTCCAGAATTTTTGATAACATACATTGCCTAAAACTATATTTCCGTTACTAAACTCCTTATTAGATGGTCTTTCTTGTGTATAGTTAGAATAATAGTTGTAAGTATTGTCAAAATCAGAATGAGACCCTAAATAAACTAATTGTGGGGTCGTGTACCCTTTTTTAGTAATATAGGCGTAATAACTTTCTTCAGGTGATATATCAAATAATCCTTTAAATACATCAACATGAATCTCATCATAATTTAAATTTTCTATAACATCCTTCCAATAAAACCTCTTAGTATTATTAATGATACCAGACGCACTTATCAATTCCCTTTCTTTATATTTAGAAAGATTAATAATTGAATCTCTTTCAATTGAAGATAATAGGCTTGGGTTCTCATACGATTCATACAATGTGCCATTTAATTTTTGAACAGTTTCAAATAAATTTATCAATAAATTATCTTTAGAACTATATACAATATTTGGTATAACTAATTTCTTGCTTAATTCTCTTCCCTTTAGAAAATACCACAAGTTATATGTATGTTCTTCTAACGAAGAAACATCAAAAGAATATTCGAAATATTCTTTTAATCTATTTAATTTTGTTTGCAATAAAGATTCATCAAAACTATTCTCTAAATCGAAATACTTGTCAATCTGATAACTAATAAGTGATGAAAAATATTCTGAAGCTTTATTATTGTCATTCATAATATAATATTGGACAGCAATATCTTCTAGTGCATTGATATATATATCATTATTTCTGCCATGACAGTTATCAGCTAATAATAACACTTCTTGTAAAATAGAGAGTGATTTATTAAATTTATTAACATCATTATAGAGATCGGTGATATTTGTCAGTCCAACCAGTACTTCTCTATGACATGGGCTAAACACTTCTTTGCTAATTTCTATAATTTGTTCTTCAATAATAATCGCTGAATCAATATCATTTCTTTTGTAATGATTATCTGCTAAACTACCTAAAGCTAAAGTATAATAATGGCTATTCTTTCCTAGTTTAATTTCAAATATAGATAGAGCCTCCAAACAAAAATTCAAAGACTTCTCTAAATCTATTTCTGTACCTACAACATCAAAATCTATATTATCCTGATATATTATTGAAAGATAATAAAGTGTTAAAGCTGTTGAGGTATGATTTTTACCATAAATAATCTTATTAATTTCAAGTTGTTCCTCATACATTTTTCTAGCCTGCTCAATATTACCCAAATCTTTATAAACACCCGCTAGATTGCCTAATGCAGTTGAATATTCCCTTGAATTCTTTCCAAATAAATTTTTCCGAATTTTTAGCGATTTTTCTTGTAAAGAAAAGGCTTCAGTATGAATTCCAAGAATGTGGTAATAATAAGCTGTATTATTTAAATTTGTAGCGTATTCGTATGAATTCTCACCAAAAAAAAGTTTATTTTTTTCCATTGATTTCAAAGAGTATTCCAAACTACGATTATAATCACCAACATCATTATATGAAGAAGCAACATCAGAAAGATTAATTATATATTGTTTACTTTCAGTTCCATAAACTTCTCCATACAATCTTTTTAATCTCAAAATTACATCTAACCCCTCTTGATAATGACCTGTTTGATAATAAGCAGTATATAAATTTTCTAAAATTGATAAATATTCTGGATCATTATCAGTAAACAATTCATCACCTAATTTTAATAAAATATATGAAATCTCTAACTCATTATCATACATTTCTAATGCATCATATTTATCCCATATATCATAAAGTTTATTTATTAGATGTTCTTTATCAGATGTTTTGTCAACCTTATATATTTTATGATTCTGAATTACACCTTGACTATAATTAATTGTAAGACAAATACCTCCAGTCTTATTATAAACAAGGTTTTCACCATCTAAAACACTATCTTGAAAATATGCTGTTTCTAATATTGATCCATCATCAAAAAACCATATACATTTCCCATCCATAATTTCCTCAGGATCATCTGAAATCAAATAGCCCTCCCATTGTTTTTCTCCATTTAAATAATGATCAACAACCTTTCCTGA
Source organism: uncultured Ulvibacter sp. (assembly GCA_943789105.1). Classification (GTDB taxonomy): domain Bacteria; phylum Bacteroidota; class Bacteroidia; order Flavobacteriales; family Flavobacteriaceae; genus Patiriisocius. Next base: position 493,541 of record CALSSW010000005.1, on the reverse strand, counting down.
TGGGATACCTTCATCGTAAGTTATAACTCTATAAGATTTAGCATTATCAATACTCTCTGTGACATTCCAATCTAAATCATAAAGAATTGTCCAAACTCCCGTCTTATTATCATCTAAATCATACGCATTAGGATTTTTTGGTATTTCTTGAGCAGAAATATCAAAAGATAAAACACATATAGTAAGAAAAATAAGTAATTGTCTCATAAATCAAACATAAACAAAATATTAAGAAAAAAATCGAAGTATTAGTATTGCAAATTTTGAAACTCAGTTTACGTAATTAATTGAAAATAGTTAATTAATATAAAAACATCCAAATCCTCCCCAAAATAGTTCGACTTCACTCCCTCTGGCTCCAAAATTATTCTTGGAAATAACTTTTTATTTTTTTAAACAATCTATAAGAGAAAGATTTATTTTGATGTAAATTATTTAGTTGAAGTGAAATTTAAAAAACTTTCATATCTGCCATTTTGAGAATTATAGCCACATGAGATAAGACCTCTGGGAGTAAAAAAATGATAAGCTCCGTTTTTGTATTCAGATCTTCCATAAATTTTAGTAAGTCTATTTTTTTCATAATCTACATCGGAAATAGCCTCCGAATATGATTCATGTTCCCAAAGGAAGAGAACACTTGACACTCGTGAATTTTTGAACTGGAAATGGATTTTTGTACTTACTGAATTATAATCATTTTCATCACCATAAAAACAGTACCAAAAAGAATTTAAATTAGACTTACAGGCATAGTTACCAAAGTTATCATCAATTTCGCTGAAATATTTACCAAGTGTAGAAATTTTCTTAAAATCATCTTGACCATATGAAGATGTAAGGAAAAATGAAATAAATAAAAATAAGAGGAGTTTAGTCTTCATATTTTAAATATAAATAATATTTTTAATAAATAAAATATTGTACAAATAAAATTGAACTCTTTTAATTACTCCAAGAATAATATATTTATAACTTTACATTATGGGTAAGCTAATAACAACCATTTTTTTCATTTTTTATTTAAGCGGCTTATCAGCACAAGAATTCTATGTTAATGATAGAAATATAATAACCCCTTTATATAAACCCATTCAATCTAATTGGTCAAATATTAATATAAATGAAGCCAATATATTTTTAAATAAGTCAGGATTTGGTAAAATAAAAATAGAAGCAGCTGGTGTTAAAGAATATGTTATGGGTAGTTTTTCTAATGAAAATTATTTACTAAACAGGATATTAGTATTTGAAGATAAACTTATCGTTGGATACATTGATAAAATAAAGTTTATAACCTCTTGCCTAGTTTGCTTTGATAATGATCTAATGAAGAGAACTGCAGGTAATCCTGTTATGGAGAGTTTAATGGGAAAACAAAGGTCTTTAAATATTCAAAAAGACAAAGAACTGAAGGAGAGTGTTTTTAATAAATTTTATAAACTATGTGAAAATGAAGGTCTGCGTGATATGACTGGTGACATGTCTTCTGATCTATATGACGTTACTATTTCTGGTGCTAATAATAATTACAAGATATCAAGATCTATTAAAGTTAAACTTGATGAAAAATTTTATGACTTTACTTTAAGCAAAATAGTTTTACTAGAGGAAGATAGTTATACAGTAGGCGCATATGACTTAAAAGATGTTAGCACCTATGATTTAGCTAAGATGATAGATGTATTTTTGGTAGACTGTAAATTAAATGGAATAAAACTCCAAAATAATGTTATTGATGTGAAATTTGAATCTTTAGATGATAACACCATTGGTTTAAGTTATGCAATGAATAATGATACATTAATAAAAATCAGAATCGATCCTCAAGCCTGGAGTGAATCATCAACTCCAAAGAAATGGTATCTTCTTTATCATGAATTAGGACACGATGTTTTAAATTTAGAACATGGCAATGGTGGTAAAATGATGTTTAATTTTGCGGATAGAGGTTATTCTTGGAGTGAATTTTGGGAGGATAAAAATTATATGATAAACAATTATTCAAAATGAGATATATTTTAATATTGACAATTTCTGTGTTTTCTTTCCACCTTAATGCACAAGATTCAAAACATGATCTATTTGGACTAAATATGGATCTTGACTGGTATAGCTTAACAAATTATTCTGCATTAACTTATTTTTCTGCTAACGAAAATTCCTCTTCACCCTACATAGTTTCAGATTTTGATTACCATTTAAATCAAGTTGATATTGAACTCGAAACTTTTAATTTTAGTGAATATTTAATAGCTTTTGAAAAAGGCTTAGTTGCCACAGGATCAGTATTAGAAAAACTATCACCGATACTTTTTTTGGGTAGATACAACTATAGTAGCAGCAGTAAATTCATTGAGAAAGCATTTGAAGATGCCGAGTTTTTAAAAAATAAATTAATATCTGTTCATGGTAATCCAGAATTAAAAATAGAAAAAACAGAATTTAGAGTATACAAATGGGTAGTAGATGATGTTACTATTATTGTTAATTCAGTTCAAGATGATTTAACAACGACCATAACCTATTTAGTAAATTCTAGGTAATTCCAAACAGTTACTTAGCTTCATTAACAAAACAATATAAACCAAACTGTTACTGAGATATACAGGTTTTTAAAGTTTGTCAAAATAGTAAATTTCAATGAATTATGAATTTATTAAAAATTTTATAATTAACTGATACAAAGTTGATATAAGGCTGTGAAAATTTATTCTAAAAGGTTCATTTCGATTAAATCTACACTAAAATAGTTCGATTTTACTCCCTTTGACTCCAAATATTATTCTTGGAAATAATTTCTTATCGTAAGTAATAAATCTTTATTAAAAAAGATCGATTTTACCAATAGAGTCTAAACATAAAGTTTGGTGTAATACCGATTGAAAACTTCTCTATTAATTCAATAGGATCGTTTAAACTGTTATTACCTCTATATTCTGAACTCATAAATTTAGAAAAACACAATATGAATTAGTCAGTAAAAATCAAGTAAGTTTTTTAAAATATAATATGCTAGCAAAACTTATTGAAGTCTATAAAATCTCTGAAAAATAGTGTGAGGTAACTACTTTAGGGTGATTTAATTAAAATATTCAAGCAAAAAATCATCTGAAAAATAAGGGTAGTTAAGCTTCTTATTTAAATTTGTGTAACGAGCTTTTACATTTACCTTTTTAGTTTTTGAAATTGAACTGTCATACAAGTAAATGAGATATATAAGGTTTATAAATTCTTCATAACTGTGACGGCATTCACTTATTTTAAAAAACTTAAAAAATTTGTTTTCATTTTTTATATCTCCCTTTAATCTGTAGTAAAACAAACACATTAAATAGAAAGAATTTAATTGGCTATTTTGACGGTAAAAGTCAATTTTTGATTCAATTTTGTTAACTAAAAAAGACATTATATCAAGGTTTTTTAAAAGAATTGAAGTTGTAAATAATTCATAATAATGACTGATTAGATCACCTTTAATCTTGATAGATTTATGGTACGCATTCATTAAAACTAAAGTATTGTTGGAATTTACGCTAAGAAGCTTTAAACTTAATAATCGGCCTCTTAAAATTGGATGGAGTTGTTTTTCTTCTACCAAATTAATGTTTATTTCAACAATGGTTTTATTATTAAGAAAATTCCTAAACTGTAGAACTGCTGCTGAAAACATGGTAATATCATATCTAATATTACTTTTCTCAACTGCTTTTAACGATTCCCCATAATGTTTATTTAAACCTGAGTAGTCTACAAAAATTAGAAATATACAATCTAAAAAATTGATATTACTAATTAGATGTTGGTATATTATTGGTTTTTTTCGAATCAATAATCCAATAGCATTTCCTATTTTAAGAGCTTGGTAATAAGAAAATGAATCAAAATTAAGTGCCTTTAATTTGAATAATCTATTGATTAAAATGTAATTTTCGTTATGCAATAATTCACGTAATAAAACTATAATTAGACTTGTAAAGTCTTCAGAGCTTTTTTTGGTTTTATTTACAAGATTAACAATATCTTCAGTTTTATTTTTAGCAACAGATTTGTAAATAATATCAGAAATATTAATTTTTTCTTTGTACTTATAATGTTGTGTAAAATCGAGGTAATTTCTATAACCTATAAACTGGGCTAGGGTGTTAAATGTTTTAATATTTGGCTTTGTTGACGGTATAAGATTGTAAAAACGTCTTATCGTATTGTAACTTATATCTACATCCAAAATTTCTAAAATAGCATTTGACAGAAAAACACAGTCCCCTCTACCTTTTATTTCTCTTTTTATTTTTAAAGCTATTTCTTTCTTGAGTACTTCAATCAAAATAAATAATTTAATATGAGCCAAATATGAGCCAAATATAAAAAAATTAATAATTAAATTTACTTAAAATTAAAGAAGTTGAAACAAACCGAAATACAACTTAAAAAAGAAGTAGGTAATTTTTTAATAATAATAAATTATGGCAACAATAAGAGTAACTAAGGCAAGTTCAGTAAAAAGTATTAAAAGACAATTTACTAAAGAGTTTAATTGTAATATTCGTCTCTATAAAGGTAATCAATTTGCTGACGAAAAAACAAAAATTAGCGAACTATCAAAAACAGATAGTGCTGGTGGAGAGCTAGATCTTGGAGCAAGAAGTCGTGTTGAAAATGTAGAGCGATATTTTATGGAAACATTTGGGATTAAAGCACAAATATCTAACGCTGATGATACTAAACTAGCAGATAATAGCTTGACGCTAACTCAAGCAGGAAAATTATAATTTAAATTTAACCAATTAACCAACAGATATATATATATACTTATTTCTGTTGGTTTTTTTAAATAAAATCTATGGGACTATTTGATTCAATAAAAGATCATTTTAATAATGCGGAATTTTCAATTGCGCCAAATAAAAAATTAAAAACAATTTCAAAAGATTTCAAATCCTCATTCAATCTTTCTTTGATTTTTTATAAAGGAAATATGATTGCTGATGGTGATTTAACATTGGCTGCACTTAACAAAAAAACAGCAAAAAACGTTGATACCACTTCAAAGGAAGGTGTTAAAATTAAAGGCACAATGAAGGTTGGTGATGTAGAAGATTTATTTGAAAACACCTATGGTGTTAAAGTTCAAATCAAAGATGAATCTGCAAAATCTCTTATGGATAATAGCTTGAGCCTAGGGAATGCTTCAAGACAATAATAAAGAATTGTAATGGGGTTTTGCGCTTCGTGTGGATACACTTTAACTGGAAATGAAAACTTTTGCCCTAGTTGTGGTCATAAGTCCTCAGGGATTGATTTAGGTGGTCGTTCTAAAAAACCATTTTCATTTGAGTTTTCTTCAAAACTTATTTTGGGTGGGAATGTTTTTACTCCAGACAGGTTAATTATAGATCAAGACGGAGTAACTTTTTTAAAACGAAATAAATACCTTATTGGAGTAGACCGAGCATTTCTGTCTTTTTCAGATATTTCTTATGTTAAGGTTGATCGACGATTAATAAATTCAACGGTAATTATTTCTAGTAAGGGTTCCAGAGGGATTAGAGCAGAAAATTTTTCAATCTCTGATGCGAAAAAAATTGAAAACTTAATAAAAGAAAATAGATAGTGTTTGACGAAAAAACAATAAAAGAATTAAAAAGTTACGTCTATCTCCTTATTGATCCTGACACAAAAACACCATTTTATGTTGGAAAAGGAGCTGGCAATCGTATCTTTAATCATTTGATGGATGCAAAAGATGGAAAAGTAGGGACAGATAAATTAGATCATATCCAATCCATTTTAAAAAAACACAAATCTGTTGAGCATGTTATTGTTCGTCATGGACTTAATGAAAAAACTGCCTTTCAAATTGAAGCTAGTTTAATTGATACTTTTAGGTTTATACCTATTTTTAACGACTTTGTTAGTGGAAATATCCAAGGGGGCATGAATTCAATCGAAAACGGATTGATGTCATCTGAAGAAGTGAAACGTAAGTATAATGCCCTGCCGCTAAATTCAATCCCTGGCAGTACAATTATAATTAATATTAATGGGTCCTATAAAAATGCCTCAGGAACAGATAAGATTTACATGGCAACAAAAGAGCGTTGGCGTATGAAAGACCCAAGAGCTGGTAAGATAAAATATGTATTAAGTGAGTATAAAGGCTTGATTGTTGAAGTTTTTGAGGTACATAAATGGTACGCTATAGAACGACAATATAACCCAGGATCAAAAAAATCTGGGCAAACCTACATAGGCTATGGATTTAACGGACAGGTTGCATCAAATAAAGTCAGAGACCTCTATATTAATAAATCAGTAGCACATAAAAAAAAGAGGGGTGCATCCAATCCAATAATTTATAATCTTTAAAAACCAAATAATATGAGTATTGATAGTGTAAAACGCCAAATTGAAGGTTACAAAAGAGACATTGATCGTGAAAAATCTAGAATTGCAGATTCAAGAGATGACATGGCTAAAATTCGAATTCGAAAAAGCAGAGATGCTGATCATTATTCTCGCCGATTGAAATCTGCCTCTTCAACAGCTAACAAGCATAGCATACGCGCTCAGAAAAAAAGAGACTGGGAACGCTACGCCAGAGAGATTGATAGGGAAAAGGATAAAATTGCAAAAACCCGAGATAAAATTAAAAATATCCGTGAAAAAATTAAGCGTTCAAGAGAAAGAATCAAGAGATTAAGATAGTATTCAACGTTTTGTTTTATAATATGTAAATTAAAATATTGCATGAAAGTTCTTTCTAAATCTCGTTTTAAAATAGGACTTTCCTGTCCAAATAAGCTTTATTTTTCTGGAAATAAATCCTACAAAAACAAGGAGGATGATAATACTTTTTTAGCTTCATTGGCTGAAGGTGGTTTTCAAGTTGAGGCACTTGCACGGTTGTCATATCCTGGGGGGCATTTTATCGATGCTCCTTATGGAGCATACCAAAAAGCATACAATCAAACACTCGAGCTATTAAAACTAGATGAAGTTGTTATTTATGAGGCCGCTTTTTTGTACGATGGCCTATTTGTAATGACAGATATTTTAGAAAAAAAAGGCAACCAAGTGCGCCTTATTGAGGTTAAAGCCAAGTCTTTTGACTCTACCCAGGCAAATACTTTTATCGGTACTCGCGGTGATATTCGAAGTGGCTGGAGGCCCTACTTATTTGATATTGCATTTCAGAGGTATGTGGCAAAAAAATGTATTCCAGAATTACATTTTGAGGCCTTTTTTTTAATGGCAGATAAATCTAAGGTGGCTACTATTGATGGCTTGAATCAAATGTTTAGATTGCCAGTTAACGGAGATATCCGTAAAGATGTTGAAGTGCTAATTTCTCCTGAGGAAGCACAAAAAACATCGGTCCTATCAGAAGTAAATGTTACAGAAATTGTAGATTTAATAATTAAGGATAAGTACAAATACTCAGAAAATTTATCTTTCTCCCAAGCTATAGTATTACTAAAAAATAATTATCAAAATAATTCCTATTCAAACTGGCCAACAAATTATAGTAAATGTAAATCCTGCGAGTTTAAAATTGGTCTAGATCAAAAAAAAGCAGGATTTAAATCCGGTTTTGAATATTGTTTTTCAAAGCAACATAACTGGACAGAAACAGATTTTAACCTACCTAATGTTTTTGAAATATGGAATTTTAGAGGTCAAAAGCTTTTAGAAGAAAATCGTTTGTTTTTACATCAATTAAATCAAGAAGATTTTAAAGTTGTTGAGGAACCTAATGCCATGAGTTCTAGAGAGCGCCGCTGGATACAAGTGGAGAAGACATTAGAGACAAACCCGGCACCTTATGTTGAAAAAACAGCTTTAAAAGAAGAAATGGATAGTTGGACATTTCCATTACATTTCATAGATTTTGAGACTAGCGCAGTAGCATTACCTTTTAATAAAGGGAGACACCCCTATGAACAAGTTGCATTTCAGTTTTCACATCATATGTGCCATGCAGACGGAACTATCAAACATGCCTCTGAATACATTAATGCGAATCCTGGTGAATTTCCAAATTTCAAGTTTGTTGCAGCACTCAAAAAATCATTAGATAACGATCAAGGAACTATTTTTCGATTTGCAACACATGAAAACAGTATTTTAAATGCGATAAAAGACCAGCTAAATGATAGTGATTACCCTGAAAAAGATGAACTTATACGTTTTATAAAAACCATTACAACCCCTAGATCAAAAGATCTAGACCACTGGATAACAAAAAGACCGATGGTGGACCTAAGATTAATTATTCTTGATTACTATTACAACCCACTAACAAAAGGTTCAAATTCTATCAAAGCAGTCTTACCGGCTATTTTAAATACCTGTGATTTTTTAAAAAATAAATATTCTAAACCAATTTCTGAGATAAATCTTACCAGTATAAATTTTGATGAGAAGCATTTATGGATTCAAATTAAAGATCAAAAAGTAATCAATCCTTATAAACTATTACCACCCATTTTTACTGAGTTTAGCAAAGAAGAATTAGAACATTTCATCTCTGGTTTAGACACCATATCTGATGGTGGTGCAGCACTCACAGCATATTCAAAACTTCAATTTGTAGACATGTCAATCAAGGAGCGAGATAGTATTAAAAAATCGTTATTCAAATACTGTGAATTAGATACCCTAGCAATGGTTATGATATACGAACATTTAAAAACGTTGGTGTAAATTTTTTTTATTATTTAAACTATTTAATATTTCATGAAACATAGTAGGGCAAAAATTTATAATTTTCTTTTATTACTTCTCTTATTTGGTCCATTTGCTTTAGCTCAAACCATCATAAATACAGAGAATATGATGATAGATGACCAAGGTAAACTCTCCTATGCCTTAAATTTTCAGGGGGATCTTAATTTTGGTAATATCGATTTAATACAATTTAGTACAGCACAGCAATTTTCTAAGTCCGTAAACAAGCATCTTTTCCGATTGCTTTTAAATTATGATTATATAAAAGAAAGTGGAACAGAAATATCTTCTGATTACACGGGCCAATTGAGATATAATTATAGGATAAATAAAAATTCATTTTTTGCATTTATACAGGCTCAAAATATTAAGTCACTCCGTATGAATCATCGCTATACATCTGGAGGGGGGTACCGTCAAAGAATAATTCAAAGAAACGATAACTTTTGGGATCTCTCTGCGGGTTTATTTTTTGAAGACGAATTGTATGACAATAATTTAAGCACAGAAAGTCAAGTATACAATTGGCGATATAGTTTAAGTACCTTTTTAAAGCATAAATTTTCAGAAAAATTATTTATTAATTTATCACTTTACTATCAAATTAACACATCAAATACAAAGGACTATCGTCTATTTTTGGAACCTAGAATATATTATACATTAGATAAATTTAATATATTTTTAGATTGGACTCATCGTTTTCACTCCACTCCATACATTGATGTTTTTAGAACAGATAATAGCATGAATGTTGGAATAGAATTTAATTTATAGCCTTAATGACTAATATTATGAAAAACTTTAAAAGACTAATCACACTTGCTTTAAAAGATGGCAAAATAACAGAAAAAGAGAGAGAACTCATATTAAAGAAAGCGAATAATCTAGGTATAGATGAAATTGAAGCTGAGATGGTATTGGAAGGAATGATTTCTGACTATGATAATGGAATTAAAAATGAAAAATCAGTAGAAATAAATCCAGATGGTTATGCTATTGAAGACGCTGAACTGATAATGCGCACCACAATATGGGTAAATCGTTGTTCTGAAAATAATATTGAAATAAGAGTATTAGAATTTCCAAAATTAATAGCAGATGAATCAAAGTTCATGAAAAAATTAGATGGAGCATTAGATGTAACAGGAAATATTGTCTCTAAAATTGCTAAAACTGGTATTGGTGGTGCTTTAAAGTTTGTTCCTGTTGTAGGTGGTGTAATTGATGATGTAATTGATAATATGTCTGACAGTGGGGAATTAAAACAACTAGATAATAAAGAAATAAGAGAATTAGCAAAACAATACTTAATGATTTTGGAACTTAGATGTTCTAAAAACACAATATTGACAAATAAATATACTGACTTGAATGCTAAATATGAAGAGCAAATAGAAAAATACAATAACAAAGGGTTCTTTAAAAAACTTTTTTAATTGATCACAACTTTTTAAGTGGAAAACTTTTTTAAATATCTAAAATCAAAATATTGTAGAAGACCTTAAGACATAAATTCAACATAAAATAATGGTATCGTACATAAAATATTACTTTGAAAATTTCATTTCTAGAAAATCTAATTTTATTTATTTTTTAATATTAATGGGTGCTGTATTTGCAGTTATTATCTTACTTATAGAAATGAGTTTTGGACTTTTAGAAGAAGGTTCATTATTCAATCTGTGGTGGAACCGCCTATTACAACTTTTAGAAATTAAAAATTCTGAGGCTAGTAGTGGAAAACAAATAGTCAATTTACTTTATTGGGTTTTTAGTATTGCATTTTCAGGAACAATCATAGCTTTTCTTGCTGCCAAAATTTCTAATTTTATTAATGATTTAAAAAAAGGTTTATCAAGGGTAATTGATACAAATCATTATGTTATCGTAGGTTGGAATTCATCTATTTTTAAGGTGTTTCAAGAAATTAAAATTGCAAATGAAAATCAATCTAAACCAACTATACTTTGTTTTAATGGGATGGATAACATAGAAATGAATGCTAAAATCAATCTTGAATTCCCAAATCAAAAAGGATTAAGAATTATAACTCGGTCTGGAAACATTTACAGCGCACAGGATTTGGCAAGAACTAACATGGTAAAGTCTAAATCAGTCATAATATTGGATGATTCTATAATACCTAAATTTAATATTGAAACCACTATACTCGCTTCTAAAATTAATTTAGAACAGCAAAACATTCCGCTTATTGTTCAAATGAAAGAAGATTATAATATCCCTGTACTAACAGAAATAATGGCAAATCAGGTGTATCCTATTCACAAAAATAAAATTATTTCAAATGTGACATCCCAATCAATAAGAAATAAACACATCTCTGCAGTTGTTATGGACTTTTTAGATTATGATGGAGATGAAATTTATTTTTTACCAGTAAACAAACTAATAGGTAAATCATTCAAGCAAGCAATGCTATTGTTATCCGAGGTTACTTTAATAGGTATTAAAGAAAAAAATGGAAAAGTAATTCTTAACCCAGATAAAGAATACATTATTTTAAAAGATGATTTATTAGTAGTTATAGCTGAAGATGATGATGTCGATATAGCGTTAAATGAATATCTCATCGTAGATAAAAAATTGAATGAGCTTAAAATATCTTTAGATACAGAACTAGAAAAAGATAGGTTGTCAATTTGTATTTTAGGATGGTCCAAATTAGGACAGCAAATAATTGAAAGAACCATACCATTTCTATCAGAGGATTCAGAAATTCATTTTGCGTATAAGAGGAACTAGTTCATAAAGCTCCAAAATTATCAAATCAATATAAAATAAATCACAACACAACCATACTGAATCATGAACAAAATAAGGATATTGAAAAAATCCTCATCAATAATATATTTGATGTAATTTTAATTGTGGGGTATGATGACGTTACATCTCAAGAGGTATCTGATACAAACTCATTATTATTAAATTTTTATGTTAGATCTATTTTAGACAGACAAAAAAATAATAAACCCACAAGAATTATTATTCAACTTAATGATGGTACAAAAGAAGAATTAATCCCAAAAAATAAGTATAATGAATTAATTGTGAGTGACACCCTGTCTGCATTAATGATAAGTCAACTGGCCGATAATCCAAAGTTATGGACTGTTTTCGAAGAGTTATTTAGCTTTAAGGGTTTAAAAATTAATATGTCCACAATATTTAAATATTTGGACACTAAAGACATTAAATCAATAAAAGTTATAGATTTAATTTTATTGGCTCTGGAAAAAAATCAAATATTTATTGGGTATATTTTACAAGATAAGTTACATCTTAATCCACCAAAATCAAAAGAGATAATAATAGATTTATCTCTTGAAATTGTTTATATATCATGAATAAAAAATTACTAAAATAAAACAAATGTTTAAAAAAAGTCTTTTCAGAGAATTAGGTAAAAATACAGGAAAATGGGCAAGTAACAAACTCTTTGGGGATAACTGGTCTACGCCTTATAGATTTTCTAATTCAGGTACCAGTATGGCCAAACAAGCATTGAAAATTGAAAAAGAAATTGAAGAAAAAAAAGTAGACAATCAACTTGAAATTGAAAGGTTAAAACATGTATTTGCTCAAAATAGGAACTCCCAAAAAATGAAAAATGAAATTATAGCAATGCCTTTACCAGAAAATAGAGACGATTTATTCACATTTGCTAATTTTATGTTGTCTAACATTTATGGTTCCGGTTGGGATCACGATGATGAAAAAGAGTACTTAAATGATTTAAGTGATGTATGCCTGAATAAATTAGAGCAATGCAAAATAATGTTCAATGTAAATGGGGCTTTATTCGAAACAAAATATCTTGAAAAAGAAATACGCACACTAAAACGAAAACGTTTTTTTGAAAAATACGGAATTATTGTATTCGCAATTATATCTTTCGGTGTTTTAATATATATAAATTACTTGCTTGGACATTTCTAAAATAGTGTGGCTACAGTATGTAAGCTGAAATAATAATTTTTTGGAGTATTTTTTGATTAAGATGAAAAAATGAAAATAATTAATAATTGTAAAACTAAATAGTATGAATTTAAAAAATGAAAAAACAGAAATACCCTGTCCAGGAGGAGGAAGAGCCATTAAAACTACTTATGAAGATTTAGCAAGAAAAAGTTCTTTAAAATCAAGTAAAGGACATGAATATAAGTTTAAATCAAGTGATCAAAGTAAACTTAAAAGAGCTATGGATAAATTACAAAAATTACAAAAAGAATTTGAGAAGAACATGGAAAGAGCTCAAAAAGAATTTGGCGAAAGTTTAAATGATGTAATTGGTAATGCTGATATAGTACTAAAGAAATAATTATGGCATCAATCACCGACAAACCCATAGTAAACCTTGAATAAGACTCGTTAAATATTCAAAAAATATACCTACTCACTTTCTAAGTTCTTTTTAATTATTGGTTATAATAACTAAAACTTCCCCAAAATAGTGTGAGGTAACACCCTTTGGTTCCAAATATTATTCTTGGAAATAATATTTTATTCTTGAAGATAATTTCTTGTTATTACATCCAAACCTTCATCTGAAATAGTGTGACCTAACTCCCCTATTCTCCACGACACTCACAATTGCATTGTGGGTAAAAACTTAAAAAAATCCAACAAGCATTTTCGCTTGATTGGATTTTTTTTAAGTTTTTAGACACCAGGGCTGCAAGATCATTGCAATTATATTTGCTCAAGTCCTACAAACGCATTTAAAATATTTTAAAGAAAAATAAAATAAATTGTATATTTGACCACAATTTTAATCCAACATAATTATGAAGAACCTTTTTTTTACGTTTATGATGTTTTCATTGTTCTCGTGTAGTGATGACCCAGTAGAGGATACAACAACTCCCGTTTCTCAAAACACTGCTGAAGAAGATCAAGAACAAGTCGAAAGAAGTGTAGAGATGTTTATGGATTGTCTTCAAGTTCTTGAGACAGGAGATTTTTCAAATTTATTAATAAATCTTTATGACAATGTTGATGCAGATACAACAGATTTTCATGAAATTATGATTGAGGCAATAGAGAATATTCCAAACTATCAACCATTAATTGATTTGGACTATCCAAATGAGCCTTTCAATATTCAAAATTATTTTGGTACATATACCTACAATAGCCAATTAGAAACTTGGACTACAGAAGAATCAAATTCAATAATAAAAATGGAATTCCCAATGTTTACTGATTCCAATTCAAATGACACTTCTATCTCTTTATCAGGGGTCACAGAAGTGCTTTTAGATATTGAAGATCCAATATACATCCCTACCAGCTTAAATCTAATAATGTCTCATAATGACCAAAACATGCTAGCTCTTAATATAGAAAACGTGAGTTATACAATGTCGGGCGAAATTCCAGTTCCTAATGATTTGAATTTTAATATTTATATGAACCCATTCACCCATGAATTTTCTATTGATAAAATTAACGATGATTTATTTTCTTTTGGGTATTCTCTAAGCAGTGATGATGGAGGTTGTGTTAGTCAGATTGAAGCTTCAATTAAATTATTGTCTACAGATTATGAGAACTTAGAAGACACAGATATTGATTATATTTCTGGAAGTTTCACATCTAATTCTTTGAAATTAGAATTTAATATTGATGCAGAGTATTTATTTGCATTAGACGACCCAACTGTAATTCAAATAAATAACTTTGTAGACGTAAACGTTTTTGAAGAAGGTGTTCTTTTGGGAGAAATTGTACTTCAAGAAGATGCAGATGAAGAGTATTCATTACACATGAATTTTATGGATGGCATGTCTGTTAATGTTGAGAATTTCATTGGTATCGGAATAGATGGTGAAGAATTTACTCAAACTCTTGAGGGGATTTTTGCTCGATACATTGACAGATTAGATGATGAATAATATATCCTGTAAAATTTTATGGATTGTTCTCGGGCTTTTAAGCCTAAGTAACCATTTGGTTGCTCAAGAAAGAGAACTAAAAAATCAAATCTATCTAAATGCAGATGATTTAATCCCAGCAGTATTTTCTTCAAATTCAAATGATTATAACCTTGGGTACCGTAGGTTGGTTTCTGAAAACAAACACATTCGTTTTGGTTTAAAATATTTTTTTGAAGAAGAAAATCAGTTGACTTTAGGAATTAAACCAGGGGTCGATTTTAGTTTAAAAACCAGTTCAAAAAAATGGAAATTTTACTATGGTATTGATTTGGCTTTTAATTATTCAGATAGTTACCAAGCAGAAAGAAAAAATTATGAATCCTCATTAATTGGTTTTTTTAGAATTGATTTTATCATAGGAAAGCACTTTTCAATTTCAACGGAGCCTGGACTGTTTTTCATGTTTCAAAATATCGATGACTACGATCAAAGTCCAGAAGATAATAGTAACAAGTTTTTGAGTACTGGAATCAAAAATCTTGGAGTAATTAATCTAAATTTCTCATTCTAAAAAAAATGACTTTCAGAGTTTTTTTGATCATACTGGATTCGAATTCGTGATTTCTGCTCTGTCATGAGAACTCATATAAACGAGCTATCCCCAACTAGAGTAAACTAATGTAAATACTAGTAATGCCAATAATTTAATTGTTATTTTTTTCATGTTTTAATTTTAAAGTGAATTACTCACCACCAATAACATTAAGTAAGAGTTATGAATAAAAGCTTATTATTTGCAATAGTTCAGTTATTTTACGGCACCTGAATACCTAAAATAATAAACCGTCTAGTATTTCATTGATGAAGCTTAATAGTCTCTTAAAGCGTCCCAAATTGTCTTGACTTAATTCTTTAGGCCTACAAAATTATCCTTGAAGATAATTTCTTGTTAATACCTCCAAATCTTCACCAAAATAGTGTCGACTTCACTCCTATTGGCTCCAAAATTATTCTTGGAAACAACTTATTATTCTTGAAGATAATTTCTTTCTTAAGAACTTAAATTAAAATAAAAAATTTAGTATACTAAATATATGATATTTTATACTTAATTTTATTTTAAGTTATATTAATTAATATTTTATTATGAAAAAAATTACATTAACGCTAGCTGCGTTTGCATTAGCTCTTACTGCATTTGCTCAAGATATAGTTATTGAAAGATTAACAGATAACACAACTGCCCTTATCACAACAAACGGATCTGATGATGCAGGTGTATTCTGTGCTGATTTTTTCACACTTGAAGAAGATACTACCTTAGGTAGCTTTACTTTTCCTGGATTTTATTCTTCAGCTGTAGAAATTGGAGATTTATTAACTGGTGCAGATCTTTATATCTACCAAGACCTTAATGGATCACCTAATGCAAACCCAACAACTGCAAATGCTCTTGTTAACTTAACTAGTATACAATTAGGTGCTGGATTAGAATTACGTTTAGTTGACAATATTGAATCAGGTTTCATAATCAATGTAACTGCTGCAAACGGCGGGTCTCAAATAACGTTACCAGCTGGTGACTACTGGGTAGCTTTTGCTCCTGCTGTAGTAGGTGGTTCTGCTGGTGCTGGACGTTGGAACTGGAATGGATCTTTTACAACTCAAACTGGTATTTTTCCAGCAAACGAGTCTTTACTTATTGACTCTGATAATTTATTTGGAGCTAATGCAACAGATTGGACTGGTATCTCTAGTCTTATTGGTGCAGACTTCCCATCTTTTGCCTGGACTTTAACTTCAGGAGGAACTACTACACCTTGCCAGAGCACACCAGCTATCACAAACCCTATCTCTGATTATGTTGTTTGTGAAACAGGAAGCTCAACTGTTCCTAGCGGGGTTTTTGATTTAACAGCTAAGGATGCTGAGATATTAAATAATTTAGTAGATGTAACATTAACCTATCATTTGAGCCTTGCAGATGCAGATTCTGGTTCAAGCCCTATTGCATCACCTTTTGAAACACAATCAACTACTATTTGGGTTCGTGCAACAGACGACACAACAAGCAATCCTGTTTGCTATAGTGTTGGTAGTTTAAATTTATATGTTTTAGATTTAACAATAACAGCAAGCGCCACAGAGGTTTGTGTTGGAGAGTCTGTAGACTTGAGTGTTGAGGGTCTAGGTTTGTCTGGTTTTAATACTCATTCACATTCTTTTACCGATGGAAATTACACAAGAATTCCATACGCTTCTTATCTATACAATTTACCTCAGGCTACAATTGAGTTTTGGTACTATCAAGAAACTAGCGATGAAGAATTTATTATTGGAACAGAATACTTTGATACTGGATGGGGTTTTCACGTAGAAAATAATCCTGGAGCTTCAGAAAAGTTTTTAGAGTGGAGAGTCTCATCTGTATTAACATTAGGGCGTGATATTCCTGATAGGTATGAAATTCCATTTAACCAATGGATTCATGTGGCAGGTGTTTCTGACGGCATAACTGCCTCTCTTTTTATAGATGGTAATTTGATTGAGAGTGCACCCTATTCTGGACAGATTGGAGATTCGAATGAGGATATTGTAATAAACAGACATACGTGGCAAAGTGGTAGTTCTTCTAGGCTAAATGGAAAAATCGATGAGCTCAGAATATCAAACACTGCAAGGTACAGCACAAACTTCACCTCCCCGAGTTATGAGTTTATTAGTGATAATAATACCCTTGGTTTATGGCACTTTAATAATGATATGCTAGATGTAAGCCCAAACAATACTCAAAGTCAGAGGTTGGGTACAGGTTTTTCCAACAATATACCATTCAACTCTACTTTAAGTGAGTTGGTTTGGTCTACGGGAGAAACCACAGAGACTATTTCTGTAACCCCTACTGAAACCACAGAGTATTGGGTAGATGGTACTAATTCTGGTGTTACTTGTAGAGAGTATATAACCATAAGTCTTGACCCAACCCCACCAGAGCTTACCTGCCCTGATGATCAAACCGCCAGTGCAGATAATGGTTGTATGTTCAATATTCCAGATTATACTGGTTTGGCTACTGCTACAGATAACTGCGCAGTAACAAGTATTACTCAAGATCCTATTGCAGGAACAATGGTTGACACAGGATCTATAATCATAACTCTAACTGCTAGTGATGGCGTAAACATAACAGTTTGTAGTTTTATTCTTTCTGTAAATGACACTACTCCTCCCGAGCTTACGTGCCCTGTTGATCAAACTGTGACTAGTGAGGGTCCTTACTCGCTACCAGATTATTTTGCAGCAGGAGCAGCAACTGCCACAGATAATTGTACTGATCCTGTTACGGTCACAGATCAAATTCCAAATCCAGGTGCTTTACTAGAAAATGGAACCTATACCATTACGCTCACTACTCAAGACGAAAGTGGTTTGGAGGATGAGTGTAGTTTCACTTTAGTTGTAAACGATTTGTTAGAAACACAAACTAATGAACTATCATTAGCAGGCCTAAGGCTGTATCCAAACCCTGCATCTGATAGGGTACTTATAAGTAACCCTAGACTGTTGGATTTAGAGACAGTATCTGTTTATGATTTGAATGGTAGATTAGTAATTAAAAACAAAATAGAAAGTCTTGAAATAATTACTATAGATTTGTCAATATTGCAGAGCGCAACATATATGATAGTTATCCAAACTAAATATGGAAAAACAGTAAAACGTTTATTGATTGAATAGATATTACATTTCTTATTAATTTTAAACCGTCAACACCATTTGGTATTGGCGGTTTTTTAATAAAAAGTTTTGATTTTTACCGGAGATAACATTTTATTCTTGAAGATAACAAGTTGTAAAAGAATCTAAATCCTCCCCAAAATAGTGTGACTTAACTCCTATGGACTCCACTTTTTATTCCCAAGAATAATAATTTATTTACAGGGATATTTTTTTATCTTTAATGTATCAAAGATTATTTAATGAAACATACTAGACTTCTTACTTTTTTGCTTCTACCCTTTTTTCTTTTTGCGCAAAAGGATTATAAGAATTATGAAGATTACTTTCCATCTTCAACTTGTGGAGAAATTATACATTACGAATATTATAGTGTTTCATACTGCGATCAGAATAAGTCTTCGGAGTGGGCTATTTACAGTCTTGATAGGGAAAAAATCGATAATTTAGGTAAATATCCAAGAACTAGTAATTTTAGGAAGGATAACAATGGTAAAGGGTCTTCACTAGAAAATTTCAGATATAGTGGATTCGATAGAGGCCATTTGGTCCCAGCAAATGATATGTCCTTCGACGAAGTGGCATTATATGAATCATTTTTTATGACTAATATATCTCCACAAACACCCGTTTTTAACAGAGGTGGTTGGAAAAATTTGGAAATTGAAAATAAGAAAGCGCACGAAAGGTTGGGTAAATAACAAAGGAAAAATATTGATTATTACAGGTCAGTACGGCGGACATGAAACGATAGGTGAGGACAAAATAACAGTTCCTGAGTTTTTCTATAAAATTTTTGTTGATGTTAAAAAAAATAGATCAATTTCGTTTCTAATTCCTCATAAAAAAGTTGAGAAAAATTTTAAAAGCTATGTCGTTCCAATAGGATTAATTGAGTCATTAACGGGTGTTGATTTTTTCTATAGGCTTGATGATGATACAGAGTACATATTAGAAAATCTTGAAACAGGAAAAATTAACTGGGATGAGTCTGATATCTTGAATGACCAGTTACTTAAGAGTAAAAGTTAATTTTGAGGGTAATCTAGCAGTGGACGCAGCAGGATGGTTAGAACAAGAAATGGATGATAATGAGGTTTTTTTCAAATAATAGAAATGCATTGGGTTATTGGAAATACTGGACTATGATATTAATCGACTTGATCTTAAAAACCCGATAAATGATGCCAGACTTATATATAAAACTCTTAATCAGTTAGGTTTTAATGTTAAATTAAAAAAAGATTTAAATAAAGAGGCAGCTGTTAGAAACATTAAAGCGAATTCTATAAAGTTCAAACACAAAGTGATGTTAGTATAATTTATTATGCAGGACATGCTTTTCAAAATAAAAAATGGAGATTCTTATTTGATACCCACTGACTTTTCAAGTACTAATGATATCGAGGACGAGGCGATTAATTTAAATAACATATTGAAATCATTTGAAACTAAAAAACCAAATATAGTAATCTTAGATGCCTGCAGAGAATTAAATCAAAGTGGCCTTTCAAAACCTTCAATAAAGGACCCTGTAAACACCAAGTTTAGCATATTCCACCTCGTTTGGAAAATTGGCTTCTGATGATGTAGATAAGAATAATACTATTTATACTTCTGCGTTGTCGTCATTTTTTAAGATGGAAGGTCTAAGTGTTCGTGATATTTTTCATATGACTTCAAAAATGGTATTGGAGAAAACAAATGAAACTCTAAGTTCCGGCTCATTATTTCTCGGAGTCAATATTGAAGATTTTAAAATTTTCAAAAACAGATAATTAATTTTCGTAGGTCTTTCAAAAAGTTCAAACCTTTTATAAGTTTGGGTCTCTAAATTATTGTCCTAGGAATATTTTTTCATCCTTGTAAATAATTTTTTAAAAAATAATTAAATCACACCCAAAATAGTGTGACTTCACTCCTATGCTCCAAAATTATTCTTGGAAATAATTTCTTATTATAAGTGATAAATCTTTATTAAAAAAGAAACTTATTTTATTTGCTGCAGTAAAACATCAACTGCTTTTTTCAGTTGAGCATCCTCACCTGTTGCGCCCCAACCTGGCGTGTTTTTTACCAAATAGTCTGGGACCGCAGGAGCATCATTTTCCATATTGAGTCCAGATTTTTTTACATACCAAGCACGAAATGGCATGCGTACATATCCTTTTGACAAACTATAGCCTCCAGTAGAGATAACTGCCCCAAAAGTGGGCTGACCCACTAATTTACCTATCCCTAAATTTTTATAGGCATGTGAAAATATTTCTGCATTAGAGTAACTATTCTCGTTACATAAAGCCACTGTGGGTTTTGTATTCACTGATAAAATTGCCCGCTCGTTGAAAGGGTAATTACCTTGAAATTTTTTATTCTCTTTCTGTAAGTCATCAGCTGCCCCTCTTGGTATTGTATAGGCATGTTGGTCTATATTTAAAACAGCCATTAAACGATCCGTAGTCCAACCTCCGCCGTTGTATCGAACATCAATTACAATACCTTTTTTACCGTATCCACTGGCCTTCAACTCGCGTTCAAAACGCTCAAAACTTGGAGCGTTCATTCCTCTAATATGAATATACCCTAGCTGTCCTTTTGAATATTTTTTCACCAATTCACTTCTAGATGCAACCCATGCCTCATATTGGAGGGTTCTTAAGGAACTAGAAGTTCTAACAACAACATCTGTTGCGTCACTTTTGGTTAATAACACCTCTTCGCCTTTGGAATTTTTTAATAAACTATAAAAATTAGTGTTTTTACCGATGGGTTTATCCATTAACCGCTAGTGATGATATCTCCGACTTTTAAATTTACTTTTGATGTATTTGCTACTGAATTTTCAAGTACATATACAACTTTAACTCCATTTGAAATATGCTTCACCTCAAGCCCTAACAAGCCGATATTGTCACTATTTTTACGTTCAGAAGTTTTTGCTCTATACCCCATATGACTCGCATTTAATTGACCTAACAACAAATTATATACAAAACTATAATCTTGCTCTGTGCTCGCTTTTAACGCTAATGGTTTGTATTTTTTAATCAAAGACTCCCAATTGTAGCCATGAAAATTAGGGTCATAGAAACCCATTGTTAGCACACGAGTACCTTCTTGGTAAATTTGTTGATTCATGGCAGCAAAATCTTCATTATATGTTGCTACATGAGCCAAAGAGGTAATTTTATCTCCCTTAGGGTTCATTTCTTTTAATTTACCTCCTGAAGTAAAATAAAATGTTACCATCAATATCTGCAACTCTTCCTACTTTAGAAGTTTCTTTTATGGCTTTAGGGCTAGTAGCCGTCTAATTTAACTTTAAAAAAACTTCGTTTATTTGTTGATGGATCTGTTGCAGAATAATACACATATTTACTGTCGGGGCCAAACATACCCCCAAACTCATCGTCTGGTAATCTTGTAATTCTAGAAAGTCTATCAAAAATTCTTTCTGTATCAATAGTAACCTTTATCTGCTTTTCTTCCTCTTTTTCTTATCTTGTCCGTACCAGCTTCTTTTTCTGCATAATAGTCTCCATTTTCTCTATCTGTTTTAGATCGTTCCCAATCCTCCTTTTGTAGCCAAACCATCCAAACATCATAATCTATACCGCCTCTGTTTCCACTTCTATTAGATGAAAATGCTAATTTTTTACCATCCGGACTCCAAACTGGAGCTCTGTCACTTCTTGGGTGCATAGAAACGTTAAACTTATCGTTTAAGATTCTCTACAGATTGAATAAAAATTTCACTATCAAAGTCTAAGTCTTCCTGAGAATAAGCAATGTACTTGCTGTCTGGACTCCAACTTACATCTTCTGCCTCGGCCCAACCCGAGGAATAAGCTTTGCTATTGGATATAACTCCATCCTTTATATCGGCTAGCATTAAGTTTCCTCTACCTACTCTATAAACCAGTTTTTTGTGGTCTGGGGAGACCAAAACATTATATACATCTTCATTACTCTTGGTGAGTTTTGTGATTGAAATCTTTAAACTCCTATCTAATCCAACCAGGGTATCTTTAGAAACAGCTTTGTATATTTCATTATGTCCGTCTCTATCTGAAACAAATAACAACTCTGTATCACTAATCCACTGTGGGTTCCTATCTCTGTAGCATGGTTACTTACATTATTAGAGTTTTTTCTATCCTTATTATTTTGCTTGACAAAAATTTCTCCATTAATTTCAAGAGCAATTAATTTTCCGTTAGGTGATACATCAAAATCGAGATATCTGAGTTGTAGAAACTTCTTTTTCAGTCTCAAATTTGTAATCTGATTCTATTTTAAGTTGATCTTTTTAGATTGTCCCTCATTTATTTGATATAAGTCAAAAAGCGTTGAGTAGACAATAGTCCTTGATTACTTACAGAAAAAGAAACAACACCATTTTTATTTTGGTTCGTTATTTTTTTGGAAGCTCCTTTTACTGAACCATCCAGTATTTATAGATTGCTTGATAAATATTATAACGACCACTTTCAGCTCCTATATAATATAAATTACCCGCATGCATCCCATAAAGGCGAATGATCGTTTTTTGTGAGGAAGTTACTTGAAAATAGCTCCCTGTTTTAATGTTATAAATCCACACATCTCGTTGGGCTGAACCTGAATAATCTTCTCTAGAAATTCTACAAGCTCCTTTGACAAAAGCCACCAAATTGCCATCAGGAGAAACAGTTGCCATACTACCTAAAGCTGTTATAAATCTTTGCGGAGTACCACCATTGGCATTGACATGATAGATTTGCTCATCCCATTCAGGCCCTTTTAAAACTCCTAGTTGTTGCAAATACAATATTGTTAGAAGATGTCCAATCATAGGGTGTATCTCCTGTTGGATAATATGTTAATTGTTTAGGTGTTCCTCCATTTTTTTTAATCGTAAAAATATTATTGGCTCCTTTTCTGTTTGAAGAAAAGGCGAGTTGATCTCCAGAAGTATTCCAAACAGGGTTACTCTCATAACCCTCGTGAATGGTTATACGTTTTGTTTGTTGAGTATTGAAGTTGTAAATCCAAATATCTCCTTGATAAGAAAAAGCCATTTCTTGGGCATTTGGACTAATTCTAGGCATACGAATCAGTGAGTTTTGTGCTGAAAGAAATCCTGTAGTCAGCAAAAAAAAATAGGATACACAATCTTGTATTCATAAGTATTAATTATTATGAGTTAATTTGAATGGTAAATTTAAAGAAAATTCATTAGTTGTGTGAAAAATCTAGCAGGAAGATTAGGTGTCACTTTGAAATTAAAATAATTCCAAGTCAATCCCAAAATAGTCTGATTTCATTTCTATTTGCTCCACAATTATTCTTGGAAATAACTTTTATTTTTGTTTTGAGTAAATTCTACTTGGTTCAGACCAAGGAGTAGCATTGTCAATCTGTCTACCTAAACCAACAGGTCGCTTCTGAGCAGCAATAATTCGGTTATTTAAAACAGTAATCAAAGAATCTTTAATGTTCTGAAAGTCTTGATGCCCTGCAAGGTTATTAAGCTCAGATGAATCATCAAAATGATCGTATAATTCATGTTGTTTTAAGCCTTGATATTCCCATTGATTTAATCGATACCTATTTGTTTTTATTGAGTAGCCTTGCGCAATACCCCTGTCTCTATTTACTTGAAGCTCAGAAAGGGCACTTTCTCTAATAATTATCTCTGAATTTTCAAGCATTGGCACAATACTTTTACCACTTAAAAATTGAGGTGGTTTAATTTTAACTAAATCCATAATTGTAGGATATAGATCAACTAACTCTACCAAATTATTAATTTTTTTATTCCCTTTTATTCCAGGTCCTGCGATAATCAAGGGAACCCGAGTAGAATTTTCAAAAAGTGTTTGTTTTTGCCAATGGCCTTGCTCTCCAAGATGGTAACCATGGTCTGAGGTAAAGATAACTATCGTATTTTTATCTAGTCCCGTTTCCTTAAGCTTATCTAAAACACTACCAATTTGAGCATCCATAAAACTGGTGGTGGCGTAATATGCTCTTTTTATTTTCTTTGCTAATTGGGTATCTAAATTAAGTTGCTCTTTTTTTGCTCGAACTGAAAGGGCTGCCGTTGTTGGAATAGATTTTAAATATTCCTGTGTGCTCTCAGGAACTTGAAAATCATCTATGTCATAAAGATCAAAATATTTTTTTGGAGCAACAAAAGGAACATGAGGTCTATACAATCCAAAAGCTAAAAAGAAATTCTCATCACTCTTAGAAAACTCATCTAAAAAACTCATGGTTTCAAGGGCGCCAATACCGTCTGTCTGTTCTACATCTGTGCCTTCTGATTCTAACCAACTAAGAGTTCCTCCATCTAGTTTTGGTTTTAAGGAATTAATTTTATACTCCTCAATTTTATCCCGCCCATAAGGGTTAACAGTTCTGTCCCAAGTAAATGAATCATCATGACCTGCAGTACCAATATCTCTAGGGTTATGGTAATGAAATATTTTTCCCACTCTAACTGAATTATAATTCTCCATTCTAAACTTTTGACCAATTGTAATAACATCTGGAATTGTTTGTCTTACATAAAGTCGTAATTTTTTCGACTTTGTTTGGTCTGGATATAAACCAGTCATCAAAGAAACTCTAGAAGGCCCGCAAAGTGGGTACTGCACATGTGTATTATTAAATAACACACCCTTACAAGTACGTTGTATTAAAAAATCTTGGGTATGCCTTTTTATACTTTCAGATAATTGAGGTATTAACTTTAACAATCATTTATAGGTTTAAAAATAATAGGTATTGATTAAAATATTAATTTCACACAATACTTAAATATGAAAAATCTAATAATTATAGGGCATCCAGACAAAAAATCATTTTGTTACAATGGCATCTTTGAAACCATTAAAACAAGCATCGAGTCTAAAGGGCAGGAACTTAAAATTATAGATTTATACAGTGATAGTTTTACAAGGCCCCGAACCAAATTAATTGCCTCCTACAAAGATCTTATAACATGGTCAGAAAATATTTTTATCATATCCCCCGTATGGTGGTTTAGACTAACACCACGCGCTGAAATATTCTTCGACGAGGTTTTTACTCCTGGATTTGCTTATCAATTTGTAAACATTACCAAACTGTATGCGTACCCCAAACCATTTTTAAAGAATAAAAAAGTACGTACCTATATCACACATGGTGCGCCTGCACTTCCAGTTCGCACCCTGTATTTAAACTCTGTTAAATTACGTCTTGTAATGGGGGTGTATACCTTTGTATTTGGCTGGAGACTTTCTTTGTTTTTAAAAACAAACCAATTTTGGTCTGTTCCCTTTGTTAGTGATCAAACCAGAGCCAAATACTTAAAACGCGTAGAACGCAACACCTATAAAGACATTCGAGTGTAAAATCATTTCCAAAAAAGCATTGAATTTATCATCTAAAATTTAAAGGCAGATACAAAAGCAATGAGTTTTTATTTTTAAGACTATTGGATTTAAAAAAGCCAGCGCACTGTCAAAACCTTTTAGTTTGATGCACTACAAATCAAAATCTGTCTTGGGAGATATTTTTGGAATTTCGCGCATCTCCATTTCTTTTTCAAGCTTATCAACATTCTCCTTTAAATCTTTGGTAAGAATTTTTTTGTTTCGTTTTTCCATGGGCGGGTTTAACTTCTCGGCATTTTCGAATTTAATTACGTTTTCTAGAATATCTCTAGGCAATTGAGAACCCGCTTTGGTAAGGGTGTCCAAAAACTCTCGGGCAAAAAACTCGTCGACCTGTATACGCCTTTTTGTAGTGTGGGCAAACTTTCCAATAATTCTACAAATATTATCACGCTCTTCTGGACTTAATTTGTCTGCAAATTCATAGTCCTCGATTTTTTTCAGGCTTAAAACAATAGGCTCTAAGGCGTCTTTAGTGATGATATATACATTGTAATCTCCGATATTATAATGAAACTGATTGATCACCTCTAGGGTGTTGGAAGGGATCACTAAAAACAAATCATTCTTTACATTGTCATGTTTTGCATATTTTTTTAGGTTTTCTGTTTGTGCCTTTATGTATTTAGGGAAATTAGATAAATCATCATTAGCAGGGCTTTTGGCATCAAAGACAATGAGTTGATCCATAATCTCAATAGAGCTGTCTGGCTTGTTTCTCGGGTGTGGGAAATCTTCTTGACTAACGTAGGTAATGACGTTATTTCTGCATATGAGTTGCAAATGGTTTTGAACATCTTTTTCATGGTCAGACCATTTTAGTTTCATTTTTTTTAACACATCCTCTTTTTCTTGAACGCGCTCATCGTTAAGGCGTGATTTCTCTGCTTCTAATGATTCTTGAAGGGTAAGGGCACTTGCAATACTTTTGGTAACTTCTTTTTGACGCCCCTCCTCTGCTTTTTGATAAGCTATGTTTTCATTTTTTAGTGAGTTTCGCTCTCTATCAACTTGCGTAAGACGCTCATTGATTGCTGTCTTTTCAAGCTTTATTTGCTCAAAATTCTCTGTCCTTGCAGCTGCAATTTGCAGCTCATTAGTAAGGTTTGTAATAGTAGTGTTTCTCTCACTTATTTCTTTTTCTAACACCAATATCCTAGCATCTTTCTCTTCAAATTGAGACGCTGGGCTTGTTTGTTGTCTTTTTAAATAGAAAGCCAGACCTACAAAACCAATTACTATACATGCTAAAATGATAAACTCCATAAAATTTTGGATAAAAGTGATTAAAAAAGTATCTAAAATTACATATTAAATATCAAAAGTTAGACAAGAAAAGTATTCTTGTTTAAAATAACAGCAATTTTTAAAAATATCTAAACTTTCATTGAAATAGTATGAGTTAATTCTCATAGTATTCATGTATTGTGCTAATTTAATTTTTATATTCTAAAAAATTAAATTAATTTCGTAGGACAACTAATTTAAAAATGAAAAAATGAAAAAATTACTTAGTGTATTAGCAGTGTCCCTTTTAATTTCTTGCTCTCAAGGATTACCCCCAGAATTTGCTAAAAATACCGTTACTGCAAAAAAAATGTTAGAACTTCAGGCTTCTGAGGCAGATTTTCAAGCTCAGCTAGACTTATTGCATGAGGATGTTAAATGGCAACCTGTATTTTTTGGATCTACTGAAATTGGAAAAGAAGAATTTGGCCAGTATTTAAAAGCATGGCAGGATCAAATGGAAAATGTAAAATATACCGCTGACAATTGGCTACCGGGTGTTTTGGCTGAAACTGGCATAGCCGATGGAAGTGTACGATCTTACGGAACTTGGTCTGGAACACATACTGAAACCGGTAAAAAATGGGAAGTGAAAGCCTACCACACCTGGGACTTTAAAGATGGACTTGTTATAAGTGGAGGAGATTATTTTGATGCAAGTGGCTTGGTAAATTATCTTCAAGAAGAAGTGCAAGAAGAAGTTACTGAATAACTTTTAAACATTTTTTAAATCTTACAAACCTTACCCAATTGGGTAAGGTTTTTTTATTTTTTAATAATTTTATTCCTAGAAATTATGTCTCCCTTGTGTTTGATGTTATAGTAATAAAAACCACTGGGTAGATTACTTAAATTAAGTTCTAAATTACTTGACTTGACTAGAAAATCTCCAACAGATTGACCCATTGAATTATAAATTGAAAATTCTAAAATATCGGTATTTAAAAAATCATATTCAATAGTTATCAGGCCTTTTGTAGGGTTTGGATAAACAATTATTTGCTGCTGTGGTGATGCAACATCTTGCATTGAAAGAGACTGGCTACTTGCTATCCAGTTACTTGCCAAGGAGTTGTCTGAGCTTATATCCACCAATTGTAAATACGGGCCCTCTCCATCAGCCTGGTCTGGCCAAGGATCACTATCCATATACCTAACCTGGTCTATGGTGTTACCTAAAGCATCAGACAGCATGATGTTGTAAGAATTGTTGCTTAAATCCCTAGTAAAGGTTCCAAAGGGGGCAAAACCATAATACGCTTCAAATGCTGTGGCATCACTACATAAATAAATTTTTTGGTTTCCAAGAACTGAAGCATCTTCAGTAAATTGGTATGAAACCCCCAATTCTCTAATATAGTATCCTGTTAGATCTATACCTTGATTTGAATTATTAGTTATTTCAATAAATTCTAACTCTTTACTAGAATACCCTGAATCCTCCAATGGATTGTAGTGTATTTTACTAATCACTAAATCTGGAACAGGAATATTCAAACAATTACTAGAAGAACCAATATTTGTGTTCATCCAATTAATTCGGTTTTGAAGCCACTCTTTCATTTCGATAATGTTTTGGGCTTGATCGGCTACCGTAGGCCAATCTTCCACAGGAGGCCATCGTTGTAGCTCTCTTTCCTTAGATTCGGTTAGTACGTCTACATACCCGTCTATTAGATTTGTAATTGTAAAATAATTAAGGGGGTTATTTACAGCTGTTAGCTCAAACCAACGTTTTGCCAAATAACAATTAAAGGTGTCATCTTGAAATAAATCTCTCCAAAATTTAGCGCCTCTATTTTCAAAATCTAATTGCCATACATCAAAAAAACTTCTATCAAATCCAAAAACAAATAAATCATTTCCGAAAGATAAGTTGTAATCCCATATAGGCCCTGCTCTTAGTTTTCCTCCTCTATCTTTGTGGAAATAGGTACTAAATTGATAAGCATCTGGATTTGAGGCAATTTCTGCCACAAGGATATAATCTACAAAACTAGGTATATCTATAATAGATGGGTATCCGTTTGTAATTGAGGAGTTAGCAGGGTTTGTTCTAGCTTCCAAATCATAAAAAACGTTTTCTATATAATTAGCTTGGGCAGAAGTAATATCCTCAGTTTTGGGATAATGATGTAAAAAATTAGTGTCCCAACCTCCATAATTAGGCATTGTCCAAGCTATCTCATCTCCTCCAGTGGTTTTGTCTGCCTTTATTATGTACCCTCCAGTTACCTCAGGAAAACTGTCTTCATCATCGGCTATTTTTTTTAAATTAACTCTGTCAGAATCTCTCTTTATTTTCTCAGTTAAAAAGTAAACTCCCTTGTAGTCATCATTAACAATTACTTCAATATACTGCACCCTTGGGGCATAATTACCCATGTTACTAGCCAATGTGTAAGACAAATAATCACGAACCATAGAGGGGTCAAATGCTAAAGAATTTAAAATCCAATCATTCTCTGAAGGCATCCCCAACAGGCTAACATTGTTATTGGAATCATCATCCTCCAAAAGAGTCGTGAAACCATATGGTTTTTTATCTAATGCCTGGGAGCTACTGCCTCTTAATTCGATCCCTATCCTACCATTATAGTTTAAAAAAGATGGGTTTGTAATATCTGTCAGATAATTTCTAGTGCCGTCTGGTCTGTAAATAAGCTGCATGGTTGCCAATACTTTTGGCTCATCTGGTATTTCTGTGGGTGCGTTTGTATCTGGATCTATATCTGTAGAAATTACCATAATAGGTAAGTTGCTATCACTTAATATTGTTTGTTGTGATAATGATACTTGCCATAAAAACAAAAAAAAGAATGAGAAAAGGAAATATTTATTTTTCATGATATAGGTTATAAAAGTGTAATACAAACATCCTACTAAAAAAAGTAGTATAATTGATAGTAAATATAGTTAATACATCATAAATAGAGATAAAATAATTCTAAATTATCAAAGTAAATAGCTTATACAGCTCCATGCTTTACAAGTATTATTGTTCTTACCCAAAGCGCTATGGTTTTAAACACAAGACACAAACTTTGAGATTTATTAGTAACTCTGTATACTATTTTTGGATGAATTTATTGGTATTGTGTTAAATAGTCATTTCAATGTTAAAGAAATCACAATCAGTATTTAGCCCTTGCAGGATTCACCCTATTTTTGTAGGTTTATAAAAAAGTTAAAGATATTAAAAACCAGATGGATTTATTAGAAGAAGCAGCTGAGTTTGAAAAAGCAAAGATGAGCCACATGTCTACCAGTGATCGTGTACACGCATCACGAGAGGCAAAAAGACTTGTACTTGCTATCAACGAAATGTACAAGAAAACAAAAGACGAAAAATTAATGGATGCAATGAAACGCATCACCGCTAAAAAGAAAAAAATAGAAGTTCGCCTCAAAGGGAGATCAGAAATTTCTTAATCATCAAAAAAAAACCGCTTATCAAAAAGCGGTTTTTTTTTGGTTAAAAGCAAGTTCGAGTTATAAAAACGTAACCTGCCCATTTTCTATATGGTACATAGCCCCTACTACTTTGATCTCACCTGTAGCTTCCATCTCTTTTAACACAGGACTCTTAGCTCTTAGATTATCAATGGCCATATGCACATTTTTAACTGCTACCCTATTCACAAAATCAATGTTGCTAGAGGTGCGCATGGAGGTATCTGCAGGTTCTGTTACAGCGGTAACAGCTGGTGTTATTTTTTCAAGCATACCTGTAAGGTTTCCCATTTTTGCATAATCACAGGCTCCTTTTACAGCTCCACAAGCTGTATGTCCTAATATAACTACAATTTTAGTGCCTGCTAGTTTGGTTGCAAACTCCATAGACCCTAGAATATCTTCGTTCACAAAGTTTCCTGCGATACGAATACTAAATAAATCTCCAATACCTTGGTCAAAAACCAATTCTGCAGAAACCCTTGAGTCTATACAATGTAACACCGTTGCAAAAGGATATTGTCCAGTACTTGTGTCTGCAACTTGTTGCATTAAATCTCTAGAGACCTGAGTATTTGTTACAAATCTATTATTACCGTCTTTTAATGCTTTTAAAGCAGCATCCGGGCTCATTGCCTCTTGTGTTTGTTTTGTGTGTGCCTTCATAGTTATTATTGTTAAAGTTCTAAATTTACGATACTTTTTTTGGTCTTAATGTAAAAAAATCAATAAAACTTTCTGGATTTTCTACTATCCCCCTTTCAGAAATTAATATAATAAAAATGTTCCTGTTTTGAGCCTTTTCTTGAAAATCCTCAAGAATTTCGATAATATCGTTATCCAAATAGCGAGTTTTTGTGACGTCTAGCTCTAAACTACTATCTCTAGGTAATGAGTCTAATTCTTTTAAAATAGCACCTTTATTAAAAAAGGTAACTTCTTCCGCTAGAGTCATTTTTACTTTAATAACACCATTGCTTTTATCCTCCATGTGTAAAAAATGAGAGTTTTGATAACTCTTTATGAGTATAACAACAACACCAACAATTAAGCCCAAGGTAATACCAATGAGCAAATCTGTAAATACAATACCCAACACCGTTACAGTAAAAGGGGCAAATTGTTTCCAACCCAATAGATACATTTGTTTAAATAAAGATGGCTTTGCTAGTTTATAACCAACAATAAGTAAAATAGAAGCTAAAACAGATAAAGGTATTTTATTTAAAAGTGTTGGTATAGCAACTACAGATATTAACAATAAAAAACCATGTATAATAGCGGCCATTTTGGTTTTCCCGCCAGACTGTATATTTGCAGAAGATCTTACAATAACTTGCGTTATTGGTAAACCACCAATTAAACCAGATACAATATTACCAGCACCTTGCGCTACTAGTTCTTTATTGGTTGGAGTAACCCTCTTTAAAGGGTCCAACTTGTCGGTAGCCTCAACACATAGCAATGTTTCTAGACTCGCAACAAGAGCGATAGTAAAAGCTGTAACCCAGATTGCAGGATTGGTGATTCCAGAGAAATTTGGTGAACTAAACTGCCCTAAAAACATATTAAAGCTATCTGGTATGGGCACACTTACAAGATGCTTATTTGATATTCCAAATACTGCACTATCTTGGGTGAAAATATAATATATAATTCCAACACCAACAGCTACCAGTGGCCCTTGAATGAGTGTGAAAATTTTCCCTTTAGTTGAGAGAATAGTACTCCACAGCAGCAAAATCACTAGGGCGATATTAGCTATAATAGTAGGTCCTACGCTTATAGCATTTACAGCATTTACAATTACAGAAAAGGTAGTGTCACCATCTGCTTGAAAAAAAGCAAAATCACCTCCTGGGGCAGAATTATACCCAAAAAAATAAGGAATCTGCTTTAAGATGATAATAATACCAATTCCAGTTAGCATTCCTTTAATAACAGAGGAAGGAAAATAGTACCCTATAATACCCGCTTTTAAAAAGCCAAATGCCATTTGGAGTACACCTCCTAAAACCACTGCCAGTAAAAAATTCTCAAAACCACCCAAACTCCCAATAGCAGTAAGTACAATAGCGGCCAATCCTGCCGCTGGGCCACTAACTCCAACCTGAGAACCACTTAA
Source organism: uncultured Ulvibacter sp. (assembly GCA_943789105.1). Lineage (GTDB taxonomy): Bacteria > Bacteroidota > Bacteroidia > Flavobacteriales > Flavobacteriaceae > Patiriisocius. The sequence continues at coordinate 460,884 of CALSSW010000005.1, read as the reverse complement.
GACTCCAACTAATATACCACCAACAATTCCTGCAATAAGACCAGAAAATAGTGGAGCACCACTGGCCAGTGCAATACCCAAACATAGAGGTAATGCAACAAAAAATACAACGATACTTGCAGGTATATCGTTCTTTAAATTCTTAAAAATATTTGATTTAGACATATATGTAAGCGCAAAATAGAAATAGCTATTTTGCTTTTTTTTTAATTATATAGAAAATTGAAATGTAGGGGTATGAAAAAATTTAAAATAAACTTCTCATACTAGAGGTAAACTAAAGAAAGACCTCTGGTGGAGGATTACTTATTTCTAAAAAAACAGAACCAAAAAAAGCGTTTTGAAATGGTGCTATTTTTCTTGAATTTGAATTTAAAAAAACAATAGCTAACTGCCCGTGATTTGATGTTATCTTTTTTTCTTCAGAGAGTTCTTTCTCTTGCTTGTTTTTATCTTTAGTTTCTTTTTCTGAATCGTTGTCAATATCAATGACTATAGCAGTAATTTGACCAGAAACAACTATAGAGTTTAGTATAGGTTGTCCAATAAAGAAAAACAACACAGCAATACTTAGAAGGGTTTTATGAGCTTTTATTAAGAAAAATGTACTCAATGGTAAATGGTTTTGCTGGGTTAAAAAACTAAATTTTGATTCTTTAATTAAAAAATTATAAAAAAAAATTCTTAAAAAACAAAGATAACAGCTAGTTTATTAAAAATTTTAATTTTAATTTTATTAATAAAAATTTAACTTTCAGTTTTAAAATTTAGCATAAAAAAACCTCAACACAGTTGTGGTGAGGTTTTTTAAAAAAGGGAATATATGTATTATTTAAACACTACCACCCTCTTGCTTGCTTTGTATGAGCCGTTAGTTAAAGACACAAAAAATACGCCTACTGGCTCAGCGCTAAAGTCTAAAGTTGTGGTATGGGTTTGCCCATTGCTATCCAAAAGGCCTCTTGTTATTTGTTGACCGATTGTATTGTAAACACTAAAGCTAATAGCACCAAAATCTCTGGTTGTTGTAAAGTTTACATCATACTGCTTTGCACCTGCGGCTATAATTGTAAAATCACCCGCATTAAACTCTTGATCTATTACAGATAAGGTTGTATTACTAATTGTTTTTGTAAATGAGTCATTAGGGGTATTGGCATCTTCAGATAACAAAGTACGCGCTTCAATCTCATACTCTTGTTGCGCTATAGACAAATCTACAGTGGTATTAAATGTGAAAGTAGCAGAGCTTTGTGGAGCAATGGCTTCAGTAAATGTTTCTGTGGCTATTAAGGCTCCATCTACTCGAAGTGCAACATCAAAATTCTCTTGAGGTTCTGTACCAAAGTTAAAAATCTTTACCGTTACAGTTTCTGCGTCAGTCAAATCATCTCCGCTATCTGGTTGATCAAAATTGTAAACCCCAATATCTTCAGAGAAACCATTATTAAGTGTAAAAGAAGCGATACGAGTTCTCCATTGGTTAACTCCCTGGAAATACTCTGAGGTATGCCAAAAAGTAACACCGTCTGGATCCATAGTTAGGTGGGCGTAATCTCCAAATCTGTTTGTATTTGTTTGTCTACCTAAACCATCCCATATAACACCCTCAGGAAAGGTCATCTGGCCAAGGGCATCACCATCATAACGACCGGTATATCTAATACTAGCAGATGTATTTTCACTACTAAGGTTATATGCCATACCAATATTTCCGTCTTGATCCATGGCCGAGCTACTCATATACCTACTCTCTCCATCTTCAGGAGCATAAGTACCTTCTTGAAATAAAGCCCAAGTGCTATCTGCATCTGTGTTACGTAACTCAATCCAACGAATACCACCACGCTGGCCACCCATATCTTCATTAAAAGTAATTACCCAAGAATTATGATTTACAAAACTCCTATAATTGGCAGCAAAACTAATTACTCCAGAAGCACCATCTAAACGTTGGTCTGTACTTGGTTGTTTGAAATCTCCCTGTCCAAATTGACGGAAAAAAGAATCAAAAGGAGCAGTTTCAATCTCTTGGGGTTGACTTACTGTTGAGTTGTCTGGAGTTACAAAATCTGTTTCTATGGTCCAAACCTTAATGTGGTCATAAGAAACACCACCCCAAGAACCATCTTGCAGATACACAATAAAGGCAGGAGAATCTGTATCTGCATCATTACCTACTAAATTGGCCGGCTCTGGGCTAATTACTGTGGTTGGATTTCTGATAAACTGAGGTAAATTAAATCCAATAATTGTTGGCTCTTCATCTCCATTTATCATGGCTTGTCTATCCAATACATATACTTTATCTCCTTGGGTTTTATTGGCAGTTAAGTAATAACCATCATGCCAAACCGAATAGTGCGGGTAATCTGGAAAAGCATCTAATGGGTAATTATATAGATTGTAAGAACCGGTAGGGTCTGGAGTTTGAGAAACACCAATAATAAGGGCGTTGGTCCCTACATTAAACTGGCTCACAAAAAAACGATCTGCAAGATGATCATACATTACTATAGGATCGCCGTTGTTGTTTCCGTTGCCCAGAAAAGTACCAAGTGCAACCGGCCCAGTTAACAACTCACCGGTTTTGTCAAATATTTTAACTACTAAGTTTACAGCATGAACATAATGATTTGGCCCAACTGCACCCGTTGGATCTGGAGGTAAAGCTTGTCCTTCTTGTATTGAAGCACCTTGAAAATTTTGTAATACCGTAAGAGGGTCTCTAGTTCCTTGCTCACTCTGGTATCCTGGATGTTGCCCCTCCAAGGGTAAATCATTGGTATTTATAACAGCGTTTTTTTGTGATGGGTCAAATTTTTGTTTGATCTCCCTTGCATACTCAAAACCTTCTTCTTCCATTTCTAAAACACTTGGCATATCACGAAGTGCAATTGTGGTACCCATAAATGTACCTTGAGAGATAGAGTTTGGGCCTTGGGTTTGTTGAGAAAAAGCATTCCAAGAGAAGAAAACAGCAATAGCTATTAGTAGATTTTTTAATTTCATAATTTTAAATTATTTTAATTTTTGTGCAATATAACTCTAAATGGTTACTTTGCTGTGTATAGATTATATACTTAACTCAATTTTAAGAGATATTCAATGCAAGATAGTTAGGGATGAGCTTTCGCACAAATAAAACAACTCACAATAATCTCACGGGCTAATCTTATTAGAAAAAAAGCTGTTAAAAAGTTTCTTATAACCTTGACCAAATCAGTTGTTTTCCATTAAAAAATTATAGAAAAAAAACTACCTTTACATTTTTAAAACCATTGAAATCCTATCAAGAATGATTCACTTTTTTGGAGACCTTACCACCAAAGTCTTTGCTGTCCAGACAACCTCAGAAATTTCAATACAAAGCGACCAAAAACTGCAATGGCTTTTTGGCAATACACCACAAATAAAGCAGTCCGCAATTGCGGATTTTTTTATTGGTCCCAGAGCCTCTATGATAACCCCTTGGAGTACAAATGCTGTTGAAATAACCCAAAACATGGGTATTGAAGGAATTATTAGGATTGAAGAGTTTATTCCATCTACTGAAACTAAAAATGATTTTGACCCAATGTTATTGCAAAAATTCTCCTTGTTAGATCAAAATATTTTCAATGTATCTGTAACACCAGAAGCTATAAAAGATATTCATGATATTGCCGCCTACAATAAATCTGAGGGTTTGGCTTTAAATAAAGAAGAGGTTGCATATTTAGATACCCTTGCAATTAAACTAGGTAGAAAACTCACAGACTCTGAAGTATTTGGTTTTAGCCAAGCCAATAGCGAGCATTGCAGACATAAAATATTTAATGGAACCTTTATCATAGATGGCCAGAAAATGCCCTCTTCTTTATTTAAGTTAATTAAAAAAACTTCCAAAGAAAACCCAAACGAAATTGTATCTGCCTACAAAGACAATGTTGCTTTTGTAAATGGGCCTTTAGTTACTCAGTTTGCTCCAAGGAGCGCAGACAAACCAGACTACTATCAAAACAAAGACTTTAATAGTGTCATTTCAATAAAAGCAGAAACACACAATTTCCCTACAACTGTAGAGCCCTTTAATGGAGCAGCAACAGGCTCTGGTGGTGAAATTAGAGACAGATTGGCTGGGGGAAAAGGATCACTGCCCCTAGCTGGCAGCGCAGTGTACATGACATCTTACTCGAGATTAGAAAAAAATCGCCCTTGGGAGCAATCCATGAAGCAGAGAGAATGGTTATACCAAACTCCGCTTGATATTTTAATAAAAGCAAGCAATGGAGCTAGTGATTTTGGAAACAAATTTGGGCAACCATTGATCACAGGGTCTGTACTCACTTTTGAGCATGAAGAACATGCCAGAAAACTAGGTTTTGACAAAGTTATTATGATGGCTGGAGGTATTGGGTATGGCAAGGCAGAACAAGCTTTAAAGGACACTCCTCAAAAAGAAGACCAGATCGTAATTCTAGGTGGAGAAAATTACCGCATCGGTATGGGGGGTGCTGCCGTATCTAGCGCAGACACTGGCGCCTTTTCTAGTGGTATAGAGTTAAATGCCATACAACGTTCCAATCCAGAAATGCAAAAACGCGCTGCGAATGCTATAAGAGGCATGGTAGAGAGTGATATAAATCCTATTGTATCTATCCATGATCATGGCGCAGGAGGCCACCTTAACTGCCTAAGCGAACTAGTAGAAGATACCGGAGGAAAAATTAATATTGATGCGCTTCCTGTAGGAGACCCAACACTTTCTGCTAAAGAAATTATAGGAAACGAATCTCAAGAACGCATGGGTCTTGTTATTGGCAAAAAAAACATGGATACCCTCCAACGCGTTGCAGACAGAGAGCGATCTCCAATGTACAGGGTTGGCGAGGTTACAGCAGACCATCAATTTACCTTTGAGAGTAAAACATCTGGAGAAAAACCCATGGATTTTGCCTTAAGTGATATGTTTGGAAGCTCCCCAGAAACAATCATGACAGATACTACAATAGATAGAGATTATACCGCTGCGAGTTACGATGTTTCAGAAATTAAAAAATACACCTCTGAGGTATTAAGCCTTGAGGCTGTTGGTTGTAAAGACTGGTTAACCAATAAAGTAGATCGCTGTGTAACGGGAAAAGTTGCAAAACAACAATGCGCTGGGCCCTTACAATTACCACTCAATAATTGTGGTGTGATGGCGCTAGATTATAATGGTACACAAGGTGTTGCTACCAGCATTGGACACTCCCCTATCTCTGGACTGATAGACCCTGTAGCAGGATCTAGAAATTCTATAACAGAATCTCTAACCAACATTATTTGGGCACCCCTAGAAAAAGGGTTAAAGAGTATTTCTTTATCTGCCAATTGGATGTGGCCGTGTAATAATCCAGGAGAAGATGCGCGTCTTTACAAAGCTGTTGAGGCTATAAGTGATTTTAGTATTGCCCTTGGCATTAATGTGCCCACTGGAAAGGATTCTCTTTCTATGAAGCAGAAATATAAAAACCAGGAAGTAATCTCCCCAGGAACAGTAATTATAACAGCTGCTGGACATTGTAAGGATATCAAAAAAGTTGTAGAGCCTGTATTGCAAAAAGACAAGGGAAGCATTTTTTACATAAACATAAGCCAAGACAATTTTAAGCTTGGAGGATCCTCTTTTGGACAAGTGTTAAGTAGTGTTGGAAAAGAGGCTCCAACAGTAAAAAATGCCTCTTATGTGGCTACCGTTTTTAACACCATACAAGGTCTTATCATGGAAGATCAAATTGCAGCAGGACATGATATTGCCTCTGGAGGACTTATTACTACCCTGTTAGAAATGTGTTTTGCAGACACCAATCTAGGTGCCACTTTAAACCTATCTGGTCTTAAAGAAAAAGACACTATAAAGGTTTTATTTTCAGAGAATTGTGGTGTTGTAATTCAAGCAACACATGATACTAATTTTGAAAACACTTTACTAGAAAACAGGATAGATTTTGTTAAAATAGGAACAGTCTCAACCAAAGAAGAGCTATCCCTTACCAACTACAACGATCAGGTTTGTTTTGATATCATGCAGATGAGAGACGCATGGTATAGGACCTCTCACCTACTGGATGTTAAGCAGAGCGGAAATATGGCAGTGCCACGCTTTGAAAACTATAAAAACCAACCACTACAATTTACATTTCCGAAAAAATTTAACGGAAAAAAACCAGTAATAGACAGCTCTAAAAAACGCATTAAGGCTGCTATTATTAGAGAAAAAGGATCTAACAGCGAACGCGAGATGGCAAACGCCATGTACCTGGCTGGTTTTGATGTGAAAGATGTCCACATGACAGATTTAATTTCAGGAAGAGAAACCCTAGAAGGTATTAAGTTTATAGCGGCCGTAGGAGGCTTCTCTAACAGTGATGTGTTAGGAAGCGCAAAGGGCTGGGCAGGTGCATTTTTATATAATCAAAAAGCAAATACAGTATTGCAAAACTTTTTTCATAAAGACGACACCTTATCTTTAGGGGTTTGTAATGGATGTCAATTATTTATAGAGCTTGGATTACTGAATCCTGAAGATACAGAGAAACCAAAAATGCTGCACAACGATAGCGGGAAGTTTGAATGTAATTTCACCTCAGTAACCATACAAGAAAACAACTCTGTAATGCTCTCTAGCCTTGCTGGAAGCACCCTTGGTATATGGGCCGCCCATGGAGAAGGAAAGTTTTCATTCCCTAAAGAAGAAGGGCATTACAATATCGTAGGAAAATATGGATATGAAAGTTTTCCAGCAAATCCAAACGGAAGTGATTACAACACTGCAATGATGACAGACGCCTCTGGAAGACATCTTGTTATGATGCCACATCTAGAGCGATCAACGTTTCCTTGGAATTGGGGGCACTATCCAAAAAACACCGATGATGAGGTTAGCCCTTGGATAGAAGCGTTTGTAAACGCTAGAAAATGGTTAGAAACTAACTAATTTTCTCACTTTTAATTCATATTTAACATACAAAAGGGTATGCTAACTTTACCTTTGGAAATGTTAGTATGTTATAAATTGTAATTTTAAAAAGAAAATGAAAAATATTTTACTCACGTTTTTGTTGGTTTGCATCACTTTTATTGGTTTCTCCCAATCAGTAGAAGAAAAATTTCAACGCGCCAAAATATACTACACAGATTCCCAACAACTCTCTTACTTAGAGAGTTTAGGTGTGCCCGTAGATCATGGAAAACACAAAAAAGGATACTTTATTATTTCAGACTTTTCAACTACAGAGCTTACTATTGCTAGTGAAAATGGCTTTAAGTTTGACATCATTGTAAATGATCTTGAACAACATTTTTTAACTCAAAACAATCTTAAGACGCCTCTTAGAAATCTAGATTGTGATAATAGTGCTGAAACTTATCAAACTCCGGTGCACTTTAATGACCCTGCCGGGTCTATGGGCGGCTATTTTACCTACCAAGAGGTTTTAGATGAGCTAGACCAGATGAAGGCACTATATCCTAATCTAATAACTGCAAAAGCAAACATTAGTAATTTCTTAACCCAAGGACAGCCAGACAACTCTGTTACCCCATCTATTGGTGGAAATGGTATTAAATGGGTTAAAATAAGTGATAACCCAGATGCTTCAGAGCCAGAGCCACAGATATTATACACAGCAATACACCATGCCCGTGAACCAATGTCCTTACATCAGCTAATTTTTTACATGTGGTATTTACTGGAAAATTATGACACAAACCCAGAGATTCAAAGCATCATTGATAATAGCGAACTTTACTTTGTTCCTGTTGTAAACCCTGATGGATACCTATACAACGAAAAAACAAACCCAAATGGAGGCGGTTTTTGGAGAAAAAACAGAAGAAACAATGGTAATGGAACCTTTGGTGTAGACAACAACAGAAACTATGAATTTTTTATTGATGGCAACCCAAACAACGGCATGTGGGGCGGCGAGGGATCGTCTGGAAATCCAGACAGTCAAGTATACAGAGGTTCTTCACCTTTTAGTGAGGTAGAAAACCTAGCCATCAAGTGGTTTGTAGAACAGCACAATTTTACTATGGCCTTTAACAACCATAGCTATGGTGAATTGCTATTGCGTCCCTATGGATACATAGAAAACACGCCATCTGCAGATGAAGAATTACTTGATAATTTAGGTTCCGAATTAGTCTCTCAAAACGGATACAATAACATACTCTCAGCAGAACTATATGCAGCCGCTGGAGACAGCGATGACTTTATGTACGGAACCGTTGGCACTCATGATAAAATATTTGCCTACACTCCAGAAATTGGTCCTGAATTTTGGCCTCCTTCTAATCAAATCGAGACCATTTCTAAATCTATGATGTATCATAACCTAACGGCCGCAAAAATGATCAACAATTTTGCCTCTCTAAAAGACACAGGTGCTCTGTATACAGGTACAAGTCCTGTGATAGATGCTCCTTTTGAAATAAAAAGATTTGGTCTGTCTGGCAATGGAGATTTTACCGTATCACTCAATCCTATTTCAAACAATATTGATGCTGCAGGAGATCCTGTAAGCTTTACTGGTCTTGAGATTTTAGAAACACAAAATGGCAACATACAATACAGCCTAAGTGGCGCTGTAAATAGTGGAGATCTTGTTGTGTATGAGCTAGTTGTTAACAACGGAGCCTATGACACATCACTCCTGGTGACTAAAACATTTGGAAGTCTTACTACTATTTTTGAAGATGACGCCTCCTCTACCTCAAACTACTCTAACAATGGATGGGCTACCACAACGCAAACTTTTGTTTCTGCGCCAAGAAGTATCACTGAATCTCCAAATGGAGATTATAATGATAACGCAAATAAATCAATAGTCTTAAATAACACCATTGACCTTACTGATGTTATTGGCGCCAATGTTACGTTTTGGACCAAGTTTGACATAGAAAACAATTATGATTATGCACAGTTCCAAATTTCTACAAACGGCGGTAATAGCTGGATATCACAGTGTGGATTGTATACAAATGCAGGAAGCGAAGACCAACCACAGGGACAACCCTTGTATGATGGAACACAAAATAATTGGGTACAAGAGCAAATAGATTTGAGTGATTATATCGGGCAAAGCATACGGGCACGCTTTATTTTTAGGTCAGATAATTTTGTAGAAGAAGATGGTTTTTACTTTGATGATTTAACATTTAACACTCTAAATGAAGACGTGCTTTCTGTAACAGACCAACAACACTATCAATTTGGCATCTATCCAAACCCGGTTAAAGATATGCTACACATCACAACAAACCTAACAGACTATACTGCTGCTATATATGCTATGGATGGTAAACTTATAAAAACCAACAAGGCGTCTGCAAATCATTCATTAAATTACAGTGATCTTGCCCCAGGTATATATATATTAAAATTATCTCAAAAAGCAACCCTGCAAACCTTCAAAATTATCAAACAGTAGGGATGCCTATAAATTCATAAAAGATGTCATATCGGTACCCCTGGTATGACATTTTTTTGTGCGTTTGGGATTTAATTCTTCAAGTTATTTAAAATCAATATTTTTCGCTATTTTGCATTCACACAATTTATATCAATATGACAGAAGTAAAAAGACTTTTTGATTTTCCGTACTACCAATTAGAGAATTATCCTCAAGAAGGTGCACTAGTTAGTAAAGTTAACGGAACGTGGGTGAAGACATCCACCCAACAATATATAGACCAAGCCAATGCAATTAGCCGTGGTTTGATAAAACTAGGGGTAAAAGCCAATGACAAAGTAGCCATTATTTCTATGACAAATAGAACTCAGTGGAATATCTGTGACATAGGAATACTACAAATAGGTGCGCAAGATGTTCCTATCTACCCTACAATATCTGAGCAAGATTATGAGTATGTTCTTAACCACTCAGAATCTAAATATGTATTTGTTTCTTGTAAAGAGGTACTAGATAAAATAAATAAAATAAAGGCAAATGTACCTTCACTTATGGGAGTTTATAGCTTTGAAGATATAGATGGTTGTGATTCTTGGCAAAAGGTGATTACCCTTGGTAATGACAATCAAGACCTGCAACAAGAAGTACAAAACCGTATGGATGCTGTACAAGAAGATGATTTAGCAACACTTATATACACCTCTGGAACTACCGGAAGACCAAAAGGAGTGATGCTAAGCCACAAAAACATTGCCTGTAATGCAAAACATAGTAAAGGTAGATTACCAATAGAAATGGGTAAATCCAAGGCACTGAGTTTTTTACCTGTATGCCATATATATGAGCGTATGCTGCTGTATATGTACCAATATTGTGGTGTGAGTATTCATTTTGCTGAAAGCTTAGAAACCATTAGTGATAACCTTAAAGAAATTCATCCAGAGGTAATGACGGCCGTGCCGCGTTTACTTGAAAAAGTATATGATAAAATTATTGCCAAAGGTGCAGATTTAACCGGAGTTAAAAAGAAATTATTTTTTTGGGCCGTTGATCTTGGCCTACAATGGCAGCCTTATGGACAAAATGGTTGGGTGTATGAAACAAAGTTAAAAGTAGCCCGTAAGTTAATTTTCAGTAAGTGGCAAGAAGCCCTTGGTGGAAACTTAAAAGCTATTGCCTCTGGATCTGCAGCATTACAACCTAGATTAGCTAGAGTATTTAATGCGGCTGGATGCCCAGTTATGGAAGGCTATGGCCTTACAGAGACCTCTCCTGTGGTAACGGTTAATGATATGCGTGATGGTGGCTTTAGAATTGGAAGTGTTGGTAAAGCATTACCAGATACAGAAGTTAAAATTGCTGAAGATGGAGAAATATTGATAAAAGGACCCCAAGTAATGCAAGGATATTATAAAGATCCAGAGCAAACTGCAGAGGTACTCAAAAATGGATACTTCCATACTGGAGATATTGGAGAAATAGATAGTGATGGTTTCTTAAAAATTACAGATCGTAAAAAATCTATGTTTAAAACCAGTGGTGGTAAATACGTGGCGCCTCAATTAATTGAAAATGCCATGAAACAGTCATCCTTTATTGAGCAAATTCTTGTAGTGGGTGATGGAGAGAAAATGCCAGCGGCACTCATACAACCAAACTGGGATTGGATACAGCAGTGGAGCGCTATAAAAGGTCATGATATTTCTAAAGACACAGCAGTTGCATCTCAAGATCAAAAGCTGATTGACCGTATTCAAGAAGAAATTAACTTCCACAACGAAGGTTTTGGAAGTTGGGAAAAAGTAAAAACCTTCCAGCTTACTCCAGATCTGTGGAGCATTGAGGCAGGACACCTTACCCCTACCATGAAATCAAAACGTAAAGTAATCAAGCAAATGTACAAAGACCTTTATGAGAAGCTCTATGGGCGTTCTTAATACAGGTACACGTTTGTACAATAAATCACGCTATGCATTATAGCGTGATTTTTTTTGATGCTTGTATGAAAACAAAAGATCCATAATTAAAAACAGCATCCCTACTTAGTTGAGCAAATTGTTTTGTAACATTTTACTACATTTGTTTACTAACCTACATAATCAAAAAAAACAAAAATGTCTGAATCAAACGTTACAGTAAAAGAAAGTGCTATCCAATACGGTTTAGTTCTTGGAGGAATTTTAGCAATTTCAACGGTATTAATGTATGCCTTAAACCAGGAATTATTTCTCTCTCCCTGGATTGGTGTAGGTACTATTTTAGTTGTTATAGGTACTGGTATTTTTGCAGTTGGAAAATCAAAAGATATACTGGGCGGGTTTATGAGTTTTAAAGAGGCCTTCACGGCATATTTTATAACTACAGCTTTTGGTTTAGCAATAAGCACGGCAGTAGGTATATTAATATTTTCTATAATTGACACAGAACTTGGCGCCTATTTAAATGAACAAAGTTATGAAATGGCTCGATCGCTAATGGAGCGTTTTGATACTCCAGAAGAACTTATGAACGAATCATTAAAAGAGCTTAAAGAAGTTGATAATTTTTCAATTGTAAATCAAGTAAAATCGTATGTTTCTGGATTAATTATGCAAGCAGTTATTGGATTGCTTATCGGCTTAATATTCAAAAAAACAGATCCAAACGCCATAGACTAACCCATGAATATATCTGTAGTCATACCTCTATTAAATGAAGAGGAATCTATAAAAGAACTTTACCACTGGATTGCAAAAGTAATGCAAGCCAACAGCTTTAGCTATCAGGTAATTTTTATAGATGACGGCTCTACAGACACATCTTGGTCTATTATTGACTCTTTACACAAACAACATTCCCAAATAAAGGCCATACAGTTTTTAAGAAACTTTGGGAAGTCTCAGGCCTTACATGCAGGTTTTGCAATGGCTCAAGGCGATGTAATTATCACCATGGATGCAGATCTGCAAGATAATCCAGAAGAAATACCTGAGCTTTATGACATGGTTTGTAATCAAGGGTATGATTTGGTTTCTGGTTGGAAAAAAGTGCGGTATGATTCTAAAATATTTAAAAATTTTCCTTCCAAAATATTTAACTGGGCGGCAAGAAAGACCTCTGGTGTCCAATTAAATGATTTTAATTGCGGGCTTAAAGCTTACCACAAAAATGTAATAAAAACCATAGAAGTAACCGGAGAAATGCATCGGTACATTCCTGTATTGGCAAAAAATGCGGGCTTCACAAATATTGGAGAAAAAATAGTAAAACACCAGGCCCGTAAATACGGTATTACAAAATTTGGTGTAGATCGTTTCACTCACGGGTTTCTAGACTTACTTACCCTTTGGTTTTTTTCTAGATTTGGAAGAAGGCCTATGCACTTATTTGGTGCTTTGGGTGCTTTTATGCTAACCATTGGGTTTTTATTTGCTTTTTACCTAGGAGTTGATAAGTTGTTTATTAATCCAACGGGCACTCTTATCACCCAGAGACCACAATTTTATATTGCCTTAACCGCAATGATTATAGGGTCTCAGCTTTTTCTTGCTGGTTTTCTAGGAGAGTTACTCTTACGCTCTAAAAAAGAAAACAACAACTATTCTATTAAAAACACGTTGTAAATAGGTGGCTCTTAACCAAGGCATACTATTTCTATATAGAAAAATTAGTAAAAATCCCTCTTTAGGGCTGCAGTAAATTAGCTATTTTTGCATATAAAATAATCCTTAATGAATACCCTTGACCCTACTTTATTAAAGCGCGTAAATGTTTGGCTCACTCCTACTTTTGACAACCATACACAAGATAAAATAAAGCACCTAATAGCCAACGACCCGCTAGGGCTAGATGACGCATTTTATAAAAACCTTGCCTTTGGTACTGGTGGTATGCGCGGTATCATGGGTATTGGTGATAATAGAATAAATAAATACACACTTGGTAAAAATACCCAAGGAATAAGTAACTATCTAAAGCAATGCTTCCCTGGTGAGAAACTAAAAGTTGCCATTGCTTTTGATTGTAGGCATAACTCTAAAGAACTTGCAAAGGTTGTTGCAGATGTATTTTCTGCCAATGGTATTGAGGTGTTTTTGTTTAGCGATTTGCGCCCTACTCCAGAATTGTCTTTTGCTGTAAAACATCTAGACTGCCATTGTGGTATTGTACTCACTGCCTCACACAATCCACCAGAATATAATGGGTACAAAGTATACTGGCAAGACGGAGGCCAGCTGGTACCCCCACAAGACACCGCCATTATTAAAGAAATAAACGCATTGGCCTACAGTGATATTCTCTTTAATGCCAAGGAAGATCTTATAATAGAAATAGACCAAGAGCTAGACGATGCCTTTGCAAAAGCTGCTGTTAAAAATGGAAGTTATAATACCCCTGCAAAAGCTAAAGAAGACCTAAAGATTGTTTTTACAGCACTACACGGTACCTCAATTACGATGATACCACGAGTTTTGGAGGCAGCAGGGTATACAAATGTGCATGTGGTAGCTCAACAGGCCATACCCGATGGAGATTTCCCTACGGTGGTCTCACCAAATCCAGAAGAGCCAGAGGCACTTAAAATGGCTATTAAGATTGCACAGCAAACAAATGCAGATATAGTAATAGGCACAGATCCAGATTGCGATAGATTAGGAATTGCGGTTAGAAATAGCCAAGGTACTATGGAAATTATTAACGGAAACCAAGCCATGGCTATCAAAACAAATTTTCTTCTTGAAAATTGGAAAAGCGCAGGCAGATTAACTGGAAACCAGTTTATAGCTTCCACGATTGTATCGACACCAATGATCGCAAAAATTGCTGACACTTATGGTGTTATCTACAAAGAAAGTCTTACTGGTTTTAAGTGGATTGCCAAAATGGTGGAAGACTTTCCAGAATTAGAGTTTATTGGTGGTGGTGAAGAGAGTTTTGGTTTTATGGTGGGTGATTTTGTAAGAGACAAAGATGCTGTAACTGCAACTTTATTAGCCTGTGAGGTTGCTGCGCAACAAAAAGCGAAATCCCGCACTCTGTTTGAGTATTTAGACACAATATACAAAGAGGTAGGATACTACAGAGAACATCTTGTTTCACTTGTGAAAAAAGGAAAGGAAGGTGCTCAAGAAATTGAACAGATCATGAAAGACTTGCGCACAAACCCTTTAAAAGAAATTGCAGGCAGCCCTGTGGTAAGCATTGAAGATTATAACACCAGTACAAGACTTGATATAGTTAACAATAGCTCTGTTACACTAGATATCCCTAAGAGCAATGTACTTATATATTATACTCAAGATGGAAGTAAAATAGCAGCTAGGCCAAGTGGTACAGAACCTAAGATTAAATTTTATATTAGTGTTCAAGACAAACAACAGCCTAATATTTCAGAACTACTGAAAGATAAAATACATGCCATTTGTACTGATTTAAATATAGTATAACCTATGAATTATTTCAAAAAAATACTAGACTACGCAAGGCCCTACAAAAAGTACGCGGTGTTAAACATCATTGCTAACGTATTCTACGCTTTTTTTGGAACCATGGCCTTTGTGTCATTGATGCCTATGTTAAAGGTATTATTCGGAAATGGAGAAAAAGTATTGGTAAAACCTACCTACCTAGGTATTACAAAAATTGGAGATTATTTTGAGCAGTTTTCTAATTTTTACATCACCCAGCGTATTGATTCCTCTGGAGAGATGAGTGCACTTACCATCATGATTGTATTTGTTATCGCTACTTTTTTATTAAAAAATTTATTTGGCTATTTGGCGATGTATTTTATTACATTTTTAAGAAATGGAGTGTTAAAAGACCTACGTAATGAGTTGTACCGAAAAACAGTAGCGCTTCCCGTGTCTCACTACTCTGAAAAAAGAAAAGGAGATACCATTGCTAGAATTACCAATGATGTACTAGAAGTACAACACTCTTTTTTATCTATACTGGAGCTCATAGTTAGAGAACCGCTGATGATTTTATTTACCATTATAGCCATGCTTGCTATTAGCCCTAAGCTCACCTTATTTGTATTTATATTTATTCCTGTATCTGGATTTCTAATTTCAAAAATAGGAAAGTCACTAAAAAGCCATAGTGATAAGGTACAAAGAGAGCAGGGTTATTTTTTATCGCTATTAGAGGAAACATTGGGGGGTTTAAAAATTATCAAAGGATTTAATGCAGAAAAGATTTTCTCAAAAAGATTTGAAGATTCTACCATGCGCTTTTTTAAATCATCGAACACATTATTAAATAGACAAAACCTGGCCTCTCCTACTAGCGAATTTTTAGGTATTGCTGTAATATCCATACTCTTGTGGTATGGAGGATCTATGGTACTGGTAGATAAAACACTACCTGCAGAGGCATTTATTGTATATATGGGGCTTGCTTACAATATTCTTACACCCGCAAAAGCTATAAGTAAAGCTAGTTATAGTGTAAAAAGAGGTAATGCGGCTGCAGAACGTGTATTGGAGATTCTAGAAACTAAATCTAGTATCATAGATAAACCAGATGCAATTGTAAAAGAAGATTTTACAAATGCCATGCGTATAAACAACATTAGCTTTAAGTATGACCAAGAAAATGTGTTACAAAACTTTAGTTTGGAAATACCTAAAGGGCATACTGTTGCACTGGTTGGGCAAAGTGGTAGTGGTAAAAGCACCATTGCAAACCTGGTTACACGTTTTTATGATGTAAATACTGGGAGTATAGCCATTGACGGCATAGATATAAAAGACATGACTCAAAACTCATTACGAGGTTTACTTGGGCTTGTAACACAAGACTCTATTTTGTTTAATGACACCATTAGAGAAAATTTACGTATTGGAAAAGAAAATGCTACAGATCAAGAAATTATTACAGCATTAAAGATTGCAAATGCTTGGGAGTTTGTAAAAGAATTGCCTAAAACTATTGATACCAATATTGGTGATAGTGGAAATAAATTAAGTGGTGGCCAAAAGCAGCGCCTAAGTATTGCAAGAGCTGTACTGAAAAACCCTCCTATTATGATCCTAGACGAGGCCACTTCTGCCCTAGATACAGAGAGTGAACGCCTGGTTCAAAACGCCTTAGAGAACATGATGAAAAATAGAACTTCTATTGTCATTGCCCACAGACTCTCTACCATTCAAAATGCTGATACTATTGTGGTACTTAATAAAGGACGTATTGTTGAGCAAGGAAAACACGCAGATTTATTAGCAAAAAAAGGTATGTATTACAGCCTTGTTGAGATGCAATCCTTAGCCTAAAGGCTAGTTTATTGCATAAAAAAAGAGCAGTTGGGAGACTGCTCTTGAATTTTTGTTAAACACATTTGGGGCACGTGCCTAACTTTACTAACATAAGTATGGTACAAATATAACTTTTTATTTAGACTACACAAGAAAAAAATGTATTTTATCGTTATTTAATGACACTTTATCGTATTTATGTGTATTTTTTTGATTTGATACACTTTTTTCATTCCTACTTAAGCACGAAATTTAAAAAACATAAAATGGCGAGAAAGCCCCCGCTATTCTCGCCATTAGTGAACTCATATTACAATTGAGGCATATAATAAAAGTTTCAAAAATTAACCTGAAACAAATATAGAAAGAATTTTCCTACAAAACAAGATTAAATTGTATTTTATCTTATTTGTGTGCTTTTAATCGGTTTTAATAGCGCTGTTTTGTATTTCATTAAACTATTTGTATCGTATCTTGTCTTAGTTACATACCCATATTTATGAGCAAAGATGAGCAACTCATTAAAGCATTACTTCACCCCTCTAAAAAAGAGCAAGCTTTTAATACATTGGTGAGACTATACAAGGAACGTTTGTATTGGCACATAAGAAAAATGGTGCTTGATCATCAAGACACAGATGATGTTCTTCAAAACACATTCATTAAAGTATATAAAAACATACATCAATTCAAGGGCCATAGTAGATTGTATACATGGTTATATAAGATAGCTACAAATGAGGCCATAAATTTTCTGAACAAAAGAGCAAAGAGATTGCAAATAAGCTCAGAGGAATTGCAAAACAGAGCATTAGAAAACCTTCAAACAGATGTTTATTTCGAAGGCGATACCATACAATACTTATTGCAAAAGGCAATTATAAGCTTGCCAGAAAAACAACAACTCGTGTTTAAAATGAAGTATTTTGAACAACATACCTTTGATGAACTTTCTGAAATACTAGGAACTTCTGCAGGGGGGCTAAAAAGCTCATATCATATTGCAGTGAAAAAAATAACCCATTTTTTAAAATTACATGAAACCTTTTATTAAAAGTTTAGTCATATAAATAGTATGGAAAAAACACCTAAATATAAACATGGTTTTAAAATGCCTGAAAACTATCTAGAAACATTTGAATCTAGATTACAGACAGTCCTTAAAGTTGAACTTGAAAATAAGCCAAAAACAGAAAAGCAAACCATAGACTCAAAAGTTATTTCGTTGTTAAAGCCTTTGTATATAAGTATCGCTGTTGCAGCTTGCCTAGCCATATATATTACTATTAACAACACCCAAGCTTTGTCTTTAGATGAAATTGCAATAACCTCCATAGAAGAGTATATGATTGAGAATTTAAGTGCTTTCTCGTTTGACCAAATTACAATACAGTTCCCAGAAGAAAACATAGTAGATATGGAAGAAAGCGCATTATACGATGATCAGCAATTAGAGACGTATTTATTAGACCATTTAAACACTAACATTTTAATACAACAATAGATGAAAAAATTAATGATAATGCTCTTCCTGGCAACCCTAGGAATGAACGCACAGGACAGAAAATTTGAAGAAATAAAAGCTCATAAAACAGCCTTTATAACAGATCGGGTTAATCTTACCTCCACTCAGGCCGAAAAGTTTTGGCCCATCTACAATAAACATGAACAAGAGGTCATGGCACTTCGAAAAACGCAACTTGAAGGTTTTAAGAGTTTGAGAAATAAAAATGTAGATGATTTGAGTGAAGCCAAGGCCAAGGCAATGCTCTTAAAACACGGTCAAGTTAAAGCGCAACTCACAAAAAAAATGGTGCAACTTATTAGTTTATTAGAGGGAGTAATAACGCCACAGCAAACCATTAAGCTACTAATGGCTGAGGAGGGTTTCAAAAAAAGACTACTAAAACGCTTTAGAGGTCGTAACCAAAATAGAAAAGATAAACCTTAACAGTATATATTTTACCTGAGTTTACAGCACACCCAACAAGCTATTGTAAATAGAATGTTGGGTGTATTTTTATTTGAATGTTAGTTTGGAAATTTTCATACTACCACTGGCAAATGCTACGCTATCATTTACAAATTCTATGGCATAAAAGCCCTCTTTGGATAATTCACTCCAAGTGAGACCTTGATCACTGCTATAAGAAATACCCGGTGACCCTACCGCCACAATACCCTGCCCTTTTGTTCCAGGTACAAAAGATACCGAAGATCTATATCCAGGGCCGGCGCCATTACTGAGTAAACTCCATGTTTTTCCGCCATCTTTGGTAATGGCTTTATTACCCTGATTAAAGTCTTTATCATCCCAGTTTCCGCCAACAATAACACCCGTGCTGGCATCAAAAAAATCAACACTGTAAATACCCGTCATAACACCTCCTTGCAAAATAGGTGTATCATACACGGCCCAAGTAATGCCTTTATCTGCAGAATAAAATACACGGGCCCTCATTCCTCCTGTTACAATCCAGGTATGATCTCCATAAATTGCTATATTAGAATTACTAGCTGCAAATGCAGCTTCACCAACCACTACAGATGGCAAGACACCACAAGACAATTTAGACCAAGAATCACCTCCATCTCTGGTTATAATAATAGAAAGACAGCCACCTATAGGATCTCCCATGGCAATACCTTCTTGGTCGTTCCAGAAAGAAATTGCATCGTAAAAAACGTCCTCACCGGTTTCTAGGTAAACTTCTTGCATAGTAGTAGCCTGATTGTCTTTAACGTCAATTTTGTATAAAACCGCGGGGGTATCAATGCTTAAAACAAAAACAGCATCTTGTGTCTTGGCTATAGCTCTAAAATGGAGCAGCTTGTTATCATAAGATACTGTTGCAAGTTTAGGGGTATTTCCATCTACAAGCCCAACAACACCTCTATTGGCTGCAAACCATACACGTGAGGTGTCTTGGGCGACAATAGCACGAATGCTCAAGCTATCTGTAAATATTTCTGAAATACTAATACGTGTAAAAGACTCTATTTTTTGTCTAGAACAAGAACTACATACTACAAGGATTATTATGATACTTAAAAGATGTTTCATCGTCATGTTATTTTTAGTAAAAGTAACCAAAACAAATCGTTGAAAATAAGATACCTTTGCATACGCATTAAAGCATACAAAATGCTGTTTATTATTTACCTATGAGATTACACAGAACCCTTGTTTTTGCTACTATTGATTCATTAGACCTTATTTTTAATAAGCAAAAACAAGCCGATAAAGTATTGAGAGCTACCCTGAAAAAAGACAAACGTTGGGGCTCAAGAGACCGCAGTTTTATTGCAGAAACCACCTATGACATAGTAAGGTGGAAACGCCTTTACCAAGAGATTGCAGAGGTACAAGCTCCTTTTTCTCGCGGTAATCTGTACAGAATGTTTGCCGTTTGGTGTACCCTTAAAGGCATAGCCATACCTAAAGACTGGACACAATTTGAGCAAACTCCAACAAGGCGTATTAAAGGTCGTTTTGATGAATTATCAAAAACAAGAAAAATCAGGGAGTCTATTCCAGATTGGTTGGATGAGTTGGGTGTAAAAGAATTAGGTAAAAAATGGGACAAAGAGTTGGCGGCATTAAACAAACAAGCACAGGTGGTTTTAAGAGTAAACCCTATTAAAGCAACACTAGAGGATCTGCAACTAGCCTTAAAAGAAGATGACATACTCACAAAAACAATAAAAGGTTACCCTCACGCACTGGTCTTACGAGAGCGTGCAAACGTATTTATTACAGATGCCTTTAAAAAGGGTTGGTTTGAAGTACAAGATGCATCTTCACAAAAAGTTGCTGCACTTCTAGACCCCAAGCCTGGTATGCGTATTATAGATGCATGTGCTGGAGCTGGAGGTAAAAGCCTGCACATCGCCTCTCTTATGAAAAACAAAGGGCAGGTAGTATCCATGGATATTTATGAAAATAAATTAAATGAACTAAAAAGACGTGCCCGCCGTAATGGTATTCATAACATAGAAACCAGAACTATAGATTCTACCAAGGTTATTAAAAAACTTCTAGGCAAGGCAGATAAAGTACTTATAGACTCTCCATGTACTGGACTAGGTGTGCTAAGAAGAAACCCTGATGCTAAATGGAAAATGAATCCTGATTTTTTACAGGAAATTAAAGGTACTCAAAGTGAAATTTTAGATTCCTATTCTAGAATGGTAAAACCTGGAGGAGATTTAGTGTATGCTACTTGCTCTATATTACCAAGTGAAAATGAAAAACAAGTAAAAGCATTTTTAAAGCGAGATGCGGGAGAAACCTTTACCTTTGTAAAAGATGAAAAAATACTTCCTTCAAGTTCTGGATTTGATGGATTTTATATGGCACTACTTAAAAAAAAATATAAATGAAAACAGTACAACTACTTTTTTGCTTAAGCATTACAAGCATATTATTAGCACAGCAATCGTATTATAATAATGTAAACCTTACTCTTACAGGAGAGGCATTATACAATGAACTTCAAGATAAGATTGATATTAATAACACAACATTTACATATGGTGATGTTCGTGATACCATGTTAGAAACAGATGAGGATCCAGATAACAGTCAAAACGTGTTATTAGTGTATGGATATAGCAACTCGAGTTGTGTGACCGAGCGTACTAGAAATAAACAAGAATTTGGAGGTAATTCTTGTAATTTTAATAGAGAACACGTTTTTTCACGTAGCAACGCAGACCCTGAAATGGGCGGAACTAGTAATATTTTCACGGGTATTGTTGCAGACCCCCACAACCTAAGATCTAGTGATGTACAGATGAACGGGAATCGTGGAAACAAAAAATTTGCTGCAGGATCAGGCACCTCTGGTGATGTAAATGGAAACTGGTACCCTGGTGACGAGTGGAAAGGAGATGTAGCAAGAATGATGATGTATATGTACACACGTTATGGAGAAAGGTGTCTTCCTTCATTAAATGGAACAGGGGCCCTGCAAAGTGGCAACAATATGCTACAAGTATACCTGCAATGGAACGTTGAAGACCCAGTAGATACGACATTCGAGGATCAACGAAATAACTATTTAGAAACTGCCTACGGAAATAGAAACCCATTTATAGACAACCCATATCTTGCCACTATTATTTGGGGAGGAGCACCCGCAGAAGACCGCTGGGGAACCCTTAGTGTTGGCAACAACAACGGGCAAGGGTTTACGATCTATCCAAATCCAGCAACAGATACCATAGCCATTAGCTCAACTGATAGCCAAGCAAGTTATTCAGTTGTTATATATAGTATTTCAGGTAAGAAAATTAAAGAAGTACCTTCTATTAAAGTATATGAGAGTATGGATATTTCTACTCTTACCTCTGGTATCTATATCCTAACGATAGAAAGCTCAGAAAAAGTAAGAACAACACAAAAATTAGTAGTAAAGTAAGGCTGTTTAAGCTATCAAATTATTTTTGTAAAACTACATTGCACAAAAAAGTCCCCAGCTATATATAACTGGGAGCTTTTTTTATATTATAGGATCTAGTTCTTTAAAACCTGTATTACACTACTCGCATTTTTGGAAGTAGCCTTAACAAAATAGGTTCCTGTTGTAAAACCTGATATATCAATGGTTGCTTGGTTTGCTGAAACCTCTTTTTCCAGCAATAGTACACCTGTTATAGAGTATACAGAGATACGCTCTAATATACTCACTGGTGATTCTATAGTTACAAGTGCATTTGCAGGGTTTGGATACACCATCAGTGATTGAATCTGGTTGTCATTGGCAGCCAACTCTGCCTCGGTAACAAATCTTCTAAACCCATCATAGGTTCCAGAAGAACATTCATTAACACCTCGAACTCTCCAAAAATATTCGGTATCATAAGATAAGCCACTCAGTGTAGTTACCAACTCTAAGGTAGTACCTGTAATAACAACAGTATCAAAAGTATCCTCTAAGGCTACTTCATACTCATAACCCAAGGTTGCATTGCTTGCTAGTTCCCACTCTAATTCTAAGCCATCAATAGGTCTGTTTTGAGAATTATTTGATGGAGAATCCAGCTCAACTAACCCCACTGGGATATCATCTGTAATTTCTAAAGAAACATAGGTGTTGGTTGTTTGGCTTGTGCCTGTTGCAGTAATTACAATAGGATATGAACCAAGTGCCAAAACATCAATACCCTCTATGGTCAATACAGCCGTGGCAGTTTGAGTAACAGAACTAGGAACAATAGTGGCCACAGTACCCTCTGGCGCCGCATCAATAGTTAATTCAACAGTATCATCAAAGCCTTCGTCAAAAGTAACATCTATATCAAAAGTAGCAGTTTGAAGTTCTGGACAGGTTAACACATTTGCGTTGGTGGTAGAAACCATAAAATCTTCACTGGAAATACCTTCTAAAACCAAAGAAAATACTTGAGTATCATTAACAAGCAATTGTCCTTTGTGAGATACACGAACAATATACTCTCCAGGCTCAGGAGCATTGATTTCAATCTTCTCTACATTATCCACTACATTATCTCCAGTAGTTGCCCCAGCAGTTGGCGTAGCAGCATTTAAAATCCATGGTAAAAACGTAGCACCACCATCTTGAGATATCCGTAAATCAAGATCGTTCATTAAACTTGGCGTGGCAACATCTTCGTTTCCTCCTGGTAGTGGAGCTGCTGCTGGATCTGTCCAGGCTATAGTGGCAGAAATATCTTGAGTACCATCAGCTTTAAAGCTATAGGTATACGCATCATTGGCATCTAAGGTTTCAGTAATAATCATACTCTCATTACTGTCTTGTGAGATTAATTGGGCAGCACGCTGTGTATTTAATAGCCCCCAACCAAATCTATAATCTGGACCCGGAGCAAAACCTGCCTCATCGGCTGTATGAAGTGCTAAAGCTCTTAAGGTAGAAGCCAGCATATACTCGCCGTTTAAATCATTGTAATGTTGTTGTAATAACAGTAAACTTCCAGAAACATTTGGAGTAGCCATTGAAGTACCACTCATGTTAGTGTATGAAGCGTTTGAGGCTCCAGAAGCAGAATACATGTTTACCCCTTTTGCAGCGATATCTGGTTTGATACGCCCATCATCTGTTGGTCCCCAACTACTAAAGCTAGACATAAAAACATCACTGGCATCTTCATAATCTAAAACTTCAAAAGTGGCAGCAACCACAATATTATTTTTTGCCACACTTTTATCTGTTAGGTAATCATAGCCACCATCTGAGGGGTTTTCTCCAGATTGACGGTCATTTCCTGCAGAACAAATTGGCAAATAATAGGGTGCATTATACACTATTCTGTCTATATCTCTGGCATTGCTATCATAATAGCCAATATACCAAAGAGGCACGTTACTACTTGCAATACCATAACTATGGTTAGAAATTAGCAAGCCATTTGCTGCAGCATTTGTCATCTCTGGTTCATCTGCGCCAAAATCATAGGTTATTAGTTCTGCCATTGGAGCCATACCTTTGGCTTGACCATTAACTTGACTTGCAGATCCTACCATTGTACCCGATACATGGGTAGAGTGATTACTTATACTTCCTGGATTGTCAATCTGTGTTGTCCTGTCTTCTAGAAGGTTGTGAGTATCTCTAACACGCCCCCCATCCCAAACACCAGCAATCATGTTCTCTCCGTTGAGGTCTAAACCTGCGACACCGCCTGTGTGTACTCTGTCTGCTCTTGTTGTAATAGCACCTTCACGATTATCTGTAGTGTAGTATTTTGGGGTGCCATTATCAAAAACACCAACTAGAAGTGCATTTCCGCCGTTTGGTAAAATCATGTGAGTTTCCCATCCCTTTTGAGCGGCCATTTCAAAGGCGATTCTTTGATTGGTTTCAAAGTCTTGCCTTAACTCAGCCTCTAAAATGCTAAGAGTCTGCAAATCATAATTTGCGGTAATTACTTGACGTTCAGCTAATGTTTGGGAATAGGCATTGCTTACAGACAATAAAGCTACGATACCATATAACAGTGTGCTTTTTTTCATGATTTAGCTATTTTCTAAAAAAAATACAGCCTTTATAATCATAACAAGGACTTATTTTTTAAATATAAAATTGTTGTTTTAAAATTTTAATAATTACCCTAGTTCTTTAAAACCTGTATTACACTACTCGCATTTTTGGAAGTAGCCTTAACAAAATAGGTTCCTGTTGTAAAACCTGATATATCAATGGTTGCTTGGTTTGCTGAAACCTCTTTTTCCAGCAATAGTACACCTGTTATAGAGTATACAGAGATACGCTCTAATATACTCACTGGTGATTCTATAGTTACAAGTGCATTTGCAGGGTTTGGATACACCATCAGTGATTGAATCTGGTTGTCATTGGCAGCCAACTCTGCCTCGGTAACAAATCTTCTAAACCCATCATAGGTTCCAGAAGAACATTCATTAACACCTCGAACTCTCCAAAAATATTCGGTATCATAAGATAAGCCACTCAGTGTAGTTACCAACTCTAAGGTAGTACCTGTAATAACAACAGTATCAAAAGTATCCTCTAAGGCTACTTCATACTCATAACCCAAGGTTGCATTGCTTGCTAGTTCCCACTCTAATTCTAAGCCATCAATAGGTCTGTTTTGAGAATTATTTGATGGAGAATCCAGCTCAACTAACCCCACTGGGATATCATCTGTAATTTCTAAAGAAACATAGGTGTTGGTTGTTTGGCTTGTGCCTGTTGCAGTAATTACAATAGGATATGAACCAAGTGCCAAAACATCAATACCCTCTATGGTCAATACAGCCGTGGCAGTTTGAGTAACAGAACTAGGAACAATAGTGGCCACAGTACCCTCTGGCGCCGCATCAATAGTTAATTCAACAGTATCATCAAAGCCTTCGTCAAAAGTAACATCTATATCAAAAGTAGCAGTTTGAAGTTCTGGACAGGTTAACACATTTGCGTTGGTGGTAGAAACCATAAAATCTTCACTGGAAATACCTTCTAAAACCAAAGAAAATACTTGAGTATCATTAACAAGCAATTGTCCTTTGTGAGATACACGAACAATATACTCTCCAGGCTCAGGAGCATTGATTTCAATCTTCTCTACATTATCCAATACATTATCTCCAGTAGTTGCCCCAGCAGTTGGCGTAGCAGCATTTAAAATCCATGGTAAAAACGTAGCACCACCATCTTGAGATATCCGTAAATCAAGATCGTTCATTAAACTTGGCGTGGCAACATCTTCGTTTCCTCCTGGTAGTGGAGCTGCTGCTGGATCTGTCCAGGCTATAGTGGCAGAAATATCTTGAGTACCATCAGCTTTAAAGCTATAGGTATACGCATCATTGGCATCTAAGGTTTCAGTAATAATCATACTCTCATTACTGTCTTGTGAGATTAATTGGGCAGCACGCTGTGTATTTAATAGCCCCCAACCAAATCTATAATCTGGACCCGGAGCAAAACCTGCCTCATCGGCTGTATGAAGTGCTAAAGCTCTTAAGGTAGAAGCCAGCATATACTCGCCGTTTAAATCATTGTAATGTTGTTGTAATAACAGTAAACTTCCAGAAACATTTGGAGTAGCCATTGAAGTACCACTCATGTTAGTGAATATGAAGCGTTTGAGGCTCCAGAAGCAGAATACATGTTTACCCCTTTTGCAGCGATATCTGGTTTGATACGCCCATCATCTGTTGGTCCCCAACTACTAAAGCTAGACATAAAAACATCACTAGCATCTTCATAATCTAAAACTTCAAAAGTGGCAGCAACCACAATGTTATTTTTTGCAACTCCTTTGTCTGTTAAATAATCATAGCCACCATCACTTGAATTTGCGCCAGATTGACGGTCATTTCCTGCAGCTATTATAGGAAGATAATAGGGTGCGTTGTATATTATTCTGTCAATGTTTCTTGCATTACTATCATAATAGCCAATATACCACAGAGGTACATTATCTGCAGGTATTCCATAACTATGGTTAGAAAGAATCATCCCCTGAGAAGCTGCACTTGTCATCTCTGGTTCATCTGCGCCAAAATCATACGCTAACAATTCAGCCATTGGAGCCATACCTTTGGCTTGACCATTAACTTGACTTGCAGATCCTACCATTGTACCCGACACATGGGTAGCATGGCTACTAATACTTCCTGGATTATCAATCTGCAAAACCCTGTCTTCTAGAAGATTGTGGCTTTCTCTAACTAGGCCACCATCCCAAACACCAGCAATCATATTCTCACCGTTGAGGTCTAAACCTGCGACACCGCCTGTGTGTACTCTGTCTGCTCTTGTTGTAATAGCACCCTCACGATTATAGGTTGCATAATATTTTGGGGTGCCATTATCAAAAACACCAACTAGAAGTGCATTTCCGCCGTTTGGTAAAATCATGTGAGTTTCCCATCCCTTTTGAGCGGCCATTTCAAAGGCGATTCTTTGATTGGTTTCAAAGTCTTGCCTTAACTCAGCCTCTAAAATGCTAAGAGCCTGCAAATCATAATTTGCGGTAATTGCATGACGTTCAGCTAATGTTTGGCAATAAGCATTTGTAAAACAAAATAGGGTTGTTAAGCTACAAACAAGGATAGTGTTTTTCATAATTTTTTTCTTTTTACCAAAAATACTAAAAAGAAATTCTGACTCAGTAAGTCTTAGTGTTAAAACACAACGATTATAAGAAAATTATGATAATTTTAATATCCTTCTAGTTGTTTATTGGCGATCTTCTTTCCTAGCTCAACACCAAATTGATCATAACTATAAATATTTAACACAGCACCTTGAACAAATATTTTATGCTCATACATAGCAATTAAGGCACCTAAGCTCTCTGGGGATAGCTTGTTGATTTTCAATAGGTTTGAAGGCTTGTTTCCCTGAAATACTTTATATGGATTAGAAACATCTTCTCCATAAGTACCCATTAAAAGAGCTTCTGTTTGAGCAGAACAGTTTGCCATTAAAATATCTTGATGATTTTTTTTACCATGGAGAGATGTCTCACATAAAATAAAATCTGTAGGTATAAGTATAGTTCCTTGATGCAGCAACTGAATAAAAGCATGTTGTGCGTTGGTTCCTGTATTACCCCAAACAACAGGACCTGTTTGATAGGCTATAGTAACTCCATTTCTATCAACAGATTTACCATTACTCTCCATAGAGGCTTGCTGCAAATAATCTACAAACTTAGAAAGATATTGGGTGTAAGGTAAAACGGCTTCTGTTTCTGCTTTAAAAAAATTAGTATACCAAATAGATAACAGCCCTAAAATAACAGGTATGTTTTTAGAAAATTCAGACTCTTTAAAATGACAATCCATTTTATGAGCCCCTTTTAATAACTGTTCAAAATTAGTATACCCTATTGCGCAACAAGTTGAGAGCCCTACGGCGCTCCACAAAGAAAATCTTCCCCCTACCCAATTCCACATGGTAAATGTATGTTGTGGCAAAATACCAAAACTAGCTACTGCAGAAAGGTTTGTTGAAACCGCAACAAAATGTTGCTCAATTGCTTTTTCTCCAGATTTTTCTAAAAACCACTCACGTACAGTTGTGGCATTGGTAAGTGTTTCTTGTGTAGTAAAGGTTTTACTTACTATAATAAAAAGTGTTGTTTGTGGATCTAGTTTTTTTAGTATCTCACAAACATGATCTCCATCTACATTAGAAATATAATGTACATTAAGATGATTTTTATAATACGAAAGTGCTTCTGTAACCATTGCTGGGCCCAAATCACTTCCTCCTATTCCTATATTAACAATATCTGTTATAACTTTACCGGTATAGCCCTTATGTGTACCGTCAATAATAGCCTTGGAAAACTGCTTCATCTGAGCCAAGGTAGCCTCTACCTCAGGTTTTATTGCACTAAAATCTCTTAGTGCGGTATGCAATACCTGTCTGTTTTCTGTTTCATTAATAACAGCACCATTAAATTGAGCAGCAATGGCTTTATCTAATTTTGTCTCTTTAGCAAGTGCTACCAATAAATCTATGGTCTTAGAAGTAATCCTATTTTTTGAGAAATCTAATGAAACTAAATCTGTAGTAAGAGTCATATGCTCTTCTCTGTCTTTTTGATCAGAAAATAGTGTTTGCATTTTCACAGTTTCCATAGCCGTAAAATGTTCTTGTAGATTGCTCCACGACTTTGTAGTGGTAGGATTTATTTTAGGTAATGCCATATGGTATTTCTAGGTTGGTAGGTAACTAACGTAATTGTTAGGCTGTTATTTTAAGATATGCTTTCTGTAATACTCTATAAGCCCGTCGATAGGTCTTCTAATTATAGTGCCAAGAGTTAAATGGTAAGGTTGCATACAATCTCTTATAATATCTTCACTGAAATGTGCAATACTACCTATAAAATGGATTGGCACTTGCTGCGCTTCTTTGAAACACAACACTCTACATTCAATAAAGTTGTTAATTCCTTCACTTATTAGTTTATAAAAATAACCATTAATCTCAACAGCATTTTTTGGTCTTAATGCGCCAGGGTTAAATATAAATTCTGCAAAAGAGGCCAGGTACATATTTGGATTCTCTTGCTTGTACACATTGTATTTAATAACATCTGGGTTGAGATCAAATCTTCTAGCAAACTCGGCTTTTAAAACCGTGGGCATTTTATTGTAAAAATAATCTCGCAGCAAACGTTTCCCAAAATAATTACCACTTGCCTCGTCCATTAAGCTATATCCTAAAGATACTGCGCTAGGATGCACCTTGATGCCGTCAAAATAACTACTATTAGAACCAGTACCCAAAATACATACAATTCCAGGCGAGGTAGTTGCAGCATATACTGCAGCTATAGTGTCTTCCTGTACATCTACAACAGCCTTTGGAAATATCTTTTGTAAAACGCCTTTAAGTAATAATGAAGGTTTTTCTGTTCCACAGCCTGCACCGTAAAAATCTAGACGGGTTACAAGCTCATAATAAGGTTGTAAATCTAAATTACCTGCAACCCTTTTTAAAAGTTCATCTCCATGGACAACTGCAGGATTTAAACCCACAGTTCGTGTTTTTAAAACAATAGTCCCTTGGCTATCTAATAATATCCAATCACATTTTGTTGACCCTCCGTCTGTTATTAATAACATAATTTAAAGACTTGCTACGTGTGAAGCTAATTCAATTAATTTTGCAGAATATCCGTATTCATTATCATACCACGCAATCAATTTAAAAAAATGGTCATTTAACGCAATTCCTGCTCCAGCATCAAAGTTACTAGTATGTGTGCTACCAACAAAATCTTGAGACACCACGGCATCTTCTGTATAAGAAACTACACCTTTATAAGCCCCTATAGATGCATCTTTAAAAAGTTTTTTTATATCTTCATAGGTAGCCGCTTTTTTTGTTCTAACAGTTAAATCTACCACAGAAACGTCAACCGTTGGTACTCTAAAGGCCATTCCAGTGAGTTTTCCTGCAAGACTAGGAATCACTTTAGTTACAGCAACAGCTGCTCCAGTTGTAGAGGGTATAATGTTATTTACACCACTTCTACCCATTCGATAATTTTTAGCAGAAGGTTGATCTACAGTTGCTTGAGTTGCAGTTAAGGCATGAACTGTAGTCATAAGTCCTTCAACAATCTCTAAATTATCATCAATGATTTTAGCCAATGGAGCCAAACAGTTTGTTGTACAAGATGCGTTAGACACAATTGTATCTGTTGGTTTAACATCCATATGGTTTACCCCCATCACAAACATTGGTGCTGTTTTGGAGGGTGCAGATATAACTACCTTTTTAGCTCCTGCTTTAATGTGGGCGTCTGCAGTATTTAAATCTGTAAAGATTCCTGTACAATCTAGTACAATGGTAGCATCAACTTCGTCCCACTTTAAAAGCTCTGGATTACGCTCTGCACTCACCCTAACATGGTGTCCATCTACGACTAGATTTCCATTTTCAACAGCGACACTTCCGCTATAGGTCCCGTGAACTGAATCATATTTTAAAAGATAAGCAAGGTGATCTACATCAAGTAAATCATTTACCGCTACTACCTCTATATTTGGGTTTTGTGATGCGATTCTAAAAGCGATTCTACCAATACGGCCAAAACCGTTTATTGCAATTTTTGTTTTCATAAGTAAGTATTTCACACCAAAAGGTGTGTTTAATTTTAATTTTTATATGGATATTATATCTGCAACACGAATTAAATCTGTGTCAATTTTGTTTGAACCTTCTAAAGACTTTTCAAAGTCTATAGAGACTATTTTATTGTGTACCACACCAATCATGACATCACGTTTACCCGCTAGGAGCGCATCTACTGCTCCAACTCCTAGCCTACTGGCTAACACTCTATCGAAACAACTTGGTGAGCCTCCTCTTTGGATATGGCCTAAAACGGTAACTTTACACTCATACTCTTCTAGGTTTTGTTGTATGTAGGCTGCCAGACCGAAAATATTTTTTCCGATTTGATCACCCTCAGAAACTACAACAATACTACTAGACTTTCCTGATTTTTTACTTCTCTTTAAGGAAGCTAACAATCGTTCTTTTCCCATGTTTAATTCTGGGATTAATATTTCTTCTGCACCAGCTCCAATTCCAGCATTTAAAGCTATATCTCCAGCATCACGACCCATAACCTCTACTAAGAAGAGTCTGCTATGAGAGATTGCAGTATCTCTAATTTTATCAATGGCCTCTATGACTGTATTTAAGGCAGTGTCATAACCAATAGTATAATCTGTACCATTTATATCATTATCGATAGTACCAGGTATGCCAACTATAGGGAAATCAAATTCTTTGTTAAAAGTAATAGCGCCTGTAAAGGTACCATCACCTCCAATGGTTACAAGGGCGTCAATTCCTTGCTCCTTAAGATGACTATAAGCTTTCTCTCTTCCTATTTTTGTTCTAAACTCCTCAGATCTTGCAGATTTTAGAAAAGTACCACCTCTATTAATGATATTTTTTACAGAACGTGCATCTAAGGGTGTGAAATCCCCCTCTATCATACCTTGATATCCTCTATAAACACCAATACAAGTAACATTGTGATAAACACATGAGCGAACAACAGCTCTTATTGCTGCATTCATTCCTGGAGAATCACCTCCACTTGTGAGAACAGCTATTTTTTTTATTGAGTTTTTCATGGGTATAAATATAGTATCTTATTATGATATTATATAAAAAATCGTTGGTACTGTCTAAACAAATAAATCTTTTAAAAAAAATACTAGAAAATCAGTAGTATTATCTTGTAAAGAGTAAGCAAAAAAAAGCTTGCCTATTATACATAAACAAGCTTTTTAAAAAAAATTAACTGAATTATACTCTTTATTTCTTTATTACTTTTACTGTCTTAGATCCACTTTGAGTGGCAATGTTTGCAAGATACACTCCAGCTGTAAGGTTAGAGAAATCTACAACAAAATTTAATGTATCAGGCGTTTGGTTAATTACTTGTTGTCCTAAAACATTAAAAATAGAAACAGAACTAATAACCTCTTGAGAATTAATTGTAAAAGTAGAAGTTACTGGATTTGGGTATGTTGAAATGCTTGTAGCATCAAAATCATTAGTACCTAAAACTGTATCTACTATAACAACACTACCAAGGGCAGCTTCATCTGCTGGATTAGCGTTTAAACCTAGCACCTGATATCCGTACTGGATAGTTGTATCTTCTGGCTCAACGTTTGTATAAGTGATAGAAAAATCTTGACCCGCAACAAGTGGAGATGTTTCTAATTTTAGTACAGAAAAATCTGCATTAAACACTTTGATAAATGCAATTGCAACATAAGATGGATCTAGCGTGTTTGAAGCAACTCCTCCAGTAAATGTTAACTCGCTACCAATAAGATTTGTGTTGTTTTCTATAAAAGTATTCCCTTCAAATACTTTGTTTCCAAGACCTGTAGCTGCATCAATCCAAAATGGATCTCCTGGGTTATCTCCATAAGTATTAAAGTTTGGTTGTATAGTAACAGATCCTGCACCAGCGTCTACCACTGATTTTAGGTCTGCAACTCCCCATCCAGATCCAAAAACAAATGCTCCACCGTTGGCTACGGTTTCGAAAACGTTGGCGTATCCAAGGTATTCTGCACTTGCATCAGCAACTACTGTGTTTTGTGCATTGGTCATAAAGGCAGTACTCATAAGTACTGAAAATAAAATGTAAACTTTTTTCATAATAGATAATTTAATTAATAAAATTGATTGATTTTGATTTATTACAATTTCAAAAGGATCAAACCTTCCTCTTGAAAAATATTTTTTATTTTTTAATAAAGTTAAGGTTTTGAGTATTTCCGTCAAAAAATAAAACAGTTGCTATATAGCTTCCGGCTGTAAGACCAGATACATTAATAGAGCTTGTTGTATTATTAACAGAAGTAAAATAAACTCGTTGACCCAAAAGATTTAGTACTTGAATACTTGCTATTTCTTGTGATGCTTGTAATACCATTACAGATGTTGCAGGGTTTGGATACATTTTGATATTAACAAGGGTGTTTTCAGAAACTCCTAGTGGTTCTCCAAGCACTAGATTATCCCAATAGTAAACCTGATCTGCAGTATCTGTCATGTTAAAATTCATGAATATAGTTACAGACTGATAGGTTAACTGGCCCTCGTCAGTAAAATCAAAGGTTATGGTTTCCCAAGCATTTGTTGTAGAGGTTACAGCTGCTCTTTCAGAATTTACTCCAGATGCATTTTCTAATTTAAGTAGTACTGGTATATTTGGTAGTGGTGACCATACAGATAAACTAAAAACCTTATCTGTAGTAATGTCTATATTATTTACCGGAAAATTAACACCTGCAAATGCCGCATTTGATGGTACTGTGTTCTGTACAACGTTGGCAGAGGTATTAGCACCTGAAGCATCTGGATTAGCAATTGCTAGAGAAGAAGAACCATTAAAATCTGAAAATGCTGGAGCCTGCCCACTTTCAAGTGTAATAGGAAGCCCTATTGGATTAGCTACAGGAACACCAAAAGTGATATTGTCAAAATAAATAATATCATCTGCAGTTCTGTTAATAAAGTCTGGGAATACAATAATCTGGTCTAAACCTGTAGTTTCTCCAAGACCGATATACCCAGTAAAGTCTATGGTGATAAGTTCCCATTGATTTATTAAAGTGTTGGCTACTTTTATTTCTTGTTGAGCACCACCAGAGGGTGTCGCAAATTTGATACCAATGTCACTAATTTTGGTTTTATATACCATAATACTAACTAGTGCATTTTCGCTTGTTAGGTCAAAGGTTCCAATGTTGCCTCCGTGTTGACTTTCTAAACCAGCATAGGGTGCAGCTCCTGCATTAGTGTCTCTTGCAGTAAACTTTGCTACCATTGCAGATTGATTGATGCCTGAAGGGTCTGGATTTGCAACAAATTCAAGGGGTGGGTTGTCTGCATTTTCAAACACATTCCATCCCCAGTTTGCGCCTTGTCCTCCATCTTCAAAATCTATGGGTGCGTTTTGTGAAAAACCAACTGAGGTGATCAATAAAATTAAAATAGTAGTTATGATTCTCATATCTGTAAGTTGTTAATTGATTAGTGTTTATTTTGGTTATTATTATAATTTAAAATTTGTTTTGTTTTTAGTTTGAGAGTCTCCACCCACATACACTTCAAAATCCCCTTTTTCTACAAGCCAAATGCCTTGATTGTTGAAAAAACCAAGTTCTTGATCTGTAAGAGTAAAGGTGATTTCTTTGGTTTGCCCAGGTTCTAAAACAACCTGCTCAAATCCTTTTAATTCTCTAATGGGTCTAATAACACTTGCAAAGAGATCTCTTAGGTATAATTGTACGGTTTCTTTTCCTTCTCTTTTTCCAGTGTTGGTTACTTTTACTGAAACAGTAACTTGTTTGTCTTGGCTATAGGTATGAAACACCATTGGTTTTGAATAACTAAAAGTGGTGTAACTTAACCCAAAACCAAAAGGGTATTGAGGGGTGTTTTTTTGGTCTATATAGTGCGTCCAAAATACTTGACCAGGATTCACTGGAGAGGGACGTCCTGTGTTTTTATAATTATAATACAAAGGTAGCTGCCCTACACTTCTAGGAAAAGACATAGGAAGTTTACCACTTGGATTATAATCTCCATATAAAACTTGAGCCAATGCATTACCACTTTGAGTTCCTAAATGCCATCCTTCTAAAATTGTTGGTATGTTTTGGGCAGCCCAAGGAATTGTTAAAGGCCTACCGTTGCTTAACACTAAAACAATATTTTTATTAACAGCAAATATAGCCTCTAGAAGCTCTTGTTGAACACCCGGCAGACCCAAGTAAGCTCTACTTCTACCCTCTCCACTTTGCATTGCATGCTCACCAAGAGCCATAATCACAACATCAGATTTTTTGGCAAGCATTATAGCCTCTTTAAAACCAGAGGTGTCTGTGGTGTTAATTGTAAGCTCAGACACAAACCCCGTCTTTCCTATTACAACATCAGCTCCCTTGGCGTAGGTAATTGTATTGCCGCTGTAGGCCTGTAATCCCTCTAGCAGTGATACTGCTGAGTTAATGTCCGCGGCTAGCCTCCAGTTTCCAAGTGGGCTTGTTTTATCTGAGGCAAGTGCACCTATAACAGCTATCTTTTGTCCTTTTTTGGCCAGTGGTAAAACATTGTTTTGGTTTTTTAATAAAACAATAGATTTTTTGGCAAGATCAAGAACACTGCTTTGATTTTTTTCACTACCAATAACTGATGCCTCACGAGCTTCGTCACAGTATTTATAGGGGTCGTCAAAAAGACCTAATTCAAATTTAACTTTAATAATTCTTGAAGCTGCATCGTGTATGTAAGCTTCGTCTACTTTTCCTTGTTTAACAAGACTGGCTAATTCAGTAACATAAAGATGAGATTCCATGTCCATATCAGAGCCCGCATTTATGGCTAACTCTGCGGCGTGATTGTCATCTCTGGCGTATCCATGAGTGACCATCTCAGATATTGATCCCCAGTCTGATACTATAAAGCCATCAAAATTCCAGTTTTCTTTTAATACCGTGCGCTGCAGATAAGTGTCACCCGTTGCAGGAATTCCATTTAAATCATTAAAAGAATTCATAAATGTTTTTACACCAGCATCTTTGGCTGCCTTAAAGGGCGGCATAATAATACTGTTTAATGTAGCAGCACCAACATCTGCTGTATTGTAATCTCTTCCAGCTTCTACAAAACCGTAGGCTGCAAAATGTTTTGCACAGGCAGCTATAGTTGATGGGTCAGACAAGTCTGATCCTTGAAAACCAGATACTCTTGCTTTTGCAATTTTACTTCCTAAATAAGGATCTTCACCAGCACCCTCCATCACTCTTCCCCATCTAGCATCACGGGAAATATCTACCATAGGGGCAAATGTCCAGTTAATTCCTGCAGCAGAGGCCTCTTGTGCTGCTACTTGTGCAGATATTTTTATAGCCTCTAAATCCCAACTAGCTGCTTCGGCAAGTGGTATTGGGCTTATAGTTTTATATCCATGAATAACATCAAAACCAATAATAAGGGGTATGCCTAGTCTAGATTCTTCGATAGCAATTTTTTGAACCGCTTTTACATCCTTGACTCCGCTAACATTAAGCATAGAACCAACCCACCCTTTTTTTAGGTTTTCCATTTTGGTGGCAGCTTTACCATCTTTAGGAGCTGGACCCGTGAAATCCCAAAAGCCACTGTACTGGTTCATTTGACCTATTTTTTCTTCTAAGGTCATTTGATCTAATAGCTTTTCTACCTTTTGATCTACAGAAAGTGATTCATTCTGTAAAACACTGGTTTTAAAGCTAAGTAAGTCTATTTCTTTTTGTTTACAAGAAAATAATTGTAAAACCGCAAAGAAAAATAAGATGCGTACTGTAATTAATTTCATTTTTATTGGTAAACTCTTATGTAATCTACCTCCATGGTAGACGATACAAAATTTGGATCAACTTCACCTCCAAAGTCACCACCCATTGCAACATTCATAATAAGAAAGAAATCTTTATTAAAAGGAACTGCTGCACTGTTTGGGAATACATAAAATACGTTGCCATTTACAGCAAAACGTATATCTGCCTCACTCCAAGTAACTTCATAGGTGTTGAAATTATCTGCAACACCTGGTATTATAGTAGAGCTACCTATAGCATCAGCACCAGAATTTCCAGGAAAATGCAACGAAGATTTTATACGATCTTGTTCAATTCCACGATGTTCCATAATATCAATCTCACCAGCACCTGGCCAAGGGTTGGTTGGAAGGTCTGCACCAAGCATCCAAAGAGCTGGCCATGTACCATTACCTATTGGAAGTTTAGCACTTATTTCAACACGACCGTATTGAAATTCAAAATTATCTTGACTTCTAATACGACTAGAGGTGTACTGAGCACCAGAAAACTCCTCTGCTTTTGCTGTAATTACAAGATTACCGTTTTCTACCTTAATATTTTCTGGACGATCTGTGTAATACTGTAACTCATTGTTACCCCAACCACCACCTGCGCCAAGATCAAATTTCCAGTTTCCAGAACATACAGGACCATCTACATCAAACTCATCTGCCCAAACTAGTACATCAAAATTTCCAGAACCAGTATCACCAGTTAGCGTGGTCTCACAATCATCATCGCCACCACCGCCGGCACCACCAGAACCATCTTGAGGAACAAAGGTATGATACCACGCTAGTTCTGCTCCAGGTGGATCAAAAGGGTCTTGAATACCACGAACTATTAACTTGTCACTACTTAACTCTAAAATAGTATAAGACATTGCTCCAGACCAGTAGGATAACATACTGTTGGTTACAACTAGTTCTTGAACACCATTAGTATCTATAATAGAAAATGTTGTGTTTGTTGCTATTTGAGAATTAATATCTCTACACTCATCAGCAAACTCACCAGGGGTAGCATCAGGGAAAAATCTTTTCACCTCTGCCCAATTAATAAATGAAGCTTCTGTTGTTTCAAGATTGTATGTAAGATCTGTATTAAAGGTTAATACATCGTCATACATACAAGGATTTAATTGATTAGGAGCAGCAGAAAAATAATTAGGAAAATCCTCTAATGGATCTCCAACCCCAAAATGACCAGCGTTAGAAGAATCCCAAACCCAATTTTTTGAACCATCACCAGCAATCATTTGTAATACCTCAGGATCAATAAAGACATCAACATCCAAATCTAAAGTTACCACAACACTACTAGAAACACCCGCTCTACCAAATGCAATTACTTGCACCTGTTGTTGGTATTCTCCAGGAGTGGTATATCTGTTTTTTGCTTCCAGACCATTCCCAACAACAACGGGTTGTGCTCCTTCAGAAAATAGTACATGAAAATTAATAGCATTATCTGCCGTTGGTATTAAAACAACATTACCAGAATTATCATCAGCAATAGTAACTTCAACCTGTAAGTTTGTAGGTGTAACTATATCACCAAATTCAAAATCATCTTCTTGGCAACCTAAAACAACTGTTAGTAATAGAATACCTATTATATATATATATTTCATCTTCGCGATTTTTTTTTTAATTTATTAACTCAATATTATCAAAATAGTAGGTTGATCCATCTCCTGCAAGATCTACAACAAATTCAAAGAAAATAACTATTCTGTCATACGAGAATTCAGGGTCTATAAGTGTCTCAAAATCAAACACTAAGGTTTCCCAGGTATTTTCTACTGTTGTGTTAATATCTACAAATATTTGTCCACCCGTTGTTTGGTTTTCTAAAGCAAGACGTACAGGTATGTTAGCCTTTGGAGACCATGTGGTTACAGCAATTTTTCCAGTGTTAGAAAAATCAACAGCTGTGTCAACATCTACAAAAGTACCTGCATAAAAGACAGAGCCCTCTGTTTTAATAGTTTGCATAACGGTGTTACTTGTGTTTTCACCACTCATGTCTGGATTCATCTCAATGGTAGCATCTGCACCCTCAAAACCAAGGAAGGTATAAGAGGCTGCAGGAAGTTCAAAATCTATTGGAAGTGAAATTCCATCTCCATCGTCTATCCCGTCAGACTGCTCTATATCATCAAAATAGAAGGTGGTACCTGTACCAGGATTTCCAAAATCAAAGAAAATAACAAGTTTTGAATACTCTTGGTCTGTAAATCCTGTAAAATCAAAGTTTAACTCCTCCCAAGTATTTGCTACCGTTGTAGTAGCATCAATCTCTGCAGAGATGTTAGGATCTGTACCATTTTCTAATTTAAGCTTTACGGTAAGCCCCGCTGCAGGTGACCAAGTTTTTATGGTAATCCCTTGAAATTCTGTAAAATCTATTGGAGATCCAAGTTCAAGAATGCTTCCTGCAAACACCTCTGCTCCTGGCTCTTTAAAAAATTGAGCTACAGTTGCACTAGTGTTAATACCAGATGGGTCAGGATTGTCTATTAAAGAAGTAATGGCACCTCCAAAATCTATAGAGGCTGAGCCGTAATCAATGGTTTGAGATTCAAAATCTATAGGGAGTGTAATAGGGTTTTCTATAACAACTTGTGTTGTACTCTCGATGGTCGCATTTCCACCTGCCATTGCCACAACACGAACATCATAGGTTCCTGTGTTTGAGTATGTGTATGGTACAGATTCTCCTTGCATAAACGGTATTGGCTCTTGATCTAAATTTTCTCCAAAGGTTACGTCAAAACCTGTGGCCAAATCTGCAGTTGCAGAAACCGTAATTGAAAAAGCATCTCCAGAAACCGGTGTGATAGTTACCAATAAATTTTCTGGTGGTAAAAACGAAACAATTACCTCTTGAGTTATAGAAGCAGTTTCACCACTAAGGTTAGTAGCTGTTAGGGTTGCTGTGTAAATACCCTCTTGGTAAATGTGAGTAAAAAATTCTCCTGGTGCTACCATAGCTGTTTCACTATTGTCACCAAAATCTATGGTGTACTGCGCTACACTCTCACCACTAGGGGTTAGGGTAACTAAACCTGTATTATCTTGTGTTATTTGAACTAACAAAGAAAGATTTGATGGTACTGCAATACCATCTGTGAATGTTGTATCCCTATCCTCTTGTGTGCATGATAGTACAACAATTAAAAACAATGCACTTAGGAGAAAGGGATATATTTTAGATATTTTCATAATTATGTTTTTTTTAATAACCTGGGTTTTGTGCCCATCTGTTTCCAGCCAATTGTATTTCAACCAGAGGAATAGGAAAAATTTCATTTTTACCTGCAGTAAAACCATCTATCTCTTGAGCTGCTCTACCTGTTCTTACTAGATCAAAAAAGTGTTGACCTTCACCAACAAGCTCTAATCTACGCTCATTATATATTGCTTGGGTTAGTGCAGATCCTGATGCATTTACCTCTTCAAGAGTTGTTCTTTCTCTTACTCTATTAAGATACTCACGTGCCAAGGCATCGTTACCATCACCTTGATTGTGCGCCTCTGCGCCCATTAACAAAACATCTGCAAAACGTATTGCTCTATAGTTGTTTGGGTTTGTTAAGTTTTGGTCTCCAATGTTTGTATCTCCTACTCTAGGGATATACTTACGGTTAAAGTACCCTGTGTGCTCAAAACCTTCTGTGTAGGTTACCCCTGCACCGTTATTGAAGTCAGAATAGGCATCTGCGAAAGCCTCTATGTCTAGGATTGCCAAATCTCTACGAACATCATCTTGGTCAAAGGCATCAAATACCTCTTGAGTAGGAACATTAAAACTAAACCCAGACTCAAACAAAGGACCATTAAAATTACGAGGACCATTAAAACCAACGGCAACGTTTCCTTCACTACATTGAAGGCAACCAAAACCAGCACCTTCTATATCTGTATATTGTATTTCAAAGACAGACTCTACGTTATTCTCGTTATAATTTTCAAAAATTGTACTGTAATCTGTAACCAAATCATAGATACCACTGTTAATTACATCATCCAAAACTGGAGCTGCTAGCGCAAATTTATTTTGATATAAATACACTTTACCAAGTAATGCTTGAGCAGCACCTTTAGTAACTCTACCTGTTTGTGTTTGAGTGAGTGGTAGATTATCTGCAGCATAAATAAGGTCTAACTCAATTTGAGCATACACCTCTGCCGCTGGAGTTCTATCTACAGTATTTTGATCTCCAAATAAAAGTCTTTGGTCTACAGCTAGTGGAACATCTCCAAAGAACTTAACAAGCTCAAAGTAATAGTACGCTCTTAAAAAAGTAGCTTGTCCCAGCACGTTTGCTTTGTTAGGGAAATCAATCTTGTCTTTAAATTCTAAAATGTAATTGGCTCTATTAACACCTCCATACATCCAATTCCAAATATCACGTAATTGATCATTAATAGGAGTATGTATCATGTCATCAATTTCTTGAATTCCTGGGACATCTGTTGCACTCTCTCCACCAGCTAGGGTGTTATCTGAGGCAATTTCTCCAAGCATGACATTAAGATAGCTTGATTGCAAGAGGTCATAGGCGCCAATTAGGGCGTCTTGATAGTCTTCTTCTGTATTAAAAAAGTTTTCTGAGTTCTCGTCTTCAGAGTTAACATTCACAAAATCATCGCTACAGGAAAGTAGTAATGTTGATGCTAATCCAAAATAAAGTATTGCTTTGTATGTATATCTCATCATTTTCATCGCATTAAAATTTTAGTTGTAAACCAAATAAATATGTTTTTGGTGTTGGGTAAAAACCATAATCAATACCACCACCAATAGGTTGTCCTGAAGACCCCGTTGGATCATACCCTGTATATTTTGTAAGCGTTACTAAGTTACTTGCAGAAACATAGAGGCGTAGTTCATTAATCTTGTAATCTTCCAAGAAAGTGTCTGAAAGGGTATACCCTACTTGTATGTTTTGAAGCCTTACAAAAGATCCGTCTTCTACAAAAAAGTCAGAAAATTGATTGTTTTGTGTAGCGCCCGTAGTTACACGAGGTGTATCATTACTTGTTCCTGGGCCAGTCCATCTGTCTAGATACATTGTAGATCTATTGGTAAGGGGTTGAAAACGCTCGTAGTTACGAACGATCTCATTTCCTACAGAAGAGAATACATAGGCAAGAAAATCAAAGTTCTTGTAAGTGAATCCAAGATTTAAACCAAAGGTTGCATCTGCAATAGGATCTCCAAGGTAGGTTTTGTCATCGGTTGTAATAACACCATCTCCGTTGGTATCTCTAAATCGTAGGTCTCCTGGTTGCGCATTGCTTTGAGAGGCATGGGCATCAACTTCTTCTTGGTTTTGGAAAACACCATCTGTTTGATATCCTCTAAAATAACCAATTGGTAACCCGGCTTCCATTCTTGCTGGCGCTTCTTGACCCACTCCAAAAGAACCACCCTGTAAGAAACTTGCCTCTCCGTTAACTTCTAGTACTTCATTGTCTAATGCCGTGGCATTGATACTAAAATTATATTTAAAATCTTCAGAAACTGTATTTCTATAAGAAAGGCTTAATTCTAATCCTGTATTTTGAACAGAACCAGCATTTACAGTAGGGGCGCCAGATCCTGGAGCACTCCCTCCTAGAATACCCGAAGTTTGAGGTGTTATTAATAAGTCATCTGTACGTCTGTTAAAGTAATCTATAGATACATCTAGTTTGTTATCAAAAAACTTAGCATCAACACCTACATCAAAAGTATATTGCTTTTCCCAACGTATCTCAGGATTTGAAAGGCCTCCGATAGCTGTTCCGAAAAGTAATTCTTCATCAAATACATAAGCACCCTCACCGTTTAATATAGATTCGAAACCAAAGTCTCTAATTCTATCATTACCCAAGATACCGTATGAAGTTCTTATTTTCAAGAAATCAAAAGTATTACTGTCATTTAAGAAACTTTCCTCAGACAAAATCCAACCTGCAGATGCAGAGGGGAAATATCCAAACTTGTTTGCAGGTCCAAATTTGGTTGAACCATCTCTACGCATTACACCAGAGAATAAATATTTTCCTTTATAATCATACTGTACACGAGCAAAATAAGAAAGAAGCCTTGCATCAAAAGTATTTCCACCATTTTGGAAGTTATCAGTAACTATCTCTGCATCTTCCATGGATACAACTGATGGATCTGTACCTGGTATATTGATTCCAGTAAATCCTGTAAATCTTCCAGTGGTTTGAAAAATAGAAGTACCCAAAGTAACATCAAGTTTGTGAGCATCTTTAAAGGTATTATTGTAATTGATAAAAGAATCAAAAGTATAATCTCTAAAAATATTTGCCGATTCAGATAAAATATCTCTGTCTGGAGAAATGTTAAACACTTTACCAGAACCGTAAAAAGCAACCGGTGAATAACTAAAGCCAAAAACTTCTGCATAGTTGGCTTGAATTCTAGATTCAATTTTGAAGTTTTCTAAGAATTTATAATTTGCACTAAAACTTCCACTAAGTTTTCTGACTCTAGTATTGTTGATAGTGTTCTCCATTTGTGCAAGGGGGTTAATAACCTCATTACCCAATCCCTCTGCTAGGGTGTAATTTCCAGCTGCATCTCTTACCGTAAAAGTTGGCGCATTGTTTAAGGCGTTATATAACACAGAACCCAAAGAATTTTCACTCAGTGATTTACGCTCTATACCAGAAAAAAGTAACGTTGAAT
This sequence comes from uncultured Ulvibacter sp., assembly GCA_943789105.1. GTDB lineage: Bacteria > Bacteroidota > Bacteroidia > Flavobacteriales > Flavobacteriaceae > Patiriisocius. The sequence goes on along the minus strand of CALSSW010000005.1, from coordinate 417,607 downwards.
TAAACTCAATTTTCTTTAGAATTTTTCTGTCATGGCTCAGTCTTGAAGTAAAACGATTGAAGTTTGCTTTATCACCACCAACAATACCATCTTGTGTTAAGTATGAGGCGCTAAAAGAAGTACGTCCGTTTTCTGTACCACCAGAAACAGTAATATCTGCATTATATATTGGAGCTGCTTCAAATACCTCTTCTTGCCAATCTGTACCTTGACCCAAAGAACCAACATTGTTAAAAAGCGGCGCCTCACCGTTATTAATCCTAGCCTCGTTAACAAGACCTGCATATTCTGTAGCATTTAAAACAGAAATCTTACGGGTGGTTTCTTGTATACCGTAATAAGATTTAAAATCAAATTTGATTTCAGAATCATAACTACCACTTTTTGTTGTTATTAATATAACACCGTTGGCGGCCCTTACTCCATATATACCAGCTGTTGCATCCTTCAATACATTTATAGATTCTATATCTGAAGGATTTACAACACTCAAATCTTCAATTACGTTTCCATCTAAAAGAATTAAAGGTCTACTATCGCCATTGGTGGCAATACCACGAATTTTAATATCTAGTCCACTACCAGGAGCACCAGAGCTTGGAGTAATTTGCACCCCAGCAACCTGACCCTGTAAGGCTTGCTCAATTCTAGTTGGTTTTAAATCCTCTATGGTTTCGCTAGATACTACTGATACAGCACCGGTAATTTCTTTCTTACGCTGTGTACCGTAACCAACTATTAAAACCTCCTCTAAGGAATCTACATCTGGAGTTAACGAAATTATAACGTTATTTTGAGATGTGATGCGTGTTTCTGAATTAACAAAACCAACGTAAGACACTACTATAATGTCATTAATTGAGACTTCGTCAATTTTGAAATTTCCATCAAAATCTGTAGTAACTCCATTTTGAGTTCCTTTTACCAAAACAGTGGCACCTAGTAAAGGCATGTTTTGATTTTGATCAACTACTGTTCCTGACAATGAAAAGTTTTGGGCACTAGCCACAAAGCAAAAACAAAAAACAGCAACAAAAATACTAATGTGTTTCATTCAATTAAATTTTGGTACAATATAAGTATGAAAACTAACATTTCCTTGATTTTAACCTATACATAAAACATACATCTCAAAAACAATGGGTGTAATTTATCAATATGACAATAAAAACCTAATGGTTATATACATATTGCATTGTAAGAAGAATAGCAGTGAAAAAGTAATATAAAATTTTAATATACAAATGTTGTAGTAATGTTGTAGTGTGAAAACACACTGTTGTAGCTATTTTAAACCTATAAAGTAGTTGTTTAGGTTGACCCTGTTGTCTAGATTGATTTTTTTACGCAATCTATACCTTTTAATTTCAACACTTCTGTGCGATATGTTAAGCAAGGGGGCAATTTCTTTTGAAGATAAATTTAGTCTCAAATAAACACAAAATCTCAAATCATTTGAAGTAAGCTCTGGATGTATATCTTTAACTTTCTTAAAGAAATCTTTATCTGCATGATTAAATGCCTCCTCAAAGAACTCCCAATCATCTTTGTCATTTAAAGATTTATTGATCTTTTTAACCAATGGCGCTACCGTTTCTATTTCAGAAAATTTCAAAAGCTCTCCTTTAAAATCATTTAGCACATTGTTCTTTTTAATCATACTCATAGTAGAAACAGCCAATTCTCTATTTCTAGCATCAATTTCTTGTTGTAGTTTTTCGTTCTTTAATTGTATGATTTCTTTTTGAGACTCAAGCTCTTTTAAAGCAATCTCTCTACTACTTTTTTCTAGAATTCTATTTTTTTCTAACCTATAGCCTCTTTTATACCAAGCATTTACAAAAATAAAAAAGAAAATAAATGCCACTATATACAAACAAATTAAGACTGTAGAGAAGTACCAAGGTCTTTCTATAGTAAAAGAGTACTGAGCCTCACTTTCTTGCAAAGTATTATTTACTCGTGCCTTTAAACGAAAGGTATAATCTCCATAACTCAAATTATCAAAAGACACAGTAGCGCTTGTACTCCATTCACTCCAGGAGGTATTTGAATCACTTTCTAGAAGGTATTGAAATTCTGAAATTTTATATGTATCATACTCAGGAACAGAATATTTGAACACAATACAATTCTCATAAGCTTTAAATAGTGTCTGATCTTTATTAATTAGCTCGGCATCTTGTCTAGACTCGCCAACATAGACAGCATTTAAATAAACATCGTACCGCTTCTCCAATGTATCTTTAGTGTTAATTAAAAAATATCCATTTGAAGTCCCAAATAGAAATTGCTTAGCACTTATCCTTGAAATGTTTTCAAAACCCTTCTTTTGTTTACGAAGTGAAATTGGAATCTGCATTGTTTTAATGATATAAGAATCTGTAAAGGGTTCTTTGGTTATATAAGTAATACCGTCTTTGGTAAAAAACCATAACATTTCTTCAACATTGGTTTCTAACTTACCAGAGACGTATGAGTCTTTAGAAAAGATAGTACTCAATCGCTCCTCCCTAAAAAAAGTATCAGTTTTAGGATCTAAAACAAAAACACCTTGCTCGTTTGCATATAATAGGCGATCATAAAATTTTGCTATGCTGGAATTTGAGCCCTTAGTTACAGAAGTGTGTTTTTTAATCTTGTTTACTTTTGTGTATTTTTTGCCAACATCTAATGAATAGACACCTTTATACTCGTGACTTACCAAAATAGTAGTGTCAGAAGAAAACTCGAAATATCTTGAAGAAATATCAAAGCCTTCAATTTTATTAGTAAAACCCCAAGTACCATTTTTTTTCTCAAGTATGTTTAAACCATTATAATTTCCCTGTATTAAGAGGTCTTTATTTTCACCAGGGATTGGTTTAATAGACCAAGTTCCCATTTCATTAGCTATAAGTTTGGCGGTAGAGCCTTTTATTTGAAAGGTACCACTGTTATGGCCACAAAATAAGGTGTTATTAATCTGCTCAAGACACCAAACCTGTCCCTCGGTTCCACGAATTAACTTAAAAGCCATATCAGTATTTAAAGGCTTGTAGAAAAGTCCTTGATTTGTTCCTAAATAGAGTTTATTTTCAAAAATAATAGAAGCGTAGGTGGTACCAAGGGTACCTCTCCTATCTGTATAATTTAAATACGGAGATTTAATATTTACGCAATCTAAACCATTGTCTAGGCCAACCCATAGATTGCTATTGTGATCCTCATAAAGAGACAAAGCGGTGTTGTCTCCAAGACCATTAAATCTATTGATATTAAAGAGTTGCTCTCCCTGGGCAGAGAGATGAATAATACCGCTACCTATCGTTCCAAGTAAAATGGTACCGTCTCTAAGGGCCAGGGCTGTATATATACTTGCCTGCTTTATATCCTTGGCCACAGAGATTGGCCAAGGCCTAACGCTATTAATATCCAAAGAAAACAAACCGCTATTTTGAGTAACGACAAGGGTTTTATTGTTTATAGACAAAATTTGAACAACAATATCATTATTGAAATCTTTGGTATCAAATAATTTCTTTTTAGTTCCATTTTCTATGGTAAACAATCCTTTTTCAATTTCAAAAAAATAGATTTCTTGATTCACATTGAATAGCTTTTGTATGATATTATCTGAGTCAATGACTTTAATAGAGCTATCCTCTGTGTTGTATATATATATTCTGCTCAAAGATTGAAACAAAATCCATTTGTTATATGGAGTGATGCTCCAAAACTGTTCATCTTCAATAAGATTTAAGCCTAATGTTGTAGTAAGTGAGTTGTATTTTTGTATACCATCTGGACCTTGCTCCCAGTAACCAAATTCCATGTAACTACCACTATATATTTTATTTCCTACTGCACAAACAGAACGAATAATTGTATTATTAGGAGATGGGTGCAACAACCAATAAGAGCCATTGTACTCTAGAAGTCCCTCATTGTTAGCTATATATATAAAATCATCTGAAGACTCTGTTATGGACCAATTTTGGGTTCCTGCCCTGTATACCTCTGTAGAATAATTTGTTATTGGCGGTAGCTCTTGCGAAATAATTGTTGTAGTGCAAAAACAGAAAAAAAAAGTAATTGTAAAATATATACGCATAATGTTGTACTTAATATTTGATAAAAATACCAAAATATATAGCACAACAAAGGCAATAAACTAAATAGATTTCAAATAAACACTTTATTTATTTTATAATGTTTTTAGAGAAGGTGTTGAGGCCTTGTTGTAGCCACTTTAAATATGCATCTGCATTTGGTGTATATCCTAAAGGGCTATTTAATAGATTAAAGTCTGTATCTATTAAGATATAATAGGGTTGAGAATTATTTTTAAAATTAACGGTTTGGAAGGTAGCCCACTTATCACCCACTGTTTTTATGGCTTTGGTACCACCTGTTGGCTTTAAAAAATTAAATGTGTCATCAATATCTAGTTTTTTCCTGTCATCAACATACAGAGAAACCAGTATGTAATCATCCGTAATAACTGAATAGATATCATCACGAGTCCAAACCTGCTCTTCCATTTTACGGCAATTCACACAGGCCCAACCTGTAAAGTCTATCATGATAGGTTTACCAGACTTTTCAGCCTCTGCAAGACCATCATAAAAATCTTTAAATCCAGTAATTCCTAAATCTCTCTCGTAAAGACTATAAAACATTGGTGGAGGAAAACCACTGAGTAGCTTTAGGTTTGAATACTTTGTGTTTGTAAGCCCTGGTAGTAAATACAAAAAGAAAGAAATACTAGCAACACCTACAATAATATTACCCAAAGGAAGTTTCTTCTTTTTAGGGCCATCATGAGGAAACCGAATAAAACCAAACAAATATAGTGCAAGACCTAGGGCACAAATAACCCATATGGCAATGAAAATTTCTCTTTTCAACAGCCCCCAGTGCTCAACAAGATCTGCGTTTGATAAAAATTTAAAGGCTAGTGCCAATTCAATAAAACCAAGGACAACCTTTACCGTATTTAGCCAACCACCGCTCTTTGGCAGGGTGTTTAACCAATTTGGAAACAGTGCGAATAATGCAAAGGGTAACGCTAAGGCCAAACCAAAACCTCCCATACCAATAGATAGCTGCATGGCACCACCATCACTGGATAAAGAGCCTCCCAAAAGAGAGCCTAAAATAGGCCCTGTGCATGAAAAAGAAACGATAGCTAGTGTGAGCGCCATAAAGAAAATACCGATGATCCCTCCTATGCTATTGGCTTTGTCATCCATTTTATTACTCCAAGACTGTGGTAAAGTAATTTCATAATATCCAAAAAACGAAAAAGCAAAGGCAATAAAAATGATAAAAAAGATGACATTGAGCGCCACGTTGGTTGAAATGTTATTTAATATCTCTGGGTCTAAAGAGTCTAAAAGATGGAATGGCAAACTAAGTAGTACATAAATTCCAAATATGAAAAAACCATATAAAATGGCATTACGCATCCCTATTTTTTTGTTTTTAGCACTCTTTGTGAAAAATGAAACAGTTAAAGGTATCATTGGGAACACACACGGTGTTAACAGAGCTATAAGCCCACCTATAAAACCTAAAAAGAATATGGTCAAAAATGTTTTATCTTCTTGATCTGGTGTTTGGTACTTTTCCATTCCTTTTAAAGGAATCGACAACTTTGCTGATTTCTCAAGATCTTCTTGAGTGATATTTGCAACCTGGGCAGCAGCTTTTTTATCATTTAAACCAATTTTAAAAATCTTACTCTCTGGAGGCAGACACTGTTTATCATCACACACTGAATAGTAAATATCTACTTCAATTTCTAAATTATCTGGATTTATGACTTTGATTTGCTGAGTGAACACAGCATAATTATCAAAGAAAATAATATCCATCTCAAATATAGGATCATATACAGGAGCTACCTTAGGCTCTATGGTTTTACCCACTAAAACAAAACTCGTGTCACTGGTATTGTAACTAAATTCGGTGGAAATTGGGCCAATTTCATCCGGTCCCATTTCTGGCTCCACTTGGCTGTACAAATGCCATTTCTCTTCCAAAACAGCCTCCATAGTAATGGTATATAGATTACCGCTGTTTTTTTCTAAACTAACATCCCAGGTAACAGGGTCTAAAAAACCTTGCGCATTGGTTTTACTAACAAATGATGTAAACAGTAAAACAAAAAATATTATTTTTCTCATAATTTTGTATTCCATTGTATCTTTAGCACCTCTTTGGTTGCACTTGTTACTTTATATCTGTCATCAGGTCTTAAGCCAATAACCCAAACAATCTCATCTCCACTCTCCAATACCCAAACGTTGTTTTTGGATAACAAAGATAGCTTTTCATCTTTAAAATACTTAGTGAGTTTCTTTTTTCCTTTCATGCCAAAGGGATGAAAAACATCATCCAAACGCCATGCTCTAACCTTTAAGGGATATGTAAGTTTTGCAGCATCTACATAAAGGGAATATAGCTCATGTGCTCCTACCTTAGCAACTTTCGCAAAGCTAAGGTGTATAGGAGTAGTAATACTTTGTTGTTTGGCATCAATACAATAAACACCCGTGTCTATTGTATACTCTTTTTGAGTTAAAATAAGATGGTTTCTATCTTTATGGAGCACATACTGCTTTGAAAGCACCTTCTTGCCTACTTCACTTTCTAGAATACTGGTGATTGACTTAAAATCTGTAAACCCATATGGATACAACAACTCAAACAATAGTGTATTGGTATTTGGTAGTGCTTGTAATTGCTTAATATCAATTTCATAGCTGGTATCCTTGTGAGAAACCACCAAATTTGTCACCAAAGTAATATAATCTTCAAGCAGGGCTTGACTTTCTTTAAGATGCTGTTGGGTTTTTTGGAAATTTTGCAAAAGAGTTTTATTCAGACCCTTAAAGGCTGGAATTACATCAAGACGAAGTTTATTTCTTAAATAATCACGGGTACTATTACTAGAATCCTCTCTCCAAAACAACCCTTCTTTTTTAGCAAATTGAATTATTTGTGCTCTAGAAAAAGGCAATAAAGGCCTAATTAACTGCTCGGTATTGGAAGCAATACCTGTCAAACCTCTTAAACCAGTAACTCGAGAAAGATTTATAAAAAAGGTTTCAAGATCATCATCTGCATGATGTCCTGTAGCAATTCTATCATAACCATTGGCCTTTGCCGTAGTATAAAACCAATCATATCTTAATTCACGAGCAGCAACCTGTGTAGAAACTCCTTGGGTTTTAGCATAGGTTTTAGTGTCAAAAACAGTTGTAAATACTGGAACTCCCAGATTGCCTGCTATGGTTTCAACAAAGCTAAGATCTTCATCGCTATGAGTACCTCTTAGTTTAAAATTACAATGAGCAACCCCTAGAGTAAGACCCATTTTTTGGAGCAAGTGCAACAATACAATGCTGTCTAGACCACCACTGCAAGCAACCAAAATTTTTTGATTTGCCAGTGCTGGAAAATGAGCCGTAATATGTTTTTTAAATGCTGTAACCAAGTCTTAAATTATAGTAATAATGTATGCATAAATAATGATAAAATGCCGGTAACGCAATTTTATTGCATCAATACCTGCCGCATTGCTTTTGCTTTTAGTAAACACTCCTGGTATTCTGCCTCAGCACTAGACTTTGCAGTAATTGCTCCACCCACAGAAAAACTAACATATTGGGTAGCAGCATTGTATAAAATACTTCGAATTACAACATTGAAGTCAAAATCACCACTTGGGGTAAAATATCCTACAGCACCACTGTAAGTACCACGCCTAGCGTCTTCTAATTTTTCAATAATTTTCATTGCACTTACCTTTGGAGCCCCTGTCATACTTCCCATAGGGTAGGTTTTTTTTATAATTTCAACTGGATGTATAGATTCAGACACTTCACAGGTAATGGTAGAAATCATTTGATGAACCTGCTCGAAGGTGTAAATTTTACAAAGCTCCTGGACCACCACGGTTCCTTTTTTTGCAATTCGAGACAAGTCATTACGCACCAAATCTGTAATCATAATATTTTCACTTCGCTCTTTTGGGTCCTGCTGCAGTTGCAATATCAATTGGGCATCTTCACGTTTTGAAACGGCCCGCTTGGCAGTTCCTTTAATAGGTTGAGAAACAATATGTGTACCCTCTTTTTTAAGGTAACGCTCTGGAGAGGCAGATAATATATATTGCTGCTCTAATTTTATAAATGTTGCAAAAGGAGGGGTAGACAGCTCATTTAATTTCCAAAAAGCAGCTGTTGGGTCTAGTGTTACCTCTTTAGAGAAAAATTCTTGACAAAAATTAGCTTCATAGATATCACCTATTTTAATGTGCTGTAGCATCGTGTCTACCTTTTTGAGATAGCGCTGTTTCGAAGTTCTTGCTACCATCTTTATTGGTTGTTTTGAAATAGTTTTTTGAGTTACGTGGGTAGCCAAAATAGCATTCCAATCATCCTGCAACTCATCATCAACCATATTAAGATATGATAAGGTAACTGTTGTTTTAGAAAAAAGAAATACCTTTTTGGGTTGAAAAAAATACAACTGCGGAAACTCTAGACCATCTGTATTTTTTGATGTTAAGGATTCTACATCGTTTTTAAGATCGTAACTCAAAGATCCAAACAACCAGTCTTTTGTTATTGTTTGATACTCATCAAGTTTTTCAAAGGCGTTTTCTGCATCTGTTTTAAGTGCCGTAAAGGCATCAACGGCCAATATAGCACTATAAGTACCGTATGTCTGGACATGCTCATTAGAGTCTAGCCAGGCAAGCTCATCATACTGCTGCGCCCATTGCAACAATTGTTGCCTGAGGGTATCTGTAAGGGTCGCAGTAAAAGTTTTTGAATATCGTTTCACTATAAAGAAGCTATCAATAAGGCAACTGCCTCTTGCATAATTTTTGCTTGTTGTTGATTTACAATTTTCCCATCTTTTAGATTAAAATTATCGCTAAAAGAAGGAAATGGAATACTTGCAACAATGTCTACCTTTTTTCTGGTATAAAAATCTGTAAGATAAGCTAGTGCTGTTTGGCCTCCTCTAGCTCCATCAGAGGTACTTAGCAGTAGCGCTTTTGCTTGACTTAAATAACTACTATCTATTATAGACAACCAATCAATTACATTTTTAAAAAAAGCAGAAATAGTACCATTATGCTCATTTACAGAAATCAATACACCATCTGCTTGTTTAATAATCTCCAATAAGCTAACAAGGGTATCTGGGTAGCCTTCTTTGGTTTCAATATCTTGGCCATACATGGGCAAAGGATAGTCTGTAAGATCAAGCACGGTAACATCACAATTCTCTATGGTAGAGGCCAGATAGCTTACAAGGGCATGATTTATAGATCTGCTACTATTACTCCCGGCAAAGGCGATGATTTTTTTCATTTTTTAAAGATATTGAAAAGTAGTACCATTTCAAATAAAAAAGAATTCTAGTAACAAACATGATTTTGATACTCTATCATGGCATGCCCTAGAATTCTTTTATAGGATACTAATTAGGTAATTAAATATGTAATGCTCTGTTTGCAGTTGCTGCCAAGGCGGCTTCTTTGATTGCTTCAGCGTAGGTTGGATGGGCATGACTCATACGCGCTATATCTTCTGCGCTGGCACGAAACTCCATAGCTACTACCATTTCGGCAATAAGATCTGCACAACGAGCTCCTACCATATGAGCTCCTAATATCTCATCGGTGGTTGCATCACTTAGTATTTTCACAAATCCATCGGTATCGCCGCTGGCCCTTGATCTTCCTAGAGCGCGCATAGGAAATTGTCCTGATTTATAGGCCGTTCCAGATTCTTTTAATTGCTCCTCTGTTTTACCAACACTAGCCACTTCTGGCCAGGTATAGACAACACCAGGAATTAAGTTATAATCTATGTGAGGTTTTTGACCCGCTAATATTTCGGCAACCATAACACCCTCTTCTTCTGCCTTGTGTGCGAGCATAGCGCCACGCACCACATCTCCAATAGCATATATATTTGAAATATTGGTTTGCAGATGATCGTTAACATCTACTTGACCACGCTCATTGACTTTAACACCTGCATTTTGCAGTGCAAGCTCGTCTGTAAAGGCTCTACGCCCAACAGAAACTAAACAATAATCACCCGTAAAGGTTACTTCTTTATCTTTTTTATCTGTAGCGGTAATACGTACCTTATCTGCTTCTCTTGAAACATTAGACACCTTGTGAGACAAGAAAAATTTAACACCTTGTTTTTTCATAGCTTTCATTAGCTCCTTGCTTTGGGCAGTGTCCATGGTAGGAATAATTCTATCCATGTATTCTATTACAGATACTTCTGCTCCTAGTCTTTTGTATACTTGACCCAGCTCTAGGCCTATTACACCTCCACCTATCACCACCATGTGTTTAGGGATTTCTGTAAGACTCAAAGCCTCTGTAGAGGTAATAACACGCTCTTTATCTAGTGTAATAAACGGCAAGGTAGCTGGTTTACTACCCGTTGCTATAATTGTATTGGTAGCTTCTATTGTTTGGGTGCTCTCACCTGTTATTTCAATATGTGTCGCATCTTTGAAAGAACCCACTCCTGTAAAAACATCAATTTTGTTTTTGTTCATCAGAAAATCAATCCCTTTGGTAGTTTGATCTACCACAGTTGCTTTTCTTTCGATCATCTTTTTGAAATTAATTTTAACCTCTCCAGGAATATCAATACCATGGTCTACAAAATGCTTCATAGCATCTTCATAGTGGTGTGATGAATCTAGAAGTGCCTTACTTGGTATACAACCCACATTTAAACAGGTACCTCCAAGGGTATTATATTTTTCGATAATTGCGGTTTTCATCCCTAATTGTGCGCAACGAATTGCCGCTACATATCCACCAGGGCCAGAACCTATTACTGCAACATCATACTTTGACATACTATCTTATTTAAATTAACATTTTACAACGGTTTTAAAATTTCCGAAGCTAGACTGCAAAGGTACAATTCTGTGAAGAAGTTTAAAAGTTTATGAGCATTGAAGTTGATGATTTGCATGAAATTTAAAATACACTAACACTATCGCTATTTTTTACTTGACAGGCAAAACTGTTGTGTTTTTCACCTCATTTATAGTAAAAGAACTTTGAGTACTTCCTATATTTTTTAGAGAAGTTAAATTATTGATCATAAAGTACCTAAAGGCATCCATATCCTTTACCATAACTTTTAACAAGATAATCAAATTCTCCACTTACGTGATAACACTCCAAAACCTCATCAATTAAAGAAATCTTAGCCTCAAAGTTTGAAATACTAGACTCTGTATGTTCAGAGAGTTTTACATGGCAAAAAACCATAAAACCAAAGTCCAGATGTTTTTTTTCTAAAAGAGCTACATACTTTTTTATCACACCATTTCGCTCCAATTTCTTGATTCTCTCATACACTGCCGTTACAGACAAGTTTAATCTTGATGACAACTCTTTATTGGTCTGTTTACTATCTTGTTGTAGATAATTTAGAAGCGTAAAATCTATAAAGTCTAATTTCATGGAGAAAAATTTTTCTAAATATACGCAACAAAACAGATATAATTAGATTAAAAAACATAATATTAATAAAAATATAGAAAAAATTACTTTATTTAATACTTAATTTCAATAATTATTCTATATAATAGTATATTTGATGTATAATTTATTTTAAATCTTACGAAATCAAATAATATCCCCTTATAATGGCAAAAAAAGAATTTAATCCTGCAAACGACATACAAGATCTCCAGTTTTTTGGAGAATCTGGAGGTGTAAACCCATCTATCTCAGACTCCTCAACCTATACCTTTTTATCTGCACAGACCATGCTTGATACTTTTGAAGGAAACACAGAGGGATGTTACTTATACTCTAGACACACCACCCCTTCTAACATGTATTTAGGAGAAGCTCTTGCTGCAATGGAAGGAACCCAAACAGCTAATGTAGCCGCAAGTGGTATGGGAGCCATTACCCCTACCATCTTGCAATTTTGTAAAGCCGGAGACCACATAGTATCATCAAGAACAATTTATGGCGGTACCTACGCTTTCTTAAAAAACTTTACGCCAAAACTAAACATCGAAACCTACTTTTGTAGACATTACAAGTCTAGAAGCCGTTGAGGCGGCCATTACCCCTGAAACAAAAATCATTTTCTGTGAGTGTGTAAGTAATCCACTACTGGAAATAGCAGATATTAAAGGGCTTGCTGCCATTGCAAAAAAACACAAGCTGCAGCTTCTTGTAGATAACACCTTCTCACCACTGAGTATCTCGCCAATTAAATTGGGAGCAGATGTTGTGATGCATAGTTTAACAAAATTTATAAACGGTAGTAGTGATACTATGGGGGGTGTTGTATGTGGATCTCAAGAACTAATAGATGCACTGCGTGATGTAAACGATGGCGCCTGCATGCTTTTGGGAGCATCTATGGATAGTCTTCGTGCAGCCTCTATTTTAAAAAATCTTAGAACCCTGCACATACGCATGCAACAGCATAGTAAAAATGCGCTGTATCTTGCTCAAAAATTTGAAGCAGATGGCCTACGTGCAGTTTATCCAGGGTTGCCATCTCACCCAGGGCATAGCCTTTACAATAGTATGATGAATACCAAATACGGGTATGGAGGTATGTTAACCATTGATGCAGGAGGGCTAGAAAAAGCAAACAAACTAATGGAGCTAATGCAAGAGAGAAATGTAGGATATCTTGCAGTAAGTTTAGGGTTTTATAAAACATTATTTAGCGCACCTGGAACGTCAACATCTTCTGAAATACCAGAAGATGAACAAGCACAAATGGGGCTCACAGATGGCCTTATACGTTTCTCTATTGGTCTTGATGATGACATAGAACGCACCTACCAAATTATGCGTCAGTGCATGAGGGATGTAGGAGTTTTGTAAAATTACCCTAAGATTAAAAATACCAAGAGAGTTGTAAGGTTTTATTACAGCTCTCTTTTTGATTTGCATACATCTTTACAAAATCGTAACATTACAAAACAAATTAAATCCCTTACTATGCCACAAGAGAATCTCTCAGATATTAAATTTCAGGAGCAAAAAATTAAAGACAACAAACAACTTAGTATTTTGGAGGCACTTATTCCAGTTGTTATTTTAATGTCTTTGCTTGCTTATAATATATTTTTAAAAGATGGAGCATGGCTTGGAGATTACTCAAACCAATATATCCTGCTAATGGGTGGTGGTATTGCAATGATAGTTGGGCTGTTTAATAAAGTTTCTATTGGGGTAATGATTAAAGAGGTTATAGAAAACCTTAAGAGTGTGTACAAACCTATTATCATACTAATGCTTGTTGGCGCTTTGGCAGGAACTTGGCTTGTTAGCGGTATTATTCCGGCCATGGTCTATTATGGCTTGCAGGTATTAAGCCCAGAAATATTTTTACCGGCATCTGTTATAATTGCAGCTATTATATCTATTGCAACAGGGAGTTCCTGGACTACATCAGCAACAGTAGGTATCGCCCTAGTTGGCATAGGTACAGCCCTTGGTATTAATCCAGGCATGATTGCAGGAGCTGTTATCTCTGGAGCCTATTTTGGAGATAAAATGTCTCCCCTTAGTGACACAACAAACCTTGCTCCCGCTATGGCAGGTACAGATTTGTTTACCCATATAAAATACATGGCCTACACAACGGTACCAACTATTATTATTACCTTAATTGTGTTTTCTATTTTAAGCATGACTATTGAAACCTCTGGAGAGGCAGATATAAGCAACCTTTTACAAACCATAAACGCAACATTTAACACAACAGGGTGGCTCTTTTTGGTACCAATTTTGGTAATTGCGCTTATTGTACTGAAAATAAACCCATTAATATCTCTGGCAACAGGAGTTGTCTCGGCAGCAATTTTTGCTGTAATTTTTCAACCAGAAATTTTAGCAAAAGTTTCTGACTCTACAATGAGCTCACTTTCGCAAGCAATCTTTAGTGACACTGCTATAAAAACATCTAATGAAACTTTAAATGAACTGTTCAGTTCTGGAGGTCTTATTGGCATGCTTTGGACCATATTACTTATTGCCTCTGCTATGGTTTTTGGGGGTGTGATGGACGGCATTGGCGCATTAGCCAGAATCACAAAAGCTTTACTGAAAATGGCCTCAAGTGTATTTGGTTTGTTTGCAACCACCGTTGTGAGTTGTTTTGGATTAAATGTAATTGCAAGTGATCAATACCTTGCTCTGGTAATCCCAGGAAAAATGTTTAAAAAAGCATACCAAGACAAAGAACTTGCTCCAGAAAACCTCTCTAGAACCTTAGAAGATTCTGGTACAGTAACTTCTGTTTTAATACCATGGAACACTTGTGGAGCCTACCAAAGTGATGTGTTGGGAGTTGGGGTTGGAGAATATTTTATGTTCGCTATCTTTAACTGGCTTAGCCCATTTATGACCTTGCTCTTTGCAGCGTTTAAAATAAAAATTAGAATGATAAGGCAAGCAAAATAAACTAAATTAAACTAACTTGTATAAAAAAACATGGCTAAAATAACTCTTGGTGGAAACCCAGCAAACACCGTTGGAACACTCCCTGAAATTGGAACAACAGCTCCAGATTTCACCCTTACAGCAGCAGATTTATCATCAAAAAATATCTCCGATTTTTCTGGCAAAAGAAAAATACTAAATATCTTCCCTAGTGTTGATACAGGTGTATGCGCAAGCGCTGTGAAAGCCTTTAACACTCATGGGGCGTCTCTAAGTAATACACAGGTACTTTGTATCTCTAGAGATCTACCATTTGCACAAGCTCGTTTTTGTGCCGCAGAAAAACTTGATAATGTTGAAATGCTAAGTGATTTTAAAGATGGAAGTTTTGGAGACGCCTATGGTCTTACCATTACAGATGGTCCTTTTGCTAATTTACACGCAAGGGCTGTTATTGTTTTGGACGAGCAAAATACCGTTTTATACTCAGAACAAGTTCCAGAGATTGGACAAGAACCTAATTATCAAGCTGCTTTAAATGCTTTAATTTAATGCTTATCGCTTTTTTAAAAAATCGTGTGCTAGCATCTAAATATGCTATAGTGGGCGCCATTGCCCTGGTTAAAAACGAACCAAGCATACAACTGCAAACCATAATAAGTATTGGGGTTACTGTAGTTGGATTTGTTTTTAATATTTCTGCAACTCAGTGGATGCATCAGTGTTTTGCAATTGGCCTTGTAATTACTGCAGAAGCACTTGACACTGCCATAGAAGAAATAGCTAATTTTATCCACCCAGCAAAAAATCCCAAAATTGGATACATAAAAGACATTGCAGCGGGAGCTGTTTTTTTTGCAGCAATAACAGCTTTAGTGATAGGGTGTATAATTTATATCCCAAAATTTTAAAGCAAAGCTCAAATTTAAGACAACCAAAGTGTTTACCCTTTTTTAAAAACAAGTATTTTAGCTTATATTTAGTTCTTTTAATTTGATGATTATTATTTAAATATAAAACACAACAGAACTCATAACAATTTGTATTTTTGTTTTAGACACCCCACACTTCATGGCTATAAAGAAAACAACTAGACCAAAAAAACCAAAACAGCCAAGAAAACCTATCTCGTTTTCACTATCTAAGCAGCAAAAAATACTGCTAGGAAGTTTCTTAGCCCTGCTTGGTATTGCATTATTAATTTCTTTCACATCTTTTCTTTTTTCTTGGCAGGCAGATCAAAGCATTATAGGGGTTGCAACTAGAAATCTAGATACAGAAAACTGGCTTAGCACTTTTGGAAGTAACATAGCGTATATATGCATGTATCAAGGATTTGGTATTGCAGGGTTTATCTTTGCAAGTCTAGTTACCCTTACAGGTGTTTATTTCTTTTTTGATTACACTAAAAAACGACTACTAAAGTTTTGGTTTTGGGGGATGCTAGTAATGATCTGGCTTTCTGTGTTTTTTGGTTTTTTTAATGGTAATAGTTCTATTTTAAGTGGTGTTATTGGCTTTGAGCTCAATGATTTTATGCAAGACTACATGGGTCTTATTGGAGCGGCACTATCCATGACATTCTTTGCTATTGTTTATTTAGTTTTACGATTAAACATAACTCCAGAAAAAATTCAAAATGCTTTAAGAAAAACAAAAAAAGACATTGCCACAGATTTCAATCAAGCTCCAAGTAATGCAAGTGTTAATGAACAGAGTAATACTCCTGTCCTAGAAACAAATAACAACCTTACTACCCAAACAGAAATACCACTTGAAACAACACCCTCAGGTACTAATAATGGTTTATTAGAAAGCTCACAAAACACCAATGATGCAATAACAAAAACTACCCAGGAAAAACCTTCTCAAGAGACCCCAGACCAGAAGCTTTCTATGGAAATTGAACAAACCAAAGAAGAAGCAATTGTCGTAGAAAATTTAAGTGATAAACTTGTAAAAGATTTTGGAGAGTTTGACCCTACCCTAGAGCTCAGCAATTATAAATTCCCAACCATAGAATTATTAAAAGATTACACTGCAGGCCAGGGCATTACTATCAATCAAGAAGAGCTTGAAGAAAACAAAAACCGTATTGTAGAAACACTCAATAATTATAAAATTGGTATCGCAAGTATTAAAGCTACGGTAGGTCCAACTGTTACTTTATATGAAATTGTTCCAGATGCTGGAATACGCATATCAAAAATTAAAAACCTTGAGGATGACATCGCACTATCGCTTTCTGCACTTGGAATACGAATCATAGCGCCAATTCCTGGGCGCGGAACAATAGGTATCGAAGTGCCTAATAAAAATCCAAAAACAGTCTCGATGCGCTCTACCATTGCATCTCCAAAATTCCAAAATGCAGAAATGGAATTACCCCTAGCTCTTGGTAAAACAATTAGTAATGAAACCTTTGTAGTAGATTTAGCAAAAATGCCTCACTTACTAATGGCAGGTGCAACTGGTCAAGGAAAATCTGTAGGGCTAAATGCAATACTCACCTCACTTTTGTATAAAAAACATCCAGCCGAAGTAAAATTTGTACTGGTAGATCCTAAAAAAGTAGAGCTAACTTTATTTAATAAAATTGAGCGTCACTACCTGGCTAAATTACCCGGAGATCAAGATGCTATTATTACAGACACCAATAAGGTTATTACCACCTTAAACTCGTTGTGTGTAGAGATGGACGAGCGTTATGATTTATTAAAAAACGCATATGTACGTAACATAAAAGAGTATAATACCAAGTTTAAAGAACGAAAGTTAAATCCTGAAGAACAACATAGGTTTTTACCTTACATAGTTCTTGTAATTGATGAATTTGCAGATTTAATAATGACGGCTGGAAAAGAAGTGGAAACTCCCATAGCTAGACTAGCACAATTGGCTCGTGCTATTGGTATACACCTTATTGTAGCAACCCAACGTCCTTCTGTAAATGTAATTACAGGAATCATAAAAGCTAACTTCCCGGCTCGTATTGCCTTTAGGGTAACTAGCAAAATTGATTCTCGCACAATTCTAGATAGCGGGGGTGCAGATCAATTAATTGGCCGTGGAGATATGCTTTACACCCAAGGAAACGATTTAGTTAGAATACAATGTGCTTTTGTTGACACTCCAGAAATAGCAGATATTACAGATTACATTGGTGGTCAAAAAGCATACCCAGATGCTTATATTTTACCAGAGTATGTGAGCGAGGATGGTGGCACAAATCTTGATAATAATATAAATGAAAGAGATGTAATGTTTAGAGAAGCTGCTGAAGTACTTGTAATTGCGCAACAAGGATCTGCCTCTTTACTGCAACGTAAATTAAAATTAGGGTATAATCGTGCGGGTAGAATTATTGACCAACTAGAGGCTGCTGGAATTGTTGGCCCTTTTGAAGGAAGTAAGGCTAGAAGTGTTTCTGTGCCAACCCTTGAGGCCCTAAACCAATTATTGGAAAACGAATAAAAATTATGAAAACAGTTTTAAGTATACTTATTATTTTAGCATCTAGCACTAGCTACAGCCAACAAGCAGCTACCCTACTGAATGAGGTTTCAGCAAAAGTTAGAAGCTATGACAATATCAAAATTAAATTTAAATACACCCTCACCAATCAAAAAGAAGGTGTCAATCAACAAACCATTGGAGATCTTACCCTTTTAGATGACAATTATGTACTAAACATGCTTGATATTACCCGCATGTTTGATGGTACATCTATTTATACCATTGTCCCAGAAGACCAGGAGGTTACCATATCGTCATACAACCCTGAAGATGAAAAAGACATTACTCCCTCTCAAATGTTAACTTTCTATGAAAAGGGGTATGATTCTAAAATGGGGATTGTTGAAAACATAAAAGGGAGAAAAATTCAGTATGTAAAATTAACTCCTATAGATAGTGATGCTGAAATTAAAAAAATTCATTTAGGGATAGATAAAAAAACAAAACACATCTATAAATTAATACAGATAGATAGCAAAGGAACAAAATATACCCTTACAGTTCAGTCTTTTAAGACCAATCTACCCCTCTCAAAAACCTTGTTTATTTTTGACCAGCAAAAGTATACCACTGATGGGTACTATATTAATAAACTAGATTAACCGCTGGGTGTGAAGATACTAGACAGATACATATTGATTTCTTACCTCAAGACGTTTTTTAGCGTCTTTGTTATTTTGATGTTTATTTTTGTGTTACAAACCATTTGGTTATACATAGCAGAATTGGCTGGTAAAGACATTGACTTCGTAATTATTTTAAAGTTTTTATGGTTTTTCACACCTAAGCTAATACCTCTGGTACTACCTCTTACAATATTAGTAACCTCATTAATGGTTTTTGGAGGTTTTTCTGAACGGTATGAATTTGCTGCAATGAAATCTACAGGTATTTCTCTGCAAAGGGCTATGAGAAGCCTAACGGTTTTTATATCTATTCTAGCCTTAACTGCTTTTTTCTTTGCAAATAATATTATTCCTTATTCTGAATATAAATGGCAAAACTTGCGCAGAAACTTAGCTCAGGTGAGCCCTTCTATGGTTATTAGTGAAGGTCAATTTAGCCAAATTGGGAAGGGTTTTAATATTAAAGTTGACAAAAAACATGGGGAGAATAATCAATTTCTTACAGGTGTTATTATTCATGAAAAGAATCCATCAAAACCTAACGGTAACTATATTGTAACCATAGCTCAAACTGGAGAATTTAAAAGTAAAGAAGGCAGTAATACCTTATCATTAATCTTAAACGATGGGTCCAGGTATGAAGATATTCAAGAAAAAGATATCAAAAAACAAAAGCGCATGCCTTTTGCAAAAACAGACTTTAAACAATACATTGTAAACATAGACCTCACAGAGTTAAACAATACCGATATAGATAGGGAGAATGACCTAAGCAACCAAAACATGTATAATATTCGGGAGCTATTTGTAGAAATAGATTCGCTCTCTAAAGGGTTTACAAAAGACATAGAAACTTTTGCAAACAATAGTTACTATAGAACCGGAGTTTCTAAATTCAACAATAAGAAAATCAAAGCAAAAAAGCTGCCAGATAGTCTAGACTCTTATATGGACTTATTTTCAGAAAAAAGACAAACAGAAATTGCAAAAATGGCATTAAATAATGCAAAAGGCACCCTTCAAACTATAGAAGCAAAGAAAAAAGCCTATAAAATAAAAATTAAACGTCTCAACAAGTATGAGATGTCCTTACATGACAAGCAGGTGCTCCCCATTGCATGTATCATTTTATTTTTTGTTGGAGCTCCACTGGGCGCTATCATTCGTAAAGGTGGGATGGGCCTACCAATGGTTGTTGCAATTTTATTATTTTTAACTTATCATTTTATTGGTATTTTCGCGAAAAATAGCGCCGAGGACGGTACCCTGCATCCTTTTATTGCCACATGGCTTAGTACTTTTATTATGTTTCCACTTAGTATTTGGCTAACCTACAGAGCCACCACAGATCAAGGAGTTTTCGACCTTGATACTTTTGTTGGAAGAATTACAAAACTCTTTAAAAAAAAACTAGTGTAAAAAGCAAATATTACTATGAATAAAAATAAATTCACACAACATCTTAGCCTTCCTTTAGTGGCCGCACCTATGTTTTTAATCTCAGGACCAGAGCTTGTTATTGAAGCATGTAAAAATGGTATCGTAGGTACTTTCCCGGCATTAAACCAACGCACCACAGAAGGTTTCGAGCAGTGGATAGTACAAATAAAAACAGAGCTAGAAGCCTGGGAAAAAGAAACAGGAAAAAAAGCAGCTCCTTTTGGCGTGAATCTTATTGTTCATTTCACTAATCCAAGAGTAGAGCCAGATATGCAAGTGTGTGTAAAACACAAGGTGCCATTAATTATAACTTCCTTAGGTACTATTAGCCTTGTGGTAGATGCTATTCACAGTTATGGTGGTTTGGTTTTTCATGATGTTATAAAAAGGCGACATGCAGAGAAAGCTATTGAGGCTGGTGTTGATGGTTTAATCTTAGTATGCGCAGGTGCTGGAGGACATGCAGGCACCCTTCACCCAGTGCCATTTATAAATGAAATCAAAAAGATTTTTGATGGCTTTATACTTTTATCTGGAGCATTGAGCACAGGCCAAGACATAGCAAGTGCTATGCAAATGGGAGCAGATTTAGCCTATATGGGCACGCGCTTTATTAACACCACAGAAAGTAGCGCCAATAAAGAATATAGAGATATGATTATTGACTCTCAAACAAAAGATGTTACCTACACTGCTGCCATTAGTGGAGTGAGCGCAAACTTTTTGAGTAAGAGTCTAGAAAAAGCAGGGATTACCCAAGAACAAATAGAAAGCAAAGGCAAAATAGATTTCGGAAAAGAAATGGACACAGAGGCCAAAGCTTGGAAAACAATTTGGTCTGCAGGTCAAGGAGTAACAACTATTGAAGACTCCTTACCTATAAATGAGTTGGTAAAACGGATGAAAACAGAATTTAACCAGGCAATTTCCAAACAACAAAATATGGCAAAAAAATACCTCTAGAGTTTGTAATGATTCATTAGTATTTTCTCATACATTTTTGAAGGCAATACCTTTTTTAAAACAATAGAAAATTTCTGTAAAAAAGCACCCACTTTGTATCTTACGTTGGGTGTTTTGTTGTTGATGATTTGATAAACAGCCTCTGCCATTTGTATTGGATTGTTACCACTATCCACATCTGTATCCATCATTTTCAAAGTAGCTCCATAGGCTTTACTATAGGGAGAGTTCTCTCTTATAGGAGCATGGTATCTTCCTACAGCAATATTGGTAGCAAAATCTCCAGGGGCTACATTAACCATCTGTATGCCAAATTGCATTAACTCAATTCTGTAGGCTTCTGTAGTAATTTCTAGGGCTGCTTTGGTTGCAGAGTAGACACCTCTATAAGGCAAGCCCATATACCCCGCAATAGAAGTAATATTTATAATATGGCCACCCTGCTGTTTTCGCATAGTAGGCAATACCGCATTGGTTATTTGTATGGGTCCAAATAAATTGGTTGCAAATGCCTTATGCATTTCTTCTGTTGGGGTTTCTTCCAAAGGGCCCGTAATTCCAACTCCAGCATTATTAATTAACACATCAAGGCTAGCTTCTTTTTCAAGTAATAAAGCCACACAGGCTTTGATACTCTGTGCATCGGTTACATCTAGTTGTAATAATGGAAAAGGGAAGTCTACAGTAAAGCGATCTGGGTTTCTAGATGTTCCGTAGACCTTATAATTCTTTTCATGTAAGTATTCTCCAATGGCCTTTCCTATTCCTGAGGATCCTCCTGTAATTAAAACTACTTTTTTCATAAACACAGTATTGTTACAAAGATTAAATTATAGTACTGAACTCACAACAATTGATTGTTTTTATTATTTTTCATTAAATGTAACAATAAACAAGCTAACTCGTCAAATAGATATATAACTACTAAAAACTTGTTCTTGGAAACAATTCTTACTATTGAAAACCTCACCAAAAGATTTGGTAGACTAACTGCGGTAGACAATCTTTCTTTCTCTATTGAAAAAGGGAATGTTTATGGTATTTTAGGGCCTAACGGTAGCGGAAAATCTACCACTTTGGGCATTGTATTAAACGTAGTAAATAAAACCTCTGGAAGTTTTTCTTGGTTTGGAGGCGATGTATCTACACATAATGCCTTAAAAAAAGTAGGTGCTATTATAGAACGGCCAAACTTCTACCCTTACATGACAGCCAAACAAAATCTTGAACTGGTTTGCAAAATTAAAGGGGTGGCAACAACACAGGTTCAAAAAACATTAGATACCGTTGGGCTACTAGATCGTCAAGATGATACTTTTAAAGGTTTTTCATTGGGTATGAAACAACGTCTTGCCATTGCATCTGCGCTGTTAAACACTCCTGAAATTCTAATTTTAGATGAGCCTACAAACGGTCTAGACCCTCAAGGGATTCATCAAATTAGAGGGATAATCCAAAAAATTGCCTCAGAAGGCACCACCATTTTATTGGCATCTCATCTTCTAGATGAGGTAGAAAAAGTATGTACTCATGTGGTTGTACTAAACAAAGGAAAAAGCCTGTATGTGGGTAGAGTTGAACACATGAATACTAGTTATGGGTTTGTTACACTTCAATGTGATGATATGACAAAACTTAAAAAAATACTAGAAGAAAGCTCCTCTTTTGATAACATTAAACAAGATGCAGGCTACCTAGTGGCAAATCTTACTCAAGAAATGGACGCCGCAAAACTCAATGCCTTTTTGTTTGAAAAAGGAATCAGACTATCCCACCTTGTGCAAAGAAAAGAATCTCTAGAAGAGAAGTTTTTAGCCTTGACCCAAAACCCAGCAAACACCAACAACTAGACGCACATGCTTAAATTACTCTCTATAGAACTCGATAAAATAAAACGCAACAAAGCCGCAAAGGTCATTACCATAGTGTATTGTTCCCTTATTTTAGGTATTTCTCTCATTGCCTCTTATGAATTTGACTTTGCAGGTATAAACTTTAGAATTGCAGACCAAGGAATTTTTAATTTCCCTTTTATCTGGCATTTTAATGTTTTTATGGCGTCCTGGCTTAAAATATTCTTTGCCATAGTTATTGTCTCTATCGTTGCAAATGAATACAGTTACAATACCCTTAAACAAAACCTAATTGATGGTCTTAGTAAAAAAGAGTTTATATTGTCAAAATTTTTAGCAGTACTGCTTTTTTCTGTGATATCTAGTGTGGTTTTGTTTTTAGTAACACTTACATTAGGCATAGTGTTTAGTGACTTTACAGAAATTAGTATTGTCTTTACCGATTTGCAATACATGCTAGGGTATTTTATAAAGTTAACTACCTTTTTTAGTATGTGTATGTTTTTAGGTATCTGGATAAAAAGATCTGCCTTTGCGATTGGTTTTTTAGGAGTGTGGCAGGTTTTTGAGGGCTTTATATTTATAGTTTTTAGCTATTTAAAAAATAAAAAAGACATCAATCTTATAGATAATGTATATAATCTACTCCCACTTAATGCCATGTCAGACCTTATTGCAGAGCCTTTTACTAGATTGGGCGCAGTGCAAACCTTGGCCAATCAAGTTGGAGAGAGTTTTGACAAATCATACGATGTTCCTTGGCACTCGGCGCTTATTTGTTTGGTATGGACCACCCTATTTGTGTATTGGTCTTATCGTATTTTAAAACATCGTGATTTATAGTAGTAACACTATTTTTTTCTTCTAGCTCTGCGAAGTTTTCTTTTGTTTGCCTTGCCTTGAAACTCTTTACTGTAAGACAACATAAGATCGTGTACTTTGGTAAAAGGTATATTGTATAGTATTGCATATTGTGTGGCCATAATACGCACCATTTTCTTTGACAACCACATACGCCTAAAATTATGCATCCGCTTTTTTAAAGACATCGTTTCAAAGCGCATTCTATTTAAATCAATTAAATAAAAATCGTAGGTGTTATTTTCTGAAATTTTAATCAAGGTATTTCCTGGAGAATGATCTAGAAAATTAATGTTGTTTTGGTGGAGCTTAAAAGTAAAACTTGCAAATTGAGTTAAAATCTCATCTCTATTAGGATACAGCGGTGAATGATTAAGGACTCTAAAATCTAAATCATAATCTACAAAATCACTTATATAATAACTTTCTTTTAAACCACCTCTAAAATGCTCTGCATAGGCTACAGGAAATGGCGTATTAATACCAAACTCAATAAGTTGTATTGCATGTTCAAAAGAACGCTTGGCTTTGCTCTCTCTAAGATATCTATAGACAAGTGCCTGAAAAAAATTTGGTGTCTTAAATTTTTTAATGGTTAGGGTAACCCCATCTATAGTTGCTTTTTTTATGACATTTCTATCTCCTTTTGTGAGATACTCACCAGTATGCTCAAAATCTGCAAGAAAGTCTGCAATGGCTTTTTCTGAGCTAGTAAATTTAGGATGTATTGTGAGGGTTAATGACATTAATAAATTTTAAATACATTTAAAAAAAAGGTATTTTGCGAAGATAATGGAACTCAAACAAATACTGGTAATACAAAATAAGCGAATTGGAGATGTTCTGATAAGCTCAGTGATTGCAAATAACATTAAAAAGGTGTTTCCAAATAGCCATGTAACCTATTTTGTGTATGATTACACAGTGGGTGTTTTAGAAAACAACCCAAATATAGATCGTATTATTTCGGTACAAGAAAAGGTCTTAAAAAAACCACTTGAGTTATTTAAAATGATGCGCTATATTAGCACTCAAAAGTATGCTATTATTTTTGACCCCTACTCTAAATTACAAAGCAGACTTATTTGTTTATACTCCAAAGCTCCCTTCAGAATTGGGCAAAAACGAGCTCATAAAAAGCTAAAACTACCCTTTTACACCCACCCTATTAGTTATTTAGAACATCGTTCTAAAAATTGTGGAAAAGCCATTGAAGACAAGATCAACATGATTAGCTCGGTCTTTGAGTTGCCTAATCCAGATTATGAGCCAAAGATTTTTTTAACAGAAAAAGAAAAACAATATGCTCCCACCACTGGACTAAAAAAACCTGTAATTATGCTAGGAGTGCTGGGAAGTACTCCCCAAAAATCAATGCCGTATCCATACATTGTTGCCCTAATAGATTTTATTACAACAACCTACAAGGCTACCATTTTATTTAATTATGCGCCACATCAAAAACAGCAAGCGCTAAAAATTTATAAAATGTGCGCAGACAAGCAATACATAAACATGGATATCTACGAAAACTCTATACGAGGCTTTATTTGCCTTATGAATACTTGTGATATACTAGTTGCTAATGAAGGAGGGAGTGTACATATTACCAAAGCATTAAACGTGCCAACTTTCACTATTTACTCTCCTTACATTAATAAAGAAAGCTGGTGTAGTTTTGAAGATGGAGAGGCCCATGACTCTATACATTTATTGGAGGAACAACCAGATTTATTTAAAACCTTTACCCAAGAGGAAACTAGAAAAATAGAAAAAAAACCAGACGCTTTGTATCATAAACTTACCCCTGATATGATCCTTAAAAAGCTTGGCCCTTTTTTAAAAAAGCACCTTAACCAATAACACTTTTAGAATCTCTTTCAGCCTTGTTGGAAGATATACCATAAGGTGTCCACACAATGTTTTGTTTACGAGTGTGTGCCCGTATGGTTTTATTTTTCTCTATCATGTCCTCAGTAACATACCCGCGAGAATGCTCTAGGTGAACAGCCACGGCGCTATAACGAATCTGGATACCTTGTACGCCATAATTTGTTAAACGCTCTCCTAGTTCTCTATCTTCTCCCCCATACTGCATTCTAGCATCAAAACCATTTACAGCAAGTATGTCTTCACGCCAACCAGAGGCATTGTTACCATCCCAGGTTGGTGTTGTGGTAGTAAAGGTATTGAGCATTACTTCTTTGGCCCCGTGAGAGGTTAGTTTATTTATTTTGAAATTTTTAGGCTGGCCATTTTCTAGTAACCAATCTGCATCAAAACAAGATTGAGAGATTATATTTTCTTTAGAAACGGCATCGCTAATACTTTGAGATAACTTATAATATCCTCCAGATAAGAAATGCCTAGGTCTTCTGTATTTTAAATGTTTAAACACAAAATCTTTTCTAGCAATACAATCTCCATCACTAAAAATAAGGTAATCACCCTCACTGGCAAGTATGGCTTTGTTTAAAATTTTTGTTTTTTGAAAGCCGTCATCCTCTTGCCATACATGTTTTATACGCAAGGAAGACTCTTTTTGAAATCGTTTAATTAAAGTAGTTGTTTCTTGTGTAGATCCATCATCTGCAATTACAATTTCAAAATCCTTAATGTCTTGTTGCTCATAGCCCCACAAAGATTTCTCTAACCACAAAGGTTGATTGTAAGTGCTTAGTATAATAGATACAGGTGCTTTTGTTTGAGTATCTTTTATAATACCATGAGAAGTCCATTTTTTTTGTAACTCACGAGTTTCTCTCCGAATTGATTGGTTTTTCTTTATAGAAACTTCATTTTTATATCCTCTTGGATGGTCTAGATGCACTACAATTGCATTGTAGCGTATTTGTTTGCTCTTAATGCCAGAGTTAAACAAGCGTTCTCCTAGTTCTCTATCTTGTCCTCCATACTGCATTTGTTCATTTAGGCCATTTACAGCAATAATGTCTTTGGTCCAACCTGAGGCATTGTGTCCATTCCAACTAGCATTGGTTGGAGTTATTAAATTTAAAATAGAGGCAGTTATTGGCTTTGCAGTAAGCTTACTGTTTTTAAAAGAGGTTTGTAAACCATTGTCTTTTAACCATTTTAAATCAAAGCAACGACCTGCATAAATATCTTCTTTATCTATGCTTTTTGAAATATCCATAGGCAACATAAAGTACCCCCCAGATAAAAAACAACCTTCTTCCCTGTATTTTACATGTTGTTCTACAAAGTCTGTTCTTGGGATACAATCACCATCACTCATAATGGTATAGGCTGTAGAACACTTTTTAACTGCTTTATTTAGAATCTCAGATTTTTGAAACCCATTATCTTCATGCCATACATGAACAATAGGATAAAAAACCTCTTTTTGTAGACGCTCTAAAAGGGCTTTTGTTTGAGGTCCAGAACCATCATCGGCAATAACAATCTCAAACAACCTGTAGGTTTGATTGTTATAGCCATAGAGTACTTTCTCTAGCCACTGTGTGTTATTGTAAGTACTAATGATAATAGAGGTGTCTATTGTTTTCATTAGTGCAAATATACTAGATTTTGTGTTTGGTTCTAAAAATCTAGGCGCTCAGCGCACTTATACAATTTTTAAGTAAAACAAGACGATATACAGAGGGCTAACCGCCACATTTATAAACACCTAGAGTATCCTTGGGTGTTTGAATTATATAAAACCCAAGGTCTCTAAAGGCTAAATTTAGTACCTTTGTTTGTAATGCAAAAAACGCCCACATTAACTGTTATCATACCCACTTTCAACGAAGCGGGCTATATTGAGGATGCCTTAAAAAGTGTTGCCTTTGCAGATGAGATCATACTTATAGACTCTTTTAGCGAAGATGCAACACTTACGCTAGCAACACCCCATGTAAGCAAAGTTCTCTCTAGAGAGTTTGACAATTTCAGTAATCAAAAAAATGAGGCATTAAAACATGCAAAAGGCCAATGGGTTTTATTTTTGGATGCAGATGAGCGCGTCACCCAATCCTTAGAAAAAGAAATTAAAGAAACTATACAAAATCCAGTACACTCTGGGTATAAGATAAACTTTCCTCATTTTTATATGAATCGTTTTCTATACAGCCATAGTGATGATGTGCTGCGTTTAGTAAAGCGTGAAGGAGCTCACTTTAAAGGAGAGGTACATGAAAAACTACTATGTAACGGGTCTGTGGGCAGGCTTAAAAACAAGATGCTGCATTACACCTACAAAGATTTACATAGCTACATCACAAAAAAAGAAAGCTATGCATGGTTTCAAGCCAAACAACAATATGCTAAAGGCAAAAGAGCTACTTGGATGCACTTTTGGTTTAAACCATTGTTTCGGTTTTTTAAATCATACATCATAAAAGGAGGCTATAAAGATGGAGTTCCTGGGCTAACGGTTGCTGGGGTTAATGCTTATGGGGTTTTTCAAAGGTATGTTAAGCTACATCTGCTACATAAATCCATGGAGTAGCTTAACGATAAAACACTGGCTATAGAGGCTTTATTTTATAGCTGTAAAATGAGTATTTTTACCCAAACAATATTGCTACATTGAAAAACCAAACAAAAATTTCTGCGGTTATCATTACCCTAAATGAGCAAAAGGCCCTCCCCGCTTTTTTAGACAGTCTTTGGTTTGCAGATGAAATCATTATTTTAGATTCTTACAGTACAGATTCAACACTGGCCATCGCCAAGGAGCACGAAAAAGTAAAGGTGTTTCAAAGAACCTTTGATGATTTTTCTACTCAAAAAAACGCGGCAATCGCCAAAGCTAGCTATGACTGGATTGTGTTTTTTGATCCAGATGAAAAAATTACAAAACAACTATCACAAGAAATTCTAAGCACACTTAAAGACCCAAAGGCCATAGCATATTATGTAAACAGAGAGTTTCATTTTATGGGCAAGCAAATTAAATTTAGTGGCCTGCAAAATGACAATGTAATAAGGCTTTTTAACAAAAATCACTGCGCCTATAATGGCAATCTTGTACATGAGGTCTTGCAAGCCAATGGTACAAACAGCAACATTAAAAAACAAACTACCGCACTACACCTATACTACCTTTGATAACTATACCGCGAAAATGCATCGCTACAGCGCTTTAAAAGCAAAGATGCTTTACAACAAAGGGGTCAAACCAAAAGGGTATCATTTCTTTTTTAGGCCATGGTATCGATTTATAAATCAATATTTTTTTAAATTAGGTATTCTTGACGGAAAGAGGGGGTTTATACTAGCCTATACCAGCGCGTTCTCTGTGTTTAAAAGATATGTGAATCTATGGTTATTATACCGAAACATAAAATAGACATGAAACAGGTATTTCTAGAATCACACAATCTAAAAAACAAATTCTCGGGGTTTGGTCAGTTCAACTACCACCTCATAAAAGCGCTGGCTAAGCAAAAAAAAGAGGGTTTTACCATTGTTTTACATGCAAAGGATACAGCTGTTTTAAAACAAGAGTTTGGCCAGGGGTTTGAGTATAAAAAATACAAAAGCATTACACGTCACAAAGCCTTTAGGATTAAAAAAAAGTACAAGCTCTGGCACTGTTTAAATCAAAACATTAAAATTGAGCCTTTTTTCAAGACTCCGTACCTGTTAACTGTTCATGATGTGCATTTTGCAACACAAACTCCGGCGCATCTTACCTGCCCAGCAAAGAGATCGGTTTAACTTAAAACTTGAGCGCTGCACGGCTATTGTATACATATCTGAGTTTGCAAAAAAAGACACGCACGCTCATTTTAAAGTGCCTAATGTTCCACAATATGTAATCTATAATGGAAACACCATTACAGATATAGACATCCCAAAGAGTTTTGCACCAAAGCAGCTTCCAAAACAAAAATTTTTATTTTCAATAGGAGCCTTTAGTGAGCGTAAAAACTTTATGAGCTTGGTACGCATGTTACCGCTTTTACCAGACTATGATTTGGTGCTGTCCGGAAACAACACAACGCATATACGGCAGCAAATTAGAATGCCTTGGCTAAAGAACTGGGAGTAGCACATAGGGTTTATATAACAGGTAAAATTGAAGATGTTGCCAAACAGTATTACTTGCAACACTGTGAAGGGCTTTGTGTTTCCATCACTGAGAGAAGGCTTTGGCATCCCACCCATTGAGGCCATGGCATTTGGAAAACCTGTTTTTATATCCAACAACACATCTCTGCCAGAAATTGGTGGAGAGCATAGTTTTTACTGGGATAATCACAGCCCGCAGCACATGGCTCGAAGTAGTTACAAGCAAGGAATGGAAAAATACTCCCAACAAGAAGAATTTTACACCCAGTGGTATATATCACGAGCTAAAAGTTTTGACTGGAATGAAACAGCAAAGCAATATATTGACGTGTATCAATCTATTTTATCCTAATATTGCAATATGAAAGATGTTGCCATTAGCATTATTAATTACAATACAGCAAAATACACCATTGCATGTATAGATACTATTATAGACCACACCTCAAAAGATGTGACTTTTGATATTGTTGTAATAGACAATAATTCAGAACCAGATGATTTTGAGTACCTGGGTAACAACCTGCAAGTTCAAGAAAATATCACATTACACAGAAGCCCCATTAACAAAGGGTTTGGAGGAGGACACATGGAGTCCTTACCGTATGTAAATGCACGGTATTTTTTATGTCTCAACAATGATTCTATTTTTTTAAATGATTGCTTGACACATCTAACCCAGCATTTAGACAGCCACCCAAAAGTAGGACTAGCTACAGCACAAAACTTTGATGAGCACGGAAATTTTTCGCCTTCATTTCATCACTACAAAACATTTTGGAAGTTGCTACTGGGTAAAAAAACATTAGAGAGAATAAATCCTGTAAAATTTCCTGAGCGCAAAAAAGAGTATACCCAAGCTATAAAAATAACCTCACCAAATGGAGCCTTTTTGTTTTTTAGGAGCTAGTACGTTTGCTGAAATTGGAGGGTTTGACACCAACCTTTTTCTATACTCAGAAGAAATGGACTTTGCTAAAAAATTAGAAAAAACAGCTTTTGAAGCTGCCCTTGTGCCTCAAGCAAGGTTTCAACATTTCCAAGGGAAAAGCTCTAAAGCTATCTACCGCTATTAGTAAAGAGGCCATGTTGTCTGAACTATACGTGATAAAAAAGCATTATTCGTTTTTTCACTACAAAGCCGTACAACTTTATTATATCTTGACATTACCCTTTAAACCCAGGAAGTGGTTTTTGTTTCCAGTGATTATAAAAGGGGTATCTTTAAAGTATTCTTTAAAACAAAAACAATACATTCGTTTTTTAAAAGATAACTAAGCCGTTTTATGAGCAAAAAATTAAAATATTTTTTTAGGACTCTAAAATCAAAAAAAAGGAAGAAGATTTTTGGCCCAAATGCCAAGGGAATTATTTATGATTCCAAAAATGGGTATATGGCCCTCCCCATTTCAGACATTACAATAGGGAAAAACCTAGGTTTTAAAGGGCATTGGAATTTCAGTGAAATCCAAAAACTTTTACAGCAAACCACTCAAGATGATGTTATTTACTTTATAGGGACACACGTGGGCACCCTTCTTGTGCCTATTGCAAAAAAAGTAAAAACTGTGGTTGGCTTTGAGGCCAATGAAGATACTTTTTGGTTTATAAAAGCCAATCTATGCCTTAATAAAATATCCAATGCTACGATATTTAACAAAGCTGTTGGAGATGGTGCTAAAAAAGTAACATTTTACAAAAACACGGTTAATACCGGAGGGAGTAAAATAAAACCCATTAAAGATTCTATCCTTTATAATTATGACAACCCAAAACAAGTAGAGGTAGACATGGTTGCACTGGATCCATTTATCGCAGAGCAAAGCCTAACCCCACCCTCTGGAATTATCATGGACATTGAAGGGGCAGAATATTTTGCCTTAAAAGGGATGCAAGCAACACTAGCTAAGGTTAGATTTTTATATGTAGAATTTGTGCCACACCATTTGCAAAATGTATCAAATACTTCTGTTGAAAAATTTTTAAAAGCAATAACACCTCATTTTTCTGTAGCTATTTTTCTTAAAGACAATACACAATTCGATATTTCAAGTTCAGAAAAAGAACTAGTAAAACATTTAAAAACATTAGAAAAAAATAACGTTGCAGACGATATTTTATTTACCAAATAAACCTATGGAAAACCTAAAATCTGAAATTGAAAAAACACTTGCTGTCCTAAAACGAGGTGGCTTAATTCTATACCCTACAGATACTGTTTGGGGAATTGGCTGTGATTCTTCAAATCCAGAGGCAATAGACAAAATATATAAACTAAAGCAGCGTGAGGACAGTAAATCAATGATTTGCTTAGTGCACGATTTTAAAATGTTAAATCAATTCGTAGAAGAAATTCCAGAGGTTGCCTATGACATTTTAAAATACGCTGACAAACCAACCACCATCATCTATGATGACCCTATCAGAGTATCCCAAAACATCATTGCCCCAGACAATTCACTGGCCATTCGGGTTGTAAATGACACTTTTGCGAAAACACTAGTACGAAAATTTAGAAGGCCAATTATCTCAACCTCTGCCAATGTTAGTGGTCAAAAAACGCCCATGACATTCAAGCAAATTTCTCCTGAAATTTTAGAAGGTGTAGACTATGTTGTTGATTTTGAATAGAAATAAAAAGTCACACAACCCATCTGCAATTATTAAATTAACCATGGATGGACAGGTAAAAATTATACGAGAATAATTTTGTAAATAGTCTAAATTCACTTCGGTTTTTAAGCCCTATAGCGTAACTTTGTAAAAGCTAATAAATATGCAATTACGTGGGGATAACATCACATTCAAAGGCATTACAAAATCCTATATTTAAAACCATCTCACAGGCCGCATCAAACCTTGGGTTAGACGCCTATGTTATTGGTGGTTTTGTTCGTGATTACATCCTAGAGAGAGGGAACCCAAAAGATATAGATATTGTGTGTGTAGGCTCAGGAATTGCCCTTGCAAAAGAAGTATCAAAGCTATTGCCAGGAAAACCAGGTGTCTCTGTATTTAAAAATTATGGAACCGCCATGTTAAAAACTGGCTCAATAGAATTAGAGTTTGTAGGAGCACGCAAAGAATCCTACCAACAAGACAGTAGAAATCCAGTGATAGAAAACGGCACCCTTCAAGATGATCAAAACCGTAGAGACTTTACTATAAATGCATTAGCGCTAAGTTTAGGGGAAGCTAATTTTGGAATGCTTTTAGACCCCTTTAATGGTATTGCAGACATGGAGGCCAAAATAATACGAACCCCTTTAGATCCAGAGATTACCTACAGCGATGACCCACTAAGAATGATGCGAGCGCTAAGATTTGCTACACAACTGGATTTTATTATTGAGAAAGATTCATTGGAGGCCATCACTAGAAATGCACAGAGAATTAATATCATCTCTAAAGAGCGCATTGTGGATGAATTACATAAAATACTAGCCTCGCAAAAGCCCTCTAAAGGATTTTCATTACTGCATAAAACAACATTACTTGCTTTGATACTTCCAGAGCTTGTGGCGCTGCAAGGTATCGACCAAAAAGATGGACAACGCCATAAAGACAACTTTTGGCACACTTTGGAGGTGGTTGACAACATTGCAAAAACCACAGATAATCTTTGGCTTCGTTGGGCAGCATTATTACATGATATTGGTAAAGCTCCTACAAAACGATTTGACAAAAAAATTGGTTGGACGTTTCATGCTCATGAATTTGTTGGAGCCAAGATGGTATTTACACTTTTTAAAAGACTAAAAATGCCACTTAATGACAAGATGAAGTTTGTTCAAAAAATGGTATTAATGAGCTCTCGCCCAATAGTTCTTGCTAGCGATGTAACAGATAGCGCCGTGCGGCGTTTGATATTTGATGCGGGAGAAAGTGTAGAAGATTTAATGACACTTTGTGAGGCAGATATTACCACTAAAAATCTTACTAAGTTTAAAACATATCATGATAATTTCAAGATTGTACGTGCTAAAATTATAGAGGTAGAGAAGCGGGATAGCATTCGTAATTTCCAGCCTCCAGTGAGTGGGCAAGAAATTATGAAGACTTTTGGACTATCTCCCTGCCCAGAGATTGGACAGATCAAAGAGGCTATAAAAGAGGCTATATTGGAGGGTGAAATACCCAATGAATATGAGCCAGCAAAAGCTTTTATGCTTGAGAAAGGAGCAAAACTAGGATTAAAAACAGCATTATGAAAGACAATAAAAAAGTGATTTACTGGCTCTTAACGGGTTGTGTACTTATTTTTATTATGGTAATTGTAGGAGGTATTACCCGCCTTACACATTCTGGCTTATCTATTTCAAATTATAAACTAATTTCTGGTACCATTCCTCCAACAAACGCGTTGCAATGGAATGAGGCCTTCGATTTATACAAACAATACCCAGAATATCAAAAACTCAACTATAACATGACTCTTGATGAGTTTAAAGACATTTATTTCTGGGAATGGATACACCGTGTAATTGGCCGTTTTATAGGATTGGTTTTTGTGATTCCATTTGTATATTTCTTACTTAGAAAACAGCTTACAAAACCCACTATTAAAAAATGTGTCATTTTGCTAGCTATGGGTGGCTTTCAAGGGTTTTTGGGTTGGTATATGGTAAAGAGTGGTCTTGTTGATAGGCCAGATGTAAGCCATTACAGACTCGCTATGCACTTAACAACCGCATTTTTGACATTTGCATATACTTTTTGGGTGGCCTTAGATTTAATTTTTCCTTCAAAAAAACAAATAAACACCCGGTTTAGAAATCTAATTAGAATGGGGCTTGTTATACTTATAATTCAAATCATTTGGGGCGCATTTGTTGCCGGTCTAGATGCTGGTTGGATTCATAACCACTGGCCGCTGATGAATGACGGAGAGCTTATACACCAGAGTGTAACCACAGAACAAGAAACACTTGGGAGAAACTTTATAGAAGGCAAAAGCGGTGTGCAATTTATACACCGATACCTGGCCTATATTGTTGTTGGTATGATTGGTTTTATTTGGTTAAAGGCTAGAAAAAATAAAACCACCACGCTACAACAAAAGGGTATCAACTTACTTTTAATTCTAGTTGGGGTTCAATTTGTGTTAGGGGTGCTTACCCTAGTATTGTTTGTACCTGTTTGGCTGGGAGTATTACATCAAGTTACAGCGTTTTTTTTACTGGCAACCATGACCTTTACCCTACATAGATATAGTAAATAAGTAGTAAAAAAATATCTTTAAAAATTAATATAAAAGTATATGATTTATCGTTTTAGAGTCATTTTAAATTCGCAAGACGAGGTGTATCGCGACATTGAGATTCAAGAAAATGCAACGTTTGAAGATTTCCATAACAGCATCACACAAGCTTTTGGCTTTGAAGGACAAGAAGTGGCCTCTTTTTATGAAAGTAACGACCAGTGGGAACAAAAAGATGAGATAGCGCTCTTTGACATGAGTGATGGCAGCGAGCCAACTCGTACCATGGCAGAAACAATTCTCAATCATGTGGTTTCTAAGGAGCATAGAAACCTTGTATATATTTATGATTTTCTATCCATGTGGACCTTTATCATAGAACTTGCAGATATCGCAGAGCCAGAAGCAGGAGTTACCTACCCTAATCTTATGTTTGCCCAAGGAGATGTTCCAGATGAGCCTATAGACCCTGAGTTTGTTAGTGAATCTATAGATGGTGATTTAGATGATATGTATGGTGACGAGAATTTTGATGATGACCCATACAACAGTGGTGATGACTTTGAGCATCTAGATTTTGATGAGACTTGGAACTAAAAATTAACTAAGAAAAATATCCAAATATATTT
Organism: uncultured Ulvibacter sp.; assembly: GCA_943789105.1. Taxonomy (GTDB): domain Bacteria; phylum Bacteroidota; class Bacteroidia; order Flavobacteriales; family Flavobacteriaceae; genus Patiriisocius. Next base: position 382,010 of record CALSSW010000005.1, on the reverse strand, counting down.
GGAGCAAGAGCTATTGTATTTGTCTTGTTACAGCTAAACTTTTTTACCTTTTAAAAAGGCTAAACGCCTCAACTTTATTATATGATCAACTTATTTAACACCCATATTGCCTCTTTGTCCATACATCGCGTTGGAAACAAAAGTAAAAATGAACCTATACTTCTCTCTGATGATGTGTATAAGATGGATGATGAAATCACCCCACTACTCAAAGAATACTTTTTAAAACCCTTCAGAGATAAAGAAGAGAACTACTTTCAGTTTGTGAATGAAGCAGATCTAGAATTTCACGAACTATTTACCTGTGCTACTCAAATATTTGACAATCCGGAGAGTGTACACCAACAAAGTAAGAAGATAACACAGCACTTGTATGACCAATCTACCCACCAGCTCATTAAAAGCGGTGAGGTGTATGTGGCCTATTTAGAAAACCTGCAAATAGATAACGAAAAAGTAAATGCGGTAGGTATTTTTAAATCTGAGCTAAAACAGGACTTCCTTCAATTTTCTGAGCAAGAAAACCAAATAAATGCCCATTTGCAGCAAGGAGTTAGTTTAAGCAAATTAGATAAGGGCTGTATTATATTTAATGTAAAAAAAGAAGAAGGGTATAAAGTATTATCTGTAGATAGCAATAGATATGATACACGCTATTGGCTTGAGGCTTTTTTAGGAGTTGAAGCCTTTGAGGATGATAATTTCTACACTAAAAAATATTTAAAATTTTGTCAAGATTTTGCAAAAGATGTAGTGCTTCCTGCTGAAGACAAAAAAGAAGAGGTATTGTTTATGAACCGTGCGGTGAATCATTTTGCCATAAACGATACCTTCAATGAAGGTAATTTCATGAACGATGTAATTAGTAATCCAGATTTAATACCAGAGTTTAACCACTACAAAAGCGAGACCGCTCCAAAATATAAAATTGAAGATTTAACCACCTTTCCTATAGCAAATACTGCAGTGACAGCGGCAAGAAAGAAAATAAAAAACGTAATAAATCTAGATACAAACGTACAAATTAAACTAGATTTTATTAATCCAGAAAGTGCAGATAAGTTTGTAGAGAAAGGTTGGGATGAAGAAAAGCAAATGTATTACTACCTCGTATATTTTAACAAAGAGCAAAAGAGTTAAACTATATTTTCATAGCCTAAGAGTTATATTCTGAATAATTTAAACCTATTAAAGATTGATTTTTTTTCTAAATGACATTAATTACTCTTTTAAGTAGTTGTTTCTTTTTTTGTTTCACTTTTTCTTTTGGCTAAAGTGGCCGAAATGTCTTTAGATTTTTCCTCAGTAATGCTGTAGTTACGCATTACAATCATGGCCAGGATGGTTCCTGCCATTGGGAAAAAGCAGAAGACCGCATGCAAGCCTTCTACTGCAGACTGCTGATCTATGGCAGCAAGATCAGGATTAAAACCTACTACGGTTATAATCACTCCACTAAGGGCGCCTGCAATACCAAAACCAACCTTTACCATCCACCAGTAGATGGCTCCAAAAATACCTTCTCTTCGTTTTCCTGTATTAATTTCATCAATATCTATGACATCTGCTGTCATAGACATCATAATGGTAAATAAACTTCCAATTCCAAAAGAGAAAAACGGCAAGGCTATGATATACATCCATGGTTTTCCTGGAATAAATAGAAAGTATAACAGTATGTATCCTACTAGTGAGATTGACTGAGATACCATAAAAGCTTTTTTCTTACCCATTTTTTTTGACAACCAAGCAACCGTAGGTATCACAATAAATGTAGTGCCTAAAGCGCCCAGACACCCAAACATAGATACCCAAATACCACTTGCACCTGCGTCTCCGTTAAATAGTTTGTAAACAATTACAAAGAATGTAAGTGCTGCAACGGTGTTAAAAGCATTGAATATTAAAAATGTTGCTCCGCATAATTTTCTAAACTCTTTTATTTTAAATGCCTCAGAAAAACTTTCAAAAATCTTTTTTAGACTGTTTCCTATGTTGGCAGTATTTAAAGGCTCATAATCTTCCTCTAAAGTAGATTTGCTCTTTATAAATATAGCAGGTACAATAGCACAAAGGGAACATGGTATGGCAACCCAAATGGCTAATTCACGAACGGCTACATCTGCAGATTCAAACCAGTTTTGGTCATACATAATAATCCAAAACAAAGGAGCAATTACCCATGCCCATTGACCAACCCATTGGGAGATAGCCATGATATTTGTTCTTTCGTGAAAATCATCGCTCATTTCATACCCCATAGCCACATAAGGAACACTAAAAATGGTAAGACCTACATAAAACACCAAAGACCATAAAAAGAAATACCAAAAATTATATTCTACACTATCAATCTTATAAAGTTGCCACATAAAAATATAGGCAAGACCCATAATTACGCCTCCAATAATAACGTATTGACGACGTCTTCCCCATCTAGATTTTGTATTGTCTGATATAAATCCCATGATAGGATCTAGAAAAGCATCAAAAATTCTTGGAAAAAGAAACACCAAAGACCACATCCATCCAGAAAACCCAAGGTCCTCCACCAATACAACCATAAATATTCCAAGAATGGCTGGAAACATTTGATTGGCCAACATACCAAAACCAAAAGCAATCTTTTGCCCCAAGGGAACTTTAGTGCGCATTATATTAGTTTGTGTATTCATAATTATATTTTTAGTTTTTTAAAATTATAGTTTGTAAGCCTTGAGGGCTTATACTCAGAGCATGGGTTTGTCCAGATAAATTTAAATTAAAATACTTTTCTGAAAGTCCTTCATTAAAAACCACCACCACTAGAGAGCCATCTGGGTTTTTGGATGCAGAGACCATTAAATCATCATCTGTTTTATGGGCTTGAATAACTTGTGCCCCTGGCCTAATAAATTTACTAAAGTGAGACATCACATAGTATAGCGGGGTGAGGTAAAACTCGTCCTGTTCTGGATCTACTATAATTGGCGCTACACACCAATTTTTAACCCAGTTAGGCCCTCCTTGTCTGTCAAGAACCATATTCCAATCAACCCAACCGTCAACCCAGTTATTTAGACAGCCAATAATATCTCTAGCATAGCGATTAACAGGAGCATATTTAGGATGCAAGTACTTTTTTTCATCCTCACGCCAATCATAACCCCAATCGGTGGCTTCTTTAGACCAGTACCAAGCATCGTCCTTCCAGGCTGGTACCTCAGAGTCTATACATGCCTCTGATTGTATTAAATATTTATTGGGTGCTTTTTGGTGTGCATACTCCAACTCTTTAGGAAAATAGTCATAGGTGCTTTCATACCAGTGAATGGCGGTTCCATCAAAATATTTTGAACTCACCTGGTCTTTAAACATCACATCAACCCACTGTTTAAGATCGCCTCTATTTTGATCAAAACCTAAAATAACTAGATCTTGCTGTCCTTTGGCCTCGAGGGTAGGGCCAAGATAGTTTTGAACAAAATGGGTCATCTCCTGAGGTGAAAAAACCATGCTTTCCCAGTTATTTCCATTTCCCATAGGTTCATTTTCTACTGTAAAACCCCAAATATCGATGCCCTGAGCTTTGTAGGCATCGGCATATTTAGAGAAAAATAACGCCCAGGTTTGGTAATACTCTGGCTTTAATTTCCCGCCAACCCATGAATTATTATCTTTCATCCACGGAGCAGCGGTCCATGGCGATGCAAAAAGTTTGAATCCATCCTTGGAAGCGGCTTGAGCTGCCTTTATCATAGGAATCAGATCATCTTTGTCATGGGCTATAGAAAAGTGCTCAAGTTGGGTGTCGTCTTCTACCTCTGTATATGAATAGTTACTTAAAGAAAAGTCACAAGAATTCATGTGTGTTCGCGTCAAAGAATAAGCAGCTCCTTTCTCAGAAAAATAGGCATTGATTATTTGGTCCTTTTTTTTAGGACTTAATTGATTTAAAACAAAAGCGGAAGACTCGGTAAAGGCCCCACCAAAACCTGTAATCACTTGTCGCTTTTCTTGCGGATTTATTGTAATTTCAGAAACAATCTCCCCCTTTGAAAAAATCTCTAATGGAGTCAACTTATGGCCTGCAGCAGAGGTTTCATAAACTTCTATCATCACTTCTTTTTTTGAGTTACACGAGGATAAAAACAAGGCTGTAATAAGTAAAAAAACAGGGGAAATCAGTATTATTTTTCGCATCATGAATAAATTAATCTTCTAGTGTATTATAAAATTGTTTAAGCACATTAAAAGCCTTTTTTTTGTGACGATTAACATCTAAAATCCCCCAATATTCTTCGTTAGCAGTTCCGTCATAAGGGACCCCGCTACTCTCTGGAGCCCAGCCACCAACATCTTGACTTTCTGGGTTTCCTGCCTTCCACAACTCATCTGTAAAAGAAAATACTAAAACCCCAGTATTAATCACTTTGTACTCAAAAACATCGTTCAAAATATTGGTTAGTGCCTGGGCTTGCGCCTCTTGGTTATCTCCTTTACTAAACCCATAGTTAGCGATGGTCATGTAACTATCGCTTCCAGCCTCAGAGAGGTACATTGGCTTATCACTTATCTGTGACCACTCATTAAATATAGCTTCTGGATTATCCCAACGATACACATTGAAACCCCATAAGTCGATATTGGTTGTAGCCGCTAATACACCACTTTTTGGGAGCTCACCATGGGCGCTAGCAACAGGATGATTGGGATCATTTTGATGAATCGCATCGGCTGCATTTTGCAAACTAGTGTACCAATTTTTTATATCACCATCAAACCACTCTGGATGGTAGTTATATTCATTGCCAAGCTCCCACAATAAAATTGCTTGGTGATCTTTATAGCTATTTACATAGTCTAAGTAAGACCCTGATAAGATATCAAAATAGCCGTCTTGATTGTAACCAAAACTTGTAATTACTTTTATACCTGCAGCAGCTATCTTATCCAAAACAGAAACATCATCAATAGGGCTATATACACGAATAGTGTTTATACCTGCTTCATTCATTAAAGCAAGGTCAAGATCGATGTTGGTTAAATCTCTTTCTACACGCCCCTTTTTAACTGGGTTGTAACAAATTCCCTTGATAAAATAGGGCGTCTGGTTAATTAGTAATTGCCTGTCTTTGACAGAAACCATATCAGTATCCTCAAATGATAAAAAGCTAAAGGAAAGGCTTATAAGTACGAGTATAAATATATATTTCATTTTCATCAATATTAATTTTATATCTGCAGTAATTAGGGGTGAAATGTTTTTTTGGGAGGGTATAATGGTTTTACTTATTTGTTCAAAAAAGTCATTTCACCTTATTAAAAAACCATAATACATTTTTTTGATTGCAATATGCTATGACTATCCATTAAAGGATTTTTTAAGAGGGTTTACATCACGAGTTCATCCCCTAAAAACTCAGCCGCTGATTTATTTTTATTTATATGGTTTTTATTCATTTTTTTCTTCACAAGACCACGCACCTAAACCTAAAGTGAAAATTAATAGAGTATAAGTAGGGATCTTGAGTATTTCATATTAACCTTTAACAACATATATGACTAACTTTTCTATTTGTCCACCTCTATTAAAAAGCATTTGGCTAGTTTTAACATCTAAAGACTTCCCTTCAAAAGAGCATACGCTGCCATCAGTTAAAAATACTTTAATCGCCGCATGAGTCGCTTTCTGATAAATTACAGGCACTTGACAATAAGTAAAAGCGAGCGACCCTGCTTCTAAATCTATACGACATTTTTCTTTGGCTAAGTTAATGAAATTAAACACCTCTTTAGTTGTTAAAAATTCCTCTGTTCTTAGTATCTCTGGGTTAAACTCAACAGCCCCATGACGTACTTTGACTCCTAACTCTCCAAATCTACTCAAGACGTCTTCCTTCACTTGTCCAGTCATCCCAGGTTGTTGTGCGCCTTTACTGCCAGGGGTATGCGAGTAGGCATCGGTAGGAAACGCCCCATAGAGCTCGGGTGATTTATGAACTCCGATTCCGGCATTAATCTCAAAATAATGATCGTACAATCGACCTATGAGTTTTTTATCATCTGATTCGTAAAGTGCTTTTTGAGTTACCTCATACACCGCCAACAATAACTTAGAGACCATATGCCAGTAAATAGACCCTAAACCTTCATATCCAAAAAAAGTACCCGATCTTCCTGTGAATGATTTATGGTTAAATACAGATTCAAAAATAGCAAGCACCTTTTTAGAGTCTTTCTCCACAAGGGGTGCATACAAGCCTGAAAGGCAACTCAAGGCTGCCTTTACAGATTCAGCGTTATTAAAACTACCATTAAAGTGATAATGGCCATTTCCGTCTTGGTTGATTAATTGGGTATTCCCATCTGCAATAAGTTGACTGAGTAATTCAGAAGATGTAACATCTGGGGCTGCAATCGTGTTTTTATGAACAAACTTAGGAAGTTCTTTGTTTGGATATAAAATATAACTATACTGATCTTCTCTAAATAACGGACTGTTTTTAAGACCGTCTAAAACATCTAAACTCTCTTTAGTGGATAAATAACCTGAGCTCAATACCGCTACTTGCCCCTCTAACATTTCAGGTAAATGGGAAATAGAAACGGAATTTTGATCCGTTACAGTCATTAAGTTATAAGAATGAAATAAGTTGTCAGCTCTTTTATTGGTTTCAATAGAGTGCTCTAAGTAATCAAGGGCAGTGCTTGTAAATTTTAACAAGGACGCCTTACAAACCGCTGTTTTATAGCCTGAAAATTTCTGATCGTAAATTTGTGTTCTATAATCACTCGCTGCTTGTCCTAGGCCGTCTAAGACTTGCTTTCGGTTTTCATCGGTAAAACGGCTTTCAAGCAAGTGTTTGTGAGCTTCCAATGTTTTAAATACTTTGTTGAAAAACGCTAACAGCTCATTGGATATTTCAAACTCATTGGTAGTGTCTTGATCCAATACTTTATTAAAGAATTTAAAAAAGCGTCTTAAGTAATACAGGGTAACCATAGAGACACCATTTCCTACAAGAGCATTATTTGCATCATTCCACTCAGGGCGTTGGGTATTCATCCAAATCCCCCCTTCTGGAATAAAGTTTGACATTTTTGCCAGAACGGTTGCAAGTATTTTCTCTACAAAATTAACCTTGTAAATAAAGGCGGTTGTGTCTCTAAGTAAGGCACCATCAACTCCAATTTCGTTTCTTTTGAATTGTATATTTTCTTCCTTTTCAAAATCAAAATCTATGGTGTTTTTTGGATCTTTCAAAATAGACTCGTAGGGCTTTATTTTGTAAGGGACGTTAGCATAGACAAACAAATCTTGAGAGAAATAGGTTGCTAATTTACTGGGGTAATAAGCTTCCATAAACTCAAGAAACTTAAGTAAATATATGATTTGATGATCCCCCCAATACCCGATGTAAGACCAAGGGTTGTCTGGCTCAATAGTTTCCCAATCAAATCCATACTTTGTAACACGGTATGGGTTATAGCCCTCAAAAGTAGTCGCGTTTAAAAACTTATGAATCATCCCTTCCATAAATTCTGGATAGGAATGCGCTAAAGCTTCCCAGTTTTGAAAAATATCACGCCAGTTTCCTTGATAATCTAATATTTTAGAACCATCATTTTCGTTTCTAGTATTTATAGAAAACTTGTTCCAAGGACGGCTTGGATCGCCATGGCGACGGCTAAATTTTAATGGCAAATATTCGCAGCAAAGACGTTTAAAGTTTTTATCGGTATCGTCTTGATATAAAGCTTTTAAGTCTTGAAGTTTAAATAATGCTGGTAAGGCATTTAACAAAGTCTCTTTGTGACGGTATACTTTTTTGTTTAGCGTTTCGATGTAAGAAACGAAATCTGCCTTTTCGATTTGATAATTATCATCAAAAATTCCGCCACGCATGATGTTAAACATGGTATTTGAAAAGTGACGGACGTTGCGAAGTCCATCTGCGGTTTTTTGAAGACCATCAGAGGCCGCAACGAGCTCGTTAAGGTGTTCAGAACCTAACTCAACATCGGTAAGAATCTTCGATTTTAAATCTGAAATAGTATTCATCTCAGATGTAATAGAGACTACATCTGATATGCTTTGATTTACATCAGCCACCAACAACCACTCTTTTGATTGCTGTGGTGCTAGGGCTACTTCTGAATTTAGAAAATAGGCTCCCTTTTCGGCTTTGACATCCGTTTCTTGCGAGACTTGCTGCCCTCTTCTGAAAGTATCTAGCTGCAAAGAAGATAAAAGAATTGTTGGGTTGTCAAGCCCAAGAGACCAGGTAATATTTGATTTTAATGCCTCACTAGGTTCTGCTTTGTCAACGATAATTGCGCTCAATGCAAAAACAGCAAGAGAGGACCCCTCTACAAGTTCGGTTCTTTTGTAAGCATCTACCAGATTACTCGTGCTGTTTTGAAGGGCTTGTTCAATGCCGGAGGGTAATACATTTTGAATTCCATCAATAAATTGAACTTTAACCCCTAAGATCCCTGTATTGGAGAGCAAAGACTTTCTAACAAACCCATAACGATCTGTAGAGTTCCACTCATAGGTGAAAGAAATTTCTAAGTCGTGGTTAATTTCTTCAAATATCACTTTATTACCAAAGGCGTTCTTGTAAAGGTTTCGTGATATTTTATATAACGACACTTGTCTCATTGAAAAAGGCTCCCACAAAAATGTTTGACTGTTTTTTTCAACAAGAAAAATAGATTTGCTTCCAGTGGTTTCAAAAGAATCGGTTATCTTATCATCGGTATAGTATGGAAATAGCGCTGAGTCACTGTCTTTTCTACCTGCAGACAACCCTCCCGTACTAGATATAAACATCCAGTGGTTTGAATGGCTAACAATGCTCATGAAAAAAGGACGCATACCGTTTACATTGGAAATTTTATAAAAACTCTCTCCATCAATTTTCATCTGTTCGCCTTTAACGTTCAAGTCTTCAAACTTAGCTGAGTGAGCACCAATATTTATGGTTTTATTTTTAGTCATTCTGTAATTACTTTTTGAGTTTAGTTTTGGTTTTTTGATTCTAAGACTAATGTACTTACGCAAAATACTTTATTTTTTTTCTAGAGGATAATTAATAGCGCTACAATGAGTATACAAAACGAAACAATCTATACACCGATGTTTTATGTAGTAAAAAGCAATATTTATCAAAATAAAGATTTTTAGTAATATTTGTTGTAGTAATGTATAGGTGTTTTACCTTAAAATTAAAACATAGACTAATGATAGCTTGCTTTAAATTTCCGATTATTGAACAAGCCAACCCAATAGGGGGTGTATTTTGCAAATTAGCATATAATTATGTAAAGATATTATTAAAATCGCATTTTCAGAAGCTAAAGGCTGGGGTTGTTTTTAAATAAAGCTTTTAATTAACAATACATTAAAGGGCTGTCACTTGCTTGTATATCTCAGGTCCAAGCTCATAACTTGCTGGCAGTAAGGCTGTTTTTAAAACGGCCACTTTTCCTAGCATACCATTGGCCTTATAAACCTGTGCACTGTGCAGCAAAGCCATTGGCTCGCTTGTTTTTCCAGCTACAAAATCTGTAATGGTAGTAAGGGCTTTTTGAGTATCCTTTGAGGCTAATTGAGCTAGTGCTAATAAATGATAGGATTGTGGAGTAGGTCTATTATCTACTTCTCTTTGGGCTAATTGCAATGCTTGTTGGGGATCGGTCTTAACCAAGGCTTTAATTTTATGAGTGTTGTACATATCACCATATAAAGGGTTGTTCGCTAAGGTGAAAAACTGCTGCATATACTCTTGGCTCTTCACAGAATCACCTTGATAGCTTGCCATTTCAGCTTTTAACAAATAATAATCTGGCAGGTTGTGATTCGTCAATAAATGGTCAATAAGTACACAGGCCTGAGTTATATTATGCTCTTTGGAATATAAAATCCAAGCAATCCCTTTTTTTGCATAGGCATGATCTGGCTGTAAGGCAAGTGTTTTTATATAATGGTTGTAAGAGGCTTTAATATCTCCTTGGTGTCCATAATAATCTGCAATGTTTGAATTAGTCCAGATTTGTAAAGCCAAATTATTTCTAGAATTCGCGATAGCCAAGGCTTTTTCCATGTACCCAATGGTAGCGGAGAGTTGTCCTTTATGATCACTCCATTTAGATATCCTAATAAGGTAATTGTACTGTTTGGTGTTTTCTATTTTTTTTAATATTTTTTCTGCTCTAGGGTAGGCACCAACTTCAAGGTAACAATCAAACAACAGCAGCTCAGTTGCGTGTTTGTTTGAAATACCTGCATAACTTTCTTCTAGTAAAGTAATCGCATCTTTAAACCGATGCTGGGTAATATAGTTTTTTGCCAAGGCTCTCTTATAACCATCCTGAATTTTAATAGATGAAACTGTAATGGCTTTTTTATATACCTTTTCTGCATCTTTAAGGTATTGTATATCGCCGCTGGTCTCAAAAAGTTTAGAATAGGCACCAGCTAGAGGTCCTAAATCACCAACACCCGTAGAATCTGCGCCTAATCTTTTAGACCAGAATTCTTTTTCTTTAAGGGCCTCAGTGTATGATTTAATTGGGTCTGCCTGTAAAAAAGAAGTGTAATGTGCAGGATTTGTTGTAAAAGCTAAATCTTTATCACCATGTCCATTACAGCTTAGTAATAATAGACCGAGGTACATACTTGCAATTACATTTTTCATAGTTGAGTGCTCTATTTTGACGCCAATACTTAATATTTAATTCATCATTACTGGCGCTTCCAAATAAGGAAAATCACCATAGGTTCTAGTGCCTATAGAAACGTTATCTGATGTAAGTAATGGGTTGTCATTTTCCCCATTAAACCTGGTGCCATCTTCACCCCCAAAAATAAGTGTAAGTGAGATGTCTATAACATCGTCTTCAAGGCCTCTTCCAGTTAGGGCAAGACCTGTGGCAGGGTCATAATAAACCGTTTGCCCATTAGGGGCAACCTGTAGGGCATCAAAATTTGCTAGTAGTGTTGTAAAACCCGTAGCATCAAGCCCAAGAATATTGGTCTGATAATTAACCGTCTCTGGATCAAGCCCTAAAGATACAGCATACACATCATGATAAGCTTCTAATTGGTTTTGAAAGGCCTCCTGAAATAGCTGTGTTTGACCCTCTTCGCTTTGCAAAGTAGCACGCAATGATGGGGGTACTTTATTATACAAGTTCTTTACAGCGTCTGATGCGCTAAAAACTGTATTTATAGTTGGACGCCCCATACTGTCTTGTTGATTATAGGTTCCAGAGAAATCTAAAACACCATCACAAGGCTCGCAAGATCCTCCGCAGTCAATAGATGTCTCATCTGCGTTTTGAATACCATCATCACAGGTAGCATCGTTTAGAATATTTCCGTTATCGTCATCATCTACGCATTGCACAAATACTAGAGAAGTAAAAATGGCAAGTAATAGTAGGTTTATTTTATATATTTTCATCTTAAGTGTATTACTGTTATACTTTTATTGTTTTCTACTTGTAGTTACCCAAATGTTATAGGCATCTGGTGTAGAACCTACCGGAAGATACCCTTGCGCAACACCAATATGAGTGGGCGCAGAACCAAGCATAGAGTTTGGCACTTCTACCACAATAGCCAATACGTTTAAATCTTCAAAGAAATCATTGGCTTCTTGTGGCGGTAAAAAACCCTCTGGAGCAACTGCTCCACTACTTACCAAATTATATTGGTTAAAATCAAAATAAAAAGGATCTCTTCTTGGCCCCGCATATACCTGCATGCCATTATTTAAAGTTGTTTCTACAGAGTCAATATCTGACACTTTTACAACAGTTGTTGTGGCAGTGGTAACAATACTGGTCTGGGCACCTGTTTGAAGCGGTGCTACAGGGCCAAAAAAGTACATAGAATCTCCTCTTTTAACTGCTTGTATCACTAAATCTTCAACAAAATCTCCAGTGTTATCTATATTAAAAGTAATAATAACATCTTGGTCAAACTCAGCATTAGTTGTTTGTTCCATAGGAGCTAGTGGTCCTTGAACCGTAGCCACCAAAACAGTATTATCTGGGTTAGCACCTTCAAAGGCAAAGAAATCTGCAATATCTGCAGAAGTTGCAGCCACATTTGGAGCATCCATATGATCTGCTGAAATTAAAAACACAGAGAAACAGGCAATCCCTATTGCTCCTAGCACAGAAAATAGTTTTGTATTTTTCATAATAGATATAGTTTTTAAAAAATTATATTGTTTTCTTTACCCAACTAGCAACAAATGTACGCATGATATTTGATATGCCTTAAAAGTAAAAATGTAATTTTTAAATGTAGCACATAAATGAACCCTTCTGCACAAGATTGGATAAAAAAATTTTTAAGTACCTATAAAGAGGATGTATCATCATTACAATTCACTCCTAAAAGTGCTTTTTATGACCTGTTAAAAGCCACTGGGTTTTTATACGGTAATGCAAATAGCTTGATACTAAAACATGATATTGACCTAGCGCTTTCCCACGGAGAGTGTACCAAAGTAAATTTATTTCATGCCCTTTTATATACGGGTATTAGCAACACACCAACGGCAACACCTCTAGAGATAATTAGTACTATTGTTCAATACTATAAAGCGCTTGACAAAGCAAAAACAGGATTTTTACAGGCCATTACTTTTTCCAGCTCTGAAACTTCCAACCTTGAGAGTATTTTATCAAAAAGACTCCATGAAATAAATACAGTAAATAAAACAAATGCAGTCTCTCTATTAACCTATGCATTGCTATATGTAGATGTATTAGCTTTTGAATATTGGCTATCTAATGGAAAGGATAGTAAAAGTTTTACAAAAAACCTTGAACTTCAAACAATGCTATGTTGTTTTGGATCACTAAAAGCAAAGCAAGAAAAAACGCAGTACGATAGCATGCTTATCTCTCTTTTTGAGGCCTCCACTCAGTACAAGAATGCTAAGCAAAGTATAGAAACAGTAAATAGTAAAGAAAATTTCACCGGGCTAACTAGCTATGCAAGAAAATACATTTTTGATATAAGTACACTAGCTGTTTGGCAAAAAAATAACATAGACACTAAAGAACATATATATCTAAAGGCCCTAGCAAGTAACTTAGATCTTGATCAAAATACCTTACAAAAAAGCATTGATGCTATAAAATATTTTTCTTTAAAATCTGAGGGGAAGCTTAGCCTTTTTGAATATGCAACGCCCATCAAACAATTTTACACTCAATCAACAAGTACAGTAAAAAGACTCATTATTAGAAATAAAGACAGACTTCAAAAAGAATTGCAAGAAAGTGGAGAATTATTGAAACTTCTTGGCATTTCTACCTATAGAGAATTATCAAAGGATGAAAAAAGTAAGGTAAAAGAGCAGCTATTGGATATCTGTAAAACGATTCCATCATTGACCATTTTCTTGCTTCCTGGAGGCGCTATTTTATTGCCTTTATTGGTGAAATTTATCCCTAAACTATTGCCCTCGGCTTTCGACGAAAATAGGGTAGATTAATTTTTTTTAATTAAATATAGCAACAAGTAGTTCTTTTAACAGGTCTGCCTGTGGGGTACTTGAGGCTCCTACTCCTTTACTTTTCATATCTACATCTCTTATGGCACTAATAATTACACTTACTTTTTTCATAGGGTAATTGCGAGCAGCTACTTGATAATCTTTTATAAAATATGGATTTAGGCCAAGGGCCTTTGCTGCATTTGCTTTGTTGGATAGGGCATGATATTTTAACAATTTTACAAAAAAGCTATACAGTAAAGAAACAGTCATGACAATTGGATTGTTCTTTGGGTTTTGTCCAAAATATTGAATAATTGCATATGCTTTTAGAACGTTGCGATCACCAATAGCTTTTTGTAATTCAAAATTATTAAAGTCTTTACTGATTCCTATATTTTGTTCTACAATCTCTGGAGTTATTTGAGCACCAGGCTTTACAATAAGTTGTAATTTTTGAAGTTCATTGTGTATTTTACCTAAATCTGTACCTAAAAATTCTGTTAGCATTAGTGATGCCTTTGGAGTAATGGTGTAGCCTTTGCTGTCAAGAGTAGCTTGTATAAAGTCTGGAATTTTATTTTCATAGAGTTTCTTACTCTCAAACAAAACCCCTACTTTTTTAATGGCTTTACTCAACTTTTTTCTTGCATCTAGCTTTTTGTATTTATAGCAAATAACCAAAACTGTAGTAGGTTGAGGATTCTCAACGTAGGCTAACAAACTCTCAATAGTGCGAGAAAGATCTTGCGCTTCTTTTACTATTACAACTTGCCTTGGAGACATCATTGGATAGCGCTTGGCATTACTTACAATATCATCTATGGTAATGTCTCTACCATATAGCACCATTTGGTTAAAGCCTTTTTCACTCTCATCTAAAACAGTTTTTTCTATGTAATTTGAAATAGCGTCAATATAAAAGGCTTCCTCACCCATTAAAAAATAGATAGGAGCAATTACACCTTTTTTTATATTATTTACAATTTCTTTTGCTTGTGCAGACATAGATATGGATATGAAATGTTAGCAATTTGGGCACAAGTTAAGTAGATTTTACAAAGCTAATCTTCCAAGAAAGATTATTTTTACGGTATGCGGCAACTCAACTTTAAGCAGTATTCATTTCGATTCAAAAATAGGGAAAACAAACCATTGATTTTTGATGTTGTTAGAAAAAAATTCATGGTCCTCACACCAGAGGAGTGGGTGCGGCAAAACACCATACAATACCTAATTAAGGAGCTTAACATACCACTGTCTTTAATTAATGTTGAAAAACAAATCAAGTTACATGGCACCACCAAACGCTATGACATTGTAACTTTTAACCCAGATGGCAGTATTCATTTAATTGTAGAGTGCAAGGCAGACAGTATTAAAATCTCTCAAGACACCTTTGATCAAATTGCCCGTTATAACTTGGTGTTAAAAAGCACCTTTTTGATGGTGACAAATGGTATAGATCATTATTATTGCAAGATGGATTTGCAAAACAAGCGGTATTCGTTTTTAGAGACACTACCAGAGTATCAAAAATAAACCTAGTATTTTTACATCCATGAACCTAGCAATAGTCATACTCAATTACAATGGTAAAGCACTGCTGGAGCAGTTCTTGCCAAGTGTGCTTGAATATTCTCAACAAGCTACCGTATATGTTGCAGATAACGCCTCTACAGATGGCAGTGTTGCATATATAAAAGAACATTTCAGTAAAGTACATCTTATCACTAATACCCAAAACGGGGGCTATGCCAAAGGATATAATGATGCATTAGCGCATCTCAAAGAAGATGTTTTTGTGCTTCTAAACAGTGATGTAGAAGTTACTCAAGGTTGGCTAACCCCAATTATAGAGGCTTTTAAAGCCACTTCAAATTTGGTCGCGGTACAGCCAAAAATACTAAATTATAAAAACAAAGACTATTTTGAGTATGCTGGAGCTGGCGGAGGTTATATAGATGCCTTGGGGTATCCATATTGTAGAGGACGTATTTTTAATACCACAGAGAAAGACACAGGACAATACAATGACTCGCGACAAATTTTTTGGGCCAGTGGCGCCTGTATAGCCCTAAAAAAAGAAGCTTTTGTAAATGCCAACGGCTTTGATGAAGATTTGTTTGCTCACCAAGAAGAAATAGACTTGTGTTGGCGCATGCAACAACAAGGAGGTATTATACATTATAAAGGAGACTCAACTGTGTATCATCTTGGTGGTGGTACTCTTGCTGTAGAGAATCCTAGAAAGACTTTTTATAATTTTAGGAATTCTTTACTTGTGATGTTAAAAAACAATAATCGCTCTGTGGTATGGGTGATTCTGTTTATTAGAATGCTTCTTGATGCCTTGGCAGCTTGGCAATTTTTGGTGTCTGGGAAACCCTCACACTTTTTTGCCGTCTTTAAAGCGCACCTCTCTTTTTATTGTCTTGCACTAACATTTATTAAAAAAAGAAACAAAGACACAAAAAAGATCGCTTACTATCAAATAAAATCTGTAGTTTGGATGTATTTCATCAGAAAAAAAACTACTTTTATCGCATTAAATCAAAACAAAAAAATAGTATAGAACGAGTTGTCTACTACAATATTTTTAAAATTTGTTAGTTTTAAGTAATAATAAAACCCAATTAACCATGAAAAAACTTCTTATCCTAGCCACTTGCGGAATGTTCCTATTTCCATCTTGTGTAGCATCAAAAAAGTACAAAGCTTTAGAGGCTAACTACAAAAAAAATAAAGATTTACTCAACACTGCAACAGTGCTTTTAAATGCCTGTGATAAAGACAAGGCTACAGCAAATGCTAGACTACAATCTTTAGAGGAGCGTTTGGCTGATATGCGTAAAACAAATCAAGATCTTATTAAGACTTCTCAAGACATGACTGTCTTGACTACCAAAGGGGCTACTAATCTTGAAAAATCTTTGGAGAGTTTAAAAGAGAAAGATCTTAAAATATCTAGATTACAAGATGCACTTACCAAAAAAGACAGCGTAACACTTGCCCTTGTGACAAGCCTGAAAAAAGAGGTAGGCATCAATGATCAAGACATTGAGATTAATGTAGAAAAAAGTGTGGTATTTATCTCCCTGAGTGATAAAGTGCTATTCTCAACAGGAAGTTATAATGTAACAGAAAGAGCTAAAGAAATTTTAGGTAAAGTTGCCATGGTAATTAATGGTAAGCCAGAATTTGAGGCTATGGTAGAGAGCCATACAGATAATGTACCATATAATGGTAGTGTACTTAAAGACAACTGGGATCTTAGTGTAAAACGTGCTACCTCTATTGTAAGGGTATTACAAGACTTGGGTGTTAAGCCAGAACAGTTAATAGCTGCTGGTCGCGGAGAGTACCTTCCACTGGTAGACAATGACACTCCAGAAAATAGATCAAGAAATAGAAGAACAAAAATATTAATTCTTCCTAAGATCGATCAATTCTACAAAATGATAGAAGATGAGATGAAAAACATGTCTGAGGGTCAACCAGAAGAGACACCTACAGAAAACCTAGAAAACACTCCTCAAGATATGGAAGAAAACACTCCTGAAGAAAAAAAGGACAACACACCTCAACTCTAAAATAGTACTACCCGTAATTAAAAACCCAACCTTATGGTTGGGTTTTTTGTTTGTACTCATTTTAAATTCTAATTATATAAAATAAGGATAGTATTAAAACATATATTCTTAAAAACAAAAAGCCTGCGTTGTAATCTAACGCAGGCTTTTTTTTAATATGTAATATGTTTTATTTTTTCTTTGCAGTGGTTACTTTTTTATTTTGAGTAACCGCTTTTTTTGTTGCTTTAACAGGCGCTTTGTTTATTTGCTTGCCTGCCGCCTTTTTTTTAGGGCTTGCTTTAGGAGCTTTACCTTCAGGAGTTGCAGTACTGGTTTGTTTGCTTTCGGCGTCCTGAGCTGGCTCAGAGAAGTCTGTAAATCCATTGTTAACTAAAAGATTATACCATTGCACCAATTTTTTAATATCACTTGGATATACACGATCTTCATCATAGTCTGGCAAAACACCAAAGAAGAATTCTTCTAATTCTACTTTAGGTACTTTATGGCTAATGGTTTGTTTCCCTTCTTCTTTGGTTGCAATCTTTTGAAATATTTCACGAAGTGGTACCTCCTGGGTTAAGGTATAAATAGCAATTTCTGTAAGTAAACTCACATTGTGCCTAGAACTCACACTTATTTTTTTATGGTCTAATAAAGACTCTGCTAAAAAACCATTACGTGTTTGCTTGGTCATTTTATACAACCCTGGCTTTCCTGAAATTGATAATACTTTTTCTAAACTCATAATTATTGAAAAATAGTTAAGTACGAAATGTTAATCTTTACTTTTTAAACGAAACTGTGTATTGTTAGAATTTGTTGCAAAGATGTTTTGAAATTTTTTGATACGCAACCCTTTAACGTTTCTTTTTAGCATTAGGAAAACGCATGCGATAATCTGCAGTTGCTTTTCCTTTACTAATGTTGGTTAATCTACCTTTTAGTATTCGCTTTTTTAAGGATGAGAGTTTGTCTGTAAATAAAACACCCTCGATATGATCATACTCATGCTGTATAATTCTTGCAATAATACCGGTATATTTTTGGGTATGTTTTGTAAAGCTTTCATCATAGTACTCAATGGTAATATCTGGTTTTCTGTAAACATCTTCACGCACATCTGGAATACTTAAACACCCCTCATTGAAAGCAAACTCCTCCCCTTGTTCCTCAATTATGGTTGCATTAATGAAGGTTTTTTTAAATCCTTCAACCTGGGCTAGTTCCTGAGCATCCATTGTTTCCTTATCAGCAAATGGACTTGCATCTACCAAAAATATACGAATTGGCAAACCAATTTGCGGAGCTGCTAAACCGACCCCACTGGCGCCATACATGGTTTCATACATGTTTTTTAACAGGGCATCTAAATTAGGGTATGCCTTAGATATGTCTTTACATTGTTTTCGTAACACAGGATCGCCATAGGCTACAATGGGTAAAATCATTTTCTATTATTTAGTATATAAAAATTGTTGTAAAATAATGGTTGCACTTATTTCATCTACAAGGGCTTTGTTTTGTCTTTGTTTTTTTTTCAAGCCGCTATCAATCATAGTTTGAAAAGCCATTTTACTTGTTAAGCGCTCATCTACTCTCACAACAGCAATATTCGGAAATTTAAGACTAAAGCCTTTAATAAAATTTTGAATATTCCCTTCTATATTTGAGGGAGCTCCATCTCTTTGAGTAGGCTCTCCAATTACAATAGCATCTACCTTTTGCTCAGAAAAATAGGTACTTAAAAAAGGCATCAAACCATGGGTTTGAACTGTAGTAAGCCCAGAGGCGATAAGCTGCAACTGATCTGTTACGGCTATCCCTGTGCGTTTACTACCATAATCTATAGCGAGGATTCTTCCCATTTTTATTGCAAAAATAAAGATTTATAGTATCGTATGCTACATATGGTGTATATAATCATTAGGGTGTTTATATTTGTATAATATAAAATACCATAACCAGAAAAATTGCCATGAAAGAACTTCAAGATATAATAGAAAAAGCCTGGGAAGACCGTTCTTTATTAAACCAACAAGCAACCATAGACGCCATAAAAGAGGTTGTAGGTTTGTGTGATCAGGGAATCTTGCGCTGTGCAGAGCCTACAGAAAACAGTTGGAAGGTAAACCAATGGGTAAAAAAAGGAGTGGTTTTGTATTTTCCAATACAAAAAATGGAAACTCTTGAGGCAGGTGTTTTTGAGTATCATGACAAAATTCCTTTAAAAACAGGATATAAAGAAAAAGGAATTCGGGTAGTACCTAATGCTGTTGCACGTCACGGTGCCTTCATTAGCAAAGGTGTTATTCTTATGCCTAGTTATGTGAACATAGGCGCATACGTAGACCAGGGTACCATGATAGATACCTGGGCAACTGTTGGAAGTTGTGCTCAAATAGGTAAAGATGTCCACCTGAGCGGAGGCGTTGGTATAGGAGGCGTGTTAGAGCCCCTTCAAGCTGCACCAGTTATTATTGAAGATGGCGCTTTTATTGG
The DNA here is from genome assembly GCA_943789105.1 of uncultured Ulvibacter sp. Lineage (GTDB taxonomy): Bacteria > Bacteroidota > Bacteroidia > Flavobacteriales > Flavobacteriaceae > Patiriisocius. The sequence goes on along the minus strand of CALSSW010000005.1, from coordinate 362,428 downwards.
TTCTCGATGTATTGTTGTAGAAGGAGTACGTGTAGAAAAAGAAGCTGTTTTAGGCGCCAATGTAGTTCTTACTATGAGTACCAAAATTATAGATGTAACAGGCCAAACTCCAGTTGAAACAAAAGGAGTTGTTCCTGCAAGGTCTGTGGTGATTCCTGGAAGTTACACCAAAAAATTTCCCGCCGGAGACTTTCAAGTTCCATGCGCATTAATTATTGGCAAAAGAAAAGATAGCACCAATAAAAAAACATCTTTAAATGATGCCCTACGCGAATATAATGTGGCTATATAAAGGCAGAAGCTAAGTGAAAAGCTCAACTTTTAAATAGTTTATCGTACTGTTTTTAAAACCCACAACAAGTAATCACTGAATTAAAAAACCTTATATTTAGCGTAGTAATTTTCGCTATGAAACCTTTTGTTGTTTGTTGTTTACTACTAATAGTATCTCCAGTTATTTTGCTAGCTCAGGAAGTGGACGTTTTTGCCCAATTTAATGGGCAGTATGACTACCTAGCGTTTGGAAGCACCCTAAACATTGGAGAAAACACAGGCGCTGTACCCCCAACACCTTGTGAGATTTTAACCTCTAGTAGTGCAAACTTTGAACTACAACCAGACCAACAACTCATTGCTGCATACCTGTATTGGGCTGGTTCTGGGACTGGAGATTTTGACGTAACACTAAACGGCCAGCAAATTACTGCCCAAAGAACCTTCTCAGAAACCATAAGTAATGGATTGGTTTATTTTGCAGCTTTTGCAGAAGTAACCTCGCTTGTTCAAGCAACCGGTAATGGCTTATACACCCTTGCAGATTTAGACCTAACAGGTGTTATTGCACCCTATTGTGAAAACACGACAAACTTTGCAGGATGGGCCATTACCGTTATTTATCAGGACAACACATTGCCCCTTAATCAGGTAACCATATTTGACGGTTTGGAGAGTGTTTCTGCCACCAACACTAATCTTACAATTAATCTATCAAACATCAATGTACTAGACAACGACGGAGCCAAAATTGGGTTTTTAGCCTGGGAAGGAGACCAATCGCTCTCTGTTAATGAAACCCTTCAAATTAATGGAAATATTATAAGCAACCCACCTCTAAACCCTGCAGATAACGCTTTTAATGGCACCAATAGCTTTACCCAAAATGAGCTTTTGTATAATATGGATATAGATTTTTATTCTATAGAAAATAATATAAGCCCCGGAGATACAAGCGCTGTTATTGACCTAACATCTGGGCAGGATTTTGTCATGATTAACACTATTATAACGGTGTTAAACTCTCAATTGCCAGATGCTACTATAAGTATAGATACAGTAAAAGGGGGTGATATTTGTGGAGATAGAGATTTAGAAATTACCTATACGGTATACAATTTAAATTGTACAGATTCACTTCCCTCTGGCACGCCTATAGCCTTTTATGGTGACACAACCCTTGTTGGCCAGAGCCAAACAACCGATATAATACCTATCTCAGGACAACAAACCAATACCATTACAATTTCAATACCCATTGAAATTGGAGCAGATTTCCAGCTCAATATATTTGTAGATGACAACGGAACTGGAGAAGGCACGGTGTATGAAATTATAGAAGACAACAACCAAGACAATGTCCCTGTTACCCTTCTAGAACTACCAGAGCAAACTGTATTACAAGATCTTGAAATTTGCGATGTTATCCCCTCGCTAAACTTTGATTTAACCCAAGGAGTTGTCCAAGCAGATTCTCAGGCCTTGCTGAGTTTTTATAAGTCTGTTGGAGATGCTACCACAAGTCAAAATGCTATTGAAAACCCTAGCAATTACACAAACACTCAAAACCCTCAGGAGATTTTTATAAGGGCAGACAACACACTATGTTACCTTGTAGATTCTTTCCTTATAACGGTACTGGATTGCTCACTTCCAGATGCGACCATTGTTATTAACGGCCCGCTTAATACCTGTAGAGAAGAAACCCTAGAGATTCAATACACCGTTTATAACACCCTTGGTAATGCCCCTTTACCAAGTAACACTCCTATCGCTTTTTATATTGATGGTCAACTTATAATGCAAGCACAAACTCAAGAAATTATTGCCATTGGCGCAAGCCAAGAGGGTTTTGTTGAAATTATATTAGACACCTCAATACCAAATAATTTTACTTTTTTGGCTGCTGTTGATGATATTGGAACAGACCAAGGTATCGTTGAAGAACGCAACGAGACCAACAACCAATATACCACACAAGTAACATTTTTAACCATAGACCCCATACCACCACTTCCAGATTTGCTGTTGTGTAATGAAGGTTTTAATAGCGCCGTTTTTGATCTTACCCAACAAAATGATTTAATAAGCAGTAATACAAATGATATTATACGTTTTTACACCTCTCTAGAAAATGCACTATCTAACACCTTTGCTATTACAAACCCTTCAAGCTATCAAAGTTTGGGTGCTGTGCAAGAAATTTTTGTTAGGCTAGACACGGCTGTTTGCTTCGCGGCAGGTTCTTTTTGGATTTCAATAGAGAATTGTCCTCCTTTTGTACCTCAAGGCTTTTCTCCCAATGGAGATGCCATTAATGATGAATTTGAAATTTCAGGACTATTAAACATCTATGAAAACTTTGAACTTAAAATATATTCTAGAGATGGTACTTTAATTTACACAGGAGGAAATGCGCAGGGTTTCTGGAACGCCATACCTAATACGGGACTATTATATGAAAAAAAACTGGTTCCTGTTGGTACCTACTATTACGTGCTATTGCTAAATGATCCAGCAATACCAAGCCCACTTATTGGGTATGTATACGTAAACTATTAATCACTGTTGCATCCCAAATAGTTCTAACTTTGTTTAAATGACCCACGGCATTGTTTTGGGCTAATTTTAAGGAATTGATGGACTTAATTTGGCTATTTTTGCCCTTGTATGAAATTCAATCTTGTTTCAAATTTTAAACCCACAGGAGACCAGCCCCAGGCAATTAAATCTTTGGTTGATGGTATTAACTCCAAAGAGCAATATCAAACACTCCTTGGAGTCACAGGAAGTGGAAAAACCTTTACGATCGCCAATGTTATTCAAGAGGTAGAAAAGCCAACCCTTGTCCTTGCGCATAATAAAACCTTGGCGGCGCAGCTTTACTCGGAGTTTAAACAATTCTTCCCAAACAATGCTGTAGAGTATTTTGTTTCCTACTATGATTATTACCAACCAGAAGCATTTATACCATCAAGTGGCGTTTATATAGAAAAAGATCTTTCTATAAATGAAGAAATTGAAGTAATGCGTCTAAGCACTACCTCTTCCCTGCTTTCTGGGCGCCGTGATGTTATTGTAATCGCATCTGTATCCTGCCTATATGGTATTGGGAATCCTGTAGAGTTTCAGAAAAACGTAATTTCACTTGAAAAAGGACAGGTAATTTCAAGAACAAAATTATTACACAAACTAGTTCAAAGTCTTTACTCAAGAACCGAGGCAGATTTTAACCATGGTAATTTTCGCATCAAAGGAGACACCGTAGATATATTTCCTGGATATGCAGATAACGGCTTTAGGGTTCACTTTTTTGGAGATGAAATTGAAGAAATTGAAGCTTTTGACCCTTTAAATAATAAGGTTATTGAAAAATATGAGCGGCTAAATATTTATCCTGCTAATATGTTTGTAACCTCTCCAGATGTGCTACAAGGTGCTATAAAAGAAATTCAAGATGATTTAGTAAAACAAGTAGATTATTTTAAAGAAATAGGCAAACATCTTGAGGCAAAACGATTGGATGAACGCACAAATTTTGATTTAGAAATGATCCGAGAATTAGGCTATTGTAGTGGTATTGAAAACTACTCTCGTTACCTAGATGGACGTCTTGCAGGAACAAGACCCTTTTGTTTGTTGGATTTTTTCCCTGATGATTTTTTAATGATTGTTGATGAGTCTCATGTGAGTGTACCTCAAGTAGGCGCTATGTATGGTGGAGACAGATCTAGAAAGGTAAACCTAGTGGAATACGGTTTTAGACTTCCCGCTGCCATGGACAACAGACCCTTAAAGTTCGAAGAATTTGAAGCCATGCAAAACCAAGTAATCTATGTAAGTGCTACCCCTGCAGATTATGAACTAGAAAAATCTGACGGGGTGTATGTAGAACAAATAATTAGACCCACGGGGTTATTAGATCCGCCCATAGAAGTGCGCCCAAGTCTTAATCAAATAGATGATTTACTTGAAGAAATACATAAACGCATTGAGCTTGATGAGCGTGTTTTGGTTACAACATTAACCAAACGCATGGCAGAAGAACTCACTAAATATATGGACCGTGTAAACATTCGTTGCCGTTATATTCATAGCGATGTAGATACCCTAGAGCGTGTAGAGATTATGCAAGATTTACGCCTTGGCCTTTTTGATGTACTTGTAGGGGTTAATTTACTTAGAGAAGGGCTTGATTTACCAGAGGTGTCACTAGTTGCCATATTAGATGCAGACAAAGAGGGCTTTTTAAGAAGTGAACGATCCCTCACTCAAACTGTTGGTCGTGCAGCACGAAATTTAAACGGAAAGGCTATATTATATGCAGATAAAATTACAAAGAGCATGCAAAAAACAATGGATGCAAGCCAGTATCGCAGAGAAAAACAAATGGCTCATAATACCAAGGAATGTATTACACCTATGGCTATTAAAAAGAGTTTTGAAAATTCCTTGACCAAATCAAAACAAGAAGCCTATGCCTTTGAAACAAAAGACTCACTAGCAGCTCCAGAACCACAGGGGCAATACCTAACAAAACCGCAGTTAGAAAAAAAGATACGAGATACCAGAAAAGCCATGGAAAAGTCTGCCAAAGAATTAGATTTTTTAATGGCAGCCAAACTAAGAGACAAAATAAAATCGCTACAAAAAACCATAGAAGAGCTATTGTAATAGCGTTACCAAATTTTGGTTGTTTGTTTTTAAGAAACTAGCATGTAAACTCACCATAGTTCTACTTTTAAACTTGCACTCAAAGCATTACATTTGTATAAAACGCAATACCCATGTTAAAAGCAGGAGTTCTAGGTGCAGGACACTTAGGGAAAATACATTTAAAATTACTACAGCAGTCAACAAAGTACACCTTGGTGGGCTTTTTTGATGCCAACCAAGACGCTGCTAAGGCCATAGAGCAAGAGTATGGTTATAAAAGCTTTCCCACTATGGAGGCACTTATTGCGGCCTGTGATATGGTTGATGTTGTAACCCCAACAATATACCATCACCAGTGTGCAGAAAAAGTAATAACTGCAGGCAAGCATTTATTTATTGAAAAACCCATAACACAGACTGTTTTAGAGGCAGATAGCATTCGTGATTTGGCCAAAAAACACAGTGTTCGAGGACAGGTTGGGCAAGTAGAACGTTTTAACCCCGCTTTTATGGCTGTAAACCACATGATAGATAAGCCTATGTTTATTGAAGCGCATCGATTGGCTGAGTTTAATCCTCGCGGTACAGATGTTTCTGTAGTGTTGGATTTAATGATACATGATATAGATGCTATTTTAAGTGTTGTAAAAAGCCACGTGAAAAAGGTACACGCCAGTGGTGTTTCTGTTATTAGTGAAACACCAGATATTGCCAATGCACGTATTGAGTTTGAAAACGGCTGTGTTGCTAATCTTACTGCCAGTCGTATTTCGATGAAAAAAATGCGAAAAGCTAGGTTTTTTCAAAAAGACGCTTATATCTCTGTTGATTTTTTAGATAAAAAATGTGAGGTGGTTAAAATGAAAGATGCTCCAAAAAACCCTGATGATTTCGCCATGGTGTTAACCAATGCGGAAGGAGTTAAAAAACAAATCTATTTTGATAACCCGCAGGTGGCACCAAACAATGCTATTTTGGATGAGCTTGACAGTTTTGCAGATGCAATTACACAAGACACAACCCCTGAAGTAACGCTAACTCAAGGTGCAGAAGCATTGCGAGTAGCCATGATGATTATTGATAATTTTAAGATACTATAACAATAAAGAACATAATAGTTCCATTAATAAAATCGATTAATACTTATTTTTATGAAAAACGTAGCAGTAATTGGAGCCGGTACAATGGGTAATGGTATAGCCCACACCTTTGCACAAAACGATTATAAAGTACAGTTAATAGATGTTTCTAGGGCCTCTCTAGATCGCGGGTTGGCAACAATTGCCAAAAACCTAGACCGCATGGTTGCCAAAGAGAAAATCTCTGAAGCAGACAAAATAAAAACATTAAATAACATCACCACTTTTACAGATTTAAAAACCGGTGTCGAGTATGCTAGTTTGGTAGTAGAGGCAGCCACAGAAGATCTTGATTTAAAACTAAAAATCTTTAGAGATCTGGAAGCTTTTTGCCCAGATGACACCATCATGGCTAGTAATACATCATCTATTTCTATTACAGAGATAGCTGCAGTTACAACAAGACCAGATATGGTTATTGGTATGCACTTTATGAACCCTGTACCGGTAATGAAACTAGTAGAGATCATAAAAGGATATAGCACAAGTGATCAAACGTATAACACGGTTGCAGAAATTTCAAAAAAATTAGGGAAAATACCGGTAAAAGTTAATGATTACCCGGGTTTTGTAGCCAATCGCATTTTAATGCCAATGCTTAATGAGGCCATAGAGACACTCTACAATGGGGTGGCTGGTGTAAAAGAAATAGACACAGTAATGATGCTAGGGATGGCGCACCCTATGGGGCCTTTGGCACTGGCAGATTTTATTGGTCTTGATGTTTGTCTTTCTATTTTAAATGTAATGTATGACGGCTTTAAAAATCCAAAATACGCACCTTGCCCCCTACTGGTTAATATGGTTATGGCAGGTAAACTTGGCGTTAAAAGTACAGAAGGATTTTATGACTATAGCAAAAATAGAAAAGCTGTAGATGTAGCTAAAATGTTCTGTTAACACAGTATTGATTTATTGAATATATGGCAGAAATAAAACCATTTAAAGCAGTACGTCCTGCAAGGGATAAGGTGAGCCTTATTGCTGCAAGGTCTTACGATAGCTATACCACAGAGCAAAGAGAGGCAAGATTAAGAGACAACCCGTTTTCTTTTTTACATGTAGTAAACCCAGGTTATAAATACTCACAAGTAATTGAGGGTGATAAAAGATATAATTTAGTTCGCAATAGATACCAGGAGTTTAAAGAAGATGGTATTTTCATGCAGGAGACCAACCCTTGTTTTTATATCTATAAAATAGTGAATCATGAGGGTTTAGCCTTTACCGGTATAATAGCTGCCGCAAGCACACAAGATTATGAAAAAGATATTATTAAAAAACACGAAGACACCCTAGAGTATAAAGAAGAAATCTTTGTTAAATACCTCAAAACAGTTGGCTTTAATGCAGAGCCAGTACTTCTTACCTACCCAAATAATGATGCATTAGCTGGTATTATCTCTTCTGTAAAGCAAACTAGAGCAGAGTATGAATTTACAACTACCCACAGAGACACCCATTACCTTTGGCCTGTAAGTGAAACCGTAGTGGTCTCTAAAATTTCAGAAATATTTGAGCAGATGCCCAAACTCTATATAGCAGACGGGCACCATAGAAGTTCATCCTCCTGTCTGTTAGCCCAGCAGATGGCCCAAGAAAACAAAAACCATACTTCAAAAGAGGCTTACAACTATTTTATGAGCTTTCTCATACCCGAGAGCGATTTGAAAATATATGAATTTAATAGGCTTATCAAAGATTTAAATGGGCTGAGTAAAGAAGCTTTTTTAATTCAGCTGGATTTTTCATTTAGAATTGAAAACAGAGGACAACATTTTTATAAGCCTACAAAAAAACATCACTTTAGTATGTATCTAGAAGGTGAGTTTTACTCTCTTTATTTGCGAAAAGACACTTACGAAATAAACAATGCCCTACAGGCATTGGATACTCAAATTTTATACAAACTAATATTTGAACCAATTCTTGGTATTAAAGATGTAAGAAATGATACTAGAATTGCATACACAGATGGGAAAAAAGATATGGCATTTGTAAAAACAGCTATAGACACCAAAGAATTTGCTGTTGGTTTTGGCATGTTACCCATAACCACACAAGAGATGAAAAAAATAGCAGATGAGGGTTTAAAAATGCCACCAAAGAGTACGTATATAGAACCTAAACTAAGAAGCGGTATTACTATCTATGAATTTTAAAAGATTGTAGCTTTTATAAAAATTAGTAATCGAACCCTTTATATAATGAGATGAGTATTTCAGAAAACATTAAAAAATACCAAGATGCACTTCCAAAAAGCACAACTCTAGTTGCCGTTTCTAAGACCAAACCCGTGAGTAGTTTACTGCAAGCCTATGATGCTGGCCAAAGAGTATTTGGTGAAAACAAAATACAAGAAATGGCCTCTAAATGGGAAGAAATGCCCAAAGACATACAATGGCACATGATTGGACATGTTCAAACCAATAAGGTGAAATACATGGCTCCTTTTGTAGATTTAATACATACCGTAGATAGTCTCAAATTACTTCGAGAAATTAACAAACAAGCCGCCAAACACAATAGAGTAATTAAGTGCTTGTTGCAAATTAAAATTGCAGCAGAAGAACACAAATTTGGTCTACACCAAGCAGATGCCTTACAATTACTTGCCAAAGATATTCAAGCAACACTGCCTCATGTTTCTATCATTGGCCTTATGGGTATGGCTAGTTTTACAGATAATAAAACACAAATAGATACAGAATTTAAAAAACTAAGTTCCCTACACAAGGAGTTTATAAAACAACACCCACAATTAAGTGTTTTAAGCATGGGGATGAGCGGTGATTATACCCTGGCATTAAACCATGGAAGCACCATGGTACGCATTGGAAGTTCTATTTTTGGAGCTAGAAATTATAATTAAGTTCTTACATATTGGAATACGCAATTTTAGACATAGAGACTACTGGAGGAAAGTATAATGAAGAGGGCATCACAGAAATTGCAATCTATCGTTTTGATGGAGAAAAGGTAGTAGATCAATTTGCGAGTCTTGTAAACCCTGAAATACCAATACAACCTTTCGTGGTAAACCTTACTGGAATTAATAATGCAATGCTACGTACAGCGCCAAAATTTCATGAGGTTGCAAAACGTATTATAGAAATAACCGACGGGGCTATATTAGTAGCCCATAATGCCCAATTTGACAATAGAATTCTTACCACAGAATTTGACAGGTTAGGGTACAATTTTGACAAGAAAACACTTTGCACCGTTGAGCTGGCTAAGCAGCTAATGCCAGATATGGCCTCCTACAGTCTTGGAAAACTCGTCCAAGCATTAGGCATACCAATAGCCAATAGACATCGCGCAGGGGGAGATGCCCTAGCCACCGTTGAACTTTTCAAGCTACTACTTTTAAAGGATGCTAAAAAAGAAATGGTACAACAGCATATTAAAGCAAATCCTAGAACAAATATAGATTCAAAATTACTAGAACTTATCAAAGCAGCACCTACAGATACTGGTGTTTATTATATGCACCGAGAAGATGGTACTATTATTTACATCGGAAAAAGTAAAAACATTCAAAAAAGGCTGACCCAACATTTCACCAACGACAATAGAAAATCTAAAAAAATACAACTTGAAGTTACAAACGTAAGCTATGAAAAAACAGGAAATGAGCTTATTGCACTTTTAAAAGAAAGTGAAGACATAAAACAACTCAACCCAAAATACAATAGAGCGCTAAGAAAAAGAGCCTTTAATGCACAACTTACATCCTTTAAAGACAGTAAGGGCTATATAAATTTAAAGATTGAAAAGGTAGATGCTCGTAAAAAAGCCATTACTACTTTTAGCAATCTTCAATCTGCCAAGGCCAATCTTGAGAAAATTATTGAAAAATATGCTTTATGTCAAAAACTTGGTGGTATACAAGATGCAGATAAAGCTTGTTTTAGTTACGGTATAAAAGAATGCCTGGGAGCCTGTATTGAAAAAGAGAGCCCAGAGGCTTACAACAAAAAAGTAGCAGAATTTCTAAACAACTACAGTTATCAAAACCAACATATGCTTGTCATTGATAAAGGAAGAAATACCCAGGAGCGATCTGTTGTTTTAATAGAAAAAGGAATCTATAGAGGGTTTGGGTATTATACTTTAAATCATCAAATCACCAATCCTGAAATATTAAAATCTATAATAAGACCTATGCACAATAATAGAGATGCACAACATATTTTGCAGTCTTACCTAAGAAAACGAAAAGTGATTAAAATTATAAATCTAGATGTAAACCATTAAAGTTTATAGAAACTTCTGTATTTTTAACAGTATAAAATTAAAATATTGACTAGCAATAATTTAAAAAACAAATTACACACCATTATCTATGAGGCAGATACCCCCATGGGTAAACTCTTTGATATTGTATTACTTATTTTAATTTTAGTTAGTGTCATACTGGTCATGTTAGAGAGTGTAACCTCTATAGACACACATTATCATGACCTCCTATATTTTGGTGAATGGGTTATCACTATATTCTTTACCATAGAATATATCTTACGAATCATCACTGTAAAAAAAGCTTCTAATTATATTTTTAGTTTTTATGGTATTATTGACTTTCTCTCTACCATACCGCTTTATCTTTCCTTTATTTTAGCAGGAAGTAATGCACTTCTGGCAGTAAGAGCACTAAGGTTATTAAGGGTTTTTAGAATACTAAAAGTTACCCGCTACATGGGAGAGGCAAATAAACTAAACAAAGCGCTGCGTGATAGTAAACCTAAGATATTTGTGTTTTTATTTGCGGTGCTCATTCTATCTATTATAGCAGGTACAATTATGTATTTAGTAGAGGGAGAACAAAGTGGTTTTGTTAGTATCCCTGTGAGTGTATATTGGTGTATTGTTACCCTTACTACTGTTGGCTTTGGAGATATTGCTCCAGTTACGCCTCTTGGGCAATTTATAGCCGCTGTTATTATGATTATGGGGTATGGAATAATAGCAGTCCCAACGGGAATTGTAAGCGCAGAATATGCCAGCAAAAAAAAACCTGCTGTAGATGATCCACAGTACATTCATATAAACACACAGTGTTGTCAAAATTGCAATGAAGACAACCACCATGACCATGCAGAATTTTGTCATAAATGTGGTACAACCCTTCTCGAGGAAGATTCTAAAATCTAATGTCCAAAAAACCATTACTCATATGTATTGTGGGCGCAACTGCTATTGGCAAAACAACCCTAAGTATTGCTATTGCAAAAGCTTTTGATACAGAAATAATATCTGCAGATTCACGCCAATTTTATACATCAATGAATATTGGTACTGCCGTACCATCTCCCCAAGAGCTAGCTTCAGTGCCACATCATTTTATACAACATAAAAGTATTTTTGACACCTATAGCGTTGGAGATTTTGAGCGAGAAGCGCTTTTAAAACTAGATACCCTATTTAGCGAAAAATCTACGGCTTTACTAGTAGGAGGATCTGGACTTTATGTAGATGCTGTAATAAATGGCTTAGATATTTTCCCTGATATTGCTAAAGAAATTAGAGAAGCGTTAAACACACAACTAGACAATGATGGCTTACAGCTCTTACAACAAGAGCTGATGAGTGTGGATCCAATGTATTACAAAACAATGGATACAGAAAATCCTAGAAGGGTACTACGAGCCCTAGAAATTTATAGAGCAACAGGCAAACCCTACTCTAGTTTTTTAAAAGCTAAACCTGCCAATAGAAATTTTGAAACACTCTACGTAGGTCTTACCGCAGAAAGGCCAATAGTCTATGAACGCATCAATAAAAGGGTAGATGTCATGTTAGAAAATGGGCTTTTACAAGAAGCAAAAAACCTGTATCCACACAAAGAGTTAAATGCCTTACAAACCGTTGGCTATAGAGAATTGTTTCAATATTTTGATGGGACACACTCTCTAGAAAAAGCGGTAGAAGAAATTAAGAAAAATACCAGGCGTTTTGCGAAAAGACAAGGCACATGGTTTAGAAAAAACCAAGACATACATTGGTTTGACTATACCAGTAAAAGTGATGATATAGTTAATTTTATAAAATTAAAAAACGCCCTATAACAGGGCGTTTTTTACACTTACGTATGTGTTTATGTTAAATATCAACTTCACTTTTCACAACCAAACGAAATCCTTCTCCGTGAATATTTATGATCTCTACGTCATCTTCTTTATTTAGGTACTTACGCAGCTTAGCGATGTATACATCCATACTTCTAGAGGTAAAATAGTTGTCATCTCTCCAAATTTTAATCAGCGCAAGTTCTCTTGGCATAAGATCATTTTTATGCAAAGCCAATAAACGCAATAACTCATTTTCTTTTGGAGATAGTTTTACTGGGTTTTCTTTATGAAAAGTTAAAAATCTAAGTTTAGAGTTTAAGAAGAAATTTCCTATTTGAAATTCAAACTCTTTACTATCTGCAATAGAGTCTTTTGCCTTGCGTTGAATGATAGCTTTAATTTTCATTAAAAGAACTTCGCTATCAAATGGCTTATTAAGGTAATCATCTGCTCCTACTTTATAACCTTTTAAAACATCTTCTTTCATTGCTTTTGCTGTTAGAAAGATAATTGGTACGTCTTGATTTTTTTCACGAATTTCTTTTGCCAATGTAAACCCATCTTTATAGGGCATCATTACATCTAAAATACAAAGATCATAATCATCTTTTTTAAATTTTTCAAATCCTTCCATTCCGTTTTTGGCATGTACAACATTGTAGTCATTCATGGTAAGGTAATCTTTTAGGACAGTTCCGAAATTTGGATCGTCCTCTACCAGTAGTATTTTTTTGTTTTCAGTTTCCATACGTTAAGATATTAAGTGTAATTTAATTATGAATGTGCTTCCTTTTCCTTTTTCACTCTCGATGGTGATTTTTGCATCATGATCATCGAGTATTTTTTTTACATAAGACAATCCAAGTCCATGTCCCTTAACATTGTGAATATCTCCGGTGGGTACACGGTAGAACTTGTCAAATATTTTATTTTGTACTGCTTTACTCATGCCAATGCCTTGGTCTTGAATTTTTATAATAACTCTGTCTTTAGTGCTTTGAGTGTATAGATCAATTTTTGGCGGTCCTTCTGAGTATTTTACTGCATTATCCAGAATGTTTACAATCACGTTTGTAAGGTGGGGCTCATTGACAAAAACATCTGTTTTTAAAGCCCCAAAATGCGGTTTTACATATCCCCCGTTATCTTCAACAATAAGGGTGATATGCGACACAGAATCTTCAATGATGTGATGTACATTGTGATGCTCTTTAGGTAAATCAAGCTCATTTTTTTCAAGACTAGAAATACGTAGCACATCTTCTACTTGGCCTAACATTCTTTTATTTTCATCACGAATCATCTTCAAATATTTAGCAAAAAAAACCTCATCCCCTTTAACCTTTGGATTTTTAAGCGCATCTAGAGCCAAACCGATGGTAGCAATAGGTGTTTTAAACTCGTGTGTCATGTTATTGATAAAATCATTTTTGACTTGGGCTATTTGTCTTTGTTTTACCAGTTGGTTCAAGGCACTATAAAAAGCAATGAAAATGACACTGGTAAAACAAAGCGATAGTATAGACATTCCAAAAATCGTTGACCAAACATCACGTTCTTGTTCGTAAAAATTAACATATAACTGATATCCTTTGTTAAGGTCATTATTCTCGAACAAAGGAACTCTAAAGGTAGTTTGTGGAGAAATTTCAAATTTTTTGGACCTTACTTTAGTAGCCAAGTTATTACTATAAACGGCAAACTGAAATCTTGACCTCACACCCCTATCCTCTAATTGTTTTGAAATACTCTTCTCAATTTCTTGTGCAGTTACCCTTCTATGCAATGGTGTATTAGTAGAAATATTAGCAAAGGCATTTTCAAATTGTATCTTTTCATAATCTTTTAATCTTGCAAAAGACTCTGTTTTTATAATTTTATTGCTTGACCCATCAATACTTTGCAATACTTTTTGGGTTTTTGTTTTACTAGTGACCTTCTTAAAGACAATGCTATCAATGTCAGTATCTAGAAAACTAGTAGAAATTTTATAATCTTCTTCTAAAATTCCGTCAGAGAATATAAAGGAGTCATTGGTTTTATCGGTATTAATTTTATAAATTAATTCACTAATACTAATACTCTCTGGTGTACCTGCTTCAGACAAAATATCACTATAAATAGTGTAGTATTTTTCAATTTCCTTTAACTCAATTTCTTCTGAGGTATTTACTAAAACTTGCCTAACATTAGAGATGAACTGAGTTTCTTTATTATCATAAGAATTAGAAATCCAGTACCATTGAACAAAAATAATCCCTAGTAGAGAAAGCGCCATTAACGCAACTAGTAAGCTAAAGATTTTTTTATCCATAACTCAAAAGTAAGTTTTTAACATATAGCCATTCTTGTCTTTAACTTAATAATAACAAAAAAACTAGAGAGATGAAACACAAGTACTTAGGAGTGTTTTGTGAATTTTTTGTACTTGATTTTTTGTGCTTGTGATATCTATGTTTTCAATAACATAATTTGCCAACGGAATTTTCTTTTGATCCTCCCATTGGTTTTCCATACGTGCTTGTATTTTTTTGAGTGAAGTTTTATCTCTAGCGAGCACTCTTTCTATTTTTAGTTTTGTTGGGGCAGTTACCAAAATAGTGGCATCACACTGAGTAAAACCACCATTTTCAAATAAAATAGCAGCTTCTTTTATACAATAAGGTGCATCCTGCATTTTTGCCCACAGCTTAAAACTTGTATGTACTTGGGGATGAATTATAGCATTTAAACTGGCTAATAAATCTGGATCATTAAAAACTAATTGTGCTATATAGTCACGATTAGGCTCCTTATTTGTATATGCTGACGCACCTAGTAATGAAATTACTTTTGACCGAACTACCCTAGAAGATGCTAAAATCTTTTTAGCCTCACTATCGGCAATATACACAGGAACTCCCATAGCTTTAAAAAGCTCTGCTATGGTAGATTTACCAGTACCTATACCTCCTGTAAGTCCAACTATTTTCATTTAAATATTAATAAGTCAATTTTTTTTGTCTCCATCTCTACACCCGTAATATTAGCAGGCATCTGCGTAACTAAAGGTATCATGAAATTATCTTCTACATCTCTTGCGTTATAATCACAAATAATGGTGAAATCTTTAGAGACTATTTCATTAAACTGAGCTACTGGAACATTGAAAGCAACCCTAATGCTAGCAGGTAGTAGTTTAAAATTACCTTGAGATGGTTGGTTTACCATAGTTACAGGAACTATAAGTATTTTCTGAGAATACTCAGACACCTCTTGAGATATGGTCACTTGTTTGGGAGAAATTGTTACTGAAGTATTTGGCCAACTTTGAAGCGAAACATCCTGAGCAAAAGATGCTGAAATATCTTTAAGTTCTATAGGGCTCGTATTTAGTGAGAAAATAGTATCCAACATTTTTTTTGAACCAGTGATAGTTACAGAATCTGGCTTAATTTGCTTGGGGCCCATACCATCAAAACCAACATCGTATGAAATTAAAATTTGCCCCACAACTGGAACTTTCTTAAAACTAAGTTGTTCTAGGGTTAAAGTAAGTTCTGGTAAAGATAGCTGAGTAACAAAACCTCCATTTACTACTTGCTTTAATATAAGTTTCTCAAGTGCTGCGCCATCTACTTTTGCTGTATTTGTAGTTTCGTTAAAGTAGGTACTTACATCAATTTTAATATCGGGTTTATTAAAAACATAGCCTAAAAACTCAAAACGTGTGGCATTAACATTAAAAGAAAAATCTTGAATTGTATTTTCTTTTAAAATAAACCCTTGAGGAATATTAACATAGCTTATGGTGGCAACCACAGAGGCAACATCTGGTTTTGAGAATTTGGTTAAAATCCAAAAAAAAGAAGCTAAAAACAAAAAGACAATAAAGGCTTTGAGTTTTGAATTTTTAAAAGGATTTTTTACTGTTTTTGCCATACTAAAAATACTTGCTGTAAATTACTCAAAAAATAATCTTGGAAACTGTTTTTGAGGATCTTTTTCAAGCCAGTGTATATAAATAGTGGCTTTTAAAAAACCATATCCATAGCCAAAAAACTGAATAAACATGGCAAAAACAGCCATAAAACCAATGCCCATTTTTTTTGTTTTAAGGCTAGAATCTGCAAAGATAACAGCTATATAACTAGCCAACGGTAATAAAAATAGCCAACCATAAATAATACCAAGGAATATACTGGCAAGAGTTAAAAATATAAAAAGTGTTGGAAACCAAAAAGTGATTTTAGCCCCTTGTGGATGCCATTTATTTAATATTGGGCGTACGAGACCAAACTTTTTTACTTGAAGTATAAAACTACTCCAAGAGACTCTTCGCTTATGAAATACGGCTATATTTGGCACAAAAGCAGTTTTAAAACCTTCTTTTTTTACCCTGTGAGATAAATCTGGGTCTTCTCCGGGATGAATTTTTGAAAATCCCTGTGTAGCCTCAAAAGCTTGTTTAGACAAGCCCATATTAAAACTTCTTGGTTCAAAATGGTGTGCTGATTTTTTACTGCCACGAATACCTCCTGTTGTTAAAAAAGAAGTCATGGTATAATTAATGGCCTTTTGTAAATTAGTGAAGCTATCATGTGCAGCATCTGCACCACCAAAACAATCTACATAACTGTGGGTTAAAAATGTGCTTACATGTTCCAAGTAATCTGGAGGTAATAACACATCACTATCTAAAATAATATAGTAATTCCCTTTTGCAAGACCCATACCAAAGTTTCTACTATCTCCTGGACCCGTGTTAGGTTTTTGATAATAGGAGATATTTAAAGCATCCTGATAGCTTGCTACAATATCAGAGCAACAAAGGGTAGATCCGTCTTCAACAATGACAATTTCATAAGCATTGCTATAGGTTAGCGCCTTAAAACTCTCCAGCAATTCTTTAATTTCATGGGGTCTATTGTATACTGGAATGATAAATGAAAACTGTATCATTTTGTAAAGTTAATCAAAAAAACCACCTCAACTTTCGTCAAGGTGGTTTAAGAAATCATATGTATGGAACTACTCTTTTGTAAAGGTGTCCATAACTTGGTCACTTACACCCATATTAGAGAAGCCTCCATCATTAAATAAATTTTGAAGGGTAACACGCTTGGTTAAATCACTAAACATTGCAATAGTATAATTAGCACAATCTTCTGCAGTAGCATTTCCTAGTGGGCTCATTTTCTCTGCATAAGCAATAAAACCATCAAATCCTTTTACTCCTTGACCAGCAGTTGTTGGCGTTGGAGATTGAGAAATTGTGTTTACACGTACTTTTTGATCTCTTCCAAAGAAATAACCAAAACTACGAGCTATAGACTCTAAGTAAGCCTTGTTGTCTGCCATATCATTATAATCTGGAAAAACTCGTTGTGCTGCCATATAAGTTAGCGCTACAATACTTCCCCATTCATTCATTGCGTTGTGGTTGTATAACACACTCATTGTTTTATGAAAAGAAACCGCAGATACATCCCATCCTTTGTGTGTCCAGTCATAGTTTTGACTTGTGTAGGGTTTTCCCTTTCTAACATTTACAGACATCCCTATAGAGTGAAGTACAAAATCTATTTTACCTCCTAAGATTTCCATAGATTTTAATACTAAGTTCTCGAGATCTTCCATAGATGTAGCATCTGCAGGAATAATTTCAGAACCTGTTTTTTCTGCAAGTGTTTTAATTTGTCCCATACGCATTGCAATAGGTGCATTGGTTAAAACAAAGGTTCCACCCTCTTGATGAACTCTTTCTGCTGTTTTCCAAGCAATTGAATTTTCATCAAGAGCTCCAAAAATAATTCCTCGTTTTCCTTTTAATAAATTATAAGACATCTTTAATACTTTTATTGGTTGTTTTTGTTTGCTATTTTAAGCTGTAAATATACAGTATCCTTTTTTAATTGAGTAATTCTTTTGCGTTAGCTAAGGTGGTGTCAGTAATGTTTTTACCTCCTATCATCTGAGCAATTTCGACAATTCGCTCTTCTTGTGAGAGTTGCTTTAAATGAGTTACCGTTGTGTTGTGACGATCTTCTTTATAGACCTTTATGTGTTGTTCTCCCTTGGCAGCTATTTGTGGCAAGTGAGTAATACTGAGAATTTGCATATGAGAACTCATTTCACTCATAATGTGTGCCATTTTTAATGCAATTTCACCAGAAACACCTGTGTCGATTTCATCAAAAACGATGGTTGGTAATTTTTTATACTGAGACAGCAAGGCCTTTACAGACAACATAATTCTACTCATTTCACCACCAGAGGCTACCTTTTTTAAGAGTCCGAAATTACCTCCTTTATTTGCTGTAAAATAAACAGCCAGTTTATCTGTCCCAGATTTTTTAAACGTAGGTGAGGTAGTAAATTCTAGCTTAAATTTTGCGTTTGGAAGGCCCAATAATGATAAATAAGACTCTAATTTTTCTTGTAAAATCGGTACTGCCTCCACCCTTGTAACATGAAGATTTTTAGCAAGTTTTAAAAGCGTTTGTGTTAGTTTTTCTTTTTCCTTTTCTAGCGCTTGAATAGTACTATCCAAATGCTGCGAGTTATATATTTTTGAGCTTAGATTTGATTCTATATCTAAAAGCTCTTTAATACTAGAGACACTGTGCTTTTGTTGCAACCTATATATTGTTTGCAACACCTCATTGATTCTAAATAATTCAGTTGGGTCTACTTGCAAATCTTCAGATATGTTTTGAATACTTGAAATAACATCTTCAAGCTCTAGAGTAACACTATGTAATCTATCGTAAAGCTCTTGATAGGAAGGCGCATATTTTGAGATGGTATTTAATAGACTCCTCGCTTTTTTTATACTGTCAAGTATACCAATATTCTCTTGAGAAAAAAGTTGATCTATTCCAGTAAAAGATTCTTGTATTTCTTCGGCATTACTATAGGTCTGATAACTAGTCTCCAACTCTTGTTGATCAATATTATTCAAAGAAGCCTCTAGGAGTTCTTGTTGTAAAAACGTGTGGTAATCAAGCTCTTTTAAAGCAGCTTCTTTTTGTGAAAGCTGTTCTTCTAAGCGTTTTGAAATACTGGTAAACTCAGACAGGGTATTTTGGTATCCTTGTAGTATTGGAGCATTACCCGCTAGAGCATCTAAAACTTCTAGCTGAAACCCCTGAGTGGCAAAACTATTGGTTTCTTGCTGGCTATGAATATCCACCAGATATCCTCCCAAAGCTTGTAATTGAGATAATCCTACTGGGGTATCATTAACAAAGGCTCTGGATTTACCGCTTGGCAGGATCTCCCTTCGAATGATGGTATGAACATCATAGTCAAGATTATGTTCTTTAAAAAGGGTTTGTAGCCCGTACCCTTTTAAGGAAAATTCTCCCTCTATTATGCATTTTTGAGTGGCATCTTTAACACTGCTAAGGTCTGCTCTTTTACCAAGTAATAGAGATAAGGCTCCCAAAAGTATTGATTTACCAGCACCAGTTTCTCCAGTAATAATTGTCAAACCTTTGGTAAGGGGTACATGTATGTCCTCAATTAAAGCATAATTTTTTATCGAAAGACTTAATATCATACCTGCAAATTACTAGTATTATTGATAACTAAAAGGCAACCTAGTTGATCTCTCCCCAGGCAGTTCTTCTGGTAGGCGCCATCCTGTTTAGAGATTCTTTTAAGGTCACTGTGTTAACTTGTGGACCACTGCTAAATATAGATTTAATCTCATCTACCTTTGCATCAAAAAAGGTGCGCAGCACAAAAGAGTTCGGTCTGCGATCATTAATGCTCTTGAGCACTTTTATTGCCTCTATGATATTTTCTTTGGCTTGTTTTTGGTTTGATTCCATGATATCTAAACCTCCACGATGATAATCATACATTGCGGTTTGAAACTCTCTATATACGTTAGAGATCATTGCATCATTATATCTATATCTAGACTGGGTACCATCTGTAGATTTCCAACCAGCATAACTACTAGATGAAGCTGTATTTACTATTTGTTTGGCTATTTCAAAATGAGTGTCACCACCGTTTTGTTCAAAAGTGGCTGCATCCAAGCCAATGATGGTATAAGCATGGTAAGAAACAAGGGCAACTAAATTAGACTCTATTTGGTTTATATTAAACACCAAAGGTTCAAACTCTTTGTACTGAAAAGAAACTTGCCTGTCATTGTAATTATATATTGGAGCATTGTAAGAGGAGTTAAATACAGGTCTAGAAGACTGTATCTGCAAAGAGCCACTAAATGAAGTCCCATCAAAATTAGAGATAATGAGAGTGAAATTACAATCTATTCTTTCTTGATTGAGGTAAGAATCATCAGTCCAGTTACGGTTGTTTAAAAACTCGGTGAGTTGCTGCTCAAGTGTTTTAAATATCTGGTTGTTTTGTTGGCCTGTTTGCTCCGCATCAATATACACAGTAGCATTTAGTTCTTGGCCAACACTCGTTGTTGTAAAAACAACCAAGGCTATTAAAAGTAAAAAATTATGCATCTATTTTTGTAATAATATGTTCTAAAATATCTCGTGCAACATCCTTTTTAGATTTAACATCAAAAGGGGTCACTTTATTGTCTTTGTCAATAAAGGTGACTTTATTTGTATCTCCCTTGAATCCTGCTCCTTTGTCTCTTAGCGAATTTAACACAATTAAGTCTAAATTCTTTTTTTCAAGTTTCTTTTTTGAATTTTCTATTTCGTTTTGAGTTTCTAAGGCAAAACCCACCAAAAATTGATTCTTCTTTTGCAAACCCAAACTTGCCAATATATCTTTTGTTGGTTCAAGATCAAAAGACAACCCTTCTCTAGTTTTCTTTTTAATTTTTTGATCTGAAACAGTTACAGGTTTAAAATCTGCAACAGCTGCACTGCATATTGCAATATTGGTTTGCGTGTAATATTGATGAACAGCATCGTACATTTGTTGTGCTGTTGTTACATGAATAACTTGAATATTTTTATCTGAAACTGCAACACTAGAGGGCCCCAGCACAAGAGTTACATGTGCTCCTAAACTACTTGCATGCTCTGCAATGGCAATCCCCATTTTACCAGAAGAATGATTTCCTATAAATCGAACAGGATCAATTAGCTCATGAGTAGGTCCTGCAGTAACTAATACTTTTTTCCCATGCAGGGGTAGGGATTTTAAGATTTCAGAACAAATAAAAGAAATAATTATTTCTGGCTCGGCCATTCTACCTTGACCTACCAAACCACTTGCTAGTTCACCAGATGCTGCGGGTATCAAATGATTACCAAAGCTTGTAAGGGTATCGAAGGTTTGTTGAGTGCTTGGGTGCTTATACATGTCCAAATCCATAGCCGGAGCAAAATACACAGGACATTTTGCAGAAAGATAAGTGGCCAACAATAGATTATCACAAGTACCATGGGCCATTTTTGATAGTGTATTGGCAGTGGCTGGAGCTATAATAAATAAATCTGCCCAAAGGGCTAACTCAACATGGTTATTCCATTGGGCATTATCATTATCCTCATTGGTAAAGGAAGAATGCACTTCATTTTTGGAGAGTGTAGAAAGTGTTAAGGGTGTAACAAATTCTTTGGCCTTTGGAGTCATTACAACTTTAACCTCTGCGCCTTGTTTTACAAGTAAACGTACCAAAAATGCGGCTTTATAAGCAGCAATACCAGCAGTCACGCCAAGTAAAATCTTTTTTTGGCTCAATACCCTCATATGAAATTTACTGTTCTAAATCCTCATCTGCAGTATTACGGAAGTAGATTTTGTCTTCTAACCATTCTTGTACAGCCAATGAATGTGGCTTAGGCAATTTTTCATAGAATTTTGAAACTTCAATTTGTTCTTTGTTTTCAAAAATCTCTTCAAGACTATCATTGTATGTTGCAAATTCATCTAGTTTTTCTAACAATTCTTTTTTAATGTCTCCATTAATTTGATTTGCTCTCTTAGAAATAATAGAGATTGCCTCATAAATGTTGTTTGTTGGCGCATCTACTTTGTTTTTATCAATAGTAGTTGTGCTTAAAGGTGCTTCGCTGTTTTTTATATCTGCCATAATCTTAGTTTTCTGTGGGTTGTTGGTACTTTTCTAATTCTTTTTCTATAGCTGCAATAAGTGCATCTGCCTCTTGTTTTTTGTCTCCAGATTTATAATATTTTGCATACTTACTATAATATTCTTTTGAAATCAAAAGTCTTTCTTTTTGTACTGCAGGAATACTGCTTATAGCTCTGTTGTAAGAAGCCGCTACTGTGCCAAAAAAGGCAAGTTCTCTAAATACAGATCCTGGATGGTCTGTTATAAAATTTTCATATGCATCAACAGCTGGTTTATAACTTCCTATTTGTTGACCTATTTTAAAATATTGATGTGCATTCTCTATGTCTTTTTTCTCTAACTTTTCACGAAGCTCTGACACCAAATTGTTTGCCTCTATCCTGTAAGATGAATTTGGGTATTTATTTACAAACGCTTGTAATTTCTCTAAGCCTTTTTCAGTATCCTTTTGATCCAAAGAAAATCTTGGGGATAATTCATAATAGCTCTTTGCAGATTTGTAGGCAGCAACCTCAACACTATCGCTTTTTGGATATGTCGATTCAAAACGCTCGAACTGGTATCCCGCAACAAAATAATCTTCTAGGTTATAAAATGTATTTGCGTAAATATAAGAAAGCTTTTCTGCCTGAGGTTTACCTCTATAGAGAGGAACTATTTGTTCCATAAGTTTTAAAGAATTTCTAAATTTTGATTTTTTACCTGTTGCCATGGCAACCTGATATAAAGAATCTGCCATCTGGTATTTGGCGACACTATCTGTTTCCTTCAACACAACCTGATATGGCGTGCAAGAACTGCACAAAATAGTGCACGTAATTAAAAAGAAAATAAAGTATTTCATAGTTTTAAAAAAACATCGGGCAAAAGTAGTGAATTATACGTGATTACAAAAACTTATTATCGTTGGTATATATTGTGTTGGCATTCATTTTACTAATAAAATAGCATATAAAAAACCCACAAAAATTAAATTGTATTAAAAAGCCTTCACAAAGGCCTTAATTTTGGCATTTAAATTATCGTTAACCTCTACTAGCGGTAGCCTTAGTGTAGGTTCACACAAATTAAGGGCAGCAAACACTGCTTTTATCCCAGCAGGGTTTCCTTGTTCAAAAATATAATCTATTGCTGGCGCTATTTTATAATGAATAGCATAGCTCTGGTCTACCTTACGTTGTAATGCAAAGTATATCATGCTAGAAAAGGCCTCAGGAAATCCCTGTGCAATAACAGATATTACTCCCACCCCGCCTGCCAGGGTCATAGGCAGTGCTATCATATCATCACCGCTAATCACTAAAAAATCTTCTGGGGTTTGAGTGATTAACTCCATGGCCTGCACGATATCTCCTTTTGCTTCCTTTATGGCGACAATATTCTTAAAATCTCGGGCCAATCTAGCTACTGTTTGAGGCTCCATATTAATGGCTGTTCTGCTAGGAACATTGTATAAAACAATTGGCTTAGAACTTACAGCTGCTATGGCAGCAAAGTGTTTATAGATTCCTTCTTGACTGGGCTTGTTATACATTGGCGATACAGATAATATTGCTGTAAAAGCTGCCAAATCTGTAGCTACAAACTCATCAATAACTGCCTGGGTGTTATTGCCTCCAATGCCCAAGACCAAAGGCAATCTACCTGCATTTGCACTAATTATTGTGTCTTTAACCAACTGTTTTTCATCTCCAGAGAGCACAGCGCTTTCTGCAGTTGTACCTAAAACCACTAAGTAATCTATTCCATTTTCTATCTGGAAATTAACAATACGTGTTAAACTAGTAGTATCTACTGCACCATGCTTCGTAAATGGTGTAATTAACGCGACACCTGTACCTATGAGTTCTTTCATACTTGAATTTTTCCTAGAATTTTAAAATATTTTGTAAGCTCGGTAATTATTGCCTGAGTATTTGCTGGATCTACCCCTAAAATTAGATCAAAATATCGAGGATCTACCCCTTTAAAACCCACTTTAAATTTAGCGTTACTTTTTACAACAACGCTCTCTAAAGGTAAATGCTTTTTGTTTGACATATAAATCAACACATCTGTATCCATACTAACAAATTCTTTTGCAGAAGCTCCGGTAAGTAAACCTTTAAAAGAAATATCTTTCTGAGAAAACTGATTTCGTAGTAAAGACGGTGTGTTTTTTTTAAACGTTACAAAAGAAAAAAATTGTGTTTTTGTTTCTGAAACCATTAATGAGCTTGCTATTTTATAATATGGAGATAGCTCATTTACAAGATCTCCATCATACAAAAATGCCAACGTTTGCATTTTTGTGTTTAACCTTGAAACATCTCTTTGTGCTAGCGCTGCAGTAATTGCTTTTTGATAATATCGCTGCTTTATTACTTTAAACATATCTCCTAAAAATAGTATTCAAAAATACAGATTTATACTGCATTGGTATGCACTATTAAATCATTTCTAAAAATTGATCTTCGCTTATAATTGGTATTCCCAAACCTTCTGCTTTGGTCTGTTTGCTTGGCCCCATATTATCTCCAGCAACTACATATGTTGTTTTACTTGAAATACTGCTAGAGACTTTCCCTCCATTATCTTCAATGCGTTTTTTAAGTTCTGTTCTTGAAATTTTAGTAAAAACACCTGAAACAACAAAGGTGTTTCCCTTTAAAATAGATGTTTGTCCTACTAATGTTTCAGCAGACACCGCTAATTGCAGATTATGATTTTTTAACCTAGTTATCATTTCCCGATTTCTCTCACCAGATGTATTTACAGGTGAGAACAAATCTGCAGTATCTTCTAATTCAAAAAAGTCGATGACACTCTGTGCAATACGATCACCTATTTCATCTACCTCAACAAGCTCCTTAAAACTCGCCGTCATTAATGCATCTATAGATTTAAAATGCTTAGCTAGTTTTTTTGCAACGGTTTCACCTACATAGCGTATCCCTATAGCAAAAAGCACCCGCTCAAAAGAGATTTGTTTTGAGTGTGCAACGCCTGCAACCAAATTCTCTGCACTTTTTTGAGCCATACGCTCTAGGGGTAGCAGATCTTCTATGGTTAGGTCATACAAATCTGCATAGGATTGTATCACCCCTTGATTTACAAGTAAGGCAACGGTTTCTCCACCAAGGCCCTCAATATCCATTGCTTTACGAGAAATAAAATGTTGTATTCTACCAATAATTTGAGGCGGGCAACCCTGTTCATTAGGGCAATAATGTTTTGCATCACCCTGGGTTCTTGAAAGCAACGTATCACACTGTGGGCACTTGTCTTTATAGACTGTTGCAATAGAAGCGTCATCTCTTAAGGCTATATTTACTCCTACAATTTTTGGAATAATTTCTCCACCCTTCTCTACATACACAGTATCACCCTCTCTAATATCTAGTAGTGCTATTTGATCTGCATTATGAAGAGAGGCACGTTTTACCGTCGTACCCGCAAGGGCAACTGGGGCAAGATTTGCCACTGGAGTTATTGCACCTGTGCGCCCTACTTGATAGGTTATTTTCTCTAACTTAGTAGATACCCTCTCTGTTTTAAATTTATAAGCCATAGCCCAACGAGGTGCTTTTGCTGTAAAGCCAAGTTCTTCTTGTTGTTGGAGGTTATTTACTTTAATAACAACACCATCTGTTTCATAAGGTAAATCACTACGATGCCCATCCCAATAATTTACAAAATCTAAAACTTCATCAATACTACTAACAAGTTTTGCAATATTGGGTACTTTAAATCCCCATGCTGCTGCTTTTTCTAGCCCTTGCATTTGAGTGGTAACGGGTAAATTATCTCCCACCAAACTATATAAAAAGCACTCCAAAGGCCGTTTGGCAACAAGGGCACTATCTTGAAGCTTCAAGCTTCCAGAAGCTGTATTTCTTGGATTTCTGAAAGGGTCTTCTCCTGCGGCAACTCTCACCTGATTCATTTTATTAAAACCATCGAAGGGCAGCACTATTTCACCTCTTATCTCAAAATTGTCAGGAAAATCACCCTTTAATTGCAGGGGTACAGATTTTATAGTTTTAATATTTGTAGTCACATCATCTCCTTGATGCCCATCACCTCTGGTAACCGCTCTTAGCAGATTTCCGTTAAGGTAGGTAAGACTTATAGAAGCGCCATCATACTTTAACTCACAGGTATAACTAACAGGCCCATCTACTTGTTTTTTAATACGGGTTTCCCAATTTTGAAGATCCTCTTTAGAATAACTATTATCTAAAGAATACATTCTAAAATTATGCTTCAAGGTTTCAAAATTCTTGGTAACAGCTCCCCCAACTCGTAGACTTGGAGAAGTAGGGTCATAAAACTCTGGGTGGGCTGCTTCAAGAGCTTGCAACTCTTTAAGTTTCATGTCAAAATCATAATCGCTAATTGTTGGGCTATCTAACACATAATAGCTATGATTGTGCTTGTGAAGAAGGTTTCTTAATGCAGTAATTTGCTTTTGAGCATTCATGTAACAAAGATAAAATTGATCCTTTAAAAGTACTAGAAATTACACAAAAAAACTCCTTTTTAAAGAGCTTTTGATTTTAATGTAACGCTTATTTTTTATGGTTACTAAAAGCATTACCAAACAGCTTTGTCAGGGGCCTTAAAATCGTCCATTTTACAAAGCAACCCTTCTACCGTTGTATCAACAAGTACTAGTTCTAGATTGTGCTGTTTTACAAACCCAAGAACTACCATTTTTTGCAAAGAGGCTAGTAGCTCATCATAAAAACCATTTATATTCAAAAGGCCAATTGGTTTTTTATGTTGCCCTAACTGCAGTGCTGTTGCTATTTCAAAAAGCTCTTCTAGGGTGCCAAAACCACCAGGCAGGGTTATAAAACCATCACTTACCTCTAGCATTTTAAGCTTTCGGTCATTCATGTTTTTGGTGGTAATTAATTCAAATAGCTGAGTATGGACTACTTCTTTCTTTTTTAAAAATGCTGGAATAACACCAACTACACGGCCTCCACCATCGATAACTCTTTGAGCAATGGCACCCATAATACCAATTTTAGCACCTCCATACACTAAATGGTTATTTCGCTCTAAAAGCGCATCGGCCAGCGCAATAGCTGCTTTTGTAATTAAAGGGTCATTACCATCACTACTTCCACAAAACACACAAATACTTTTCATAATTTTTGACATTTTATCATTCTAGGCACCTCTCTAAAGTCTTTTTTAATTTCAATATTAGCAAAGCCAATTTCTTTTAACAAGACATCCATCTCCTTAGATAGATATTCATTAATCTCAAAATAAAGCCAGCCTCTTGTTTGTAAAGACATCATAGCTAACCGGGCAATTTTTCTGTAAAATAACAATGGGTCCTCGTTGGGTACAAACAATGCAACGCCGGGCTCATAGTCTAACACATTGGCATTCATTGCTTTTTTCTCTATTTGGCGCACGTAAGGGGGGTTAGAAACCATTACGTCATACTTGTTTTTCAAGGCTGTAGTTTGCAATATATCTTTTTTACAAAAAGAAACCAACACTTGATTTTTGACTGCATTTTCTTGAGCTACCTCTAGTGTTTTTTCTGAAATATCAATACCAGAAACTCTTGCCCTTGGAATATTTTTGGCTAAAGAAATAGCAATACAACCACTTCCTGTACCAATATCTAAAATATCCAACACACGATCCTGATCATGAAGGTTTGATAGAACCCAATCTACCAATTCTTCTGTTTCTGGCCTTGGGATAAGGGTGTGCTCATTAACCTTAAAAGTGAGCCCATAAAACTCGGTGGTTCCAAGTATGTATTGAATGGGTTCCTGGGCTTTTAATCTTAATAGAACCTTCTCAAATCTTGCTATATTAGTTTCAGACACCATAGTGTCTTGACTCATAGAAACTTCAAAGCGAGAATACTGCAGGAAAAAATCACAAAGCAAATAGAAAAAAGAATGTACTTCTTCCTTGTCATAGACTCCTTGAAGTTGAGCAATAAAATTAATTTTTAGTTGAGATAGTTTCAAGAGATTGAGAGTTTTTTAAGCATTTGTACTGGACAAGAAAAATGTCCTGTATCACCTAAGGGGCCATTCAAATACTGGAAACCATATTTTTTATATAAATTTTGCGCAGCAGTCATGTAAGTCATGGTCTCTATATAACAGCTCTCAAAAGAGAAAGAGACAGCAGCTTCCAGACAGAGGCGCATCATGATTTTTCCAAGACCTCTGCCCCTTGCGGTTTCTAAAAAATACATTTTTTGAAGCTCACAAATAGTTCCATCATAATTTTCTAGGGCTGCTATTCCGGCGCCCCCAATAATAGTTCCATTTTCTTCTACTACAAAATAAACACTACGGTCACCTTGATAGGTTTCAAACATACAATCTAAGGCTTTATCTGCAAAGGCAGATCCAACTTTTGGGACTCCAAGGTCTTCAAGGACTTTTCTAATCAACTTTGCTAGGTGGGTATTATCCTCTTTTTTAATTGTTCTAATAATAGGTTCACGCATCTATAAAAATCATTGTATTTTTACAGCGTGAAGATACATCAAAAATACATGAGCCGCTGTATTGAACTGGCCAAAAATGGCTTAGGAACCACCTACCCAAACCCATTGGTGGGCAGTGTTTTGGTATACAACAATCTTATCATTGGAGAAGGATGGCACTATAAGGCAGGCAAAGCTCATGCAGAGGTTCATGCAATTACAAATTCAAAAACAAACACAAATACTTTAAAAATATTGCAAACAAGCGCCATCACATCACACCAACAACTGCTTAAAAAAGCAACCCTATATGTTAGTCTGGAGCCATGTAGCCATAGCGGTAAAACGCCACCTTGTGCAGATTTAATTATCACCAGCGGTATTAAAAATGTGATTATTGGCTGTGTGGATCCTAATCCAAAAGTTGCAGGAAAAGGCATTTTAAAACTTCAAAAAGCGGGCTGCAAGGTTATCCAAGGTGTCCTAGAGGAGCAATGTAAAGCGCTCAATAAACGTTTTTTTATATTTCAGAATAAAAAAAGGCCCTTTGTTTTTTTAAAGTGGGCACAAACAACAGATGGCTATATTGCTCCAATTATAAAAGACAAAAAACAACCCCTCTGGATATCAAACATATACTCCAGACAGCAAGTACATCAATTAAGAGCACAAGAACAAGGCATTGTAATTGGAACCACAACAGCCCTTGTAGACAACCCCTCTCTTACCACCCGCCAATGGGCAGGAACCTCACCAACACGATTGGTTATAGATAAAAATCTAAAAATACCAAAAACAGCAGCTATTTTTAATGATAAGGCTCCCACCATTATTATTACCCAGGTAAAGCAAGAGGCCACACAAAACACTCCTATTATATATGAGTATATTACTTTTGAAAAAAACCTGGCCTTGCAGATATGTGCTATTGCACAACAAGCATAATCTGCAAAGTATTATCATTGAAGGAGGCACAAAAACCTTGCAAACATTTATAGATGAAGACATTTGGGATCAGGCCCATGTATACACGGGGAAAATGAGCCTAGAAAACGGGATTAAAGCACCTATTTTTAATGCAAAACCACACACTAGAAAAAGCATCAAAGACACAAGTCTTTGTATTTATAAAAACACTAACTAATGATATTCTTAGCATTAAGCATTATAGCCTCCACACTCATATTTGTAATATTTAGGCTTTTTGCTAGTTACAATATTAACACCCTACAGGCCATTGTAGTTAATTATTTTGTTGCTTGCAGCTGCGGGTTAATTGGTTACCAAAACAGCATTGAGTTATCTGCAATACCCCAATACAATTGGTTTTATTACACCTTGGCTTTAGGTGCATTATTTATTATCGTATTTAACCTGATGGCTATAACCACACAGCATAGTGGTTTATCTGTAGTCTCTGTGGCAACAAAAATGGCACTTGTAATACCTATTGCCTTTGGATTATGGTACTACAAAGAGCCCCTTGGGCCCTTCAAGGCAGCCGGTATTGTTTTAGCACTTATTGCAGTGTATCTTGTAGCTGTAAAAAAAGATAGCGGCATTGTCTTACAAAAAAGGAATTTGGTTTTACCATTGTTAGTTTTTTTAGGAAGCGGGCTTATTGACACAAGTTTAAACTTTTTACAAAATGATTTTATTACAGACAAAAGCCTGATCCCGCTTTTTTCTTCTACCATATTTATGACTGCAGGAATTATTGGAATTATGGTATTAATGGCACAAAAAATAAAAGGTGTGCTGGTGCTTGAGTATAAAAACGTAATAGCCGGTATTGTTCTTGGTATCCCAAACTACTTCTCTATCTATTTTTTAGTAAAGGCACTTAGGAGTGATTTGTTTGATAGCTCTGGTATCTTTACTATAAACAATGTGGGCATTGTGATTATCTCCACTTTATTGGGAATTGTATTTTTTAGAGAACGACTTTCTATGAAAAATTGGATAGGTATTATCTTGGCAATTATTAGTATAGCCCTAGTAAGTTCAGCCATACTGTAAAATGGAAAATACTAAAGACACCTATTACACTATAGCATCTGCCTCTAAACAAACGCTACACAAAGATCGTGGCAGCAAATTTTATGGCTATGCATTTCCAGTAACAACCCAGCAGGATATCAAAGCGTGCATCAATACGTTAAAAAAGCAACATCACACCGCGCGTCATTTTTGTTATGCCTGGCAACTGGGAGAAAGCTATCAAAAATACAGAGCCAATGATGATGGAGAACCAAACAACAGTGCAGGAATGCCAATTTATGGACAACTACAAGCTTTTAACTTGACCAATACACTTGTGGTGAGTGTGCGTTATTTTGGAGGTACTAAACTAGGTGTTGGCGGATTAATTCAAGCCTATAAAACATCTGCCAAATTAACCTTAGAAACTGTATCTATCAAAGAAAAAACAATAGATGTATTGTTTTTACTGCTTTTTGAATATCCAGAAATGAGCCTTGTGATGAGAAACATAAAGGATCAGAAAATAAAACTTATTGATCAAAAATTGGAACACAATTGTACACTAACAATTTCTGTAAGAAAAAAAGAAGCCGATAGAATTTTTACTTTATTTGAAAACACATATAAAGTTGAAATAAAAAAGCTGTAGCTAACAACCTTATTATTTTGTTTGCTAAACTAACTTCTCTAACAAATAATCAGGCGCTTTTTGCAATTTATTTGTAACACTATTTACAAAAACTAAAGAGGTATCACCTGTGATTAAAAGTTGACCCTCTATGATTGTGTATTTCATAGGAAAAATCAATACGGTGTGTAGGAATTTTCCTTAGTGTTGTGGTAACAGTCAAAACATCATCATACCGAGCAGGAGCTTTAAATTTGATGCTTAACTCGACAACCGGTAAATGAATCCCGTTATCCTCCATCCATTTGTAGGAAAAGCCCATATCTCTTAGCCACTCTGTTCTTCCTTGTTCAAGATAGGTAGCGTAATTTCCGTAATAGACAATTCCCATCTTGTCTGTCTCTCCGTATCTAACGCGCAAAGTTGTTGTTGTTTTTTTCAAAAATAATAGCTGTAAAAGTGGTTATTTATTAGGTATAAAAACTCTTGAGTTAAACATGCAATAAAAAAACCGAAAATTCAACAGCAAAACGTTTTTTTTTTTACAAATTTGTTCACATATTTGTTGTGCAAGAAAGTTCAACTGATATTTACTGCTCAATTGTCCTTTTGCAAAAAGATTAACCAACAAAATACCCTCTAAAAAAACTATGAACAATACTTCTGCAATTGTATGGAATAATTGTCTCTCGTTTATCGAAGATAATATTACCCAGCAAGCCTATAAAACTTGGTTCGAACCAATAAAAGCAGTAAAGCTTTCTGACAATGCACTAAGTATTCAAGTACCTAGTAAATTTTTTTATGAGTGGTTAGAGGAGCACTACGTAAAATTGTTAAAAGTTGCCTTAACCAAAGAGTTAGGCCCAGCAGCAAAGTTGGTGTATGTTATTAGGATGGAAAATACCTACGGAAACAAACAACCTTTTACAGAAAGAATTCCTAGTTCAAATAGAAGCAATAATCAAGGATCACAAAATGTGGATGTTCCGCTAAAGAACAAAAGCCCAGAGCTTAAAAATCCATTTGTAATTCCTGGTATTCGAAATGTAAAAATAGAATCTCAATTAAATCCAAGTTATAATTTTGAAAATTTCTTGGAAGGAGAGTCAAACCGACTGGCTAGATCTGCAGGTATTGCGGTTGCGAACAAACCAGGAGGAACGTCTTTCAATCCACTATTGGTATTTGGAAGTGTTGGCCTTGGTAAAACTCATTTAGCGCACGCTATCGGGGTTGACATAAAAGATAAGTATCCAGAAAAAACAGTTCTTTACATTTCGGCTGAGAAATTTGTACAGCAATACAGTGAATCTGTAAAGAAAAATAACAGAAACGATTTTATTCACTTCTACCAAGTGATAGATGTTTTGATTGTTGATGATATCCAATTACTCTCTGGCAAGGCAGGGACTCAAGATGTGTTTTTCCACATATTTAATCATTTGCATCAAAACGGAAAGCAAGTTATACTAACAAGTGACAAAGCACCTGTTGATATGATAGATATAGAGCAAAGATTGCTCTCTCGCTTTAAGTGGGGTTTATCTGCAGAGCTTAACCACCCAGATTGTGAAACGCGCATTGCCATTATCAAAAACAAATTATATAGAGACGGTGTAGAAATGCCCGAAGATATCGTTGAGTTTTTAGCAAACAACATCAAAACAAATATTAGAGAACTAGAGGGCGCCATTATATCATTAATAGCTCATTCTTCTTTCAATAAAAAAGAAATTACCATTGATCTAGCAAAGAAGATTGTAGACAACTACGTGAAACATACCAAAAGAGAAGTTTCTATAGACTACATACAAAAAGTAGTAAGTGATTATTTCCAGATGGATGTAGAAACACTGCAATCTAAAACAAGAAAACGTCACATCGTTCAAGCTAGACAATTGGCTATGTTTTTTGCAAAAAAATTCACTAAGGCTTCACTTGCTTCCATTGGCTCACAAATAGGACAACGAGATCATGCCACCGTTTTACATGCTTGTAAAACAGTAGACAACCTATCTAGTACAGATAAACAGTTTAGAAAATATGTGGAAGACTTACAAAAGAAACTTACACTATAAAGTATCAAATCCTGCCAATGGCGGGATTTTTTATTCCCAATTTTAAAAAGCATTCATTGAAAACTAAAATACTTATGGTTTGTCTGGGCAATATTTGCCGCTCTCCCCTAGCGCATGGAATTTTAGAAAACATGTTAGATTCTAATAAATTTGAAGTGCAATCTGCCGGAACAGGTGCCTGGCATGTAGGCAATAAACCTGACCCAAGAAGTATTGAGGTTGCTGCAAAAAATAACATTGACATATCCCGCCAAAGAGCAAAACAGTTTTCTACCTATGATTTTGAAATCTATGATTTCATTTTTGTAATGGATAAGTCAAACTTTAGAGACGTAATAAAATTAGCTAAGACACCCCAAGAGATAGAAAAAGTATCTCTGATATTAGATAGCACCCATCCTGGACAAGACAAAGAAGTGCCAGACCCGTATTACGGAGGTGAACATGGTTTTAAACAGGCATATGATTTGCTTTACAAAGCCTGTGAGAAAATTGTGAGTAGCGGGAGTTTTAGTTAATAATTAATTTTTGTTACTTTGATTAAAACACACAATCATGAAAAATATACTCCTTCTTATTTGCGCATTTTTTTGTTTAAATGCGTTTTCACAAACAATAGAATTAGAAGATTTTGCCGATGGATTTTCTAGCCCACTAGCGCTCAAAAATGCCGGAGATGAAAGGCTCTTTGTAGTAGAACAAGGTGGGGTTATTAAAATAGTAGATATAAACGGTACTGTAAACCCTACCCCTTTTCTTGACATACAATCTATAGTAAATGCCGGGGGCGAAAGAGGTTTACTGGGTTTGGCGTTTCATCCAGAGTATCAAACCAATGGTAGGTTTTTTGTACACTACTCAAATAGTAGTGGAGATACACAAATTTCTGAGTTTTCTGTAAGCACTTC
This sequence comes from uncultured Ulvibacter sp., assembly GCA_943789105.1. Taxonomy (GTDB): domain Bacteria; phylum Bacteroidota; class Bacteroidia; order Flavobacteriales; family Flavobacteriaceae; genus Patiriisocius. The sequence goes on along the minus strand of CALSSW010000005.1, from coordinate 328,205 downwards.
AAATCCAGATATTGCAGATCCAAACTCAGAAGTAATGTTGCTAACAGTTTCGCAACCTTTCTCAAACCACAATGGAGGGACCATTGCTTTTGGACCCCAAGATGGCTACCTCTATATTGGCCTTGGAGACGGTGGCGGGGGTGGTGACACAAACAACAATGCCCAAAACCCTACCCTACTCATTGGTAAATTACTAAGAATTGACATAGACACCCAAAGTGGTGGCAACAATTACGGCATCCCCTCAGACAACCCATTTATTGTTGATCCAAACACAAGAGATGAAATTTGGGCCACAGGCCTTAGAAACCCCTTTAGATTTACCATGGATCCCGAGACAAATAGTATTTGGATTGGAGATGTTGGGCAAAATGCCAGAGAAGAAGTAAACAGAGCTAGCTTAAGCCAGGCAGGTTTAAATTATGGGTGGAGATGTTATGAAGGTAATGCTCCTTATAACACCTCAGGATGCCCAGATGAGAGTGAATTAACCTTTCCTGTTTTTGATTACAGTTGGAATGGAGGAGGCTCTGTAATTGGAGGATATGTGTACAGAGGTGATTTATACTCAGATCTTCAAGATGTATATGTTTTTGGAGATATTGACGGGATGATTTCAACCCTAGATATAGATGATAATTACATAAACCAAGGACAATTTCCAGGCACCTGGGTTGGTTTTGGACAAGATATAAATAAAGAACTGTATGTGGTAAATCTTGGGGGTAGTATCTTTAAAATAGTTGGGGGGGTGCTTAGTGTTGATGAAAATCAAGGGGCTGATGCAATAATATATCCAAACCCAGCCAACGATATTGTGAGTATCAAACTACAAACACAGGTAATGGAACATCTTAAAATTTCGGATATAAAAGGAAGTATTTTGTATGCTGAAACGCTACAATCAAACCAAAAAAAGCTAAACACTTCAAGTTTTGCCAAAGGGATGTATTTTATAACTATAACGACCAAACAGGGAGCTAAATTTGTAAAAAAATTAATGATTAAATAAGTAATGAAAACCCTAAAAGGAAATCTATACCTTATACCCTGTACACTGGGAGAAACTTCTCCACTTGAGGTACTTCCCCTTTTGGTGAAAAAAGCAGTAGAAAATATAGATCATTATATCGTTGAGCATGAAAAAAGTGCTCGTAGATTCATTAAAGCAGTAGCTAGTAAAAAATCACAAAGTAGTCTACACCTAGAAGAAATAAACAAGTTTACAGAGCCTCAGGACATACCTCAAATGCTGGAGCCATGTCTTAAGGGACTGGACGTTGGTGTAATCTCTGATGCTGGATGTCCCGGCATTGCTGATCCTGGAGCTGCTGTGGTGGCACAGGCACACAAAAACGGAATTAAAGTAGTGCCACTGGTTGGACCTTCTTCTATACTGCTAGCAATGATGGCTAGTGGTTTTAATGGGCAGAATTTTGCCTTTAACGGCTACCTGCCTATAGATAAGGCAGAACGCAAGGCAAAGATCAAACAATTAGAAAAAAGGTCTATCCAAGACAACCAAAGTCAATTGTTTATAGAAACACCTTATAGGAATAATCAAATGCTAGAGAGTCTTATAACGGCTCTACAAAAAAACACAGATATATGTGTTGCTTGTGATATTACCTTGTCTACAGAGTTTATAAGAACCGAATCTGCACAAAACTGGAAAAGAATAAAGGAAGATCTTCACAAAAGACCTACAATGTTTATAATTCAGGGGTAGTGTAAGTATAGACTATACAGCTTTTGCTTTGATATTTGGGGTTACACTAGAGGTGTCATAACCTGAGAACTTCTTTAGATAGGTTTGTATGGTAGTTCCAAAGGCGTCTTTAAAGAAAAAATCTCCGTCACTTCTTAGGTATTTTTTTACATTTCCAGCCCCAGCTAAATGTGCAGCTGCTAAAATACCAGACTCTGTAACAAGTACATTATTAATTTTTGTACCCACAAAACGTTTAATATCTCTGCGTAAAATCCACTTATTTCTAGAGGTATAGGCTACAAATGCTTTTTCTTGCAAAGCAGCACTTGTAATAAAGGTATTTGTATTGTTTACGCCAATTAGAGAAAGAGTTGTTGCCGCAAATTGATATTTACCAAGATACCCGTACCTATTTATACTTGCATAGTTACCTGTAGATTCATTAAAACCAAGCGCTTCTTTGAAACCCACAAATGTTTTTCCTAAAAATATATTGAAAAATGGCATATCAGGGAGTAAGGAAGCCTGTTGCGATTCTTTTTTGGTAGGCACCTGATATAGGTATGCTTTTTCTGAAATCTTATAGTGAGAAAGGTCTATAGCTTCCTCTTTTGCCGAAAAACTTAGCAGAAAGAACACTGCAATAGAAAGCAGTACAGTAGGTATTAAGATGCTTTTTTTCATGGTTAAAAAGTTGTAGTGAGAAAAAAACCTCACAAAATTTAGGGGATGCAAACATATAACAATTAATTTAATACTCAAAGCCCGCTCCTTTACTGGCCCCATACACCTAAAAAACAATAACTTACCTAATTATAAACTCCTTTTAAATGAAATAACAGCTTAAAACGACACTTAAAAAATATGGAATATAAAATCTTACGAAGTATCAATACGTTACATTTAAACAGTTTTGTACCTTAGCCCTATGCTTTCAATTTTAATACCAACATATAATTACAATACCCTAAAGCTTGTGAAAAACTTGCAATACCAGGGTGTAAAAAGTGATGTTAATTTTGAAATTTTAGTGCTTGATGATGCATCTTCTAATTCACAATGTAGTACTGAAAATAAAAAAATAAACGCTCTAGACCACTGTAGTTTTCTTGAGAATGAAAAAAATGTTGGCAGAACAGCAACAAGAAATATTTTAGCAAATAAAGCAAAATACAACTGGTTGCTATTTCTAGATGCAGATGTAACCCCTCTGGATGATAAATTAATAGCTAGGTATGTAAAACAACTAGACAAAAAACAAGATGTTATAAGTGGCGGAATTGTTTACGAGAATCAAAAGCCCAATCACAACCAAATGCTTAGATGGGCCTATGGTAGAAAAAAAGAAACAAAAAGTGCAAAAGAAAGAAATAAACACCCTTATAATATAATTTCTCAAAATGTATTAATTCAAAAAAACATGTTTGAAAAAGCGAATATATTAGAGGCTAACATGTATGGTCTTGATATATTTTTCTCTTATAAATTAAAAGAATTAAAGGCAAATATATTACATATTGAAAATCCAACCATTCATTTAGGTCTTGAGAGCACCGCTGTATTTATTGAAAAATCATTAGGAGCAATACAAACCACATTTACCCTCGAAAAAAACAAAAAAATAGATACTACTGCTCGCCCCTTACAAAGAAGATACAATCAATTAAATAGCATTGGGCTAACAGCTATTTTTATTTTTGTTTGTAATAGGTTTGAAAAACAAATCATTGCAAATTTAAATTCAAAACACCCGTCTATCTTTTTGTTCGATCTATATAAACTATGTTTTTACTGTAAATTAAAGAAAAATGCCTAGATTTTCTGTAATCATACCAGTGTACAATAAAGAAAAATACCTCTCTAAAACCCTAGAAAGTGTTATTAAACAACGTTTTGTAGATTTTGAGCTCATAGTAATTAATGACGGAGCTACAGACGCTAGTGAGTCTATAATAAAGAGCTTTACAGATCCAAGAATACACTACATCAAACAAGAAAACCAAGGGGTTTCTATAGCTAGAAATACCGGGATAAATAAAGCAAATGCAGACTACATTGCTTTATTAGATGCAGATGACATATGGAAAGAAGACTATCTTGAAAAAATAGATGCTCTAATAGATGGGTATCCAAAACAACATGTATTTGCAGCGGTTTGTACTATAGAGTCTAGAGGAAAAATGTATAAACCAACCTACTCCATAGCAAACCTATCTCCAGATAAAAGCTATGTAGTATCTTACTTTACCTCTAGCTATATAAATACCATACTCACCAGTAGCAGCACTGTGCTACATAAAGATGTTTTTGAAACAATTGGATATTACAACCCAACCCTGCGCAGTGGAGAGGATACAGATTTATGGATTAGACTAGGTCTAGCCTACACAGTGGTTTTTTTAAACACTCCATTAGCAACATATCGCTTTGAAGCAACGAGTTTGTCAAATTCTCCAAAACAAGTAAAAAAAGCGCTAGATTTAGATTGTTATGAAAAACATATTTCAAGCCACAAAGGACTTAAAAAGTTCTTAGACTTAAACAGGTATTCACTAGCCCTGCATGCAAAAATAGCAGGAAACAAAAAGGATTATTTAAAGTATAAAAAAGGGATAGATTTTAAAAATATTAACAAAAAGCAACGTTTTTTAATAAGCGCACCTAGTGTTATTTTAGAGGTTTTGTTACAGGTAAAAGTAGTTTTAGAAAAAGCTGGATTTCAGTTAAGCACCTACAACTGATCTAAAAACATCATAATCACGGATATAATCTTCTTCTTGATACACCTCACTTACCAGGGATAAACAAACCGATCCTGCAGAAAAATTTTCTAACTCTCGCCAAACCCCGCAAGGTATTAAAAGGCCTTTATTAGGCCTATTTAAGGTGATGGTTCTACGATGTTTTCCATTATCAAGCACCACGTCAAAACTACCACTAAGGGCTATTAAGAATTGCTGTAACTCTTTATGAGCATGCCCTCCTCTACAACTATCACTGGGCACATCATATAAATAATACACGCGTTTAATATCAAAGGGTAATACATCCTTTTCTATGACTGATAAATTTCCGCGACCTTCTGGATCACATATTTTAGGTATTTCTTGTAATGATATATTGGTTAAATTAACGTATGACATGTTGTAGTAAGTTATCCCATTTTTCTGAAATTTCCTGCATAGAAAATTGTTGTACAGAGCCTTGGGTTTGGGCTTTTAATTTCAAATATAACACTTCGTCTCTACAAATGACACCAAGGGCATCTGCAAATTTATCAAGATCTCTTTCTTTCACTAAAAGGCCATTGAAGTTGTGCTGTATTATTTCTGAAGGACCAGAAACAATATCCAAAGAAACAACAGGCACTCCAACACATAAGGATTCTACCAAAACCATAGGAAACCCCTCATAAAAACTAGTTAGGGTAACACATCTAGCATTTTTTATAATACCAAAAGGGGCTTTTGTAAAGGGTAAAAAAACAATGTGCTTGTTACATGGCATACTTGCTGCAAGATCTTGTAACATTTTTTTGTCTGGGCCATCACCCATAATAACTAAAGAAACTTCATCTTTCCAAACCCTAGAAGCGTTAAAAGAGTGTAATAAAAAAGAAAGGTCTTTAATCCCATCATGCAATCTTCCATAACTAAGTATGTAGTTTGTAGCCGGAAAATCATCTAATAAAGATTCTTGTTTCCAGGCTGGATTATACGCATTATGGATAGTGCTGCAGTTAAGAACTCCACTTGTCTTAGCAACATGCTGCTCAATATGACTAGACACTGTTACAGTAGCTAATTGAGTATTATATATGGCGGCCATTTTTGTGACCATCTTGGTGAAATATTCTTGTTTTTTAGAGCTATGCACTACGTAAATAGCACTAAGGTTTCTATAGATATACTTGGCATAAAATAACTCTCTAAAATATTCGTTTTTAGGTCTGTGATCAATCACAACATCAAAAGAATGGGTTTTTAAATACCTGCGTAATTTTTTAAACCTAGTAAGTCTAGCAAGAAAGTGGTCATCTTTAGGTTTTAAAGCGCCTAAATTAAAGAGTGTGCCGCTGTATTTAAAATCAATTTCGTTGTTTAAAACAACGATATGAACCTGGTGCCCTAAACTAGAAAGCATTTGAGAAAGCATAGCTACAGAACGCTCTGCTCCACCTTTTGCTAATGAAATAGAAATCAGACAAATTTTAAATTTCTTTTTATGCGCTGTTTGCGTCATCAATTAATGTTATTTTTGATGCATAACTAAACCCAAAGATACCACAAATATGAAGATCCTTCTGGTTGGTGAATACAGCAGATTGCACAATTCTTTGCAAGAAGGACTGGTCGCTTTGGGCCATCAAGTTATACTTATATCAACGGGAGATTACTTTAAAAAGTATCCTAGTGATATTATTATACAAAGGAGTTTTGATACAGGATTGGCCCGAAAAATAAAAATAGTAATCTACATACTATTTAAATTTGACATTACCTCTTGGTCTATGACCAGGCAGTTTTTCAAAAACGCATCATCACTTAAAGGATTTGATGTGGTACAACTCATTAATGAAAGCCCGTTTGGTGCTGCTGTTAAGGATGAAATTAAAATGATTTCGTTCTTGAAACAAAACAACAAAAAATTATTTTTACTGAGTTGTGGGACAGATTACTTGAGTGTACAACATCAATTAAGCAATGTAAACCCTTACTCTATACTAAGTAATTACAAAGATGGTAAGGTGTCAAAAATAGAATTCAAGAGTGTTTTAAAATACACTACCACACCTTTTAAAGAACTACACCAGTACCTTTTTAAAAACATAGACGGGGTCATAGCTAGTGATTATGATTATCATATGCCACTAGCGGGTAATAGTAAGTACCTAGGGTTAATACCAAACCCAATAAACACGTCAAAGCTTAGTGTTTTTGAACTGGACACAAAGGGCCCTATTGTAATATTTATGGGGATTAACAGAACAAATTACCATAGCAAAGGAATCTCTTACTTCGAAGAGGCTTTAGTTGCTATTCAACAAAAATTTCCTGAGCTGGTACACATAGAAGTTGTTGAGAATTTGCCTTATGATCAATACATTAAAAAATATAACGACGCCCACATCATTCTAGACCAAGTATTTGCTTATGATCAAGGCTATAATGCTTTGGAGGCTATGGCCAAAGCAAAAGTGGTTTTCACTGGTGCAGAACCAGCGTTTATGGAACATTACAAGCTAGATACTCCTGTTGCTATTAATGCCTTGCCTAATGTAGAGAGTTTGGTTATTGCCCTAGAAGATTTGATCAAACACCCAGAAAAAATTAAAGAAATTGGATTGGCTGCACATGAGTTTGTAGTGCAGCATCACCACTACAAGAAAGTAGCTCAGCAGTATCTAGACACTTGGAACTAGCCTAGGCTATAGAAGTAGTATCACTCTGTGGTGACTTTTGATTGTTAAAATAACGCCACACCAAGAAAACCACCACCATAAAATAGATGACATACCTTAAAAAGTGACCCATTACAATACCTTCTACCCCGAACTGAGCAACTAAATAGTTTGCAAAACCATAAAACAATCCTAGAGACAATAGCTCAGAGAAAATAAAGTTACGCACCATTTTTTTAGCTAAAAACTGATGTGCCAAAACCAGAGAAGCTAGTCTAACAAAGTCTCCCAGTAATTGCCATTTAAATAGTGGTAACATTTCATCTAATCCAGGATACAACAGATGTACAATAATAGATTTACCAAAAAATACAACTAACATACCAAGTCCAAAAATGGGCAGTAGTGTTTTGTATATACTATACACTTCTTTTTTAAAGGCTTTACCAGAGTAGATTCCTGCAAACTTTGGTAAGACATATAAAGAGAATAAAGAGCCAGAGAAGACCATATAATTTCTTGAAATAAAGGTGATGTTTGTCCAGACACCAGCATCTCTCTCAGACATTTTTTCGGCAAGCATGGATCTAATGTCTATTTCAACAAAATGGAGTAAGATTGTTGCTACAAAAGACATGAGAGAGAAAGCCAATAAATTTTTTAAAAATGGAGTTTGAAATTTCAACTTAGAAAACTGCACATATTGGTTAAGCAGCTTATAAAAAATAGCCACCACTACAATCACCTGTATAGCAGGTGCCAATGCAATAGCAATTAAAACTCCAGAAAGGTTGTATTGATATAGGCACACTACCAAAACAGCTATACTAATGAGGTAGCTAATAAGCTCTATTTTAGCGAATTTTTTATACTCAGACAGGCCATTTACTACACCGCTAAAAACACGTTGCACAGCTATACTAGGTGCTGCCAAAGCAACAAAGCGTATCACAAAACTATAATCTACACTATCTGTAAACAAATAGTTACTTATAGGAATTGCAAAGATAAAAAGCACTACGCCAGAGAGCAGTGTACCCACAACCATAAATACAAAAGCGGTAGAAAAAAGTTGTTGAAGTTTGGGCTTATCATCCTTATATTCAGACAAGTATTTTACCACACCATTAAACACCCCAAAAGAGGTAAGAGAGGTAAGCAGCTGGGTAAGACTTCTTAATTGCCCTATTTTAAAAAGTCCTTCTGCGCCCACTAAATCAAAAAGCAAACGCTGCACAACGGCAGACACTACTAATCTGATAGATACTACTACAGCGTTTAAAGAGGTCATCTTTAAAAGTAAATTACTTTTAATAAAATCTGGAATCTTCAATTAATATGCATTTACAACGTTGATCACTTTTTGAATTTGAGCTTTAGTCATTACCGGGCTCATGGGTAAACTAATTACTTGTTGGTGTATTTTTTCTGAAATAGGTAATTGTAAAACTGCAAATTCTTTTAATGCCTCTTGATGGTGCGGCGGTATTGGGTAATGAATTAAAGTACCTATCCCCTTATTTTTAAGATAGTCTTGGAATTGATTTCTGTTTTCTACCTGCACAACAAACAAATGAAACACATGGTTTTTTGAACCATCATAAGCAGGAAGCACAATTTTTGTATTTGTAATTCCTTTTATATATGCAGTAGCAATGTCTCTCCTTGTGGAGTTATCTGCATCTAAAACAGGTAATTTAACAGATAAAAAACTGGCCTGCAATTCATCAAGTCTTGAGTTTACTCCTAGTAACTCATTAACATATTTTGATGAAGACCCGTAGTTACGTAATTTTTTTATGGCCCCTGCCAAGCTAGCGTCGTTGGTAGTAACTGCCCCTGCATCACCAAGAGCTCCTAAGTTTTTGGTTGGATAAAAACTAAATCCTGCTGCATGACCAAGATTTCCTGCACGTTTGCCATTGGTATGGATTGCACCGTGGGCTTGCGCCGCATCTTCAATAATCAATAGGTTATTATTAACAGCCAGGCTATTTATTTGCTCCATAGGAGCAATTTGGCCATACAGGTGCACTGGCATAATGGCCTTTGTAGATGGTGAGATAGCTTGTTTTAATGCAGAAATATCAAAATTAAAAGTTTGGTTTTCTACCTCAACTAGTAGGGGTTGTAAACCCGCTTGTTTTATAGCTATTATTGTAGCTATGTATGTGTTAGAAGCAACAATTACCTCATCCCCTAGCTTTAACTTACCCAATATCTTATACCCTTCTAGAATAAGACGTAATGCATCCAAACCATTGCCAACTCCAATGCAATACTGTGTTTCACAGTAGTCTGCAAACCTACTCTCAAAGGCGCTAACTTGATTCCCTAAAACGAAGTAACCACTGTCTAAAAAATCTTGGAACTGATTTTTAAATGATTTTTCAAACCGGGAGTTAATTGCCTGTATGTCTATAAATGGTATCATAGTATCTGCAAATCTAAGGTTTTATAGCATGCTGTGTCTATAAGATAGTTGTCTGCCACATAGGTACGAGCCCCGCAACTCTCTTTCCAGAAAATAAGCCCGCTGTTTAAAGCCGTACCATTTTCTTCGCTAGAGATATTAAAATCAAAATAGCGTTTAGAACTATCAAAATGGTTTATAATATAATCATAGGCTAAATCCAAAGATCCAAAGGCATTCTTATCACTATTGCCAGAAACATACTGCGGATGTATCGTAGTTTTTGTTAAAAACAGGGTTGTTCCTGCAACAATAACATTGTCTTTATACACATTTACTTGCTTGATATGATCTGGAAACTTTGTGGCAAGTAGTTGTATTTCCTCAAGGCTATGAACCGGAGCCACACCGTGTCTTTTTTTGAAGATTTGGAATTAGTATCTGCTTCCAAAATCCTTCAAAGTTATCGTCTACAGCAATAGTGAGGCCATTTCGCTTTGCTTTGTTAATGCCTTCACGTCTGTTTTTCTGAAATTTTATTTTATTGGTCGTATCTATAACCATTAATGCATCTCTTTTAATGAGTTTGGCATTTGCCTTGAATAAAAAGTAAGACAACTCATCAGAGGGCATTGTGTTGTAAAATGTTGGTATGTTTCTCAGCTCTAAAGTAGAAATAGCCTTGGCATTTAAAAATGCAAGCAGCGCTTTAAAAGCCTCAAAGGTATAAAGTAGTTTTGCGCTTTTACTCAACACTAAGCTTCCATAGGTAAGCCCCTTATGAGAGTATAGTTTGTCACCAACAATGTTTGCAGGCAGTACAGCATAGAGCATATCATCTTTATATACTAGCAAAGAATAATCTGTAAATCTATCGCTGTGATACTCCATAAAATCGCGGGCAAACAAAAACGTAGCGTTTTTGGCCCCAGAAATAAAAGTATCCCACGCTAGGCGGTTTTCTTTTGTGTATTTTTCTACGCGATAATTAGACATAAAAATAATGTTTTTTGTAAGCTACCTATCAAAGGTACTATTATTGTGCAACGGGTTCAAAAACGATGGTTCCATCGGTATCAATGTACTTATAAACGCCACTAGGGGCATCTTTATTTAAAATAACATAGCTACTATCATCTTGAAGGTGTTCAAGATATGATGTGTCTTGCGTTAAGTAAGATACCAAAATCCTGAAAACGTTTACAGCACTTTTAAAATTTATATCATATGAGGGTATATCACCCTGTGGCCAATGTATAGAAAGGTTGCTACTAAAGATAGAGTATATTAAATCTCTATCTTGGGTTTTAGTATAGGTTTGCAGGGTATACTCCATACCAACAAAACCGCCATGATCTGCCATAATAACTATAAGGGCATTGGGGTCGTTTTGTTTTATAATATCTATGGTTTGGACAAGGGTTTTGTTTGCATTAAAAAGTGTTTGTTGCCAGAGTGCGCGTTCTCCATCCACACCCAATGATTGGGCCTCTCTGCCGTGCACATGACCTGGATTAAAAATTTCAATAAAGAAAAACTTAGGTTGGGTTATAACTTCTTTTGTGTAAGTGTTAAGTGGGGTAAGAATATCATAATAAGTTCCTAAACCGGTACCTATATAACCAACATCACTAGAGGTAAAATTACTAACATCATACCCTAGGACAGGCTTGTTAAGCAATAAGTATGGCATCTCTGCCAAAAAATAACTCTTATACCCATTGTTTTTAAATATGTTTAGCACCGTGTTATCTGAGATAATCATGTCTCTGGCATTGGTGTTCTCTGTAATATCACTCCCCTTGCCATAATAATGATGTTTCATCATAAAAGTGGCACTGTTTGATGTTAGAGTGGAGGCGTAATTACTCCTAAAATTTGGATAGGTTTTAAAGTTATTTGTGTCTAAATAATTCTTAAAGCTATTGTTATCTATGTTATAGTAGCCTTTGTTTATTTCTGAAAAATTAACATAGCCATCTGGCTGAATAAAATACACATTGGGCTTTGTAACAAAACTAGCCTCTTGTATGGCATCTGGTTGCAGTGTCCAAGAATTGTCATACAATAGTTGTTTGCTCAAAACGGGAATGAGTGTAATTAGCCCCATGATTGCTAAAAGCAGTTGCAATACAATAATTTTTTTATATTGTTTCCATAAAAAAAAGGCCAGTATGGCGGCTATTAAAACAATACCAAGTATCATCTTTTTTTGTATGCCTGCATACAAACATATTTTCATTAAAAACAAAAAAGTAAATACTCCTAAAAAAGGTACCACATACTGCTGCCACTTTTGTAAAAACTTCACTTTTGAAAACAGTTTTTTAACTATAAGAAAAAGCGTTGCAGGAAGCCCTATAAAGCTAGCCACAAAAAACAAAAAATGCTGCCAGGTATTAACTAACTGAAAATTGTTACTGTAATAAAATAGAATTGGATAAAGCCCTGCAGCAATAGCAGCAAGTATAACAGAGTCATTGCTAGACTTTAAAAAAGAAGCAACAAAAGACCTAGTGTTCTTTGCAGACATCTATACTTTATTTTTTAATAAATATAAAACTCTTTTGGTTCCAGTGACGGTTTCTTTTTTCTGGATATCAAAGTATTGCTTGTAGCCAGTTTCAAAAGCCTCTTGATTATAAAAATCAAAGTGATTCATAAATTCTCGCTTTCTAACTAGAAGTGAGCTTACCCAAGAATCTTCTCGGGTTGGAAACTCTAGTATTAGATGTTTTGAAAAAGCAGCAAAAAATTGAGCCGATCTATCAAAAGGAACATTCCCACTTAGGGTTATGTGATGTATAAGAGCCAGCGCCATGGTAACATCAGGGCTGTAGATTTGTAGCCTTTCTGTAAGAGAATTGCGTTCTAAGTTATTCAAACCAATACCAGGTGCAGGCTGCAACACATCACACACAAAAGCCAACATATTTGTTTCTTTGTTTTGTTGTATCTGCTTGTAATTGTAGCCTACTGCATTGCTGTCAATATCTGTAACAATTACGTGAGGTACTTTGGTTACCACAGTACGAGCAAAAGTTCCGTCATTGCCTCCAATATCAATAAGTCTTTGAGGATTTAATGCAGTAACCCAATCCTCGATTAAAGTTTTTTTACCTTGAAATGCGGCATCATTATAATTTGTTTTATCATAATAATTGCCCCACTCTGTTTCTTCTTTGATAGATAGCTTTTTGATAAAATCAAAAAGGTTATCTATGATGTTATTTTGGGCCTTTAGAGAGAGTTTTGCAATTTTAGTTTCTGCTTTGTAATCTTCACTGTGGGTGCGTTCCATTTTAGCAAGCAAATGTATGTTAGTGTATATGGTTGAGCTTAACTTACTTTTACCTGGCAACAAAGATGCTATCAATTTTACAGGAATACCATCTATATGTGTTTGCAACATTTTAAAAATCTCTGTGCCATGATAAGAGGCTAATACCAAAGGACCGAAAAAATGAGTGATAAACTGCTTGTAGGCTCTCCAAGGAGTGTCTTTCTCATAAAAATCAAAGGACAGCGTGTCTATAAAAACAGGACTCCCTTTGTGGAAAGTAACATTATAGGCAGATGCATCTTTTAAAATAAACCCTTTAGAAAGCGCATATTTATGAACCTTCAACGTATGTAGGGCAGCATGTTTGTACTGCTCAAAACTCCACTCATAAGGATTGGTAATAAACGCAATAGGCTCTGGAGTAATAACTATTTGCTTGTCAGAAACCGTGGTTTGAGTGTGAGGTATTAACAGCTTATTTTTAATTAATGTCTTAATAAAACCACTGTCTTTAAGGGCATTGTATTGTTTGAAATATATAGGGTTAATGGCGCGCCTTAAGACATCCCCGTCATAAAACATGTATCCAGAAGGATCTCTAAAAGAAGCTTGGTGGGGGCGTGTGTTATTTTGTTTCATCTTTATCTTCTTTCTCATCAATGTCTATAGAGTCATAGGTATCATCATCTTCTTTAAGTATACCAAGAAACCCCTTAATTTTATACATAACCCCTTTAGAGAATAATAAAACACCTGCGGCTGCAGCAACAACGGCTTGAACTATCATAGCTCCTAGCCCTGGATCAAAATATAAAAAATTCATACTGTTATTTTTTAAAGTAGCAATGTCGCTTCTACAAATAAACTAAAAAACCGCTACTTTATTGGGAGTATCTCTGGTTTTTCTTTTTAAATAGCAGCATAAGAGTATATTAAGATAAACAATAGCCAAAAACTAAAATATATTTAAAAACTATCAGTTTTTCTTATCTTTGTTTCAAACACAAAACCAATGACAATTACGCAATTAAAATATGTTTTGGCAGTTGCTGAAAACAAAAATTTCACCAAAGCAGCACAAAAAACTTTTGTTACTCAACCAACCCTAAGCATGCAAATTCAAAAGCTTGAAGAAGAGCTTGATATTTTAATTTTTGACCGTAGTAAAAAGCCAATAGAGCTTACTCCTGTTGGAAAAAAAATAGTGAGTCAAGCTAGAAATATTGTAAATGAAAGTGAGCGCATGCAAGATGTGGTAGATCAAGAAAAAGGTTTTATTGGTGGTGAATTTAATATAGGAATCATCCCTACAGTGATGCCAACACTTCTTCCCATGTTTCTTAGAAACTTCACAAAAAAATATCCTAAGGTACAGCTCAAAATAGAGGAACTCACCACAGACGATATCATTACTAAACTTCGTGATGGTCATCTTGATGCGGCAATTGCAGCAACCCCATTACTTGAACATAATATAAAAGAACGTGTTTTGTATTATGAACCTTTTGTGGCTTTTGTGCCAGAGGGTCATGCCCTTTCTGAAAAAAAGAAAATTAGTAGTAACGATCTAGAGCTAGATGATTTATTATTGTTAGAAGATGGTCACTGCTTCAAGGACAGTGTGATACATCTATGTAAATCTAAACAAGGGGAACTAGAAAATAATTTTCAGTTACAAAGCGGAAGTTTTGAAACCCTAATTAAATTGTCTAATGAAGGATTAGGAATGACACTTCTACCCTATTTACACACCCTTGATCTTTCTGAAAAACAAATTAAAAAGTTGCGTTATTTCACGGATCCTCCTCCTGCTAGAGAAGTGAGTCTTATTTATAGTAAAAGTGAGTTAAAATTGCAAATAATAGATGCCCTATATGATGTAATTGCTGGTGTAATTAGAGGCGCTATACGATTTAATGATGTAAAGATTATCAGCCCTTTAAAATAAGTAAATACTCCAAGCATAAAAAAACACTCCTAAGAGTGCTTTTTTTATTGGTTTAATAGTTTTAAACATGGAATGAGTTGGGGTTGTTGCTTTATTAAAGAATCTACCCAAATCGCTAACTCATCAATTTCATGGGGCAGTAATCTTGTAATTGCTTTTTTAAGCTCCTTGCTAAAAAGCCGTACATCAAAGCTTACTTTAGACAAAACTGCTTTGGTGTATTCAAACATTGCTCTAGACATATGGAATAATTATAAAATGGTTAAGTAGTTTTCTATGCTATAAAGAGTGGTTTAAAATTATTTGTACTAAATATATAAAAAATAAATCAAAAAAAGGCATGTTTGGACAACTAATGAAAGACAAAACAGATTAAAACTCAAGCTAGCATTAGAGCTCTATGGCCGTACCTTAAGGGTCCATTGAAAGTTAAATTCAGAAACTACAGCGCCAAGGCTATCTTTTCCGACGGCTTTGGTCCAACAACTTTGCCCTTGTTTTGTTTGTATAGCTTTAGCAATAGTATCTTTGATTAACAGTCCATCTTCACAAGAAAAAGTAATTCTGCCGGTAGCTTTTTTATCAAACCTTGCATTATTGGTTGCAACTAGCATAGATATTTTAGCATCGCTTTGAGCAATACTTGCCATTACTAATGCTCCAGTTGCAAGTTCTGCAGCCATGCCCTGTACTGCCCAAAACATAGATTTAAAAGGGTTTTGGTTGATCCATCTATGCCTTACAGATGTAACACAACAAGTCTGGTCAATAGTTTTTACGCGTACTCCAGTAAAATAGCAAGAAGGTAATTTAAAAAAGATATAACTGTTAATAGCTCTTGGTGTTGCCTTCATGTAGTATGATTTTTAACGAAGATAATCCAAGAAGTTCAATAAGCAAAGGAAATAATGGCTCTAAAGCAGAGAATAACAACAGTTAATTTATTGTTATGAAAGCTCAATTTAAAACTTATGCCTCTACAGCTGTCTCTAGGGTTGCTAGGTAGCGTTCTGCGTCTAAGGCAGCCATACAACCTGTACCGGCAGCAGTTACTGCTTGACGGTATTCTTTATCCTGTACGTCTCCACTGGCAAATACTCCAGGAAGATTGGTTTTGGTAGACTTTCCCTTAGTAATTAAATAACCAGTGTCATCCATGTCTAATTGGCCTTTAAATATATCTGTATTTGGCTTGTGCCCAATAGCAATAAAGAGTCCTGTAATGGCAATATCTTGAGTGGTGCCATCCTTATTGTTTTTCATTCGCAATCCTTCAACAACCATGTCTCCCAATACCTCATCTACTTCTGTGTTGTAGCGCAAATCAATATTTGGTGTAGCGGTTACTCTATGCTGCATCGCTTTACTAGCTTTCATGTAATCTTTACGCACCAACATAGTTACCTTATTACATATATTAGCAAGATAGGTTGCTTCTTCTGCGGCCGTATCTCCAGCGCCAACAATTGCAACATCTTGGCCCTTGTAAAAGAATCCATCACAAACAGCGCAGGCAGACACACCACCTCCACGTAATTTTTGCTCACTAGGTATGCCTAAATATTTTGCAGTTGCTCCTGTTGAAATCACAACAGATTCTGCCTCTATTTGTGTTTTACCATCTACAGTTGCTTTATGAATCCCACCAACTTGGGTGCTAAACTCAACGGCGGTAATCATACCTATTCGTACCTGGGTTCCGAAACGTTCTGCTTGTTGTTGTAATTGCACCATCATAGTTGGGCCATCAATACCCTCAGGATACCCAGGAAAGTTATCAACCTCTGTAGTGGTAGTTAGTTGTCCTCCAGGCTCCATACCTGTATACATAACAGGATTTAAATCTGCACGTGCAGCATAAATTGCAGCAGTATATCCCGCAGGACCACTACCAATTATCAAACATTTAATTCTTTCTATAGTATCGCTCATGGCTTTTTTTTCTGAAATTTTTCTTGGATTTCAAAAGTAAACATTTTCATAAAAAGTGCGAGAAAAAGTTATTAAGAAACCTAATAAAGATATTGTTAGTTACTATCGTTGCGATATACATTATAAAGTAAACCATTTGTATCTTTACTTATGATAAAGTATACTTAAAATATGACAGGGAATTAAAATTTCGGTATAAGGTATCACAAGCATTGTTTATCTTTGCATCCAAAATTTAAGGACAATGAGTACTACAAAACAAGCAGCCAACATACAGTTAAACACCATTGAGGAGGCTATTGCAGACATCAAACAAGGAAAGGTGATTATTGTAGTTGATGATCAGGATCGTGAAAACGAAGGTGATTTTGTAGCCGCCGCAGAAAACATTACCCCGGAGATCATAAATTTTATGGCAACCCACGGTCGTGGTCTTATTTGTACGCCCATCACAGAAAGCCGTTGTAAAGAATTACAACTTGAAATGATGGTTGGCAATAACACAGACCCTATGGAAACAGCCTTCACTATTTCTATAGACCTTAAAGGACACGGTGTTACTACAGGTATCTCTGCCAAAGACAGAGCAAAAACAGTAAAAGCATTGGTAGACCCCTCTACAAAACCCTTTGATTTGAGTAGGCCAGGGCATATATTCCCGCTCAAAGCAAAAGACGGAGGTGTACTGCGCAGAACTGGCCACACAGAAGCTGCCATAGACTTTGCGAGACTAGCAGGACTAAAACCAGCTGGAGCAATTGTAGAGATAATGAATGAGGATGGAACCATGGCACGCCTTGGAGAACTTGCCCAGGTTGCAAAAAAGTTTGACTTAAAACTAGTATCCATTGAAGATCTAGTTGCCTACAGAATGGAGCATGACTCTTTGATAGAGAAAGAAGAAGATTTTACCATCAACACAAATTTTGGACCCTACCGTTTAAGAGCATACAAACAAACCACTAATGATCAAATACATATTGCCCTAACTAGAGGTAACTGGAAAAACAATGAACCTGTTTTAGTGCGTATGAACTCTACCCTAGTTAACAATGATATTCTAGGCACATTAACCAGCAGTGTAGACAAGAAACTTGACGATATGTTTAAAGTTATAGAAAATCAAGGGAAAGGTGCAATGGTATTTATCAACCAGCAAAGCCAATCTTTTAATCTAATCAATAGACTTAAAACACTAAAAAAAATACAAAAGGCAGATGAAATCACCAAGGCTCCAAACATTAAGATGGACGCAAGAGATTTTGGAATTGGCGCTCAAATCCTGCACGATTTAGGTATCCATAAAATACGCCTAATGTCTAATACCAAACAAGAAAAACGTGTAGGGATGATAGGGTATGGTCTTGAGATCATTGACTACGTAGGGTATTAAATCCCACCTACTACCCGCTTATAGCTAAGGGTTACTTTATACATTTTTTGAATCTCATAGTTTGCAAGGGGCTACGCTCTTTAGATCTGTAAACACAAACAACAAAGCATCCTTATACCCAATGAAAAAATACACTGAGAATACCGCCAAAGAACCAAACAAAAAAAATAATGTAACAATGGCTTCTGCCTTTAAGACCATTATTTGGCCACGTAGAAACCTTGTTTTTGTTGGACTTTTATTAATTGTAATTGGGCGTCTTGCAGGATTTGTACTACCCTTAAAATCTAAGGAGCTTTTAGATAATATCATACCAAATAAAGACCTTCAAGAATTATACAACATGCTTTGGGTGGTAGGTGTAG
This sequence comes from uncultured Ulvibacter sp., assembly GCA_943789105.1. Taxonomy (GTDB): domain Bacteria; phylum Bacteroidota; class Bacteroidia; order Flavobacteriales; family Flavobacteriaceae; genus Patiriisocius. The sequence continues at coordinate 309,759 of CALSSW010000005.1, read as the reverse complement.
CACTTTTAGTACAGGCAGTAACCTCCTTTTTATTAACCCGGATTTTAAGTGTACAGGCGCAGTATTTAATCAGCGAACTGCGCGCACAGGTACAAAAAAAGATACTTTCTTTACCTATTAGTTTTTTTGACAACAATAAATCTGGAGGGCTTGTTTCTAGAATAATGAGCGATGTTGAAGGAGTGCGTAATCTTATTGGCACAGGACTGGTACAACTAGTTGGAGGTACTATTACCGCAATTATATCTGTAGTGCTACTCATTAGAATAAACCCATGGATGACCTTATTTGTTTTTCTACCCGTGGCAATTTTTGGTTTTGTGGCACTAAAAGCATTTAAATACATTAGACCCATATTTAGAGTTCGCGGAAAGATAAACGCCCAAGTAAAAGGCAGGCTCACAGAAACATTAGCTGGGGTAAGAGTTATTAAAGGATTTAACGCAGAAGCACAAGAAAACAAGGTGTTTGAAAAGGGAGTAGACCAACTGTTTCAGAACGTAAAAAAGAGCCTGACAGCAACCGCAATTATGACAAGTTCATCCACTTTCCTATTAGGTTTGGCCTCTGTAGGTATTATGGGTATTGGCGGGTATTACATGATACAAGAGACCATGACTGTAGGAGATTTTTTATTGTTCACGCTTTTACTTGGTTTTATGATTGCTCCTATTGTACAGATGAGCAATATTGGTAGCCAACTCACAGAAGCCCTAGCCGGCCTTGACCGAACAGAGGAACTGATGAATCTCACAGGAGAAGATGAGCTAGAAAACCGCAGCATTGTCTTAGATGATATACAAGGAAAACTTGAATTTAAAGATGTTAGTTTTGCCTATGATGATGGTAAAAATGTACTACATAATATAAATCTAAGTGTTAAAGGAGGAGATGTAATTGCCCTAGTAGGAAGCTCTGGCTCAGGAAAATCTACTATTGCTGGATTGTGCGCTACCTTTTTAACGCCTCAATCTGGAAGTGTTACCATGGATGGCGTAGATCTGGCAAATGTAAAACTAAGTAGCTATCGTAAGCATCTTGGAGTTGTATTGCAGGATGAATTTTTGTTTGAAGGAACCATCAAAGAAAACATTCTATTCTCTAGACCAAAGGCAACACAACAACAATTACTTACAGCAGTAAAGGCAGGATATGTTAATGAATTTACAGATCGTTTTGAGGATGGGCTTGACACCTTAATAGGAGAGCGTGGTGTAAAACTATCTGGAGGGCAAAGACAACGTATCGCAATTGCAAGGGCCATACTTGCAGATCCTAAAATTATTATTTTGGATGAGGCCACTTCAAATCTAGACACAGAAAGTGAATCTTTAATTCAAAAATCATTAGAAACACTAACTAAAAACAGAACTACCATTGTCATAGCCCATAGATTAAGCACTATTAAACGTGCAGATCAAATACTTGTGATAGAAAACGGTGAAATAGCAGAACAGGGAGACCACACAACCTTAATAGAAAAACAAGGAAGGTATTATGATTTGTATACCTATCAAGCAAAAATATAACACTACATTACAAGAATCACCTGCTCTGTACCTCGGCGTACCTTTGCCATGCTAGAAAACGTATCGTCATCATCACGGTAACCCACTGCAAGCACTAAAACAGATTGCAACCCTTTTTCTGTAAGATTAAGAAAGGAGTCATACTTTTGAGGTTCAAACCCCTCTATAGGGCAAGCATCAATATCTTCTAGGGCGCAAACGGTTAGTAAATTACCAAGAGCCAAATAGGCCTGTTTGGCCATCCAGGTATTAATCTGGGAAGAATCTTTTTGAGAAAACTCCTCAGTTAAAAAGCTTTCAAATGGCCGCAGTACATCTCTTGGTGTTTTACGCAAAGACTCCACACTATCAAAATATTTTTTAATATAGCTTGATGAGATTTGGGTCTCTGTGCACAATACCAATACTTGAGAACAATCTGCAACCTGCCTCTGGTTCATGGTTAAGGGCACCAATGCTTCTTTGAGTGTTTGATTTGAAATTACAAGCATTTTTAAGGGTTGTAATCCATAGGATGTTGCAGTAAGATTGAATGCTTGTTTGAGAACTGTTAATTTTTCTTCTGAGAGTTTTTTTGAAACATCAAATTTTTTACATGCATAGCGCCATTTTAATTTTTCAAGTATTTCAGAAGTCATAGGTGTGATTTTAGGGTACTAGGTAGGTGAGTTATTAGATACATTTTACAATAATTTAAATCTATTTTAAAAACTTAAAACGTTTGTGAGTCCAGAAATAATATGCTGGATCCTTTATGATTAGTTCTGTTAATATTTTAGCATAGGCATCTGTAATAGCAAAATCTGGATGTTGGTTCGGGGTGTCTGTAAGAACACTAAAAGTGGAGCTATAATATCCTCTTTTTACTCTGGTTGTGCCCAGAAACAACACTGGTAAATCGTATTGTTTTGACAACTTCTCTACACCAGTAAAAAAAGGAGTTTGAACACTTAAAAAGTTTGAAAAGTGTTTTTTATTTGAGTTTGAAGGAGATTGATCCATAATAAAACCAAAATAAGCAAATCCTTTTTGAGTAGCTAGCACCTCTTTTATTTTTTCTCGCGCCTGTTTATTAGGTACTAAAGTTGAATTCCACTTACTACGAATATCACGAATCATTTTATCAAAATAAGGATTCTTTATCTTTTTATAAATAGCGTATCCTGGATGATTTTTTAGTAGGGTAGCAAGTGCGAAAACCCACTCATAGCTAGCATAATGACCCATAGTAACTAATACAGGTTGGTCTTTATCCACATATTTTTGAAGTACTTCAATATTTGTAAATAAATAACGATCCCTAAGGGTTTGCTCTGAGATGCTAAGGGTTTTAATTACCTCAATAAACAAATCACAAAAGTGATGGTAAAAACGTTTTTCTGTTTCTTTTAAGGTTGCTTTATCCATTTCAGGAAAAGCTGTTTTTAGGTTAAACAGAACCACATCTCTTCGGTAACCAACAATATAATACAGGATTAAAAACACCACATCGCTAATGATGTACAAAACTCTAAAAGGAAGCTTGGACAATAACAAAACAAAAGGATAGACTAGTGCAAAAATTAAAAAAGACATGATTAGTTTTATCAATATTAGAGCAAATATACCCTTTAAATACTTAGATTAGTATGCAATTTTAAACACCTATGACTGAAATGATTAGACCACTGTAATGGTTGCCTCTTTAATAGATGCAAAACCACCTGTTACATTTATGCCGCCATGTATACCCCTACTCTTTAAAATAGAAGCCGCAATGACAGAGCGATATCCTCCTGCGCAGTATAAATAAAAAGTAGATGACTTTGGAAACAAAGCCAAATAATCGTTCATAAAACCAAGCGGAGTATGGCTAGCCGATGGAACATGAGAAGCAGAAAACTCGCCTTGTTTTCTTACATCAAAAACAGGCATACCTTTATCTATTGCCTCTTTTAAGGTTTGTGCTGAAACAGTCTGCATAGAATCAATTTCTTTTCCTGCACTTTGCCATGAGGTTATACCCCCTTCTAAAAAGCCAAGTGTATTATCAAAACCAACGCGAGACAGGCGCATAATAACCTCGGCCTCTCTATTTTTAGGAGCCACAAGCAAGATAGGTTGTTTTACATTCTTGATAAGGGCTCCAACCCAAGGGGCAAAGCCACCATCTATACCAATAAATATAGAATTAGGGATATGACCTTGCATAAAATCAAGCTGGTTTCTAACATCTAAGATAATAGCGCCAGTTTTATTGGCTAAATCCTCAAAATATTCAGGGGAAAGTGGTATACGGGCTCTTTCTATAATAGCATCAAGATGCTCATACCCTTGTTTGTTCATTTTTGCATTTAAAGGAAAATAGGCTGGCGGGGTAACTAAACCATCTGTAACTTCTTTAATAAATTCTTCTTTGGTCATATCCTGGCGCAAGGCATAATTCATTTGTTTTTGATTCCCTAAGGTGTCTACCGTTTGTGTCATCATATTTTTTCCACAAGCAGACCCGGCCCCGTGAGCTGGATACACAATCACATCATTTGGCAAGGGCATAATTTTGTTTCGTAAACTATCAAAGAGGATTCCTGCTAGTTGTTCTTGGGTAATATCAGCAGATTTTTGAGCTAAATCTGGTCTTCCTACATCTCCTAAAAAAAGGGTATCTCCAGTGAAAATTGCATACTGTTTTCCAGATGCATCACTTAGTAAATAGGTGGTACTCTCCATGGTATGCCCTGGAGTATGCAACACCGTAATAGTAATATCTCCTATCCTAAAAACCTCATTATCTTTGGCTATATATGCATCAAAAGAAGTGTTTGCGTTAGGACCAAAAACAATAGTTGCTCCTGTTTGTTTTGATAATGTGAGGTGACCACTCACAAAATCTGCGTGAAAATGCGTTTCAAAAATATAGGTAATGGTAGCCTTATCACGTTTAGCTCTTTGCAAATAAGGTCCTGTTTCTCTCAAGGGGTCTATAACAACTGCTTCCCCATTACTTTCGATATAATAAGCGCCTTGAGATAGGCATCCTGTATATAATTGTTCAATCTGCATAGTACTTGTTTAACTACAAAGATAATAATTGTTGGCATACCTTAGATTAAAACTAAGCATGAGTAGACGTAAAATTTTAAGAAAACTTTTTAGCGTAGGTCTCAAAAAATCAATATTTTGCACAGTACTTAAAAAAATAACCTACAACCCAATGAAATATTATATCATTGCTGTGCTTGTTTTTACCTCAGTGGTCTGTTCCTCGGCCCAAAAAGCAACACTGCAAAAACAAAATACGGTAGAAAATTATGCCGCAACTATTACATCAAAAGAGCTGAAAGAAATGTTATACATCTATGCAGGTGATGACATGAGAGGAAGGATGACCGGTTCAAAGGGACAGAAATTAGCAGTAAACTATTTAAAAGATTTTTATATAGCTCAGGGTATTGAATCTGCTTTAGGAGGTGATAATTATTTTCAAAAAGTACCAGCAGCTTACCTAAAAGGATTAAAAGAACCTGTAGATTCTGAAAATGTGGTTGCCTTTATTCAGGGAAGAGAATTTCCAGAAGAAATTATTGTTCTATCTGCTCATTTAGATCATGTAGGGGTAGATGATAAGGGTAATGTTTTTAATGGAGCAGATGATGATGGTAGTGGTACAGTGGCTATGCTAGAAATGGCAGAAGCATTTCAAAGAGCAGTAAAAGAAGGAAATGGTCCTAAAAGATCTATTTTATTTTTACATGTTACGGCGGAAGAAATTGGCTTGTATGGTTCTAGATATTATACAGAAAACCCAATATTTCCGCTAGCCAATACGGTTTGCAATTTAAACACAGACATGATAGGCCGTATAGAACCAAACAAAGTAGATACGCCAAATTATATTTATCTTATTGGTAGTGATAGATTAAGCCAAGAGCTGCATGATGTATCTGCACAAGTTGCAAAAACCTATAGTGATTTGAAGATAGATTACACCTTTAATGATGAAAACGACCCTAACCGTTTTTACTACAGAAGTGATCATTATAACTTTGCAAAGAATAATATTCCTGTCATTTTTTACTTCAATGGAGTACATAAAGATTATCATAAAATCTCTGACACACCAGATAAAATAGCCTATGATTTAATGGAAAAAAGAACAAAACTTATTTTTCATACCGCTTGGGAAATAGCCAATCGTGAAAAGCGCATTACCGCAGATAAGCTATAACAAGACTATATCCAAACAAAAAAACTGCCTTTACAGGGCAGTTTTTTTGTTTGAATTAAATAGAATTTTTATATTTCTTTATTTACATCCCAAGCCTCTAGATAATCTGCTACCGCTTTCACAAATTGACCTCCTAATGCTCCATTTACAACTCTGTGGTCATAACTGTGGCTTAAGAACATCTTGTATCGAATACCTATAAAGTCTCCATCTGGAGTTTCAATAACAGCAGGTACCTTACGTATGGCTCCTAATGCCAATATACCAACTTGAGGTTGGTTAATAATAGGAGTTCCCATGATACTTCCAAAGGTTCCAACATTGGTTACTGTATAGGTTCCTCCTTGAATATCATCAGGTTTTAATTTATTGTCTCTTGCACGAGCAGCCAAATCGTTTACTGCCTTTGTCATTCCTACAAGATTGAGTTGGTCTGCATTTTTAATTACAGGGACAATTAAATTTCCGCCGGGTAAGGCTGCAGCCATCCCTAGATTAATATTTTTGCGTTTTATGATGTTATCACCATCGAGGGCTATATTCATCATCGGGAAATCTTTTAATGCCTTAGCGACAGCTTCCATGAATATTGGAGTGAATGTTAAATTCTCTCCTTCTCTACTCATAAAAGATGTTTTTACTTTTTTACGCCAATTCCAGATGTTGGTAACATCTGCTTCAATAAATGATTGAACATGAGCGCTTGTTTGCACACTGGCAACCATATGGTGGGCAATCAATTTCCCCATACGCGTCATCTCTATAATTTCATCACCTCCATTTACAGAAACAGGCGCTACTTGTGTTGGTGTAGCAACTGATTTTGAAACTGAGGCGCTAGTACCCCTGCTTTTAATATAGTCTAGCATGTTATTTTTAGTAACACGGCCATCCTTACCGGTTCCTGGAACGGTATCTAATTCTTCTTGTGAAATATTTTCTTTTTGGGCAATTTTTTTGACCAGTGGAGAATAAAATCTCCCTTGTGTACTAGATACCACCACAGGGGCAGCTAAAGTATCTTTTGCTGCAGTAACTGTTGCAGCTACCTGTTTCACACTTTCAGTTTCTTGAGCAGCGCTTTGGGGAGCTGTTTGGGGAGCTGTTTGGGGAGTTTCAACAACAACATCACTATTTGTTTCAATAATAGCCATGGTTTGGCCCACTTGAACAACATCATCTGTATTGAAAAGAATCTCTACTAGTACACCATCTACTTCACTAGGCACTTCACTGTCTACCTTATCTGTAGCAATTTCTAGCACAGGCTCATCTGCCTCTATAGTATCACCTATATTTTTTAACCAGTTGGTTACCGTAGCTTCGGCAACACTTTCGCCCATTTTAGGAAGTTTTAGTTCAAATTTAGCCATAGTGGTGTTGTAAAATAGCGTTTAATGTTATGCTGCAAAATTAAGAAATTTTACAGGAACAGATTTACTTTTTTTTTAAAAAACAAGTACACTTCCCTTTTGATCACTTTGGTCGCTACCAAGAATAAAATCACAATCTTGGGGACGTATTCTAAATTGGTTCCCAAGACCCTGTAGCTGTTTCATTACCGTAAATATTTGATCGTAAGACATATATGCACCGTCAAAAACAAATAGGGTATTGTGGTGCATTGTGTCTTGAAATATACTTTTTGAGGTGGCTTTTAATGGCACGTCAATTACTGCTGAAATTTTAGACAATAGCGCTAGGTCTTCTGTCATAATAAATCCAGCCTTAATTTGCTTTGTTTTTGGCCTACGGACCTTTGAAGGTGAAAAAAGATTGGTTTTTAACCAAAGTATAGATTTTATAGTCCCGTCCATCAAGAAATTTGAGGTGAAATGTTTTTTATAAAAAATAGTCATAGCTCCATAAAATCGTTCTACATAAATTTTATTTTTAGTAGTACTCTCCCCTTTATAATGAAGGGTTGTAACATTTCCTATATAATAGTTTTTACATCCAGCTCTCTCTAATTTGTATGACAAATCTATGTCTTCACCATACATAAAATAATCCTGATCAAAACCATTAACTTCTTTGTACAGAGAGCGTTTTAAAAGCATAAAAGCACCAACTAAAACAGCTACATTTCCTTTGTCATCTCTAGAAACAGCATTTGCATAATATTTTTTTGAAAAGCCAAGAAGCTTTAATGCAGAAACTAGTGGTGTTGGAAGATTTCTTTTACTTTCTGGCAAAAAACATCCTGTACCATCCATAAGGTAGCAACCTAAGGCACCCAAATCTTTTAGAGAATCTGCATAGTGTAATGCTTTGGTAAATACATCTTCTGCAACAGCTGTGTCTGGATTTAAAATACAAACATAATCTCCTTTTGCAATTGTAACTCCTTGATTGTTTGCAGTGCTAAAACCTACATTTTTTTTATTTTCTATAAGTGTTATTGATGGAAAATTGTCTTTGACCATGAAACAACTATCATCTGTAGAGTTATTATCTACAATAATAATCTCTGCATCGATAGCCCGCGTTGCTTTTTGGACACTAATGATACACTGCTCTAAAAAATAGCGAACGTTATAATTAACAATAATGACAGAGAGTTTCAATAGTCTAGTTGTTTTTTAAAGAATTCTCAAAAGGAATTCTATTAATGATACTGCGCCCTAGTGTGACCTCATCTGCATATTCTAGCTCATCACCCACAGATATACCCCTGGCAATTGTTGTAGTTGTTACGCTATAGTCTTCAATTTGCTTAAAGATATAAAAATTGGTGGTGTCTCCCTCCATTGTGGAGCTTAATGCAAATATAAGCTCATCTATTTTGCCGTCCTTCACCTTTTCAACCAAAGCATCTATGGTTAAATCTAAAGGGCCAATACCATCCATGGGTGAAATCTTACCTCCTAAGACATGATAATGTCCTCGGTATTGACTTGTTGCCTCAATGGCCATAACATCCCTAATATCCTCAACTACACAAACTATTCTTTGGCTGCGGTTAGGGTTTGCGCAAATTTCACACAATGTAGCGTCACTTAAATTATGACAACTGCTACAAAAATTAATTTGTTCTCTAAGGAAAACCAGACTTTGAGCCAATCCTTGGGTTTGCTGTGGTGGTTGTTTTAACATATGTAGCACCAAACGAAGTGCAGTCCGCTTACCAATTCCTGGCAATTGTGACATTTCATTTACAGCATTTTCAAGAAGTTTTGAAGAAAAATCCATAGCCCGAAAGATAAAAAAAAGCTTCGAAAAAACACGTTATTATAGCCCTTATAAATAAATATTATATGGCTTGTTTGTTGATATATTTTTCTAAATTAAGTTGAGATAGCATCAATAACAAAAAGAATATACACCCAATAATAAAGCATTGCAAGTGAAACTTTCCTATTTTTACTCACAGTAAAAAATTTCAGAAAAATTTTTATGCAACCATTTCACATACTTTTACTTATTGGCGGTTATTTCTCACTACTGCTGGCAATATCTTATATCACAAACAAGGGAGGCAGTAATGCAGATTTTTTTAAAGCCGGTAAGCAATCACCATGGTATTTGGTTGCCTTTGGCATGATTGGCGCCTCTTTAAGTGGCGTTACATTTATTTCTGTCCCAGGGGCTGTTGAGGCAGACAGTTTTAATTATTTTCAAGTTGTTTTGGGCTATACCTTTGGTTATGCGGTTATTGGGCTTGTATTACTGCCATTATATTATAAGTTAAATCTAACCTCAATATACACCTACTTAGAGGGAAGATTTGGAACTGCATCATACAAAACAGGAGCTTCTTTCTTTTTACTATCCAGAATTACAGGAGCTAGTTTTAGATTATATTTGGTTGCTATTGTATTGCAAGACATTGTCTTTAATGCAATGGGAGTACCATTTTGGGCAACAGTAACCATTACTATTTTACTTATCTGGCTGTATACTTTTAAAAGCGGTATTAAAACCATTGTATGGACAGACACCCTACAAACACTTTTTATGCTTATTGCAGTTGGAGTAGCTATTTATTATATATCAGAGGGATTAGGCATAGGTGATGATGGAATAATTAATTTCATAGCACAAAGTGATCTATCTCGCATCTTTTTCTTTGATGATTATAAAAGCAGCAATTATTTTTTTAAACAATTTGTAAGCGGAATGTTTATCGCCATTGTAATGACAGGTCTGGATCAAGACATGATGCAAAAAAACTTGACATGCCGCAACTTAAAAGACGCTCAAAAAAATATGTTTTGGTTTACCATGGTGCTCACTATTGTTAATTTAATATTTTTAGGTCTAGGGCTACTACTTACTATATATGCTGAGCAAAACGGAATTGACGCACATAAAGACAAGCTTTTTTCTACCATTGCCATGAATGATAATTTTGGTTGGGGGATTGGCGTTTTCTTTTTGCTTGGGCTTATTGCAGCAGCATATTCTAGCGCTGATAGTGCCCTTACCTCTTTAACTACATCCTTTAGTATTGATATTCTTGATATTGAAAAAAAGCACACACCAGAAGATCAAATAAAGGTGCGTAAAAAAGTACATATTGCAATGTCTTTAGTGCTCATATTGGTTATTATAAGTTTTAATTATCTTATTGGAGATGCCTCGGTAATTACCAAACTATTTGTTTTTACAGGATATACCTATGGGCCACTTCTTGGCCTATATGCTTTTGGTTTGTTCTCAAAACAAAAAATAAAGGACCGCTTTGTACCAATTATTGCAATACTCACCCCCTTTATTGGCTATGCTATAAGCTATTTCTCTAGCCTTTGGTTTGGATTTGAGTTTGGGTTCTTTATTTTGATTTTAAACGGGCTTCTTACCTACCTAGGTTTAGTATTGATTCGTACCCAACAAAACTAAAGTACAGGCAGTTTCATAGGCAACTTGATGCTGGGTTAAAAGAGTGTAAAGCTTTTTGTTTTCAGTACCTGGGTTAAAAATAACACGCCTTGGAGATAGAGATATAATATAGTCGTAATAAGCTTCTTGCCTAGACTCATTAAGGTATAGCGTAACTGTATCTATAGCTTCAAACATCTTTTTTTCTGTTGTTATAGTTACATCTTTCACAACACCTTCTCTCATGCCAATGGCAACTACCTGGTGGTTATTTTCGCGTAATTTATGGATAGCAATGTTTGAGTATCTGTCTTGCTTTAGACTTGCGCCAAGAACTAATGTTTTTTTCATGATAAAAAGTTATGTGTCAATAATTTTAAAACAAAGGTAGCATCTTTAATCCTGAGGAGCATAGATAGAAATTGGTGCTTTATTTAAGAAAAGTGAAATACTTAGCAAAAATCTTCGTCTTTAAAGAAAGTTGCCCCTATTACAGATGTTATAAGTATTTGAATTAGCCGTTCATTAAAAATATATAACCGTTCATGTTTAGGTTTGTTAAAGTGAAGACGCCTCTCGAAAATTATACTTTGAGAGGCGTTTTAAATTAGTAGTACTTGGATACCACTACCACTTTAGTATAGCACTTCCCCAAGTAAAACCACTACCAAATGCAGCCAAAACAACAAGGTCACCCTCTTTGATTTTTCCTTGCTCCCAAGCTTCAGACAAGGCAATAGGAATAGAAGCAGCCGTAGTATTTCCGTATTTCTGTATGTTATTAAACACTTTATGATCTGGCAATTGCATCTTTTTTTGTATGAATTGTGATATCCTCAAATTAGCCTGGTGTGGTATCAACATGTCAATATCTTCGCTATTAATGTTATTGGCTAATAACCCTTCTTGTATAACTTCACTGAAACGAACAACCGCATGTTTAAAAACAAACGGGCCATTCATATAAGGGAAATAAGGAATATCATCTTGCGGGTTGTTTTCTATTAGTTCTGGCACCCAATGTCCGGTACTGGGTCCTTGAAGTGCGAGTTCATCCTTGTGCTTTCCTTCACTATGCAAATGAGTGGACAAAATGCCTCCAGTTTTTCTATGATTTCTTGACACAACCACCGCCCCTGCTCCATCTCCAAAAATAACAGATACACTTCGCCCTCTAGAAGTAAAATCTAGACCACCACTATGGTTTTCACTACCAACTACTAGCACATTTTTATACATTCCTGTTTTAATGAACTGATCTGCAACAGACAAAGAATACACAAAACCACTGCACTGGTTACGAACGTCCAATGCAGGTACTGTATCCATTTCTAGTAATTCTTGTAATTGCACACCTCCACCAGGAAAATACATGTCTGGACTAAGGGTTGCAAATATAATTAAGTCTATATCTTTGGTACTAACTCCAGCGCGCTGCATAGCAATTTTAGAAGCTTTTGCGCCCATAATAGATGTGTTATTTCCATCACCTTTTTTTATGTGCCTTCGCTCTTGTATACCCGTTCTCTCTTGTATCCATGTATCATTGGTGTCCATCACTTTAGAAAGATCGTCATTGGTAACAACATTTTCTGGCACGTAATGACCCACGCCACTAATTTTCGAACTATACATAATTATTTGATTTTTAAACGTGTTTGTAAGATACTAAAAAGCAAAGATAAAGAAAGAAATAGGTGCTCGTTGTGATAAAAGAGAACTTCAAAATCAAGTTTTAGAGTCTGACTTCATACCCTTGGCATTAATGAAGATGAAATTAATAGTTGGATTGCAGAGACTAAGTAGGTTTATTACTGAAATTTTCAAAATTCAATCAAAATAGTGGCCTAAATAATTGTCACATTACAAAATTTAGGTATTTTTGCAGCCAATTAATTTAACCTCTGGCGAAATACGTGTATGTTGCTTTAGTTTAATATTTAAATTAATACTATGGAATCGTTAATAAAATTTGTTCAAGACGAATTTGTTACAAAAAAAGACTTCCCAGAATTTTCAGCTGGTGATACAATTACAGTATTCTATGAAATTCGTGAAGGTGAAAAAACAAGAACGCAGTTTTTTAGAGGTGTGGTTATCCAAGTAAAGGGTACAGGACTTTTAAAAACTTTTACAATAAGAAAAATGTCAGGTACTGTTGGAGTAGAAAGAATCTTCCCAGTAAACATGCCAGCTCTGCAGAAAGTTGAGATCAATAAAAAAGGTGCTGTACGTAGAAAACGTATATACTACTTTAGAGGTCTTACTGGTAAAAAAGCAAGAATTAAAGAGAAAAGATACTAGTCTTCAATCATACATATTAGAAAAGCGACTCATGATGAGTCGCTTTTTTTATGAACAAAAGTTAATAAACCATGTTCATAACAGGTTGAAAACAAAACACTTAAATTACTTTTAGTGGTTTATTCTGTGGTATATTTGATAGGGTAATTAGCGTATGCTAATACCTAAAAAACACGTTCTTAGTATTGCTGCTTTTATTTTATTGAGGACTCCCTTCAAAAAGGGTTGAGATACGATCAAAAAGTAGTATGTGTATTTGTTTTGCTAGTGTCATAGAATACAACATGTATTGATACTTAAAAAAACAAAACACTTTTTGTAAAATAAACTGTATCAAAGACTTAAGAGTCTATATGAAATGAATTATTTTACGTAAAGCCATACCAATGTAGCAATACAATGATATGGCTTTTTTATTTTATTACCATATCCTTAAAAATAAGACTTGTAATTATCATATTATTAAAAATTTCAATTAAAAAATAGCACATTAGTAACTCATAGAGTTGCAGCTATAATAAGCCACTTACACTTTTAAAAGGCTGCTCAAATTTGTATATTTGCAATCCAAAAAAAAAGAATTAGATGAGCAGTACCGCTAAAATTATATATACTAAAACAGATGAAGCGCCATTTTTGGCAACACATTCTTTTTTACCTATCGTAAAATCATTTACCTCACCTTCTAATATTGCTATAGAAACAAGAGACATATCATTGGCTTCAAGAATTCTGGCAAATTTCCCAGAATATTTAACACAAGACCAACGTGTTACTGATGCACTTGCCGAACTAGGACAATTGGCTAAAAGCCCTGACGCTAACATTATAAAACTTCCAAATATTAGCGCATCAGTGCCGCAACTTGTTGCTGCCATTGAGGAGCTTCAAGCAAAAGGATTTGCTGTGCCTAGCTACCCAAAAGAGGCTGCCACAGAACAACAAAAGAAAACCTTAGCAACCTATAACAAAATTAAAGGTAGTGCTGTAAATCCAGTTTTAAGAGAGGGTAACAGTGATCGTCGTGCACCAAAAGCAGTGAAAAATTACGCTAAGAAAAATCCACATAAAATGGGCGCTTGGTCATCAAGCTCCAAGACACATGTTGCTACAATGAGCCAGGGTGATTTCAAAAATAATGAAATCTCTGTTACCATTAAAAAACCAACTACTGTTAAAATTGAACTAACAGACACCTCAGGAAACAAACATATTTTAAAACAAGAAATTACACTAATCTCTGGAGAAATTATTGACGCAACAGTGATGCATAAAAAAGCACTACTTCGCTTTTTACAGCAGCAAATAAAAGACGCTGCAGACAAAGGACTTTTACTTTCTCTGCACATGAAAGCCACAATGATGAAGGTTAGTGACCCCATTATCTTTGGTCATGCGGTAGAGGTGTACTTTTCAGAACTATTTGAAAAATATGCTGCAGACTTCAAAAATATTGGTGTAGATGTTCGTAATGGTTTTGGGGATTTACTTGGCAAACTAGACCAATTGCCGGCAAGTAAAGTTGCAGAAATTTACGCAGATATTAGTAAAATATATCGCAAACAAGCAGATCTTGCAATGGTAAATAGTGATAAAGGAATCACAAACCTTCACGTTCCTAGTGACGTAATTATTGATGCTTCTATGCCTGCTATGATTAGAACCTCGGGACAAATGTGGAATATAAAAGGGGAACAACAAGATACAAAAGCAATCATTCCAGATAGCAGTTATGCCCCCTTGTACCAAGCTACGATAGATTTTTGCAAAAACCACGGTGCTTTTGATCCAACTACTATGGGTACAGTCCCTAATGTTGGACTTATGGCCCAAAAAGCTGAAGAATATGGATCTCACGATAAAACTTTTGAAATCTCTACTGCTGGAACAGTGCACATTATAGATGATGCTGGAAACACCCTAACATCTCACAATGTTGAAAAAGGGGATATCTGGAGAATGTGCCAAGTAAAAGATTTACCAATCCAAGACTGGGTAAAATTGGCAGTATCAAGAGGTAGAGCAACAAATTGGCCTGTAATTTTCTGGCTAGACCAAGAGAGAGCCCACGATGCTCAGCTAATTAAAAAAGTAAACACCTATTTAAAAGACCACGACACTAGCGGTTTGGATATCAAAATATTATCTACAGAAAAGGCAACACATTACACACTTGCACGAGTTAAAAATGGAGAAAACACGATATCTGTAACAGGAAACGTATTGCGAGATTACCTTACAGATTTATTTCCAATTTTAGAATTAGGTACAAGTGCAAAAATGTTATCAATTGTTCCCCTTATGAACGGTGGCGGCCTTTTTGAAACAGGTGCAGGAGGTTCTGCTCCAAAACACGTGCAACAGTTTACCAAAGAAGGACACTTGAGATGGGATTCCTTGGGAGAATTTTTAGCCCTTGCTGTTTCTTTAGAGCATCTAGGTAATAAGTATACCAATAACAACGCTATTGTATTGTCTGAAACCTTAGACCAGGCTACAGAAAAGTTATTAGAAAACAAACAAGGACCCTCAAGAAAAGTAAATGAATTAGACAATCGCGGGTCTCATTTCTATCTTGCACTTTATTGGGCTCAGGCCCTTGCAAACCAGAATAAAGACCAAATACTTAAAACACGTTTCAAGAAAGTCTATGACGCTTTTGATAAAAACAAAGAAATTATTTTAAATGAACTACTTCAGGCCCAAGGAAAACCCCTTGATATTGGTGGGTATTACGAGCCTACACTAGATCTGGTAAACAAGCAAATGAGACCAAGTAGCACATTAAATACTATTCTAGAGAATATTAAATAATTAAACTTTCGTTAAAGCCTTTAGTAACTGTAACTAAAGGCTTTATTTTTACTTAAAATTAGACCCTTGAAAAACAAACTTACTCTGGTACTTATTCTTGCAAGTTTTGCAATGTTTGCGCAAGAAAAATTTACCCTAAGTGGTACAATTTCTGAAGCCCAATCTGGCGAAACCATGATAGGTGTTAATGTACTAATCCCTTCCCTGCAAACCGGAGTTGTTACAAATCAATATGGTTTTTACTCCATCACACTACCCAAAGGAATCCACCAGGTTACCTATACAAATTTAGGCTTTGAAAGCTACTCGCAAACCATAGAACTCAACGCAGCTGTGACCAACAATGTTTCGTTATCTCAAACCACAGAAATGCTAGATGTGGTTGTACTAGAAACAGACGTTGAAAAAACAAACATAAAAACACCCCAAATGAGTGTAACCACACTCAAAGCAAACATAATAAAAAGAATACCGGTGGTACTGGGAGAGGCAGATGTCCTCAAAGCCATAACTCTTCTCCCTGGAGTAACTAATGCAGGTGAGGGAGCGAGTGGTTTTAATGTAAGAGGCGGGGCCGCAGATCAAAACCTAGTCTTGCTGGATGAGGCAACACTCTATAACTCTTCACACTTGTTTGGTTTTTTCTCTGTGTTTAATCCAGATGCTATTAAAGATTTAACCCTTTACAAAGGAGGTATTCCTGCTAGATATGGAGGACGCATTGCATCCGTGTTAGATATATACCAAAAAGATGGTGATAAGAGAGCATTTGGAGCCACTGGTGGTATTGGCTTATTGGCGAGCAGACTGCTCCTTGAGGGACCTATTGTAAAAGATAAGGGGTCGTTTCTAGTTGGTGGCAGAAGTAGCTATGCACACTTGTTTATACCTTTGGTAGACGCAGGAAATGAAAATATTGCGTATTTCTATGATTTAAATACCAAACTAAGTTATGATATAGATGGTCAAAATAAAATATTTTTATCTGGTTATTTTGGTAGAGACACTTTTGACCTTGGAGATGTTTTCGGAAACACCTTTGGAAATACAACATTAAACCTACGTTGGAATCATTTATTCAGCGACAGACTGTTTAGCAACCTCTCTTTAATTTATTCAGATTACTATTATGGTCTAGAACTCAAGTTCGCGGAGTTCCAATTTGATACTGGTATTAGGAACTTCAACTTAAAATATGATTTTACAAGTTATGTTTCAGACGCCGTAAAATTACAATTTGGGTTTAATAGTATTTATTATAAATTCAACCCTGGAGAAGTATTTCCAACCACAGATAATAGCGGAATAAACTACAGAAAACTTACAGACAAATATGCCTTTGAAAACGCAGGGTATATTGATGGAACTATAAAAGCTTCAGAAAAATTAAACATTCAGGCAGGACTTCGTATATCAAACTTCACAAGATTAGGCCAAGCATCTATTAATGTGTATGAAAACGATAATCCGATTATTTACAACCAGAATCTAGATGTCTATCAAAAAGCAACTCCTATAGACACAATTGCTATTGCAAGAGACGCTTCAATAAAGTCCTTTTTAAACTTTGAGCCAAGAGTATCTGCAGCCTATCAAGTATCAGAGAGTTCTTCTATTAAAGCTAGTTATAACAGAACAGCACAATACATCCATTTAATAAGCAACACATCCTCTCCTACCCCTTTTGATATATATGCCCCAAGTGGACAATTTATAAAACCGCAATTGGGAGATCAATTTGCTGTAGGTTATTTTAAGGCTTTTGAAAACTTCTCTCTAGAGGCTGAAGCCTATTACAAAGAGGTAAAAAACCGAATTGATTATGTTGATGATGCAGATTTAATTGCTAATGATGCCATAGAACAGGTTGTTTTAAGTGGACACACCAGAGCATATGGTTTAGAATTCCTACTGAGAAAAACCAAAGGAAACTTACAAGGTTGGTTAGCATACACACTTTCAAAATCTGAACAAAGAACACCCGGAAGAACAGCTTTAGAAACAGGCATTAACAATGGGAAGTGGTACAGCACAGCCTGGGACAGAACCCATGATTTCTCCCTAACGGCACAATACAAACTGAGCGAAAAATGGTTTTTAGGTGCTAATTTTATTTTCCAAACTGGACGTCCAGCCACATTCCCTCTAGGACAATATGAGTACCAAGGCCAAGTAGTTCCTGTATATGAGGCAAGAAATGTTAGTAGATTAGAGAGTTTTCATCATCTAGATATCTCAGCTACCTGGAATTTAAAACATAAAAGTAAAAAACGCTGGAGTGATGAGATTGTTTTTAGCGTATACAATGTGTATAATAGAAAAAATGCTGCCTCTGTATCATTTAGAGAAAATAAAGATACTGGAAATAATGAGGCGGTAAGACTTTCTATTTTTGGAGTTATTCCTGCCATTACGTATAATTTTAAATTTTAAGCTATGAAAAAAAATATTCTTTTTATTCTAGTGATTCTGTTACTAAGCTCCTGCGAGGAGGTTATAGATTTAGATCTGCAAAATAGCCAGCCAAAACTGGTAATAGAGGCTACTATAAATGTACTAGAAAATGATTCATCTACGGCGGAGGTTAAACTCTCACAGACGGCCCCATTTTTTGAAAATTACATACCACCAGTTACAGATGCCCTAGTTTCTATTACTAGCAGCACAGGTGAGGTTTATAGTTTTAATCATACACAAAACGGTATTTACACAGCTAATCTTATACCCGTTTTAAATAATACCTACACCCTGGAGGTAATCCATCAAGATGAAACGTACAGCGCCACAGAATCTCTTCATACCGTTACAGAATTTGAGGAGGTAATTCAAGATAATCAGGGTGGTTTTGGAGGAGATCAAATACAATTAAAAGCCTATTTCACAGATCCAGGAGGTATTAAAAATTATTACCTTAGTGAAACATTGTCTATCAGAGGTGATGAGAGAAGAGCATTTAATGACGAGTTTTTTGACGGCAATAGAATAAATGATTTTTATCTTGCTGATGATTTAACACCTGGAGATGTAGTAACTTTTAATCTGTACGGAGTTGATGAATATTTCTTTAACTTTATGACTGTTTTATTACAACAAACAGACAGCGGTGGTGGTGGGCCTTTTGAAACTCAACCTGCAACTGTTCGAGGAAACATCGTGAATAAAACAAATTCAGGTAATTTTCCTTTAGGGTACTTCAGAATTTCTGAAAAATCAACAATTGTGTACACTGTTGAGTAATTAAAAAATGTTGGACTTACATGAGTTTTAAAAAAACCACAGAAGCTACCTCACATTACGATCATCTTGAAAAAATGAACGTAGAACAGCTCTTGTACAACATAAACAAGGAAGATACCCATGTGCCACTAGCGGTTAAAAAAGCTATTCCACAGATACAAGCACTTACCTCTCAAGTGGTCACTTCTTTAGAAAAAGGTGGGAGACTATTTTATATGGGCGCTGGAACTAGTGGTAGATTAGGAGTTGTAGATGCTAGTGAAATTCCCCCTACTTTTGGGATGGATCCTGGAGTAGTAATCGGGTTAATAGCAGGAGGAGATACAGCTATAAGAACAGCTGTAGAATTTGCAGAAGATGACACAACTCAAGGTTGGAAAGACTTAAAAAACCATCAAATTGGTATTAACGATATTGTAATTGGTATTGCAGCTTCTGGCACTACGCCCTATGTTATTGGCGCTCTAGAGAAATGTAATGCTTTAAACATCACAACAGGTTGTATCACTTGTAATGAGCAAAGCCCACTAGCACTTACTGCTAAATTTCCTGTCGTGGCTGTCGTGGGGCCAGAATTTGTTACCGGTAGTTCAAGAATGAAGGCAGGAACCGCTCAAAAACTCATTTTAAATATGATTTCTACGGCTACCATGATACAACTGGGAAAAGTAGAAGGAAATAAAATGGTGGACATGCACCTTAGTAACAATAAGCTTGTTGCAAGAGCAGAGAAAATGGTAATGGATAGACTTCAAGTATCAAAAAAAGAAGCAGTACTATTGTTAGAGAAATACAACAACGTAAGAAACGCAATTCAAAACCATAAAAATGAGTAAAGAACATACAG
>CALSSW010000005.1:0-287500 GCA_943789105.1 uncultured Ulvibacter sp. | reverse complement strand
GTAGGCGGTGAAGCCCCCGCATCCAATCAGTAGCTCTACCTCTATAAAACTAATATCAACGCTGCACCTAAATGCATTTCGGGGAGTACGAGCTATTTCCGAGTTTGATTGGCCTTTCACCCCTACCCTCAGGTCATCCCAAGACTTTTCAACGTCAACGGGTTCGGTCCTCCACTATATGTTACTACAGCTTCAACCTGCCCAAGGGTAGATCACACGGTTTCGCGTCTACTACTGCTAACTATGGCGCCCTATTCAGACTCGCTTTCGCTACGGCTCCGATTCTTAAAATCTTAACCTTGCTAACAACAGTAACTCGTAGGCTCATTATGCAAAAGGCACGCCGTCACCCCAAAGGGCTCCGACCGCTTGTAAGCGTATGGTTTCAGGATCTATTTCACTCCCTTATTCAGGGTTCTTTTCACCTTTCCCTCACGGTACTAGTTCACTATCGGTCTCTCAGGAGTATTTAGCCTTGGCGGATGGTCCCGCCGGATTCATACAGGGTTTCACGTGCCCCGCACTACTCAGGATACCACTATCTTACTGTTCTTTACCTATACCGGGCTATCACCGTCTATGGCTACTTTTTCCAAAGTATTCTAGTTCATCGCAGTTCAAATATCGTGGTCCTACAACCCCAGTATTGCCGTAACAACACTGGTTTGGGCTGTTCCAATTTCGCTCGCCGCTACTATCGGAATCACTTTTGTTTTCTCTTCCTCCGGGTACTTAGATGTTTCAGTTCTCCGGGTTTACCTCCTTGCGGATACTATATCTTCAATATAGTGGGTTGCCCCATTCGGAAATCTTCGGATCAAAGGGTATGTGCCCCTCCCCGAAGCTTATCGCAGCTTATCACGTCCTTCATCGTCTCTGAGAGCCTAGGCATTCCCCATACGCTCTTAATTTGCTTATTGTACTTTTTTGCTCTTTAATGAGTATTCAATTTGCTTCATATACTATAAATAGCACACAAAGACTTTTACTTTAATTTGCTTTTCTCGTATTCTTAATATCAATATGTCAATGAACGTTTTTCTTGTCAAACAATATAAAACCGATGAAAACAAAAACTAATTTACTGTGTAGTATCCTTGGTTGTTTTGTAATCTATCAATTCTTATATCTAAAAGAATCGTGGAGTATGTCGGAATCGAACCCACAGCTCTTCTACCCTTAGGTAAAAACTCTTAGCCCCAAAATCTTGGCTAAAACTCTATTTCTATATGTAATGAACGTACATCCTAATTAAAAGATGCGATCCTAATTCCTTAGGAAAAATGGTGGAGAATATCGGAGTCGAACCGATGACCTCCTGCGTGCAAGGCAGGCGCTCTAGCCAGCTGAGCTAATCCCCCATTTTTGTTTAAATCTAAAAAATTAGAATTTAAATCTCGAATGACGAAGTAAATCCCAACATCTAAAATTTCCTTTATTTAAGTAGTCTCAGGCAGACTCGAACTGCCGACCTCTACATTATCAGTGTAGCGCTCTAACCAGCTGAGCTATGAGACTTTCTCAGTCCTTAGTTTTCAGTATTCAGTAATCAGTTTTGATATACTGATACGAATTCTTTAGACTTATATTATAAAATTGACAGCTAAACCAAGCTAAAACTACCTTCGATATTAAAAGGTACTTTCGTCGTACTTACTAGGACTATAATTTAATATAATCTAGCTCTAGAAAGGAGGTGTTCCAGCCGCACCTTCCGGTACGGCTACCTTGTTACGACTTAGCCCTAGTTACCAGTTTTACCCTAGGCGGCTCCTTGCGGTGACCGACTTCAGGTACCCCCAGCTTCCATGGCTTGACGGGCGGTGTGTACAAGGCCCGGGAACGTATTCACCGGATCATGGCTGATATCCGATTACTAGCGATTCCAGCTTCACGGAGTCGAGTTGCAGACTCCGATCCGAACTGAGATAGGTTTTATAGATTCGCTCCTGCTCGCGCAGTGGCTGCTCTCTGTACCTACCATTGTAGCACGTGTGTGGCCCAGGACGTAAGGGCCGTGATGATTTGACGTCATCCCCACCTTCCTCACAGTTTGCACTGGCAGTCTTGTTAGAGTTCCCGACATGACTCGCTGGCAACTAACAACAGGGGTTGCGCTCGTTATAGGACTTAACCTGACACCTCACGGCACGAGCTGACGACAACCATGCAGCACCTTGTAATCTGTCCGAAGAAAAGCATGTTTCCACGCCTGTCAGACTACATTTAAGCCCTGGTAAGGTTCCTCGCGTATCATCGAATTAAACCACATGCTCCACCGCTTGTGCGGGCCCCCGTCAATTCCTTTGAGTTTCATTCTTGCGAACGTACTCCCCAGGTGGGATACTTATCACTTTCGCTTAGCCACTCAGATAAATCCGAACAGCTAGTATCCATCGTTTACGGCGTGGACTACCAGGGTATCTAATCCTGTTCGCTCCCCACGCTTTCGTCCCTCAGCGTCAATATATTATTAGTGATCTGCCTTCGCAATTGGTATTCTAAGTAATATCTATGCATTTCACCGCTACACTACTTATTCTAACCACTTCATAATAATTCAAGACTACCAGTTTCAAAGGCAATTTTACAGTTGAGCTGCAAACTTTCACCTCTGACTTAATAGCCCGCCTACGGACCCTTTAAACCCAATGATTCCGGATAACGCTTGGACCCTCCGTATTACCGCGGCTGCTGGCACGGAGTTAGCCGGTCCTTATTCTTGTAGTACCGTCAAGCTCTCACACGTGAGAGTGTTTCTTCCTACATAAAAGCAGTTTACAACCCATAGGGCCGTCATCCTGCACGCGGCATGGCTGGATCAGAGTTGCCTCCATTGTCCAATATTCCTCACTGCTGCCTCCCGTAGGAGTCTGGTCCGTGTCTCAGTACCAGTGTGGGGGATCCCCCTCTCAGGGCCCCTACCTATCGAAGTCTTGGTGAGCCGTTACCTCACCAACAAACTAATAGGACGCATAGTCATCTTGTACCGTAACCTTTAAAGTATAAATGATGCCATAAATACTTACTATAGGGTATTAATCTTCGTTTCCAAAGGCTATCCCCTAGTACAAGGTAGATTCTATACGCGTTACGCACCCGTGCGCCGGTCGTCAGCAAGTAGCAAGCTACTTCTGTTACCCCTCGACTTGCATGTGTTAAGCCTGCCGCTAGCGTTCATCCTGAGCCAGGATCAAACTCTTCATTGTAAAATCTTAAATAAAATTTAATACAACCAAAAGCCCTCTCAAAAAAATTTCTCAGGTATTTTTTAACTTAGTTTAGTTTCTTTGTAAGAAAATGATCGTTTCCAATCAAATTCATACGCTGTCAATTTCAATATCTCAATGAACTTATTCTACTTTTGTGCGCTTTTAAAACTCGTGTTTTTGATTCACTCATTCTTTTGGCGGCTGCAAATGTACAACAGTTTTTTAAACCTACAATACTTTTGAAAAAATATTTAATAAAAATTTAAAGAACGTTGTTGGCTTAACAATCTTACTATTATTTCGTTTTGTAAGCGGCTGCAAATATACATCTGTTTATTTCATTGCTCCAAACAAAAAGAAGCTTTTTTTTTGTTTTTTTTATGTTTAATTTTTAAAGCATTGAAACAGCGTATATTATAGTAAATAAAAAATAAAGGCCCCTGTTATACCTTAATATATGTATGATTTAAACACTCTAGAAATAAAAACTAGAAAAACCAGCACAAACAGGCGTTAATCAAAAGGCAATGACATCTAACTTTTCAAGAAAAACACACCAAATTTGACCTAAAAAAAGCCAAAAGAGTTTTGTTTTTATAAAAAAATAGATCAAAGGGCAGCTTTGATAAAAAAAAACAATCTTTAGTATCCATTTTTCATTGAGTAAAACTTGCAAACAAATAAACTCTTAGTTTTCATTATCAAACAATAGCTCTGAGCAAGTGAGGACATAAAAAAGTAGACATAAAACAATAAAATGATACGGAGTATTATAACAACAATAGTATATTTGCTGTTCAAAATTTGTAAATTATGATAGCAATTACCTTACCAGATGGAAGTGTAAAGCAACTAGAAGAAGGAGTAACACCAATGGATGTAGCGCTGAGCATTAGTGAAGGCTTAGCCAGAAACGTGATTTCAGCAGCATACAATGGTAAAACCATAGAAAGCAGTACTCCACTAACCTATGACGGTAGTCTAGTGTTATACACCTGGAGAGACGAGGCTGGAAAAAAAGCTTTTTGGCATTCATCGGCACATATTTTAGCACAAGCATTACAGCACTTATATCCAGGGATAAAATTAACCATTGGACCCGCCATTGAAACCGGTTTTTATTATGATGTTGATTTTGGTGACCATAATATTTCAGAAAAAGACCTTGTAGTTATAGAAGAAAAAATGCTTGAAATAGCAAGAGGAAAACACACGTTCTCTTTGCGTTCTACCTCTAAAAAAGAAGCCTTAGATTTCTACAAAAAACAAGCAAACGAGTATAAAGTTGAACTTATAGAAAATCTGGAAGACGGAACCATCACCTTTTGTGATCATGACACCTTTACAGATTTATGTAGAGGAGGTCACTTGCCACATACAGGATTTGTAAAAGCTGTAAAATTAATGAGTATTGCTGGCGCCTACTGGAGAGGGGACGAAAAAAACAAACAACTTACCCGTATCTATGGAGTTAGTTACCCAAAACAAAAAGAACTAAAGCAGTACCTTACCCTTCTAGAACAGGCAAAGAAGAGAGATCACAGAAAACTAGGTAAAGAACTAGAGCTTTTTACTTTCTCACAAAAAGTAGGTCAAGGACTACCCCTTTGGCTACCTAAAGGAACGGCACTGCGCGAGCGGTTAGAAAACTTTTTGAAAAAAGCACAAAAGAAAGCGGGGTATGAAATGGTCATGACTCCACACATAGGTAGCAAAGAATTATATGTTACCTCTGGACACTATGAAAAATATGGAGAAGATAGTTTTCAGGTAATAAAAACACCCAACGATGGTGAGGAGTTTATGCTAAAACCCATGAACTGCCCACACCATTGTGAGATATATAACAGTAAACCATTTTCATACAAAGACCTACCAAAGCGTTTTGCAGAATTTGGAACCGTATATCGTTATGAGCAAAGTGGTGAACTGCACGGGCTAACTAGAGTGAGAGGTTTTACTCAAGATGATGCCCATA
Source organism: uncultured Ulvibacter sp. (assembly GCA_943789105.1). Taxonomy (GTDB): domain Bacteria; phylum Bacteroidota; class Bacteroidia; order Flavobacteriales; family Flavobacteriaceae; genus Patiriisocius. The sequence goes on along the minus strand of CALSSW010000005.1, from coordinate 282,310 downwards.
TATTTTGCACTCCAGAGCAATTAGACCAAGAATTTAAGAATGTTATTGATCTTGTTTTATATGTCTTCGGATCTTTAGGTTTTGAAAATTTTACCACTCAAGTTTCTGTAAGAGATTTAAGTAAGCCAGAAAAGTATATAGGTGATGTAAAAACTTGGGAAAAGGCTGAAAATGCAATTTTAAGCGCCGTGAAAGACAAAGGTCTTGATTATGTGGTTGAATCTGGAGAGGCAGCCTTCTACGGTCCTAAGTTAGATTTCATGGTTAAAGATGCTCTTGGAAGAAGCTGGCAGCTAGGAACAATACAGGTAGATTACAACCTCCCAGAACGTTTTGATTTAACCTATAAAGGCAGTGATAATGAGCTACACAGACCAGTTATGATACATAGAGCACCCTTTGGCAGCATGGAACGATTTGTAGCAATATTACTGGAACATACCGGTGGAAATTTCCCTTTGTGGTTGATGCCAGAACAGGTTACAATACTATCATTGAGTGAAAAATATGAAAAATACGCTCAAAAAGTTTTAAATTTGCTTGAAAATCACGAAATTCGCGCCCTTGTGGATAATAGAAACGAAACTATTGGAAAAAAAATTCGCGAGGCAGAACTCAACAAACTCCCATATATGTTAATAGTAGGGGAACAAGAAGAGAAAGACGCAACAATATCTGTAAGAAAGCATAGTGAAGGAGATCAAGGAACAATGAGCGTTGAAGCTTTTGCACAGATGATAAACAAAGCTGTAAAGCAAGAAATTAAAGAATTTAACGTGGAGTAAGTCCATAAATATTAAACAGGTACATATCCAGTAGATGTGTATTCAAAAAAAAAGAAGCCATAGCAATAAGAAGAAAAAGAAGTAGGGGTCCTGCAAGGATCATTAAAGAAGATCAACACAATATTAACCGAAGAATTCGTGCAGAAGAAGTACGACTTGTAGGAGACAATGTTGAGATTGGTGTTTATCCTACTCGCAAAGCATTAGCCATTGCGGAAGAGCAAGAGTTAGATCTTGTAGAAATTTCTCCAAATGCAAGCCCACCGGTTTGTAAAGTTATGGACTATAAAAAGTTTGTCTACGAGCAGAAAAAGCGCGAGAAGTCTTTAAAATCTAAGGCAACAAAAGTAATTATCAAAGAAATTAGGTTTGGACCTAATACTGATAATCATGATTATGAGTTTAAAAAGAAACATGCTGAAAAGTTCCTGAAAGATGGTGCAAAATTAAAAGCATATGTATTTTTCAAAGGACGTTCTATTATCTATAAAGATCAAGGAGAAATTTTATTATTAAAATTGGCCCAGGAACTTGAAGAGTTAGGAAAAGTAGAGCAAATGCCAAAACTGGAGGGAAAACGAATGATTATGTTCATCGCTCCAAAAAAGAAATAGTGTTACACTATTGAAACCGAAATTTGATCCTTAGGGACTTATTTATATACCCTCTTAAAAGGTACGTGTACCAAAAGAGAACAACGAAATAATATTTAAAAGAAGCAATAATGCCGAAACAAAAAACAAAATCTAGTGCAAAGAAGCGTTTCAAGCTAACAGGTACTGGTAAAATCAAAAGAAAGCACGCTTTTAAGAGTCACATCTTAACAAAGAAGTCTAAAAAACGTAAGCTTAAATTAACTCACGATGGTTTGGTAGACAAATCTGATGAGAGTAATGTAAAACAAATGCTTCGAATGAAGTAATTGGGTTACGGTTAACTAAATTTTATAACCCTGGAGTTAGGCCAATATAAAAGAACTTATAAAAATGAGTCGCCTACTACAAAAAAACAATTAAATTATGCCAAGATCAGTAAACAGCGTTGCCAAAAGAGCACGTAGAAAAAAAGTATTAAAACAAGCCAAAGGTTACTTTGGAAGAAGAAAGAATGTTTGGACGGTAGCCAAAAATGCAGTAGACAAAGCAATGTCTTACTCATACCGAGACCGTAGAAACAAAAAGAGAACTTTTAGAGCATTGTGGATCACGCGTATCAACGCAGGTGCACGCCAACACGGAATGTCTTACTCTCAATTTATGGGAGGGATGAAAACAGCAGGAATTGAATTGAACCGGAAGGTTCTTGCAGATTTAGCCATGAACCATCCAGAAGCTTTTGAAGCAATTGTAAAGAAAGTAAAATAAGACAATCCAATAATCATATTATTTCGTACTAAAAATCCCGTTGCAAATGCAACGGGATTTTTTATACATTAGATACAAGCAATATTAGTAATTAAAAAAAGCTCCATTACTAGGGTAATGAAGCTTTAATTAATGCTGATGTATGTGTTACATCTTATTAATTCTATCTATCAAGGCTCTTCCTTTAGCTTCAAGCTCTTGATTCACTGCCTTAAAATGCGCTTTAGCATTATCAAGGTTTCTTTGGTTTACCTTTACAATCAATTCATCAAATCCTGCAATTGCATCATCAATAATAGATTGAGACTCTTTTGTATCTTTTGAAGGGTTTGTTAATTCCCAAATGTATACAGCTTCAATGATATCTCCCATTACGTAGTTGATATCTTTTTTTAAATCTCTCTTATTTGCCATAATGTGTTGCGCTGTGTGCGGTTTTTAAATTACTAATTAATGTGCTGCAAAGTTACAAACTCTTACACAATATAACCTTGCAAAAGCGTTGCAGTTTTTTAAATCAATTAAAAGGGTTGATTCTTTGTCTGGGCTATGATGCTCCCAAACTTATGAAGCTATAGAATTTATCAAATATTATTTTAAACCAAACCGTATATTGATCTGGATGTGCCTCTATATCTGCCCTAACATCTGCTACGGCCATCCATTTCCATGCCGCAACCTCGTCCCTATTTATAACTGGGGCGCCACTGTAGTTTCCGAGCATTATATGGTCCAACTCATGTTCTGTTAAGCCATTATCGAAAGGTGCTTTATAGATAAAGGAAGTAGCGTGTGTAAGGTCTGTAACAAAACCCATCTCTTCTTGTAATCTTCTTGTACCGGCCTGTATATTAGACTCACCGTCTCGCTGATGGCTGCAACAGGTATTGGTCCATAATCCTGGTGAGTGGTATTTGTGTAATGCTCGCTGTTGCAACATTAGGGCGCCATCATCATTTAACACAAACACAGAAAAAGCTCTGTGTAAGACTCCTTTTTTATGGGCCTCCATTTTTGGCATAAGCCCTATTTGCGTATCATTTTTATCAACCAAGATTACTAATTCTTCTTCCATATAATTTTAAATGCTTTTTCTCAAAACTACAAAAACATACTGTAAGCGTAAAGCCAAAAAAATAGAAGTTAGAACCAAGGTAATATGGATAAAAAACAGCTTTAAAACTTACCTGCAAAAAAACAAGATAGTGTAATGTGGTATACCATTTAAAAAAAACAAAATCCAGCAAGCCAAGCCCATACAAAAGCATATCTTTGCGGCTTGAAAAACACCAAGGTATGCTACTACAAAAAACCATTAAAAATTTCACTCAAAATCCTAAAAATGATATCCTTTCTGGATTAACCGTTGCACTAGCTCTGGTTCCAGAAGCTGTTGCATTTGCATTTGTTGCAGGTATAGACCCGCTTGTAGGTTTATATGGTGCGTTTATGATGGGTATTGTTACCGCACTTTTTGGAGGTAGACCAGGTATGATTAGTGGAGCCACAGGCGCCATGGCAGTTGTAATGGTTTTTCTTATTCAAAAAGGAAATCAAGTTGGTGATGCACTAACCGTTCCGATAGAAAACCTTGGCCTACAATGGTTATTTATTACTTTATTAATTGTTGGAGCAATTCAAATTTCGGCGGGTGTCTTTAAATTAGGAAAATTTGTACGCCTTATTCCCCACCCCGTAATGATGGGCTTTGTAAATGGCTTGGCTATTGTAATTTTCTTGTCTCAACTTGGACTTTTTAAAGAAAATATAAACGGAGAAATGCAATGGATGTCTGGGGATACCCTTTGGATGATGCTAGGGCTAGTGTCTTTAACAATGGCCATTATGTATGGGCTTCCTAAACTTACTAAAAAAATTCCTGCCGCACTTATTGCCATTGTAGTGGTTGCCGCAATTGTCATCCTTGGAAATATAGAAGTATCTACCGTTGGCTCTTTTATTAAAGACGGAGGTGGCGAAGGACTTCAAGGTGGCCTACCAAGTTTTCAAGATCAAATATTCACCTTATTTCACACCCTTAAAGGATATTGGGGGCTCATTGGGTCAACCGCACTTATTCTTGCCGCTGTTGGGCTTATAGAAAGCCTGATGACCCTAAACCTTATTGATGAGATGACCGAAACACGCGGTAGTGGTAATCGTGAATGTGTGGCCCAAGGTGGTGCCAATATCTTAAATGGCCTGTTTGGAGGTATGGGTGGTTGCGCTATGATTGGACAATCTATAATCAACATTAACTCTGGAGGTCGTGGTCGTTTATCTGGGGCTACTGCAGCCATAGCTTTGTTATGTTTTGTACTATTTGGAGCGCCCCTAATAGAGCAAATTCCAATTGCAGCTCTTGTGGGAGTTATGTTTATGGTAGTAATTGGCACATTTGCTTGGAGTAGTTTTAGAATTTTACATAAAATACCTCGCACAGATGCTGTTGTGCTTATTGCCGTGTCTGCCATCACAGTTTGGCAAGATCTGGCCATCGCGGTTATTGCTGGGGTTATTATGAGCGCATTGTCTTTTGCCTGGAAAAGCGCAACGATGATTAGAGCAAGAAAACGCATTAAAGAAGATGGTACGAAAGTATACGAAATTTGGGGGCCTCTCTTTTTTGGATCAACAACTGGGTTTAATAGTAAATTTGATGTCTATAAAGATCCTGAGTATATTGAAATAGATTTTATAGAATCTAAAGTAGGAGATCATTCTGGGGTTGAAGCGCTGCGCAGTATCTCTAACAAATACCTCGAAGCTGGTAAAAAAGTAACCTTGACACATTTAAGCCCAGACTGTAAAGCGATGCTGCTGAAATGGAATCCAGAGTTTAAGACCATTATTAAAGATGCTATTGACGATCCGCGGTATCATGTAGTTACAGATATGATGGATGCAGAAGTTTAACGGTACTTTTTTTGCTAGATACCCTTAGCTGATTCTTAGCCCGTTTTCAACCTTCATATCAGGATGTAGTAGCGTTACCTCTTTGCCAGAGACCGCGCCTAACACTAAACACTCACTCATCATAGGGCCTATTTGTTTACTTGGGAAATTTACGACCCCTACAATCTGTCTTCCTAATAAAGCTTGTTTGGTATACAAGGCAGTAATTTGTGCTGACGTTTTTTTAACTCCAATAAGGGATCCAAAATCAATGTATAATTGGTAGGAAGCGTTTCTGGCTTCAGGAAAATCTTTTACCTTTAAAATGGTGCCAATTCTCATTTCTATTTTTTCAAAATCATTCCAGGAAATTTCCATACGTTAAATTTGTATCTAATATAGTATTTAAAGACCTATCTTGTATCTTAGCGTCTCACAAAAAAACAAAAAATGTCATTAACCCCTTCTACAATGTTGCCTTTAGGCACAGAAGCTCCAAGCTTTACATTAGTTGACACCGTATCTAACGTCTTGACCTCTTTAGACAATGTAACTGGTGAAAAAGGAACGGTAGTCATGTTTATCTGTAACCATTGCCCTTTTGTAAAACATGTCAATGAGGAGTTGGTGCGTTTATGTAATGATTACAGAGTGACTGGTTTTGGCTTTGTGGCCATTAGCAGTAATGACGTAGAAAACTATCCTCAAGATAGCCCAGACCAAATGCGTAAAACCGCCAGAGAACAAGGGTATCCTTTTCCTTATTTGTATGACCCTAGCCAAGAAGTTGCCATGGCTTATGATGCTGCATGTACTCCAGATTTTTATTTATTTGATGAACGTAAGAAACTTGTATACCGTGGCCAACTTGATAATTCTAGACCTGGCAACGGGATTCCTGTAAATGGAAGAGATTTGCGTGAAGCCATGGATCATATTTTAAATAACAGAGCACAGCATAAGGATCAAAAACCAAGTATTGGTTGTAATATTAAATGGAAGCAATAATCAAATAAAAGTAAGAAAACATAGCGGCTATTTAAAAACAAAAAACCTAGAATTACAGTTTGTTATTCTAGGTTTTTGATTGAAAACATGCCCTAATTACAGCGCATTTTTTATATGCATAAAATGATGCATACTGTGCCAAGCATAGGTCAAGGCCATTTCTTTAATACTTACATCAGCCTGAGTTTGAGGATGCACAAAACATCTATTCCACTGTTTCCCATTTATACGTTGCAGAATGTAAACCATCTTGTGGTGTAACATTTCTATATGGGTTAATGACCATGCAATGGGTGCTGTTTTATAATCATCCATAGCGGCAAACAAATCTTGATCGTACGATTTTACAAGCGGAGCATCTTCTGTTAATGCCCAGCGCATTCTGTTGTAGCAGTGGCTGTGTGAATCTGAAATATGATGAATTAATTGGCGTAAAGACCAGCCACCCTCTCTATAAGGGGTGTCTAGTTTAGTTTCGGTGACATCTAATAATGTCATCTTTAATTGTTGTGGAAATACACGCAATACCTCAATGGCCTCAGAAACTTGAGCAGGGGTTATGGTGGTTGGAATTGAGAGTTTACCTATTGGATATTGTATAGAAGTTTGAATCATAATTTTAAATTTGAGCTAAAATAAAAAAACGTCTCAAGAACATTGAGACGTTTTTTATATAGTTATGAAGAGGTTACTAACCTTTAATATCCATGAGTTCTACATCAAAAATTAATGTAGCATTTGGAGGAATTACACCACCGGCACCCTGTGCGCCATAACCTAAATCACTTGGAATAACAAATCGTGCTTTGTCACCTTTGTTAAGTAACATAATACCTTCATCCCAACCAGCAATAACGTGGCCCATGCCTACTGGAAAATCAATAGGTGTCCCTCTATCATAAGAAGAATCAAAGGTAATGCCTTCTGGCAACATCCCTTTGTAATGCACAGAAACTGTTTGTCCAGAAGTTGGCTTAACACCGTCTCCTTTTTGGATTATTTTATAGTAAAGGCCGCTTTCTGTTCTGTCAAAACCAGCTACTAAATCTTTCATAGAATCTTCTTGCTCCTTTTTTGCTGCAGCTTCTCTTTCTGCCTTTGCTCCAGTAAAGTTTCTAAAAACCTCAACAGCATTAAAAGCTTGAGCCTGTTCACCAACACGAATAATCTCCATGTTCATGGTATCTCCTTGTGCAACTCTGTCAACAATATCTTGTCCTTCTACAACATAACCAAAAACAGAGTGTTTGTTGTCTAACCAATTTGTTGGAACATGTGTTATAAAAAACTGACTACCATTGCTTGATGGGCCAGAATTTGCCATAGAAAAAACACCTGGCTTATCATGCTTTAATTCTGGATGAAACTCATCGTCAAAACTATAGCCTGGACCTCCAGCGCCTGTTCCTGCTGGATCTCCTCCTTGTATCATAAAATCTGGAATAACACGGTGAAACGTTAAGCCATCATAATAAGGAGTTCCTTGAGCCTTTGCATTGTTTTCAAGGTTACCCTCTGCCAGTGCCACAAAATTTGCTACTGTTCCAGGGGTTCTTTTGTAGGTTAATTGTCCAAGAATTGTCCCTTTTTCTGTTGTTATTTTAACGTAAATACCGTCTTGCATAATCGTTTTTTAAATGATTGTTCAAAGTATATGCTTTGAAATTTGAAAGCGCAAAGTTACCATTTATCACTACATAAATCAATACTTATTTTTAAAATTTTGCAAGCACAAACTAGCACAAAAAAAGACCCCACTGAAAAACAGTAGGGCGCTAATACTATTATATAATGTACTGCTAATTTGCTACCTCACTAATAAACTTGATTCTATAGACTCGCAATTCTTCATCGTCATACTCTCCATCAAACTCTTGCATGGCGTCATCAATCTTATCTGTTTCAGACTCTAGAAAATAGTCATGAATTTCTTCTTGCTGGTCATCATCCAATATTTCATCCACCCAATAACTAATATCTAACTTTGTGCCACTATAGACAATAGCCTCCATTTGCTTGATCAGCTCCTCCATAGGTAGTCCTTTGGAATCTGCAATATCGGTAAGAGGCAATTTTCTGTCTACATTTTGGATAATGTATAGTTTATTAGCACTGTTACTACCCGTAGATTTTACCACCAGATCATCTGGGCGCTCTATCTCATTTTGATCTACATATTTCTTTATAAGGGCGACAAAGTTAGTTCCATATTTTTTTGCCTTACCCTCACCTACTCCATGAACATTTGATAGCTCCTCAATAGTAATAGGATATTTTAAAGCCATATCCTCGAGTGAGGGTTCTTGAAAAATAACATATGGGGGTAAGCTTAATTTATCTGCAGTAGCTTTAAGTTCTGCTTTTAGTAATTTAAAAAGACCCGCATCGGCAATTATACCACTGCCCTTATTATCTAAAACAACAACATCGTCATTGGCTTGTTTAAAGGAATGATCTTCGGTCATCATAAATGATGTTGGGCTTTCTATATAATCTGCACCTTTTTGGGTTAGCTTTATAACCCCGTAGGTTTCAATGTCTTTTCGTATGTATTTTGCAACTAGTAATTGTCTTAATAATGCCATCCAGTACTGGTCATCATAAGCAATACCTATGCCAAAAAATGACTGTTTATCTGTTCTATGGGATTTAATAAGGGCATTTGCATTTCCTACAAGAACATTAACAACATCTTTGCTTTTATACTGCTCATTGGTCTCCAGGATAGTAAGTAGTAATTTCTGAGCTTGGTTTTGAGCTTGCTGTTTTGTTTTAGGATTGCGCATATTATCGTCCATCTGTCCTCCTTCACCTGTATCGGTGTCAAACTCCTCCCCAAAATAATGCAAAATAAATTTCCTTCTTGAGATAGATGTTTCTGCAAAAGCAACAACCTCTTGCAAAAGTGCATGGCCTATCTCTTGTTCTGCAACAGGTTTACCACTCATGAATTTTTCAAGCTTCTCTATATCTTTGTAACTGTAGTAGGCTAGACAATGACCCTCTCCTCCATCTCGGCCAGCACGCCCGGTTTCTTGATAATAACTCTCTATACTTTTAGGGATATCATTGTGTATCACAAAACGAACATCTGGTTTGTCTATACCCATACCAAAGGCAATCGTTGCAACAACTACATCTGCATCCTCCATTAAGAACATGTCTTGATGTTTCACACGCGTTTTTGCGTCCAAACCAGCGTGATATGGAACCGCCTTGACACCATTAACCTGTAATATTTGAGCCAACTCCTCTACACGTTTTCTGGAAAGGCAATAAACAATACCACTCTTTCCCTCATTTTGTTTTACAAAACGAATAACATCTGCATCTACATTTTTGGTTTTGGGGCGTATTTCATAATACAAATTAGGCCTGTTAAAGGATGCCTTAAAAGTATTGGCATCACTCATTGCTAGGTTTTTAAGAATGTCTTCCTGTACCTTAGGAGTTGCAGTAGCTGTGAGACCAATAATTGGAATATTATCCCCAATTCTTTTTATGATTGTTCTTAGGTTTCTATATTCTGGTCTGAAGTCATGACCCCATTCACTAATACAATGCGCCTCATCTATAGCAACAAAAGATACTTTCTCTTGCTGAAGAAAATCTACGTACTCATCTTTGGTTAAAGACTCTGGTGCAACATAGAGTAATTTAGTAATCCCATCGCTAATATCTTGTTTTACTTGTTTTACCTCTGTTTTATTAAGCGATGAGTTTAATACGTGAGCAATTCCATTTTCTGAGGATAAAGCCCGTAGGGCATCTACTTGATTTTTCATTAGTGCAATCAAAGGAGAGACTACAATAGCGGTTCCTTTCTGCATTAGTGCTGGCAACTGATAGCACAAAGATTTACCCCCACCAGTGGGCATGATAACAAAGGTGTTGTTTTTCTCTAAAATACTTTTAACAACTGGCTCTTGAAGGCCTTTGAACTTAGAAAATCCAAAGAAATGTTTCAGTGCAGCGTATAATTCAGTGTCACTCACGAGACTTAATTGTTTTATTATTTGAGTCTTAGTACAAAATAATTGTTTTTACTTAGGAACAATCGTAGTTTTGTAGGCTATAAATGGTATTTGTAGTATCAAAAATACATTTATTACCACAAGACTTACTATATTTAGTTTGTTATATTAAATATAATGATTTCTTGCACAGTGACAAACTTTAAAAAGCGTAAAATTGTGAACAACGACAAAATTATTTCAGTAGCAAAGCAAACCATTAAAACAGAAAGCAAAGCAATCTTAAATTTGGTTTCACTAGTAAATCATGAATTTGCAGAAGCAGTTCGTTATATATATCAAAGTAAAGGCCGTGTAATCATTACAGGAATTGGAAAAAGCGCCAATATTGCAACTAAGATTGTTGCAACACTAAACTCTACAGGTACCCCTTCAATTTTTATGCATGCTGCAGATGCTATCCACGGGGACCTTGGAACTATACAAGAAAATGACAGTGTGATATGTATTTCAAAAAGTGGAAATACACCAGAGATAAAAGTATTAGTGCCACTTATAAAGGCCATAGGAAATAAACTAATTGCCATTACGGCAAACAAAGACAGTTTTCTTGGGCTGGAGGCAGACTACTTTTTAAATGCCTATGTAGAAAAAGAAGCATGCCCAAATAATCTAGCTCCTACCTCAAGCACAACAGCACAACTGGTTATGGGAGATGCTTTGGCAATGGCGCTTTTAGACCTCAGAGGTTTTTCTAGCAGTGATTTTGCTAAATTTCATCCTGGAGGATCTCTTGGAAAACAGCTTTACTTGCGCGTTAGCAATCTTACACAACAAAATAAAAAACCACAGGTAACTCCAGATACAAATATTAAAGAAGTCATTATGGAAATATCTAAAAACATGTTGGGTGTAACAGCCGTTATAAAAGATACTGAAATTGTGGGTATTATTACAGATGGTGATTTGCGAAGAATGATGAGCACAAACGATAGCTTCAAGGGTCTTACAGCAAAAGACATTATGAGTAAAAACCCTAAAACAATTGACAACAATGCTATGGCTGTAGCTGCAATGGAACTAATGGAAATAAATGGAATCACACAAATTATTGCCCAAGAAAATGGAGTATATTGTGGTATTGTTCATATTCATGACTTGACAAAAGAAGGAATTATTTAATAGTAAAAAGCAATAGACTTATACATGATGACAAAAAAAATAGGCACACCTTCACAAGGAAAAGAAATGTCTTTTATAAGCCATCTAGAGGAGTTACGGTGGCATTTAATACGCATTAGCATTGCAGTATTAGGCCTTGCCTTGGTCGCATTTTTAGCGAAACATTTTGTGTTTGATGTCTTACTTCTAGGCCCAAAGAGTCAAGAATTTCCTACTTATAAATTACTGTGTAAATTTTCAAACATGATTGGTATACAGGACAGCTTCTGTTTTAAAGAAGAGTCTTTTAGGATACAGTCTAGAACAGTAGCTGGACAATTTTCTGCCCATATCTGGACTTCTATCACACTTGGTTTTGTGGTAGCCTTCCCATATATTTTATTCGAATTCTGGCGCTTTATAAGTCCTGGTTTGCATAAAAACGAACGTAGAAACTCTCGCGGTTTTATTATAATAGCCTCTTTACTGTTTTTTACCGGAGTACTTTTTGGGTACTATGTTGTGACGCCACTTTCAATAAACTTCTTGGGTAGCTATCAAGTAAGCGAACAGGTTTTTAATGATTTTGACCTCAGTAGTTATACCAGCCTTGTACGCACCTCTGTGCTTGCTAGTGGTATTATTTTTGAGTTACCCATACTAATATTTTTCTTAACCAAAATTGGAATTGTAACCCCAGAATACTTAAGAAAGTACAGAAAATTTGCACTGGTTATTGTACTGGTTTTATCTGCCATTATTACACCTCCAGATATTGCTAGCCAGATAATTGTTTCGGTTCCAATATTAATACTTTATGAACTTAGTATTATAATATCAAAAAAGGTATTGCGAAGACAAGCAAAAAGAAAAGAAAAAGGTAAAATATAAGGGCAGTGTTAAACCTCCTAGACTATCTTTAAAAAAACAAATACATTTGTAACCTATAAATTTCTTATTTAATACACCAAACATGAAGTTAAAAGCTGAAAATTTAATGAAGCAGTACAAAGGCCGAAAGGTTGTAAAAGGTATTACTGTAGAGGTAAATCAAGGCGAAATTGTTGGCTTGTTAGGTCCTAATGGCGCCGGAAAAACAACTTCATTCTACATGATTGTTGGCCTTATTAAGCCAAATGGAGGTAATATCTTTTTAGATGGAACAGAAATTACTAAGTACCCAATGTATAAGCGTGCTCAAAACGGTATTGGTTATTTAGCACAAGAAGCCTCTGTTTTTAGAAAACTAAGTATTGAAGACAATATACTAAGTGTATTACAACTCACAAAACTCTCTAAAAAAGAGCAGCTCATGAAAATGGAATCTCTCATTGAGGAGTTTAGCCTTGGACACATTCGTAAAAATCGTGGAGATTTACTAAGTGGTGGAGAACGCCGGCGTACAGAAATTGCCAGAGCATTAGCCACAGACCCAAATTTTATTTTACTTGATGAGCCTTTTGCTGGAGTTGATCCGGTTGCCGTGGAAGACATACAACGTATTATAGCCCAACTGAAGGACAAAAATATAGGCATTTTAATTACAGATCATAACGTTCAAGAAACCCTTGCCATTACAGATCGCACCTATTTAATGTTTGAAGGAAGTATTTTAAAACACGGAGTTCCTCAAGAACTTGCTGCAGATGAGATGGTTCGTAAAGTATACCTAGGTAAAAATTTCGAGCTACGTAAAAAGAAATTAAACTTTCAGTAGTTATTCTAGACTGCCACTTTAAGAAACTAACCCAAAGATTTGGCAATCACTCAAGAAGATATAAAAGACTATTTACCTATTTTAAAATGCACAACATCTTTAAGGTATGTGGTTAAATACTCACTACACTTTTTAGCACCTTGGTTGGTGAGATGATCTGCATCTCTTAGATCTTGTTTTTCAAACAAAGGATCTGTGGTTAAATCCAAATAAAAAACAGTATCCTCTTCACTAGATAACTCCCCGAGAACAGATTTTATTTTTTCTTTTTTCTTTGTATCAAGTAAATTGTAATAGGCAGGATACACTGGCATTTCAAGTAAAACAACAGCAACGTCATACTTTTTGCACAAGGCAATGATTCTTTGTAACCTAGCCGTGTTGTAATTAAAATCTAGACTATTATCCTCATGTTTATTGGCAATAACCACAGAAATTGCTTCTTTATCTTTTACAATATTAGACGGATCCTGCATGCCGTATCCAAGGGGTGTTGAGCTTACTATGGTTTGGTTTTTATGATATGCTTGCACCAAATCCATTGACTTATTAAAACGTTGAATGAGTGCCATGCTATAACGCTGTGGATTCCAAAAAGAAATACTTGGCGCCGTAATTCCCATATTATGGTGATAAAAATACTTACGCCAATTACTCTCCAAGGCATTGTCTTTGGCAGAAAGCGTAAAATAACTAATATTTATAAACACAGTCTTAAGTGCCGGTAAATTTGTAATGTTTTTTTCTAGAAGTAATTCATCAGTAAGTAAAGACTGGCTAATATTTGAAAGATTAAACGTAAGGTCTTTAAAATACACGGGGTTTATTCCATAAAAAGCGTGCGAATCTCCCATAGCAAGCGTTTGGACATTTGCAGCTACTTTTTGTAATTGTTGGTCTTTATAACTATAGTTATTGGGAGCCTGCCGGTAAAAAACTTCAAGGGCAAGCCACACCAAAAAAAGGGGGGCTAAAAACAAGGCTATTTTTAAATATAGTGTACGCATTAAAATTGAAAATAAATAAAGGGTTGCAAATCACCGGCAAAGTAAAATATAGCAAAGCATACCAAATAGTATATGCAATACCTAATGGGTCTTGACAAATGAGACACATCAAGCACATGTGCTCTATGGCGCTGAAACCACTCGCAAATCATATACAGAAAAACAAACACAAGAGCACTTCTTGATACCATTGGCATGGTGAAAAGACTTGATGAAAATATAATATCTAGGTAACTAAAAGCATCTGTTATAGTTGGAGCTCTAAAAAAAACCCATGCTAAAACTACCATTATAAAAGTGGCTCCTATATTTAATAATTGACGCCAAATGGTAACTGGCCTAGTTATGGTATGGGTTTTATATTTCTTGTGTAGTACGATTACAGGTATTACAAAAAGAGCATGAATAGCACCCCAAAAAACAAAGGTTAAATTAGCGCCATGCCACAGGCCACTTACTAAAAAAACAATCACAATATTTAAGATAAGTCTTCTAGTAGATACCCTACTTCCTCCAAGTGGTATATAGACATAATCTCTAAACCAGCTAGAGAGTGAAATATGCCAACGTTTCCAAAATTCTGACATGTTTTGAGACAAATAAGGAAAATTAAAGTTTTTCATCAAATCAAAACCCAGCAAGCGAGAACTCCCAATAGCAATGTCACTGTAACCAGAAAAATCACCATAAATTTGAAAAGCAAAAAATACAGCACCAGCAAATAAGGTGCTTCCAGATTGTGTTGGGTAAGACTCAAATATTTGATTTGCTAGTAGGGCGCAATTATCTGCAATTACCATTTTTTTAAACAAACCCCCTAGTATAAGCCTTAAACCATCCACCTGTTTTGAGTACTCAAATTTTCTTTTCTTAGTAAACTGAGGCAACAACCTAGAAGCTCGCTCTATAGGCCCCGCCACTAGTTGAGGGAAAAAGGACACGAATGCAAAAAATGCAACAATATTTTTGGAAGGTGTTATTTTTCCTTTGTACAAATCTAAGGTGTAACTAAGTGTCTGGAAGGTGTAAAAACTGATTCCTACAGGCAGTATAATTGAAATACTAGTAGGTTGCATCTGTGTTCCAAAAAATGAAAACACGCTGGTAAATGTGTCTATAAAAAAATTAAAATACTTGAAGGTAAATAAAAGACCCAGGTTAAATAGCACAGAGAAACCAAGAAGGTATTTTTTATATTTTTGTAATAACGGCTTGTTAAACTGCAGCCCAATGGTATAATCTACCAAAGAACTTAAAAATATAAGTCCTAAAAAACGCCAATCCCAACAAGCATAAAAAAAATAGCTTACAAGAACAATAAAGATATTTTGAAGTCTAAGGGAGTTTTTAAAAACTACCCAATACAATAGCAGCACTATTGGTAAAAAAACAGCAAAGTCAACGGTGTTAAATAGCACAGCAAATGTTTAAAAACGGTACTATCAAATATATTATATATTAGCCTAACAAAAACACCTTATCAGTAAAGAAAAAATGCTGTACTTTTAAACAAATAAAATACCAACATCATGAAAACATCAACTCTTGGCCTACTACTACTAATAGTTAGTCTCTCTTGTGGGGCACAAAACAACCTCTCTTCCATTACACAGAAAAATGGAATGATTGGTATAGGCACCAACGCTCCAGACCAAAAACTTACGGTTAAAGGAAAAATTCACACCCAAGAAGTATTGGTAGATCTCAACGGAGCAGTTGCACCAGATTATGTATTTGAAAGCTATTACAAGGGATACTCTACCCTAAAAAGTGACTACCGTATGCTTGATTTAAAAAGCCTTGAGGCGTTTTTAAAAGATAACCATCACCTGCCAGAGATTCCAAGTGCACAAAAATTAAAAGAAGATGGTCTTGAACTAAAAAAAATGAATTTGCTATTACTTCAAAAAATTGAGGAACTTACCCTCTACACCCTGCAGCAGCAAAAACAGCTTGATGCATTGCAAAGTCAAGTCAATCTTTTAACCAAACAAGAGTAATGAAACCCATTGCAATGATCTTATTGCTTTCGTGCTTTTGGCAGAGCTGGTCTCAACAACATTCAGAAAATCTGGAGCGCCTGTATTTTCATGTAAATATCTCTAATGCGCAGACCCTAATAATCACTGAAAAAAAAGACAACACCATTGCTGTATTAAGCATGGCTAGTGATAGAGAAACCAAAATTTATGCTAGCCACAAGGTATTTCGGTTTAAAAAAGCATACCCAAATACCAAACGCGATTTGTTAAAAACAGTGTATACCATAAGTACAGATAATCCAGAACTGCTAGGCTCACTTCAGTATAATTTTCCAGACAAATACACCCGTGTTGGTCAATTCTTTACCACAGAAAATGCCTACTATCCTAATGATTATGGAACTACAAGCCCCGTTAAAAACCTTGGAGCTCCTTACCCTGCCTATGATCTTGACATGATTATGGCGCCAGAGGCTTGGGGGATAACCCGCGGAAACAGCCAAGTAATTGTGGGTATTTCAGACGCTAAAATAGATTCTTTAGATCCAGATTTTAAAGGCCGCATACGCAATTACCTAAAATACTCCAATGCAACTAAAGGCCTTAAATGCGCGCATGGATCTAGTGTTGCTGCCATTGCTGTTGCCACCATGGATAATGGCTATGGTAGGGCTGGTATTTGCTCCAATTGTGATGTTATAGCCAATGGCTACGGAAATTTTAACGACATAGAACAACTCGTTGCCGCTGGCGCCAAAGTAATTAATGCTAGCTGGGCGAAGTGTACAATGGGTGGCAAATACAAAGAAAACATACAAGAACGCATTAAAGAAATGTATGATGATGGCATTATAATCGTGGCTGGTGCCGGAAATGGAACAGATTGTAATAAAGATGGCAAAAAACTGGGAGACTTGCTCTACCCTGCGTCCTTTGAAAGAGTAGTTTCTGTATCTGGGGTATACACCATAAATAGAGAAACCACAGATCAGGTATTTGAACATGAAGGAAGAAAGCTAACCAAACAAGTAAAAGACAGAAGAGCTGGTTATTTTTATGTTTCAGACCAAGGCACCCTTACCCCTACAGAAATTGAAAAAGGAGTGCAAATGAACAAGGCTGTAGATTTGGTAGCCCCAAGAGAGGGGTATTTATTGGGTCATGATATTTGCGGAGAGAAAACACTATACGGTGGCGCCTCTTCGAGTGCTGCTCCTTTTGTTACTGGTATAATTGGCCTAATGTGGTCTATAAATTACTGTTTGAGTTCGTATGAGGTAGAAAGTATTTTAAAACTATCTTCAAAAGGGGTTGAAAACCTCACAGGTAATGAGCCTTACAAAGGCCTAATGGGCGCTGGAAGAGTGAACGCCTACCGAGCTGTTAAGATGTCTGAGCAGATGCAAGACCCTTTAGCTACAGTGGGTATAAGTAACCGAGATTTTTACAGATTTGATTTTACCCTCTCTAGTGCACAAAATAGTATAGAAATTAAAAACCAAACCTTTAGAGAAGACGCCACGGTAGATTTTAAAGCAAAAAATGAAATTATTTTAAAGCCAGGAACCCATTTAAAACCCAATACAAATGGTTTTATAAAACTAGCTATTGACCCAAATATTAGCCCCAAGGAGTGTAGCCCATCTCCTATTAAAAAGTATGCATCTTATAAAGAAGATAACTAACACTTTCTATTATATTTGTTAAAAAATACTAGTACATGTCTCAAGCAGTTTTAGAACTTACAAATGCCTCCATTTTTCAAAAAGAAAATTTAATTCTTGATGATGTGTCTATACGCATAGAGAAAGGAGAATTTGTATACCTTATTGGTAAAACTGGAACCGGTAAAAGTAGTTTTATGAAAACTCTCTACGGTGATTTACCTTTAAGTAAAGGAGATGGTACTATTGTAGGGTATGATTTGAGCACCTTAAAAGAAAATGATATTCCATTTTTAAGAAGAAAATTAGGAGTGGTATTTCAAGATTTTAAATTACTAAATGACCGCACCGTTAAAGACAACTTACTTTTTGTGTTAACCGCCACAGGTTGGAAAGACAAGAAAGAAATGAATCTTAAAATTGATCAGGTGTTGGATAAAGTTGGTATGAAATCCAAAAACTTAAAATTTCCGTACGAGTTATCTGGCGGAGAGCAGCAGCGCATTGCCATTGCAAGAGCTTTGTTAAATGACCCAGAACTAATACTAGCAGATGAGCCAACGGGTAATCTAGATCCACAAACCAGTGTTGAAGTTATGGAGGTGTTGCAAGAGATTAATAATAATGGCAACACTATTTTAATGGCAACACATGATTATGCCCTGCTATTAAAATACCCTTCAAAGACCTTAAAGTGTGACCAAGGACAATTATTTGAGGTAGTACAAAAAAAGGTGTAACACAAAACTACCTTTTTACTCCTTGCTTGTTAATCCAGTTTACATACTGCTTTTTATTTCTGTTATGGGCAGATAGGGTTTTAGCAAATTTGTGATATCCAAAATTCTCAACATCTGCAACCATATAGTAAAATCCGTGTTTATTATAGTTTAACACCCCATCTATAGCAGAAACATCTGGCATGGTAATAGGCCCGGGTGGTACTCCAGAATATCTATAAGTGTTATAGGGCGAGGCAATAGTTAGATCTTTAAACAAGACACGTTTTATTACTTGGTTAAAATTATTTTCTTGTTTCTTTTTGGCAAAAATAACGGTAGGATCTGCCTGTAATAGCATTCCCTTTTCAAGTCTATTGAGATACAAGCCAGCCACCGTTGGCCTCTCCTGTATCATAGCCGTTTCTTTTTGTACAATAGCCGCCAATGCCATTACTTGATCTTTTGAGAGAGAAATTGCTTTGGCTTTGGCTACTCTAGAGGTATTCCAGAAGGCATTGTACTCTTTAAGCATTTTCTGGCAAAATGCTTTAGGGCTTGTATTCCAATATACCTCATAGCTATTGGCAATGTACATGCCAAGTGCAGTATCTTGAGTAAACCCGGAAGCCTTTAAAAAAGCTTCATCCAACATGGCGCTAAGTAAAGAGGCACTATCTAACTCTATTTGTTTGGCTAGATGACCAGCAAGATTCTCTAGTCTTTCTTGGTTGTTAAATTTTATAGTAACAGGAATATTTCCAGATCTAATACTATTTATTATTTCATTGTTATTACTCCCTTTTTTAATGATGAAATGCCCTGCTTTGATATTTGAACTATATCCTTTTCTTTGGGCAACAGCAACAAAAGTACTCATGTCTTTTAGCAGCGGGCTCAATTCTTCTTGTACCATTTTAAATGTGGCACCTGTAGGTATAAAAACATGTGCCTGTGGGTTGTTAAACCCTGTATTGGGAGTAAATATATTTTGGTATACATAGTATGAAAAACCTGCCATCCCAACTAAGCCTAGTAAAACTACTGTCAATAAAATTTTCTTTAAATACATGGGGTTTACTATTTTTAATCTAATTATCTGCTACTATATATTGATACAAGAATTGATCTTTATAGGTTCCTTGGTGATAAATCCAATCTTTTTTAACACCTTTTTTTA
Organism: uncultured Ulvibacter sp.; assembly: GCA_943789105.1. Lineage (GTDB taxonomy): Bacteria > Bacteroidota > Bacteroidia > Flavobacteriales > Flavobacteriaceae > Patiriisocius. The sequence continues at coordinate 262,854 of CALSSW010000005.1, read as the reverse complement.
AAAATCCTGCCTTTTCAAACAAGGAGATACTCTCTTTGTTTTGCTCAGATATATTTGCGAAAATTTGATGTACTTGCAAATGCTCTTTGGCATACTGGCAAATTAATTTCAAACTTTGAGTAGCAAAGCCCTTTGACCGATGGGCTGGGTCAAAAATAACGAGCCCTACTCCAACTCTGTGATGCTGAGGGTTAAAATCAAACAAGTCTATACAACCCAGAGGCTGTTTTGTTTGTGAGTGTTCTATCATTAAACGCACCTGCTTTACATGAAATATATCACGGTGGCTATTTTCTAGATAACGGGTTAACACATATTTAGAAAAAGGAGTAATGGTATCACTAACATTCCATAGATTGGTGTCATTCTCTAGGGCATACAAAAAATCTAAATCTGTAGGTTCCAGGGCGCGAAGGTGTATGTTTTTTTCTTGTAAGATCATAGTTCACAGGTCCCTCTATAGACTTGTATTGCAGGTCCGGTTAGTATAATATTGGTGTAGGTCTGTTCTTTTTTATCAAAACAAACACACAATTCACCTCCCGGTGTTTTTAAATAAATTTTTGAGCTGTCAGTTTGTTTTGTGTCAAACATCACTAGTGCAACCGCTGTTACTCCCGTACCACAAGAGAGGGTTTCATCTTCTACACCCCGCTCGTAGGTTCTTACACTAAAGGTGTCTCCAGAAATTTTAGAGACAAAATTAATATTAGCCCCAGCAGTACCGTAGCTGTTATTTCTTATAGCACGTCCTTTATCAACAACGTTTAAATCTTCTAGGTTAGCGACCATTTCTACATGATGGGGAGAACCCGTGTTTAAAAAACTATACTGTTTATGGTTTTCAATGTGTGATACATCTGTCATGTGTAGTGCTACCTTGTCATCTTGTATACTGGCATGATGCACTCCGTCAATGGCCATAAAGGCTGTTTGAGTTTCTATTATTCCCAAAAATGCAGCAAAATGCACTACACACCTACCACCATTACCACACATTGAGCTTTGATTGCCATCTGCATTGTAATACACCATTGAAAAATCTAGGGTTGGATGCTGCTCTAAAACAATGAGTCCATCTGCCCCTACTCCAAACTTCCTGTCGCAAAACTGGGCAATTAAAATAGTATCATTTTTTGGGAAGTTTTGTTGTCGGTTGTCTATCAACACAAAATCGTTACCTGTACCTTGATATTTGTAAAATGGAATTTGCATACTCACAAAGGTATGAAATACTGATATGTTAAGGAATGTTAATTTTTGAAATACATTAAAATAAATTGCGTCTTCTTAATGTTATTACTTTTTAAACACATTATAAATCTATGAAACAGACAATAAAATTATTTTCGGTTGCTCTTGTTGCAGGGGCAGTATCTGTTGGAGGATACAAAATACTTGAAACAAAAACAGACTCAAATTATAAAGCAGTAACAAGTGCTTTACAAGCCATAGACTTTACACCCACAAAATACACTTCAGATAGTTCTAATAAAGCGGTAGATTTTAGTCTAGCTGCAGAAAAAACAGTTGATGCGGTAGTACATGTAATAAGTACAACCATAAGCAAGACTCCTACCACCATGATGGAATACATTCGGGGCAATGGAAGACCAACACTACAGCAAGGAAGTGGTAGTGGTGTTATTATAAGTCCAGATGGATATATTATTACAAATAACCATGTTATTGATAATGCGTCACAATTGGAAGTTACTTTAAATGACAATACAAAGTATACAGCAAGTGTTGTAGGCACAGACCCAAAAACAGATATTGCACTACTAAAAATAGAGTCAGACAATCTATTCCCTTACATTGCTTTTAGCGACTCAAATAATGTAAAACTTGGAGAGTGGGTGTTGGCAGTTGGCAATCCATTTAGACTCACCTCAACAGTTACCGCGGGTATTGTAAGTGCAAAATCTAGAGACTTAGATCAAACAGATGGTAAATCACAATCTTTCATACAAACAGATGCAGCTGTAAATAGAGGCAATAGCGGTGGTGCCTTGGTTAATACAAAAGGCGAACTCATAGGTATTAATACTGCAATTACAAGCCAGACGGGCTCTTACGTAGGGTATTCTTTTGCAGTACCCAGTAATATTGCACGTAAGGTTGTTGAAGACATACTTGAATTTGGAGAGGTACAACAAGCTATCTTAGGTATCTCCGCAAGTAGTTTAAACAGTGAAATTGCATCTAAACTAGATATAAATCAAACCAAAGGAGTCTTCGTAGCTAGTATAGAAAAAGGAGGTGCTGCAGAAAAAGGGGGCTTAAAAAAAGGGGACGTTATCATTGAGCTTGATGGAATTGAAATAGGAAAATTTGCAGACCTAACAGGATATCTGGGAAGCAAAAGACCAAATGATACTGTAGGTATAAAAGTGGTTAGAAATGGAAATCAACAAATCGTAGAGGTGGTACTTAAAAAACTAGAAGTGTATGAAATTAAAGATATCGGTATTGAGGTAGCAGAAGTTCTTCCAGATGCTTTAAAACGGTATAATATTAACGGAGGTGTTTCTATAAAAAGAGTTTTAAGGACAGATATATCAAGGTTTGCATTGCAAGGAAACATAATAACAAAACTAGATGACATTGCCGTTAAAAACATAAATGATGTAAGAGAAATCATTAACAATCGTGATGCATCACAACCTATAAAGATGACCTTTATCAATAAAAAAGCAGAGACATTCAGTTATATTTTTAGATAAGAAAAACAACGATCGCGTTTGTAGACCATACCCTATAGTACGCTCCTACACAGGAGCTATATTTTTATATTGTTTTACACTCAAAACCCAAGAAAATAATTACTTTTGCGCAAGATTTAAACAACCATTTTTGTTTTAAAAAACACCTAAACCAACCTTTATGAGTTTTGAAAATGTTTATGAAAAAGAACTGTCTTTTCAAACAGATCGCCGCAAGGCAGCCGTTTCTTTTATTAATATCATTAGTGATTTATGGTATGACAAATCAATTGAGCTTATTATATTTCGCAATCAATTAATTGATAGAAATGTTAGTGAGATTTTAAATCTTCATGAGTATGCGGGAGAATTTGTAGAAAAACCTATCTCGATTTTTGACTCAGTAGAAATTGCTCAAGCAATTAAAACCTTGAGCCTTCCTCCTGCAAAACTTGACATTGGTAAACTAACCTATGAGTTTCACTTAGAGAAAAAACAAACCAATGCGCTTGCTTTTGTGTCAGAAAAATTAAAAAACGCTAAAGATCAACAAGACATTACTCCAAAAGATGTAGTACTTTATGGTTTTGGTAGGATTGGCCGATTGTTGGCTCGCGAGCTGATGACACGAACAGGACAAGGGAGCCTAATGCGTCTTAGAGCAATAGTAACACGTGGAGCTATAGACCAAACTGTACTAGAAAAAAGAGCTTCTTTATTAAAGTATGATTCTGTTCATGGAGATTTTCCAGGAACTGTAATTGTTGATGCAAAAAAAAGCGCATTAATTATTAACGGTACAACGGTACACATGATTTCTGCCAAAGGCCCTGAAGATATTGATTACACAAAATATGGTGTCCAAGATGCTTTAATTATAGACAACACAGGTGCTTTTAGAAATAAAGAAGAATTAAGCCGTCACTTAATCCCTACTGGAGCTAGCAAAGTGTTACTCACAGCTCCAGGAGCAGGGATTCCAAATATTGTCCACGGTGTGAATCACACCCAGAACAACCCCGACGATACAGATATTTTCTCAGCAGCTTCTTGTACAACAAATGCTATCACTCCTGTTTTAAAAGCTATTGAAGATAGTTTTGGAGTAGTGCAAGGACACCTAGAGACCATACACGCCTACACCAATGATCAAAACCTGGTAGACAACATGCATAAAAAGCATCGTCGTGGTCGTGCAGCAGCTCTAAACATGGTGATTACAGAAACAGGTGCTGGTAAAGCAGTAACTAAGGCACTCCCATCTTTTGAAGGAAAACTAACCTCCAATGCAATTAGAGTTCCTGTACCAAACGGATCATTGGCAATTTTAAAATTAGAGTTAGAAAAGCAGACAACTGTTAAGCAGTTGAATGCAACCTTAAAAAAATACGCACTAGAAGGAAACCTTGTAGAACAAATTAAATACTCATTAAACAATGAGTTAGTTTCTAGTGATATTGTTGGATCCTCTGCGCCTTCCATATTTGATAGCAATGCTACTATTGTTGCAAAAGATGGAAAAAACATTGTAATCTATGTATGGTATGATAACGAATATGGGTATAGCCACCAAGTTATTAGACTTGCAAAACATATATCCAAGGTAAGAAGATACACCTATTACTAATAGTTTGCCCTGGTGTAACACCATGCTAATGACACAATAAATCAAAAAATAAAGCCATGAACCCAGTGTTGATGGCTTTTTTAATTGGCTATACTATAGTAATAAACATTAAGTATTATAGTATACCTTGAAAAGACCTAAATTATAAATTGTAGCTTTGCCCAAAATACCAAATATGGATTCTTTTCACGATTTTAAAATTAACAAGCAATTACATTTTGCAATTGAAGATTTGGGGTATGATACACCCACAGAAATTCAAACAAAATCGTTTGCTCCAATAGGGTCTGGAAAAGATGTGGTAGGTATTGCCCAAACAGGGACAGGAAAAACCTTCGCCTACATGCTCCCACTTATAAGCGGATTGAAGTTTTCTAAGCAAATAGACCCGCGAATATTGGTTTTAGTGCCTACAAGAGAGCTTGTATTACAGGTAGTTGATGAAATTAAAAAGTTTGGTAAATACTCTTCTATAAGAGTGGTTGGTGTATATGGTGGAGTAAACATTAATACCCATAAAGAAGCTGTGTGGGAAGGTGCAGATATTATCGTTGCAACTCCAGGAAGGCTATATGACCTTATTTTAAGCCGTGCCTTAAAAACAAAGCACATAAAAAAACTAGTTATTGATGAGGTGGATGTAATGCTAGATTTGGGCTTCAGGTTTCAACTCACCAATATCTTTGAACTGCTACAAGCACAACGACAAAACATCATGTACTCTGCAACGATGACAGATGATGTTGCTATATTTATTAATGATTTTTTTAAAAACCCAACCACGATATCTGTTGCTGTAAGTGGTACACCCTTAGATAATATTAAACAAACCACTTATGATGTTCCAAACTTCTACACCAAGGCAAATGTGGTTTGTTACTTATTAAAAGACAAAGAGATATTTACAAAAACACTGGTGTTTGTTCCTAATAAAAAAAGGGCAGATCTACTCTATGAGCTTCTACAAGAAAAATTTAAAGATGATGTTGCTGTTATACATTCCAACAAAACACAGAACTATCGTATAAGGTCGATAGAAAACTTTAATGCCAACAAAACACGTATTTTAGTTACTACAGATATCATGGCGCGGGGTCTGGATTTAGATCTTGTAAGTCATGTTGTAAATGTAGATACGCCAAGGTTCCCAGAAAACTATATGCACCGTATTGGAAGAACTGGTCGTGCTCAGGCGCAAGGAACCGCAATATTACTTACCACAGAAAAAGAACAACCCTTTAGAGAAGCTATAGAAACCCTCATGGGCATATCTATTGAAAAAACAGCCATTGCGAAAGAGATTGAGATTTCGACAAAACTAACTCTAGAAGAACAACCAGCAAGCTTAGAGAGAGAGAACCCTCACAAGCAACAATTTGAGCAGGGTGGTTCAAGTTTTCATGAAAAGAGTGAGAAAAACAGCAAAACAAACCAGGGAGGTTCTTACAAAAAAACCATAAAATTAAAGTACAAAAAAGCAAGAACTAAGGGAGATAAAAATTTCAATCAAAGAAACAAACAAAAAGGAAAAAAGCCTTTTTAAATTATCTTAGCTTGACATTTAGTGCTCATTAAACACGTTAAAACACCATGGCTATGCGCATCGATATTATTACCGTATTACCAGAATTACTAAAAAGTCCTTTTGAGGCCTCTATCTTAAAGCGCGCCATAGAAAAAGGACTAGTAGAGGTGCATTTGCACAACCTAAGAGATTTTGCAAGCAATAGCTATAACCAAATTGACGACTATCAATTTGGAGGGGGCGCCGGTATGGTTATGATGATTGAACCCATAGACAAATGCATAAGCGGCTTAAAAGCAGAGAGAGACTATGATGATGTAATTTACATGACACCAGAGGGCCAAACACTAAACCAAGGTATCTCAAATCAGTTATCTCTTAAAGGGAATATTATTATTTTATGTGGGCATTACAAAGGAGTTGACCAACGGGTTCGGGATCAGTTTATTACCAGAGAAATCTCTGTTGGTGATTATGTACTAAGCGGTGGTGAGTTGGCGGCGGCTATTGTTTGTGACTCTGTAATTAGGTTAATACCTGGTGTGTTAGGCAATGAAACAAGCGCACTTACAGACAGCTTTCAAGACGGTTTATTAGCGCCACCAACCTATACTAGACCCGCAGAGTATAAGGGATGGAAGGTGCCAGATGTACTTTTAAGTGGTCACGGTGCTAACATTGAAAAATGGAGAGAAGATCAGGCCTATAAGAACACTCAAAAAAGAAGACCAGATTTATTAGAGTAAAAACAAAAAGGAAGGCAACCAGCCTCCCTTTTTTAAACAACCTAACCAATAAAATAGTAATTAAAACTACTATCCATTATAATTAAGTACAATATATAAATATTGTTTAACTTTTTAGCAAAAAAATTAAACAATATTACTTTTTAAGGTTTTGTAATTATTTACTAGCACTTTTGCTCCTAGATCATTCATTAAATTATACAGACCAAAGAAGGTTCTGTTAATGTATAGAAAATGCTTAGATCCTCTATTGCCATTCATTTTACGTAACTGAGTGTCTTTTGAATATTTTTCACTTAGATCTGCCACTTTACTAAAAAAGGTTTCATCACTAAAATCAAAAGTTTCCTTGTGCATAGGCTGAGTAAATAGGCTTAACATTTCATGAAACAGGGTAGAGAAAAAAGCAATTTCTTCTGGGGTATCTCTTGGAGTTAGAATTTCTAATTCATACAGTTTTTGTGTAAACATCTCTGGATTATTAATGTTTTCTGGGATTGCTAACTCGAAATAAGGGATATAAAACGCATCAGGAACCACCTTTATACAACCAAAATCTATAGCCACAAGTTCCCCTTTAGTAGTTACCAAAAAATTTCCTGGGTGAGGATCTGCATGTACCCTTTTTAATTCATGCATTTGGTACATGTAAAAATCCCAGAGGGCCTGCCCTAGCCTGTCTGCTAATTTTGTATCCGTGTTTACTTTTGTAAACTCACTTAAATGGTCACCCTGCATCCAATCCATGGTGATAATACGTTGGTTTGAGAGGTTTGGATAATAGTTAGGAAAAATTAGATGCTCAATATGCTTGCAATCTAAGACCATTTGCTGGCTTTGTTTAACCTCTAGGGTATAGTCTGTTTCTTCAAGAAGTTTTTGCTCTACTTCTTCAAAGTACTTATCACTGTCTTTACCTTTAATATTAAACATTTTTATAGCCACTGGCTTAACTATGGCCAAATCACTGCTAATACTATCTGCAACTCCCGGGTATTGAATTTTAATAGCTAACTCTTTACCATCCTTTGTAGCCTGGTGTACTTGTCCAATACTAGCAGCTGCAATAGACTGTGAATTAAAGGTGTCAAAGAGATCTTCTGGATGTTTGCCAAAGTATTTATAAAATGTTTTTCTTACCAAAGGAGCAGAAAGTGGAGGTACAGAGAATTGTGCCAATGAAAATTGTTCTACATACGCCTTTGGCAAAATGTTTTTTTCCATGCTTAGCATTTGAGCAACTTTTAAGGCAGAACCCTTCAAGTTTTTTAACCCTTCATAGATATCGCTGGCATTGTTTTGATTGAGTTTCTCTTTGGCATTTTGAGGATCAACTAGGGTGTCTCCGTAATATTTAAGTTGATTAATACCAACTTTAACACCTGTTCTCACTAGTCTTGTGGCTCGTGATATTTTACCTGTAGGTATACTATCTATTGTTTTCATGGGGGCGTAGTTTCTCTTTGAGGCTATTTGGAATACAAATGTTTGGTGTGGTTTATTCTGAAATTTTAGAAAATTTAAAACACGCGATTAATTCATTTTCTCTTTCCACAAAAACTTTCCAAAATCTAAAATACTTTCTAAAGGAGTCGTTTCAAAAACATCAAAAATGGCACGTACAGATTTTTCTATCACAACATCGGTTTTCTCGAAAGAAGCAGAGTTGTCTTCCATCCAGTATTTCATGATAAACAGGGTCTGTAACCAGGCACCTTCACTAAATACAGAAACAGGTTGTTTTAGTATTTTGAAAGATTTCTCTTCGTTTTTTTGATCAATCAAAGTGGCAGCAAATTCTTTGATGTTTGATCTCAGGGGTTTTAACTGAGATAAATTCTTCATCATATCTCCATGCTGTTTTAGAGTAAACATGACATAACTTCTATTGGCAGTTAACAGTTCAAAGAAGGTGAAGAAAAAAGTAAGCATTTTTTCTTGATTGTTGAAGTTTGCATACTCAGGAGTTTTTTGCCCCAATTTCATCGCATTGTCAAAAAACGCGGTCCAAATACCTTGTTGCAAGTTTTCAAAGCTTCCAAAAAATTTATAAAACTTAGCTTCTGTCATGGCATGCTCTTTGGCAAACTTATAGACGCTTTTGGGGGTTTTCTCATTCATGAGTACGTACTCCATGTAGGCAGATACAATCACATCCTTGGTAATTGCTTTGGTTTTGCTGGTCGTCTTTTTTGTTGGGGTTGTGTTTGATTTTTTTGTAGCCATAATAGGTTCTGTTTTGGAATGTAAAAATACAAAACGTTCAATTAATTTAAATATTTGTTAAACACAATGTTGTGTTAAAAAACAAAACAAATGACAACCTGTCACAAAATCAAACGTGGTATTTTCTTTGACTAGGTAAAAGTGGAATGTAATATTTCCGAAGAAATAAAAATCATAATTCAATAAATTATACAAAAATGAGCACAGGAACAATCAATGTATCGGTAGAAAATATTTTCCCGCTTATCAAAAAGTTTTTATATAGTGATCACGAAATCTTTTTACGTGAGCTAGTAAGTAATGCTACAGATGCAACTTTAAAATTAAAACACCTATCCAATATTGGAGAAGCTAAAATAGAATATGGCAATCCTTTTATTGAAATTAAAGTAGATAAGGAAGGTAAAAAATTGCACATCATTGATCAAGGTGTAGGAATGACAAAAGAAGAAGTTGAAAAATACATCAATCAAATCGCTTTCTCTGGCGCAGAAGAGTTTATAGAAAAGTACAAAGACAAAAAAGGGGAAGATGCTGGAATTATTGGCCATTTTGGTCTAGGTTTCTATTCTGCCTTTATGGTAGCAGATAACGTAGAGATTATCACAAAGAGCTACAAAGATGAACCCGCAGCGCATTGGAGCTGTGATGGGTCTCCAAACTACACCTTAGTAGAGGGATCAAAAACACAAAGAGGAACTGAGATTATACTGCACATCAGCGAGGAAGAGGTCGCATTTTTAGAAGATGCTAAAATAACTGAGCTTTTGACTAAGTATAATAAGTTTATGCCTATTCCAATTAAATTTGGAATGAAAACAGAAACCCTTCCAAAGCCCGAAGATGCCAAAGAAGAGGATGCTGCACCTACTAGAGAGGTGGATAACATTATCAATAACCCAAGCCCAGCTTGGACAAAGCAGCCAAGTGAATTAAAGGATGAAGACTACAGCGGTTTTTACAGAGAGTTGTACCCTATGCAATTTGAGGAGCCACTCTTTAATATACATTTAAACGTAGACTATCCTTTCAACCTTACTGGAATTTTATACTTCCCGAAGATGAATAAGGACATGCAAATCCAGAAAGATAAAATACAGTTATACCAAAACCAGGTGTTTGTTACAGATAATGTAGAGGGTATTGTACCAGAATTCTTGACCATGCTTCGTGGTGTGATAGACTCTCCAGACATTCCTTTAAATGTATCTCGTAGTTATTTGCAAGCAGATGGGGCTGTAAAGAAAATCTCTAGTTACATAACACGTAAGGTGGGTGACAAATTAAAGAGTTTATTTAAAGACAACCGTGAAGAGTTTAACGCAAAGTGGGATGATATTAAAATAGTGATTGAGTACGGAATGCTTACCGAAGATAAATTCTTTGACAAAGCCCAGGACTTTATGTTATACCCAACGGTAGATGGAAACTATCACACTTTTGCAGAACTTAAAGAAAAATTAGCTGCAGTACAAACAGATAAAGATGATAAGCTTGTGCTATTGTATGCAAGTAACAAAGAAGAACAACACTCTTACATTGCCGCTGCAAAAGATAAAGGGTATGAAGTACTGCTTTTAGACTCTCCTATTATATCTCACCTTATCCAGAAAATGGAAACCTCTCAAGAGAAAATTTCATTTGTAAGAGTAGATGGAGATCACATAGATAATCTTATCAAAAAAGATGAGCAGGCTATCTCTAAACTTTCTGACCAGGAGAAAGAAACCCTAAAAACCTTTTTAACCGAGACGATCCCTGCAGAGAAATTCTCTGTGCAACTAGAAGCTATGGACAGCAAGTCTAATCCTTTTATTATCACAGAGCCAGAATTTATGCGCCGAATGAAGGAGATGCAACAAAATGGTGGCGGTGGCGGCATGTTTGGTATGGGTAACATGCCTGATATGTATAATTTAATTGTAAACACCAACCATGAGCTGGTAACAGAGATTCTAAATACCAAAACCGCTAAGAAAAAGCAGCGCCTGGTAAATCAGGCGCTAGACTTGGCCAAACTAAGTAAAGGACTATTAAAAGGTGAGGACATGACTGCTTTCATAAATAGAAGCTATGAAATGATTAAATAAATCTCATTTTTTTATTGATTTTAAACCCTATGTATCAAAAATACATGCGGTTTTTCAGTAATTTATCACATAAAAAGCAATAAAATGGGTTAAAAAGCATAAAAAAAAGCACTTATTTAGAAAAAATATAGGGCTGTGAGGCCCCGTTATACGGCAAAATGTTTAAAAACATCGATTAAATGCTTTTTTTTTAGAATAAAGTTATTAAATTTGACCCATATTAATTAACCAAATATTTTTATTATGAAAAAATTATTACTTTTTACTGCATTAGCAAGTTTTACATTTGCTTCTGCGCAAGTTACAACCAATGCAGGAACTTTTAATAAGCCTGCTGAAGGAGACACTGCTTTTGAAATGCAATTCATGCCTAACCTTGACGGTGCAGCTATGTTTGATGACAGAGGAGCTACTGTAACAATGAGAAAATTCGAATCTGCAACAAAAGCTGTTCGCTGGTCTGCATCTTTTGATGTATCTGGTTCAGATATAGAAGATTCTGACACACTTTGGAATATTGGATTAGGATATGGTGTTGAAAATCATTTTGCAGGATCTGAACGTTTATCTACTTTCTGGGGTTACCAAGGTGCCATCAATGTGGATAGTGGAGCATCTAGTACTGATGACGCTGGTAATGCTGTAGATGCTGAGACATCTTTTGGTGTAGGAGTTGGTGTGTTTTTAGGAGCAGACTACTATATCATGCCAAAAGTATATGTTGGTGTTGAAATGGGTTACGGTTTAGGTATTGCATCAGGTAACGATATAATGGCTTGGGGATTAACCGGAGGCGTTAACGGAATGATGAGAGTTAGGATTCAGACTATAATCTTACTTAATTACAATTTAAAACCCGGAGCTAGGCTTCGGGTTTTTTTTTATGTTTTTTTTGTTTAGAAGAGCTGAAAATAAAATTAGCTCTTTTTTAGGCAATTATTTAACATGTTTCAAGAAATATATCGTATACATTTACAATGAATCAATACAATAAATAATGAAAAAATATATTCTCACAATACTTTTTTGTACCCTAACTTTTTTTAGTTTTTCTCAATCATCAAATTGGAAATTAATAGATGTTGAAAAAACTAACTTTTCAAATACATCCCTTAAACTCAGAAAAACAGTCCCTACTAATTTTAAAGTTTATAAGTTAGCTACCCAAAAACTCAAAAAAGAACTCTCCATTGCAAAAGCAAATGAATTGATTCTAATTGAACTACCAACACCAGATGGCGTGCAGAGTTTTTCATTAAAAAAGGCCTCCTCACTATCAGAAGAACTTACTCAAAAATTTCCTATGATTGCGTCTTATGTTGCCAAAGGAGTTGATAATCCATCTGCAGTTGCAAGAATTAGTTTTGGAACAGACGGATTTCATGGGGTTATATTTTATGGGGATAAACCTTCTTTTTATATAGACCCATATACAAAAAACAACAATTACTACATTGCCTACAGCAGGTCAAGCCTACCTCAAAGAGATCAAGAATTTAGATGTGGAGTTAATACACAACTCAAGAGTAATAAAGTGATTGAAAACACTCAAAAAAATGCAAATGATGGGCTTTTAAGAACATTTCGACTAGCTCTGGTGTGCTCGGGAGAGTACGCAGAATTTCATCTCAATGACCAAGGAGTTGCAAATAATGCGTCAGATAACACAAAAAAAGCTGCAGTCTTATCTGCTATGAATACCTCTATGACAAGAATAAATGGTGTTTTTGAGCGTGATTTAGGTGTGAGAATGGAAATTGTTGGCAACAATGATCAGATTATTTTTCTAGATGCCGCCACAGATGGAATTACGGACGGTAGTGCTGGAACAATGATTAATCAAGTGCAAACAATTTGTGACAATACTATTGGAAGTGCAAATTATGATATAGGCCATATTTTTAGCATTGGAGGCTCTGGTCTTGCAGGACTGGGTGTTGTATGTATTAATGGGTCTAAAGCAAGAGGTGTTACGGGCATTGGCACTCCTACAGGAGATCCATATGATATAGACTATGTATCTCATGAAATGGGGCATCAGTTTGGGGCAAATCATACACAAAATAATGGTTGTAATAGAAATAATTCAACTGCAGTAGAGCCAGGTAGCGCATCTACGATTATGGGCTACGCTGGTATTTGTGCCCCTAATGTACAAAATAACAGTGATGATCACTTTCATTCTGTAAGCATCACTGAAATGTGGAATAAGATTCAATCCACAGCAAATTGTGCACAAACAACAGCAACAGGTAATAGTGCTCCAATTATTAGCGAAGGTCAAGATTATTCAATCCCAAAATCAACTCCTTTTGTACTAAGAGGAAACGCTTCAGATGTAAATCAAAATGACGTGTTAAGCTATAACTGGGAGCAAATAGATAATCAAGTAGTAACAATGCCTCCCGTTTCAACAAGTACTTCTGGGCCGGCTTTTAGGTCTAATCCATCAATAAGCTCTCCTAATAGATATATGCCTACATTACCAACAGTAGTAGCGGGAAGTATCTCTAGCACATGGGAGGTAGTACCATCGGTTGCAAGGGAGATGAATTTCTCATTAGTTGTAAGAGATAATGTTGCTGGAGGTGGAAATAGTGCAAGAGATGATATAAAAGTAACAACGCAAGATATAACACCATTTACAATAAATGGTCCTTCAACAAATGTTGATTGGCCAGTTGGCTCTTCACAGACAATTAACTGGGTAGTTGGTGCTACAAATCAAGCACCGGTGAATAGTCAAAGTATAAACATTTTGTTATCAACAGATGGTGGTGTTAGTTTTCCAATAACGCTCGCTTCAGGCGCAGCTAATGATGGAACACATACCATTGTAGTTCCAAATAATATTACCACTCAAGCAAGAATATTAGTAGAGGCGGCAGATAATATTTTTTATAACGTTAACACTAGCAATTTTACAATTAGCGCCTCTGACCCAACATTTATTGTAACCAATACAACAGGAGTTGTAGAATTGTGTTCAAATAGTATTAATTCAGTTACTTATAATATTTCGGTAGATTTTTTAAATAATTTTTCAGAAACTGTAAGCTTTTCAACCTCTGGTGAACCCTTAGGCTCGTCTGTAAGTTTTAGTCCAACAACTATCAATTCTGACGGGACCGTGACAATGACTGTTGGTAATTTAAATTCAGTGGTTCCAGACTCATATTTAATAGACATCACTGCCTTTTCTAGTTCAATTACAAGAAATATAAATGCGACATTAAACATTTTAAACGCAACTTTTGAGCCTTTAAATTTAACATCACCAGCTAACAATGTTACAGATGTTTCTTTATCTCCCACTTTTTCTTGGGATGCTATCTCTAACGCAAGTTCTTATGATATTGAAATCGCTACAGATTTAGAATTTAATTCAATTATAGTAAACGAGAATATAACAACCAATTCATATACGGCAACTTCTTTAAACCAATCAACAATCTATTATTGGAGAGTTAAGGCTAAAAATAGTTGTGGGGAGGGAGATTTTTCATCAGTAAGCTCCTTTACTACCCAAACATGTTCTAGATGTGCTTCTCAAGGAACTACTGAGTTCCAGACCAGTACCACAAGAGTGGTTTTTAACACGATTGATAATGCCTCTGGTAAACCCTCAGGATATAGTGATTACACAAACATAAGTACCACTATTGAAAGAGATGCAAGCTATGACATCTCAGTACAAGTAAACACAGATGGCCCATATACAATTGGTACTATGGTTTGGATCGATTGGAATCAAAACTGTGATTTTGATGATGCAGGTGAAGAATATATTCTTGGCACCGCATCTAATGAGTTAGATGGCGAAACCTCACTTAGTCCTTTATCAATTTTAATTCCATCAGATGCTTCATTAGGGCAAACAGTAATGAGAGTATCTACTCAGTACAATGCATATCCTACTTCATGCCTTCAAAATTTTGATGGGGAAGTAGAAGATTATACCCTAAATATAATCAGTCCTAATTCTATTTCTTGGACAGGAGCAGTTAATACTTCTTGGATTAATACCTTAAACTGGAGTACAGGAGCTGTACCTACCACTCTTGACGCTGTGGTTATAAATGGCACATTCACTAATGAGCCCATTATATCCAGTAGTACAGATGCTTTAGTTCAATCGGTAACAGTAGCCACAGGCAACACCCTAACCATAGACGAGACATCTTCTTTAACAGTTTCTGGAGACTTTACCAACACAGGTAGCGTTACTCTAAACTCTACCGCAGATGATTTCTCATCTTTAATTGTGGAAGGAACCGCTAGCGGTGATATCATTTACAACAGATTTGTAAATGTGTATGACGACACCCTTGGTGGCGGTTGGGATTTTGTAGGAGCCCCTACCGGGATGACCATTGCAGATTTTATAACGGCAAATGGAGCCAACATACAAGTACTTGGTGATGATTATGCATTTGCCCAGTATGATAATGCAACTGGACAGTATACTAGATACGCAACAGCCTCACAAACAGGAAGTTTTACACCTGGGCAAGGGTATGCAATGGCAATGTCACCAGAGGATCTACCTCCACCTCCATCAGGTGGCGTACCTGGAACCACAGTAGCCTTTACTGGTGCTATGGAAACTACATCTCAAAGCATCAATATTATCAATAACGATGGTTTAAACAATGTTGGTAGAAGATGGAACTTGGTATCAAACCCTTTCCCTTCATACATTGTAGGATATGATGGCACGGAAAATCCTACCAACTTTTTGTATGCAAACAGCACTGTTATTGATAGTGAACGTTTGGCTGTATATGGTTGGAATGGGTCTGATTATACGATTTACAATAATCTTATCAGGCGCCTTTTCAATAGCTCCTGGTCAAGGATTTTGGATAGCAGCAGCAGGTACATCAGATGCCGCTCTAGATTTTACAGCTGCTATGCGTACTACTACAGGAACTGGAGATTTTGATTCAAGGACCACAGCTACTTACTTACAATGTAGGATTAAAGCTTTACAATGGTGAGATAGAAAGAGCAGCAACCAATTTCTACTTTAGAAATGGTCTTACTCTAGGTCTTGATCCTGGATACGATGCAGCAGCATATAACCAGTCAACAAAACTAAGTTCAAGACTGGCCCAAGGAAGCCAAGAAACAGCATTTGCTATAAATGCTATGGATATTGATGATTTGCAAAATACTAGAGTGCCTCTAGAGATACGGCAAAATGCAGGACAGGCCTTTACTATTAGTATTTCAGATATGGAACTTCCTCAAGATATCTCTGTATATCTAGAAGATACCTTAAACGGCACCCTTACTTCACTAAAAGATGGAGACTTTGCGCTAACAGCACAAAGTAATCTTAGCGGAGCAGATAGATTCTTTATTGTCTTTAAAGACAATAGCGTACTCTCTAGTGGAGACTCCCTTGGTATAAACACGCTAAATGTATACAAAGCAAATACAGATAGTTTTGTTACTATAGCGGGTATCACTCCAGAGTTAGGAAAGCTAAATGCTACTCTTTACAACATACTTGGTGCAACAGTGCGTGAAAAAGCGTTAAACACTGCAACAGCAACCCAGACGTTATCTACAGGAGGTCTAGCAAGTGGCTTGTATATCATACAATTAAAATCAGGGAACCAAGTGTTCACTAAAAAAATAATTGTACAATAGCTTTTTGGCAATAACTCTATTAATAAAACCCCAAAGCCCCGCTTCGGGGTTTTTAGTTATTTAGAAAATTTGGAAAATGCATTTGTTATAATACTGAGAAAATTGTGATATTTTTTCAGGAAATCTAGTGTTAATTCGGTCCCAAGAAATTGTTATAGTGCTCAATTCTAGTTATTTTAGCTGCAAATTAAATTGATAACCCTGTCAAATTATGAAAACAAAAATAATTCCTCAAATTTTAATAGTATTTTTTTGCTTGCAGCTTAGTGCACAAAAAAATGACGATAAAAAACAACAAGCAACAGCTAGTATATCAATAGAGAAACTGTTGCAACAAAAAAGCAATGCCATCACCATTACCCACCAACACACTAGTAGTGTTAGTGGTGTAAAACATACTTACCTAAGACAAGCTATTAATGGTATTGGAGTGTATGGTACAGAGTCTAGTATTCATACCGATGCCTCTGGTAAAGCAATTGTAACACACAACAATTTAAAAAACAAACTTTCTAATACTATAACCTCCATGAGCGCCAGCCTTACTGCCTCTGAGGCGATATCTGCTGTAGCAAATACTATGGGGTATTTTATAAATGGTCTTGAAGAAATAGCTTATGAGGGTGGCCCGAGCAAAAAAACACTCTTTAATAAGGGTGCTATTTCAGAAAATGACATTCCTGCAAAATTACTGTACTACTACTCAAAGAAAACTGGAACTAGAATAACCTGGGAAATTTCCATTAAAGAAACAACAGGGGCAGATTGGTGGAATTTTCAGGTAGATGCAGTTACCGGAGAGATACTTCACAAAGAAAACTGGACGGTATCGTGTAATATTTTGGGAGATCATAATACGCACAATCACTCAAATAACGAAAAATTAGAAAATAATATAACCGAGCCTATACCTCACAACCTAGCTGAGACATCTGCGATGGTAGGTAGTTATAATGTATACCCAATGCCAGTAGAATCTCCCAATTATGGTGGCAGATCTGTGGTTACAGATCCAGATAATACAATAGCATCACCCTTTGGATGGCATGACACTAATGGAGCCAGTGGAGCAGAGTTTACCATCACAAGAGGAAACAATACACACGCCTATGAAGATGGAGACAATCCTGGGTATAGCCCAGATGGTGGCGCTGGTTTGACATTTAATTTTCCTATTAACGAAACATACTCTAACGCTAATCAAAGCGAAGATGCAGTGATTACCAATCTATTTTACTGGAATAATATTATCCATGATGTAGTATACCAATACGGTTTTGACGAGGCTTCTGGAAATTTTCAAGAAAACAATTATGGAAATGGCGGAGCAGGAAGTGATTACGTAAATGCAGAAGCGCAGGACGGCTCTGGAACTTGTAATGCAAACTTTGGAACTCCACCAGATGGAGGAAACCCAACCATGCAAATGTATGTGTGCGGTTCTAGAGATGGAGATTTAGATAATGGAGTGATTATCCATGAGTATGGACACGGGATTTCAAACAGGTTAACAGGTGGAGCTGGCGCAGCTGGTTGTTTAGGTAATCAAGAACAAATGGGTGAAGGCTGGAGTGATTACTATGCCCTTATGATGACCATAGAGGCTACAGATGCAGGTACAGACGCAAGACCTATAGGAACGTGGCTTACTGGTTCTGGACCCAATGGAGCAAGTATTAGAACCTATGATTACAGTACAGATTTTGGAGTAAACCCTCACACCTACAATGATATAACAACAGAGTCTATACCACATGGAGTAGGATCTGTATGGGCAGCTATGCTTTGGGATATGACTTGGAAACTAATTGACACTGAAGGTTTTGACCCAGACACTTACAACGGCAGTGGAGGAAATAATACCGCGCTAGTGCTTGTCACTGAAGCAATGAAACTTCAGCCCTGCTCTCCGGGACTTGTAGATGGTCGTGATGCAATTATTGCTGCAGATCAAGCCATTTATGGCGGAGCACACCTGTGTGAAATTTGGGAAGCTTTCGCAGCGAGAGGACTTGGGTTTAGTGCAGATCAAGGAAGCTCAAACAGTAGATCTGACGGAACAGAGGCTTTTGACCTCCCTCCTACGTTTTCTTCTTTTGAAACTATTGAAGAAGTTTGTCTTGCAGATGGTGTGCAAACAGGCCTTGGTGGAGGCGCACCAACAGGCGGTGTATACAGCGGTCTGGGAGTAACAGATGATGGTAACGGCACCACCTACACCTTTGATCCTTCAATAGCGGGAAGCGGCACTGTTACTATAGGATATGCAATTAATGATTTTTGCACTGGCCTACCAGGAACCCTCTCAGATACTATTTTAGTGACAGATTTAGCGCCAGAGATTATTTGTAAAGGTGCTGGATTATTAATTTTAAATGGTATTTCTCAGGATAGCCCAGGATTAATTATTGAAGATTTAAACACTGTTAGTACATCTATAACTATTGCTCAAAATGTAGCTATTACAGATTTAAACTTGCGCCTAGACATCTCACACACTTATGTTGAGGACATGATTATAACACTCACCTCACCGGGAGGAACAGCATCTTCGATTGTATTTAACGGAGGTTTAGATGGCTGCTCTGGGGACAACCTAGTGACGCTGTTTGATGATGCATCTATTAATGCATTAGCATGTAACACAGGTGGAAATGCATTTCCAGAAGAAGATTACGCCCCTAGCAACCCTCTGGGTGTTTTTAATGGGGAATTCACACAAGGTGATTGGACATTATCTGTAGAAGATACTTTTAATGCAGATCCAGGAGTTGTAAACTCTTGGGGGCTAGAATATACCTATGAACTTGAATCTCAACCTCTAGATGTATTTTTAGATATTACACAAAATGCAACTGTTAATGCACAAGATTTCATAGAAAGTGTAACACTTGCCTGTGGAGGGTACAGTACTTTGGCAGGAACACCGCTAAATGCAACGGTATCGTTTACTATTGCAGATGTTGGACTTACCAATGTAGCATTGGAAGTAACAAGTGATACAGGACTTATTACAACTTGTACCGCTATTGCTAATGTTATTGAAAACACTACAGGAGGCATAGTAATTACATGTCCAGAAGATTTAATAATTTCTTGTGAACTCGTTGGAACAGCTTCTCCTGAAATTACAGGTATAGCAACAGCAATTTCAAATTGTAGCACACCACCAACACTTACATTCAGTGATAGTTATGATACAACTTGTGGAACCATTGAGACAATAACAAGAACTTGGACAGCCCAAGATGCCTGCGCAAACCCCATAGCTACATGTATCCAAATTATAACTGTAGTAGATGAAACACCACCTGTTGCGGATTGTCCTGCAGATATTACAGTAGATACAGATCTCAATCAGTGTAGCGCAGTGGTAGACTATTTTGTTGGAGGTACAGATTCATGTGGTAGTGTTACTATAACACAAACAAGTGGCCTGGTCTCTGGAAGTGTGTTCCCTATTGGAGATACCGTAAATTCTTTTGAAATACAAGATGAGTGCGGAAACTTGAGTGAATGTTCTTTTGTGGTAACCGTTGTAAATAATAATGCAGCACAGGCCATCTGTCAAGACATTACCATTGTATTAGACGCTATGGGTATGGCAAGTATTACTCCCTCTGATGTAAATGGCGGTACTGTAGTGCTTTGTGATACAGCAGACACCACCATAGACATAGATACTTTTACATGTGATAACATAGGACCAAATAATGTAACATTAAGTGTTGTTGACTCCTCAGGAAACATCACTAGCTGTATCGCGATAGTTACCGTTGAGGATATGATTGCCCCTGAGGTAATATGCCAAAATATTACAGTGGCTCTAGGCTCCTCGGGTGTTGCAAATATAACTGCGGCTATGATTGATGGAGGTAGTACAGATAACTGCGCAGTAGAAACAGCAAGCATAGACACTACAAGTTTTGATTGTTCTAATGTTGGTCTGAATATAGTAACACTTACGGTTACAGATAGTAGCGGAAATACAAGTTCTTGTGCAGCAGAGGTGCTTGTAGAAGACACCTTAGCGCCCACAGCAATTTGCCAAAACATTACCGTAGAACTTGGCATAGACGGGACTGCAACCATTTCTAGTGCAGATATAAATAACGGATCCTCAGACAATTGTGGTGAGGTTACCTATGAGTTAACTCCTACCACTTTTGATTGTTCAAACATTGGGTCAAACATAGTTAACTTACTTGTTTTTGACAGTAACGGTTTGGCCTCAGAATGTTTTGCAACAGTTACTGTACTAGACTCTGCTGCACCTACTGCTATTTGCCAAGATATTACTATTTCTCTTGATTTGGATTATACAGCAACCATAACTCCTGCAGATATAGATGGCGGAAGTATCGATAACTGTACATTAAGTACCACCTCAATAGACATAAACACCTTTGATTGTTCTAATTTGGGCCCAAATACAGTTACTTTAACAGTGACAGACCAAAATGGTAACCAATCTAACTGTGAGGCGGTGGTAACTGTTATAGAAGGGCTCAACACCCCTATTGCGGTTTGTCAAAACATAACTGTCACTATTGGTGAAGATGGAACAGCAACTATTTTAGCAAGCGCGATTGATGCAGGTTCACTAGGAGCTCGATGTGTTGACGCTTTTAGCTTAGATATAGATACCTTTTCATGTACAGATATTGGAACCCTTGTAGAAGTAGAGTTTACTGTTTCAAATGCTGCTGGTGATACAGATAGCTGTATCGCGTATGTAAATGTAATAGATGGTATTGCCCCAGAGATTACATGTCCAGAAGATCAAACAGTAACAAGTGATGGTCCATATCCATTACCAGATTACTTTGCAACTGGGCAAGCAGTAGTTACAGATAACTGTTTGGATTTAATAACGGTGTTTAATCAAAACCCTGCTGCAGGAGCTTTAATGCCCCAGGGAGTGCATATTATCACGTTATCTACCCAGGATATAAGTGGTTTCACTGCAGAGTGTGAATTTACACTTACGGTTATTGATAATTTAGGGACCCAAAACACAAGTGCTTTACGCACAATTACAGTGTATCCAAACCCTGCCAATGATGTTATAACTCTTAGTAACCCTCAAAATATAAATCTTAGGAGTGTTTCTATTTATGACATGACTGGAAGGCTTATCATCACCAAAGATTTGCAAGCTGCAACTCAAGAAAGTACTGTTGATATTAGCGCATTGCAAAGCGGGAATTACCTGTTATTTATTAAAAGTACGTACGGGCAAATTACCAAACAATTATTAAAAGAGTAAGGCTTAACACCTTGCTCCTTATATTTATTTTTCTTTAAAATTTAAAACCGTCCACAACACTAAGTTGTTGACGGTTTTTTAATACTTTTAATATCTAAATTTAAATTCCTTTAGCTACTGGCTTTGAAAATTCTAGAAACCTACATTGTACCGCCCCTTAAGGCGCCTATAAGGCTTTCTGACCTTAGGGCAGGAACTTTCTCTTTGATAGCTTCTAGAAAAGCGTTTACCAAACTTGTAAAGGCAAATTTGGTGCACGTAAACAACAAGAAAAGTACCACGGCAACACTTCTTTTGGGCGGGGAGATCATTACAGTGTTTAGAGATCAAACCCAAATTAAAAAACCTAGTATTAAAATTGCTTTGAAAATTATCTATGAGGATGAGTATCTAGCGATTATCAACAAACCTCCAGGGGTTGAGGTGAGCGGTAACAAAAGATATACCATCGCTAATGCGCTTGATAAGGCCCTTAAAAAAAGCAATCAAGAAGATGCACTCCAACGTCCAGAGCCAATACACAGGCTAGATTACCCTACTAGTGGTTGTCTACTCATAGGTAAAACATCTAAAGCTGTGATGATGCTTAATAGAGCCTTCCAAGAAAAAAAAATAGACAAAGTATATTATGCCATTACCATAGGGAAACAAAAAACTAGTGGCACTATTAAAAGCCCTCTGGAAGGGAAATCATGTATTTCACATTTTGAGGTTATAGACACTGTTGCCTCTATAAAGTATAAGGCGCTAAACTTAGTTAAGCTTATTCCTGAAACGGGAAGAAAACACCAACTAAGAAAACATTTAGCAGCTATCCAAAATCCTATTATGGGAGACAACCAGTATGGTACAGACAGAAATAAAGGTATGGGTAATGGCTTATATTTGCACGCCTACTCTATAAATTTTATACATCCTGAAACAGCACTTACGATTTCAGAATACATCAAATTACCTAAAAAATTCACACGTATATTCAAACAAATAAGACTGTAAAACCACAGGCTATTTGTTTATTATAAATTGTATTTTTAAATCTTAAAATATAGATCTATGCTTTCATGGCACCAATACCTCTTAGGGCTTATTTTTGTTATCGCTGGAGCCAATCACTTTAGGACTCCCAAAATATACGAGCGTATCATGCCTTTATATATTCCAGCACCAAGTTTTATGGTGCTCTTATCTGGTATAACTGAAATGATTGCAGGGTTTCTATTATTAAATCCTCAAACACAAACTTTAGGCGTTTGGTCTATCATAGGCCAGCTGGTCGTTTTTCTTGCAGTCCATATTCATATGTTACAAAACAAAGAAGCTTCTCTACAACTTCCTAAATGGTTTCTTATGCTCAGGATACCTTTGCAATTTGGTATGATGTACTGGGCCTCTCAATATCTAGTGGCATGAATTTATTTGAAGAAAACCCTGAACTAGAGAAAATTGTCTTACCCATGAGAGATGCACAGGTAAGCTATTATCCAAATTTTTATACCCTGGTAGAAGCCCAAGCACTTCAAGATAAAATACAACAACAAACCCACTGGCAAGAAGATGATATAAAACTCTTTGGTAAGGTTTTTAAACAGCCTAGACTCACTGCATTATATGGTGATAGCAACAAACCTTACACCTATTCAAACATTACAATGTATCCAAACCAGTGGAGCCCAACGCTATTAAAAATCAAACAAGACATTGAGGCTGTAAGCAATCAAAAATTCACATCTGTGCTGCTTAATTTATACCGTGACGGTAAAGACTCCAACGGGTGGCATAGCGATGATGAAAAAGAATTAGGGACTCATCCTTTTATTGCCTCTTTATCTTTTGGAGCAAAAAGGATATTTCATTTCAAGCACAAGACAGATGCCAGCCTAAAGTTTAAAATAGAATTAGAACCTGGTAGTTTGCTACTTATGGGGGGAGCAACACAAGCGTTTTGGAAACATCAAATTCCAAAAACAAAAAGAAAAATAGCACCTAGGATAAATCTAACTTTTAGGAATATCAAGGACTCTTTTTTTTGAGGATCAAAGAAGATTAACCATATATTTCGTTTAAGATACTTGCCAAACGCAGTCCTGCTTTTTGAAGTTGTTTTCTAGATACATTTACATATCTGTACATGTATTTATATCCCAAATTTTCTCCAACACTAGTATTGGCATAAACATCTTCACACAAAGCGCGGCTCTCATACATCCAATCTGTAACAGCGCCACTTTGTATGGTTTGAATTTCTTTTTTACTGAGGGCATCTACATTACTAGTTAACTCTGTGAAGCTCATCCCATAACCTTCTATAATTTTTGTATCCCAAACGCTGTGCAAATTGGTTTGCTTGCCAAACCACTTTACTTTAAAAGAGTTTCCTCCTTTATCTTCTTTGAGCCCAACGTGTAGGGGCATATGCAAATCACCAATAAAATGCACCAACAATCTTAGGTAAAATTCCTTGTCTTTTTGACTAGAAGTTGCATCTTTAAGAACATCTATACAGTTTTGAATCCCTACAATAATATCTCCCTTTTTGTTTTTAGGAGTATTTTCATACCTGCCCCCAAATGGAAAATTTACATAGTGCCATGGACCGTATTTCCTGTAGGCGTCATCACTGCGTATCTCATCTGCATAGGTGGATACAAAAGCCAAAGACTCTCCCCCCAGTAGCGCCGAAATTTTCTTTGCTGCCCTTTTGGATAAATGCTTGGCAGCAATTTCTCCCATAGTGCGGTGTCCCGTTTTTCCCCAATCTTCAGAGGCTGTAAGGGAGACGCTAGAAAATAATACAACAAATACTACAATTAAAAGAGATCTCATAAAACAACTATTTTACACAAATATAACAAGAGTATGCACAAGGGGTTTACAAATTGATTTGGAAATTTCAGAAAAATCAATAAACACATCAAGAAGCCTTTAGATATAAAATTATGAGAGCTGCATTCTCAATTCTGAATTAAAAAAACTATTTTGCATTAAAACATACTCATGCAAGATACTGCCACACAAATTATAGAAGATACTACCCCTTTATTTACCAATGACACGATTGTCTTTGGGATACTAATGGTAGCCCTGGGTTTTATATTCTATACTTCTTCAAAAAAACAGGGCCCTTGGAAAGCCTTTTACAGTATTGTACCTGCATTATTTATAGCCTATTTTATTCCTGCAGTACTTACCACAACAGGGGTTATTGCTCCAGAGTGGACTAGTGTTTCACAAACAGGTGAGGTTAGCTCTGGGAAAACAAGCCTGTATTATGTTGCTAGTAGATACCTACTGCCCGCTGCACTGGTTTTAATGACTTTGAGTATAGATTTAAAAGCAGTTTTTAATTTGGGCCCAAAAGCCTTAATTATGTTTTTAACGGGTACCGCTGGTATAATTATAGGAGGACCTCTTGCCGTTTTATTGGTGGGTAGTTTTTGGCCTGAGGCAGTTGGTGGACAGGGTGCAGATGCTGTGTGGAGAGGTTTATCTACTCTAGCAGGAAGCTGGATTGGTGGTGGCGCCAATCAAACAGCTATGCTGGAGGTGTATGGCTATAACCAAGCCCTTTATGGAGGGATGGTTTTTGTAGATATAGTAATAGCCAATGTATGGATGGCACTTATACTAATAGGCATAGGTAAGTCAAAAAAAATAGACAAATGGTTGGGCGCAGACACCTCTGCCATTGAAGCGCTCAAAGAAAAAGTTTCCAACTACACCCAACAGGTGAGTAGAAACCCATCACTCACAGATCTTATGATTCTTGGAGCTATAGCTTTTGGAACCGTTGGCCTTGCTCATTTTGGGGCAGGCTACCTAAGCGCCTTTTTTACAGATTTTGTAGATAGCTTAACCCCCGGTTTAATACGTAATTTATTTACCTTTTTAAGCTCTTCGTTTTTCTGGATGATTTCTATTACAACTCTTATTGGGATTATACTATCCTACACCAAGTTAAGAACCTATGAGGGAGCAGGCGCAAGTAAATTTGGAAGTGTTTTTATCTACATACTTGTGGCAACCATAGGTATGAAGATGGATTTAATGCTCATTTTCGATAATTGGCAACTCATTATTATTGGCGCCGTCTGGATGAGTATTCATGCAGGACTCCTTATACTAGTTGCTAAGTTAATTAAAGCGCCTTTTTTCTTTTTAGCAGTTGGATCTCAAGCAAATGTTGGCGGTGCTGCCTCTGCTCCTATTGTAGCCTCGGCATTTCATCCTTCTTTGGCAACAGTGGGTGTTTTACTAGCTGTATTTGGGTATGCAATTGGAACTATTGGCGCCGTGGCCTGTACTTTTTTAATGCAACTGGCGGCTGCAGGATAAACTCTATGGCTTATATAAATTAAAGAGATGCTCCTTTTTATTTTCTGAAATTTTAACCCATCTTTACCATGTTAATGTCCATGCTGCTATGAAAAAAATATTATTGCTGCTTTTAAGCGTTATTACCTTTATAGACTGTGCCCCTCCAGAGAATGAAATGCGCCTTACAGGTTTTGTAAAAGGCATGAAAGAAGGCACCTTACTACTTCAAAAAAGTGAAAACAATACTTTTAAAACCATAGATTCTATGGTGGTCAAGGGAGATGCTCATTTTAATTTTTCTAAGATAATAGAAAGCCCAGAATTATATTTTTTGAGCTTGAAAATACAAAATATAGACAGAGAGGTTGGTGCCATTGCATTTTTTGCAGAATCTGGAGATATCACTATTAACACCAAACTAAATAATTTTCTAGAAAACGCTATAATTACTGGCTCTGAAAACCAAAAAAAATACAGCCAGTACAAAACGCTCATTAAACGGTACACAGATAGAAACAAAAACCTTACGCAACTCCTTATTACTGCAGCCAAAGCCAAAAACATGAGCGCCATAGACTCTATAGACAAACTACAAAAAAGGGTCTTATCTAGTAGCTATCTAGCTACGGTAAACTATGCACTCAACAACAAAGACTATGAAATTGCTCCTTTTCTAGCCCTTAGCGAAATTTACAACGCAAATACAAAATATTTAGATACCATATACAACACCTTAACTCCAAAAATTAAAGTATCTACTTACGGGGTTGCTTTAAAGGAGTTTATTAGCCAAACAAAAAACCAGGACAATTTATAGACATTACACTTTCCCACTCCATGTGGTTTGAAATTGTATCTTGGTAAGGTTCTGTTAAAAAACAATACTTTTGTAAAAACATTTTAGTAAAACAATATGTACGAGTTTACCATCATAGTACCAGTATACAATGAAGAAGATAATTTAAACCGTGTTGAAAAAGAGCTGTTGGCATACACCAATATTGCTATAAAAAAAACAGCAATTCTTTTTGTAAATGATGGTTCATTGGATGCATCTCTTGCTATGATTGAGGCTATTTGTGACAGAAATGAAGCCTTTGGGTATATCTCATTTAAAAACAATAAAGGCCTTAGCGCTGCTATTAAAGCAGGGTTTGATCATGTGTTTACAGATCTAGTTGGGTATATAGATAGTGATTTACAAACAAGCCCCGAAGACTTCAACAAGCTATTAGAACATATAGACACCTATGATCTAGTAACAGGTGTGCGCGCAAATAGAAAAGATAATTTTGTTAAAAACATGTCTTCTACCATTGCAAATAGTATTCGCCGCGGGTTTACCAATGATGGCATGGATGATACAGGATGCCCCCTTAAAGTACTTAAAACACAATATGCAAAACGTATCCCTATGTTTAAGGGCTTACATCGTTTTTTACCTGCCATGATTTTATTACAAGAAGGTAGGGTTTTACAAATTCCGGTACAGCATTTCCCTAGAGTAGCTGGCATAGCAAAATTTGGTGTCTGGAACCGGTTACTTGGGCCATTACTAGATTGTTTTGCATATCTGTGGATGAAAAAAAAATACATTAACTACACCATTGCAAGTAAAGGATGAGTGATTGGGTTATATACGCCATAGGTTTTACTGCCCAACTTCTCTTCTCTGGACGTTTGCTTTTGCAGTGGATACTTTCAGAGAAAAACAATAAAGTAGTAACCCCATCCTTATTTTGGAAGTTAAGTTTACTTGCCTCCTTTTTATTATTTGTGTACGGCTACCTTAGAGATGACTTTGCTATTATGTTGGGGCAATCCCTAACCTACTATATCTATATTAGAAATTTGCAATTACAAGGGCAGTGGCAAAAATCTCCAATACCTTTGCAGTGGCTATTATTGGTGTTTCCAGTTATTATAGTAATCTACGGCTACAACAACGGCCAGTATGACATTGCTATGCTTTTTGAAAACAAGGCCATACCTACCTGGTTATTAACCCTAGGAGTTATAGCTCAGTTAACCTTTACCCTTAGGTTTGTATACCAATGGATTACCTCAGAAAAAAACAAAAGCTCTCAACTACCCATTGGGTTTTGGAGAATGAGTGTTGTTGGTGCTGCATTAATTCTAAGCTATGCAATAATTAGAGAAGATCCCGTATTATTTATAGGTCATTGCGCAGGATTGGTAATATACATCCGAAATATCTTTATTTGGAAAAAACAACACTATGAGGTATTTTAAAGAGCGTCCTTTATTGCTGCTATCACTTATCTGTATTGCCATATTTATACCCCATCTAGATGCCTTATGGGTAAATGTAATGGAGGCAAGAAATTTTGTTACAGCGCGTGAGATGCTCCAAGATTCTAACTGGTTGCTTACCACACTAAACGGAGAGCCAAGATATCAAAAACCGCCATTGCCTACCTGGCTTTCTGCAGGGTCGGCCTTGTTGTTTGGTGTAAAGAGTGTCTTTGCAATGCGCATACCTGCGGCTATTATCACTATAGTACTAATACTTATAAGTTACACTTTTACAAAAAAACTCACTGGCAATACTCGATACGCGTTTATAAGTAGTTTAATTCTTGCCACCTCTTTTTTTATTGTTTTCTCTGGCAGAAATGGGCAGTGGGATATTTTCACCCATGGATTTATGATGGCGGCTATTTATCAATTCTATTTGTTTTTCAGTACTCCAGAAAAAAAATACCAACGAATACTTCTCGCTGCTCTATTTTTTGGATGCTCATTTATGAGCAAAGGGCCTGTTTCTTTATACGCATTATTACTGCCTTTTTTAATAGCATACGGGTTTGTCTTTAAGTTTAAGAAAGGAACAAAGTCAGTGCTACCGATTCTTTTATTTTTTATAGTAGCACTCTTAGTATCTGGTTGGTGGCACCTCTACACCTATGTATATGATACAAAAATGGTATTGGCTACTACAGCAAAAGAAACGGCAAATTGGACGAGCTATAACATACGGCCGTTTTATTACTACTGGAGCTTTTTCACTCAAAGCGGAATTTGGTGTATTCCAGCATTTATAGCATTACTATATCCCTATTTAAAAGACAAGGTGTTTTTCAAAAAAGGATATCAGTTTACCCTACTTTGGACCCTTTGCTCAGTATTTCTTTTATCAATTATTCCAGAAAAAAAATCAAGATACTTACTACCAGTTCTTATTCCCTTGGCATTAAACACAGGGTTTTACATAGAATACCTATTTAGAAGATTTACAAATATTACAGACAGAAAAGAAATCATACCGGTATATTTCAACTTTGGGCTAATTGGGCTCATTGGGCTTGTTTTTCCTGTAATTGGGTATTCCTTTTTAAAGGATCTATCCGGGATTGCCTGGCCGTGGTTTGCTGTATTATCTATAGTCTTGTTTTTAATAGGAGTCTTTATTTGTTTACAGCTCATTCAAAAAAAAATAGAACGTGTTTTTTACGCAACCATAGTTTTTATAGTAAGTCTTGTCTGCTTTGGAATGCCCTTATCTAAAGCAGTGTTTCAAAACGAGGACTACAAATCATTTACAGAGTTAAAACAATGGGAAGTAAAAAATAACATCCCAGTGTATGAGTTTGCTTATTTCACACCAGAGATTATTTGGGAATATGGCGGTAGCATCCCTGTTATTTTTAATCAGAACCAAACCACTACACTTCCAAAAGAAAAAACCTTTGGGGTTCTTGTGGGAGGAGACAATCAAGAAAAATTAAAACAAGCCTTTAAAGAGTATACTATAGAAAAGGTTGCTAGGTATGATATCAACCCAAGCAAGGCATCTAACAAGAGTTATAATGGTAGGCTATGGCGTGATTTATTTTTGGTGTCTACAAAGTAAAACGACCCAGCGCCCAGGCATTGATTTTAAAAACAGCAAGTCCAATCCAAGCGCCAAAAAACATTCCAGTAATAATGTCAAGTGGGTAATGTACCCCCAGATAAATCCTTGAATAGGCCACCACACTCGCCCATAGTAGTAATAAAAATGGAAGTGTTTTGTAAAACGGCTTTAATAACAGCCCTAAAAATACTGCCGCTGCCATACTACTTGCGGCATGGGCAGAAAAATAACCATATCTACCACAGCCATCTGCCACAAAGCGCATGAGTGATGTAAGCTCCTCAACTTTGCAAGGACGTGGTCTTTTAAATAGTATGTACTTAAATAAATTTGCTAATTGATCTGTTGCTGTTATCATAACAGCAGCACAAAGCATGACAAGCAAAGTGGCTTTTATTCCAAATTTTTTAAAAAGTAAAAAAAGTAAAAGAGCATAGAGAGGCACCGAAGACCATTTCTCTGTAACAATACGCCAAAAATCATCCCAAGGGGGAGTCCCTAAGTTATTTAGGTATAGAAATAATTGTTCGTCATAGTGTAATAGGGTTTCAATCATCCTCGTAGCGATCTATTTCTCTATCATAAAATTCACTGGCCTCACGAATAAAATTTTCAGTCTCAGTTTCAAGCTCTTTTTGATCTTGTGAATCAAAATCTTCTAACCACTGAACCTCATCATTTTCAAGGTTGATAATAAAACGAGGAAAAGCAGTGTGTATCACAAAAATAGCAGTTGGGTAATCACTATTATCGCCTAGAAGGTATTTTGGGAATTCCATAAATAGTTGGTGTTAATTGTAAATCTTACCTATTGTGAGTATTAAAAAATACAGACTACAAAATTACAATAAAAAATCTCGAGTTCCTTGCTAGTAAAAACCCCCTCAATGACACAGGACAAGCACTAGATTAAGTGGTAGCTATTAGCTCTTTAGACAGCACATGAAACCTCCAGGATAAAAGTACACCAGATACTGTTAGGCCTGCCAATAAGCCTATCCAGATGCCTGCACTAGCATAGGTTGTGTGTAAACCCAAGTAATACATGACAGGAAAGCCAACTATCCAGTAGGCAATAAAGGTAATAACAGTTGGTAGTTTTACATCTTGCATACCCCGCAATGCCCCTAGTGTGACCACTTGTATGGTATCACTTATTTGGAAAACAGCTGCTATTAAAAGTAAGGTAGCCGCAGTGGTTGCAACCTCAAGATTATCTAAGGCCTCGATGGGGTTATCATAATTAAGGTATAAACTAGGCAAAGACTGATGAAAGATAAAAAACAAAATAGCGAAAATTATCGCCAAAATGGTAGAGAGTAAGAAGATAGAAAAAGCAATACGGCGCAAGGCATCAAAGCGCTTTAGCCCTTTTTGGTTTCCTACTCGCACCATAGCAGCAACACCAAAGCCCATAGCCACCATAAAAGTCATGGAAGATAAGTTTAAAGCTATTTGATTTGCAGCCTGTGGGTTTTTACCAAGCACACCAGATAGCCAGATAGCTGCTGTAAAAATAGCCACTTCAAAAAACATTTGCAGTGCAGATGGAAACCCGAGATTAAATACTTTACTAAGCATTTTTTTGGAGAGGGTAAAAAGCTTAATATGTGTTACAAAGGCCCTAGATTGTTCTTTACTGTATAACAAAAACCAGAGGTAAATTAGCATCACACCTCTAGATACTAGTGTACCAATAGCTGCGCCAACAACCCCCATAGCAGGAGCGCCAAATTTCCCAAAAATAAACATGTAGTTGAGCACAATATTTATAATATTAGCCAAAAAAGTAGCATACATAGGATACCGCGTGAGCGATAGGCCGTCACTAAAATGTTTGAATGCCTGAAATATAATTAAAGGCAAAAGAGATACCGCTACCAATGTAAGGTATGGCATGGCTAGATCCACAACCTCTGTGGGCTGTTTCATGGCGTACATTAAGGGTCTTGCCAAAAAAACAGCCCCTACCAATGCGATGGCTAAAATTGTACACAGAAACAGCCCATGTTTGAAAGAAGATTTCCCTTTTTCAAAGTTGTTTTCTCCATCTGCTTCTGCCACCAAGGGTGTAATTGCCGTAGAAAAACCAATCCCTAAAGACATTGCGATGAACATAAAACTATTTCCTAAAGATACTGCCGCCAATTCTGCGGTACCCAATTGCCCTACCATGATATTATCTACAAAAGCAACAAGTGTATGCCCTAGCATACCCAAAATAACCGGAGTGGCAAGTTTTAAATTGTATTTGAATTCTTTTGTATATTGGGCTAACAAGAAATTTTATTTTCATGCAAAGATAAAAACCTAGATGTTTTGAACACTAGCTTTTAAGTTATTATCTAGTAAATAAAATCTAAGATGTATTACTGAAATGTAAGCCAACTTCCTATTTCTTTTGTAAAACAACAAAAGTACCTTTAAAAAAAGAAAACAATGCAATCTAAAGCAACCACTGCCAAGCAATACCTCAAGCAATTACCACAAGAGAGAAAACAAGTAATGACAAAACTTAGAGATATTATTTTGAAGAACCTTCCTAAAGGTTTTGAAGAATGTATGAACTACGGTATGTTGGGTTATGTTGTACCTCACAGCATGTATCCAGACGGATATCATGTAAATCCGAGCCTTCCATTACCCTTTATAAATTTGGCTTCTCAAAAAAACAATATCAGTCTTTACCACTCTGGAATATATAGCGATCCAGAACTTATGCAGTGGTTTGTAAATGAGTACCCAAAACATGCAAGCAACAAATTAGACATGGGGAAAAGTTGCATCCGTTTTAAAAATATAGAAAAAATACCTTTTGATTTGATTGCCCAATTATGCGCTAAGATGACACCACAGCTTTGGATTGAAAAATATGAAAAGGTCATAAAAAAATAATACCATCAGTAAGCCAATTGCAATACATGCTCACTTTAAAGAAATTCCAGTATTAGACTTATTTGGAGCTGGCTTCTTATACAAGACTTTTTCTCTACCAGAACAGATAAGCTTCAATTTTGAAATTCCAGACACCATGCTGGGCAGGCAAGCAGAAGCTATTTTTGAGAGTATTATTAACGCATCTAAGTCTTACAAATTACTGGCTGCAAACATCCAAATACAAAGCCCTACAAAAACCATAGGAGAGTTAGACTATTTACTTGAACAGAGAAAAACAAAAACTCAAATACATGTAGAGTTATCTTGTAAGTTTTACTTATTTGACCCCGATAGCCTTGGCACCTTTGAGCAAAAATGGATAGGACCAAACAAAAAAGATTCCTTACAAGACAAAATAACCAAACTGCGTGAAAAACAATTCCCATTGTTGTTTAACAAAAACTCAGAAAAACTTATAGAAAAAAGAGGTTTTAATGCTTCAAGAGCTACACAACAATGTTATCTAAAAGCCTCACTATACCTACCTATTGGGCAGAGCATTCTTGCGCTACCTAAAGCATATCAAAAATGTGTTGTAGGATACTGGATGTATTACCAACAGCTTACCCTAGATGACAGCTGCAGCTATGCTGTTGTAGAAAAAAAACAGTGGTTACTCCCACCCAAATCAATTAGCCATTGGTGTAACGCTACAGAAGTACAAGTTAAAATTTTAGAATCACTAAAAAATAAAAAAGCACCACAAGTCTATAAAAAAAGTGGTGCAGATATTGAAAAATTCTTTGTGGTATGGTGGGATTTAAAATAGGTTCTTATGCTGTTATTTTAAAAATTATTTTTTAAGTTGAGTAAGGCTATTTTTTACGCCATTGGTATCCATTAAATAGATGAGGCTTGTCATGGTAGCAGCTCCAAGTTCTAACTCTCTTTTGTTTACGGCATCAAAAGTATCATTCTCTGCATGATGGTAATCAAAATAGCGCTGGCTATCTGGACGCAAACCAGCTAGTACAATACCCTCTTTTTTTAGCGGCCCTATATCTGCGCCACTGCCACCTTTTTCAAAATAATGAATCAGATAAGGCTTAAACAAAGGTTGCCAACTTTGTATTTGGGAAAAATTAGCAGCATCACAATCAAAAGAAAAACCTCTTGGGGTAAAACCACCAGAATCACTCTCTAAAGCAAAGACATGGTTCTCTGCCTTTAGGGTTGCCTGTGTGGCATATTCATTACCGCCACGCAAACCGTTTTCCTCATTCATAAACAAGACAACACGGATGCTGTGTTTTGGCGTGTAGCCCGTCTTCTTTAATAAACGTAGTACATCCATAGATTGTACAACTCCAGCTCCGTCATCATGAGATCCATCTCCCAAATCCCAGGAGTCTAGATGGCCCCCCACTATCATGTACTTATTTGGATAGGTACTCCCTGTAATTTCACCAATAACGTTGTGGGATTCTACATCTGGATATATTTTACAGTTTTGCTTAAAATAAAAGTTGAGCTCTGGAATGAGCCTCAAGGTATTGCTTAGTTTGTTGGCATCATTAGTGCTAATAGCGCAGGCTGGAATCCTTTTGCTAGAGGGCATATCTCCATAACTCATCGCACCGGTATGCGGGAAATCATCATTACGCAAATTCATAGAACGCACTACAATACCAACCGCGCCGTATTTTGCTGCTTGTTTTGCTCCAGAGTATCGTTGGTCTACACACCCTCCATAGGCCTCAAAAGTCTGGATTAAATCTGCCTGCATTGGGCGATTAAAAAACACAATTTTACCTTTAATATTTTTACTATCTAAGGCATCTAACTCCTCTAGAGACGAAACTTCAATAACGTTTGCTTTTATACCTGCATTTGGCGTGGCTATAGAACCCCCAAGGGCACAAATATTCATTACACTTGTTACCCCAGGACCCGTTTCCATGTAGCTATACTCTTTTAAACCACGAACCCATTTGGGTACCATAACAGGCTGTAACCAAACCCTATCAAGGCCTAACTTCTCTAGTTCTTCTTTGGTGTATTGTACAGCCTTTTGAGCATTGATAGATCCAGAAAGCCTTCCGCCAATTTTATTTGATAGATGATCCAGCCAAGCATAACTATTTCCGTTGAGCAGAGACTCTTTATAGATAGCCTCTAACATGGCTGCATCTTTCTCACTTGTATTTTGGGCATCTATGGTTTTTCCCGTGTAAATTAGCAGCAATACAACTAGTAACTTTTTCATAGTATTTGGTGTTTTTTTTATCAGTAAGCAATCAAGTACAATAGCATTTTTTTTCACTGCTATTTACTGGCAAATAGGCTTACATCTTTTTCTGTTACCTTATCACTACCAAGTATAATAAGGCGTTCGACAACATTACGTAATTCTCTAATATTCCCTGTCCAATCATATTCTTGAAGCAATACAATGGCCTTTGGACTAAATTTCTTTTGCGCTGTACCCTGTTCTATGGCTATTTTTTCAGCAAAGTGGTTTACCAGTAGTGGGATATCTTCTCTTCTATTATTTAAAGCAGGAACATCAATTAATATTACAGCCAAGCGATGGTATAAATCTTCTCTAAAATTTCCTTCAGAAATCTCCTTCTTTAAATCTTTATTAGTGGCGGCTATGACCCTAACATCTACTTTAATGTCCCTATCACTCCCTACCCGTTGTACTTTATTTTCTTGCAAGGCTCGCAGCACTTTTGCCTGGGCAGATAAACTCATATCTCCAATTTCGTCTAGAAAAATGGTGCCTGCATTGGCAGTTTCAAACTTTCCTGCTCTGTCTTTATTGGCAGAGGTAAAGGCACCTTTAACATGACCAAACAACTCACTCTCTATAAGCTCGGCAGGTATAGCGGCGCAATTAACCTCTATCATTGGGCCCTTACTGCGATTGCTTTTTTGGTGTATCCAGTGCGCTACTAATTCTTTACCCGTTCCGTTGGGGCCTGTTATAAAAACACGGGCTTCTGTTGGAGCAACTTTTTCGATCATGTCTTTAATCTCAGACACAGCATTGCTTTGGCCAATCATCTGGTAATGCTTACTTACTTTCTTTTTTAAACGTTTGTTCTCAACAACGAGTTCTTTACTATTTAAAGCAATACGAACGGTATTGAGTAATCTATTTAAATCTGGGGGTTTTGAAATGTAATCAAAAGCGCCAAGGCGCATGGTTTGTACTGCCGTATCTAAATCTCCATGACCAGATATCATAACCATTGGCGTCTCTGGCTTTATTTTTTTAGCTGCTTGCAACACCTCAACGCCGTCCATTTTTGGCATCTTGATGTCGCAGAGTACCAAATCAAAATCCTCATCTTTGATTTTCTCGATACCAGCAAGGCCGTCTTCGGCCTGAGTTACTTGGTAGGCGCTGTTTTCTTCAGTAAGGATTTTAACCAACACCCTACGAATAGCAGCTTCATCCTCAATAATTAATATTTTTGCCATGGATTTATTTTCTAATATTTCAGCAAGATACAATGACTTGCAAGCCTTTTAAATATGTTGTTATATAGACGAGCTTGCACCCAAAGATATTACAGTGTTTTATTGATAATATGAATGTCTCTTTGTGGAAATGGAATAGAAACATTATTTTCTCTAAAGAGTTGATCTATTCTAAATCTAATTTCACTTTTTATTTTTGGGTCAGAAAAACTATCTGTAATAAAAAACAATACACTGAATTGTAATGCAGATTCTCCAAAATCATCAAAAATAACAAAGGGCTTTGGTGTTTTTAAAACACCGCGTTGTTCGCTTACGCTTTGCAGTAAAAGGGCTTCTACTTTTTTTACATCACTGCCATAGGCAACACCAATTTTAACAGCTTCTCGGGTTGTTTTGTGATTTTGAGTGTAGTTAATAATAATTTCTGAAATAAACTTATGGTTTGGAATCACCACTATTTTATCATCTCTTGTGATGGCTCTTGTCGTTCTTAAGGTAACTTCTATGACTCTTGCCACCTTCCCATCTACCTCCACAATATCTCCTACAAGCAATGATTTATCTATAAAAATAAATATCCCTCCTATTACATCTTGAAAAAGTTCTTGAAGGGCTAGCCCAAGTCCTACCAAAAGTGCCGCAGAGGCTGCTAAAAAGGGTGTTACGTTAATACCTGAAGCACTTAAAACAGCAAAGCCAACAATGATATAGGTGATGTATTGTATAAACTTAAAAAAGCTTATAAATTTTAGCTTATCCGGCTCTTGCATGTTACGAGTAAGTAGTACCCGAATCCACTTTAAAAAAAACCGAGCGCCTACAAAAGACAAAACCACCAAAAGTAAAGTCCAAACAGCAATGCGAACTTTATGATCTCCAGTGCCCAAAGTAAAACCTAGGTCTAAAAAACTTTTTATAGCTCCCCATATGGTTTGTGTTACTGTTTCTGTGATATTTTCTTGCACGTCTTGTGGTATTTAATTGCCCGTAAGCATGTTATCGTAAAATTAAAGAAATCTTAAGGGTATTGCGTGCAATAAAAGAAAAAATTAATACCATTGGCCAACAAACTTTTTGCTACTTAGTATTTAAGCCATTTTATAAGATCTTTATAGGTTGGTTTTTTACCATACATTAAGATACCTACACGATAAATCTTTGCAGCAAAAAACACCATACCAATAAAAGTAACAAATAAAATAGTTACAGAAAGCACCTGTTGCCATATTGGTACTCCAAAAGGAATACGCATCAACATTACCACCGGTGATGTAAATGGAATGTAACTAAAAACCTGTGAAACCATGCCATGTGGGTTTTCTATAACCGTAAAAAATCCAACATAGATAGATAAAATTAATGGCATTATTACCGGTATCATAAACTGCTGGGTGTCTGTCTCATTGTCTACAGCAGCTCCGATCGCTGCATATAAAGAGGCATATAACAAATAACCTCCAACAAAAAATAGTAAAAACATAATAACCAAATTAGTTAAAGGTAAACCCTCATAAGCGCGATAGGCTTCTAGAAATAAACTACTAGAGCCACCACTAGCCTGGGTTATCATTTCTTGCTGCTGTGATTGTGCAGCTCCAGGATCTATACCAAAGACCACACTTACAACAGAGGTTAAAATACTGATGAGAATTACCCAAGCTATAAACTGAGTAACACCGGCAAGGGAGGTCCCTATAATTTTACCTAGCAATAACTTAATAGGTTTCACAGAAGAAATAATAATTTCAATAATCCTGCTGGTTTTTTCTTCTATTACACTACGCATAATCATATTTCCGTAGATAATAATAAACATAAACAGTAGGTATCCTGCGGCGCCCCCAAAAATCAATTTAGCGATAGCATCTGCCTTTGAAGTTTTTTTACCTTCAAAAGTTTCTTGTTTGGTGTCTACCGATATACGCAATGCTTTAATTTTATCTGCATCTATGTTCGCTTGTTTTAATATAGCCGTATTAACATGAGACGCAATACTATTTTCTATATCTCTGATTATGGATAATGATGGAGACTCCTTAGAATAAAAAGTAGTTGCTGTTGCCAACTCCTCAAGGGTTGCAGTCTTGGGGATATGTAACACTCCATATACAGAGCCATCAACACCTAATAATTTGGCTTCATCTATAGATATGTTGTTTAAAACAGTATATTTTTCTGTGGCGGTGTCTTTAAAGTTATTGGCCAACACACCCGTTTGATCAACAATCGAAATATCACGAATATTGTCATTATTAATGCTAGATAAATAGCCTACCAAGGCAAAAATACCCACAAATATCAAGGGGCTTAAAAAAGTCATTATAATGAAAGACTTATTGCGCACCTTATTGATGTATTCTCGCTTAATGATTAATGAAAGATGATTCATAAGGTTTAGTTTTTTTGTATTGTTTCAATAAAAATATCATTGGCAGTGGGTATCACCTCAACAAAGTGATTGAGTGTCCCCTTAGAGGTTAAATAACTTACCAAGTCATTAGAGGAGGTATTTTGTGGTAGTTTAATTTTGTATTTTAAGGCATCGTTAATGCTCTTAAAATGGGCTGTCTGCAGGTCAAATTTCTCTTTGAGTTGCGAAATAACCTGCGTTTTATTTTCTGTAATAAGGCCAACTTCAAAGGTGTTTGAGCGGTAGCTTTTTTTGATATCTATTAATTTTCCGTCCAATATTTTGTTGGACTGGTGTATCAGGGCAATGTGATCACACATCTGCTCTACAGATTCCATACGGTGGGTTGAGAATATAACTGTAGCACCATTATCACGAAGTCTTAAAATTTCATCTTTAATAAGACCTGCATTTATAGGATCAAAACCACTAAAAGGTTCATCAAATATAAGAAGTTTAGGCTCATGAAGTACCGTAACAATAAACTGCACTTTTTGTGCCATTCCTTTACTTAACTCCTGGATTTTTTTATCCCACCATTGTCCAATTTCTAGACGCTCAAACCAGTATTTCAATCGTTTTTTCGCTTCTTTTGCAGACAAACCTTTTAACTGTGCAAGGTACACACACTGCTCCCCTACCTTCATTGACTTATACAGACCCCGCTCCTCTGGCAAATATCCTATGTGTTGAATATGATCTGGACGCAATGGCTCTCCATCCAAAAAAACACTACCACTATCTGGCATAGTGATTTGATTGATAATACGTATGAGTGATGTCTTTCCTGCACCATTTGGTCCTAGAAGTCCAAAAACAGCTCCTTTCTCTACAGCGATTGACACATTGTTTAAAGCGGTAAATTCACCATATTTTTTTGAAACTGAATTGGCTTGTAATAAATATTCCATATGCTAATTAATGAGTTGTAAAGGTATTAATTTTTAATGTCTGATTGCTCTGCAGTACTTAATATTTGTTTGTTTTTTAGTGCATTTGTTACACTTTTGTAAAACAAAAAACCTCTCACAGAAAAACCATGAGAGGTAAAAAAAATTGCTATGAAAAAGAAAAAAACACTACTAGCATAATAGTGATGAAACAAATATAATAAAATTAATCTCTTTTTGCAACTATTATGAAAACATGTCTTTTACTTTCTCAAAGAAAGACTTGTCTTCTTCTTCTGGTTTGGGCTGAAAATGAGCATCTTCACTCATTTTTTCAAAAAATTCTTTTTGTTCTTTATCAAGTGTTTTTGGTGTCCAAACATTTACATGTACCAATAAATCCCCGGTTCCATATCCATTAATTGAAGGAATTCCTTTTCGTCTTAAACGTAAAATTTTACCACTTTGCACACCACTTTCTATGGGTATTCTTACCCTCCCGGTTACAGTATCTATCTCTTTTGAGGTACCCAATGCAGCCTCAGAAAAACTAATGTACATATCATGATGCAAGTTATCTCCCTCGCGTTGTAGGCTATCATGGGGTATTTCCTCTATGGCTACCAGTAAATCTCCAGAGATACCATTTCCTGGAGCATCATTCCCTTTACCAGATACTTTTAACTGCATTCCATCAACAACCCCTGCTGGTATTTTTATAGAAACCGTCTCCTCTGTTGATAACATACCCTGTGCATCTGCATTGGCAGGTTTTTTTGCAACAGATTGTCCTGCGCCACCACAAGTGCTACAAGTAGCAGAGGTCTGCATACGACCCAAAATAGTGTTTTGAATCTTCATTACTTGACCACTACCATTACAGGTACTACAGGTATTAAATGTTGTGCCTACCGCTACTTTTTTGCGTTTTACTTTTATTTTTTTCTCAACACCGTTAGCAATCTCTTCTAGGGTAAGTTTAACACGAATACGAAGATTGCTTCCTTTTACAGTTCTTCTGCCAGCATTACCACCAAAACCACCACCAAAACCACCGCCGCCAAAAATATCTCCAAATTGGCTAAATATGTCATCCATATTCATGCCACCGCCGCCGCCAAAACCACCGCCTTCAAATGCTTGATGGCCGTATTGATCATAGCGTGCTTTTTTATTTGCATCACTTAAAACCTCGTAAGCCTCTGCTGCTTTTTTAAACTTCTCCTCTGCAGATGGATCATCTGGGTTTTTGTCTGGGTGATAGGCTATTGCTTTTTTTCTGTAGGCTTTTTTTATGTCGCTTGCAGATGCACTTTTATCAATACCTAATATGTTGTAAAAATCGTCTTTCATGATGTGTCCTTTTTCTGAAATAAAATAATTCAGAAGTATTAGCTACTACTATTATTGTCCTATCACCACCTTTGGGTAGCGTATAATTTTACCCCCCAAGGTATATCCTTTCTCTAAAACATCAATGATTTTTCCTTTCATATCATCTGTAGGAGCAGGTATTTGGGTTACAGCTTCGTGGTTGTCTGCATTAAAAACATCTCCAGGGTTAGTTTGAGAAACTTCCAAACCTTTTTGTTTCATATTTTCTTTTAGCTTTGTGCCAATTAGCATCATGCCTTGAACATGTGGATCTTCTAGGTCCTCACTAAATTCCTTGAGAGCTCTATCAAAATCATCCAAAACAGGTAAGACAGCCATTACCACTTCTTGACCAGCGGTTTTAAAAAGCTCTATACGCTCTTTGCCAGTTCTTTTTTTATAATTTTCAAACTCTGCAAATAGACGCAGGTGTTTGTCTTTTTCGTTTTGCAAGTCTTCACTTAGTTTTTCTTCGGATGTTTTTTCATCTTCAACAACAACTTCAGTCTCTACAGGTGTTTCTTGTGTAGGCTCATTTGCTAGTGTCTCTTCTACTTCAACTTCTTTATTTGTGTCTTTTGTGCTCATGCGGGCATGTATTTGTTTTTTTAATCAAGGAGCAAAAGTACTGCCATTTATTTAAAAATGTCAAAATGTCACAACCAAAATTTAGCAGCATTTTAAGAAAAACTAAACTAATGACCTTTACATTTACATATAAAAAAATCTATCAAAATGAAAAGAACACGTTTAAATATTGCAATGATTATGCTTATAACCCTGGGGGTAAGCTCATGTAAAAATGGTGCCAAAGAAACTAAAACAAGTGAGCCGAAACAGACACTTGCTCCAACACAAGAGGCAACTTCTTACAGGGTTACCTCTGAAAACTCAACTATTGCTTGGTTAGGAAGTAAGCCAACAGGAAATCATACAGGAACCATTAGTATAAAAGAGGGTACTTTTTATCTTCAAGCAGCCACCATCGAGAGTGGTAAATTTGTGATAGACATGAATAGTATCACAGTTACAGATCTTAAACAAAATAGTGGGAAGGAAAGTTTAGAATCTCACTTAAAAGGTACCGTGGAAGGCAAAGAGGGTGACTTTTTTAATGTTATGCAATATCCAACCGCAACCTTTGAGGTTACCGGTGTAGCAGATGTGGCAGGTAAAACCATGATGAGCGGAAACCTTACCATGCTATCTATTTCTCAAAATATTTCATTTCCCGTACAAGTCACAAGTCAAGACAATATGATTCAAGTAAAGAGTGAAACCTTTACCATAGACAGAACCAAATGGGGAATCAACTATGGTTCAAAATCTATTTTTGACAACCTAGGAGATAAATTTATTGATGATGACATGGAAATTACTATAGATGTAACAGCCGTTATGTAAATCAATAATTCACATATTAAAAAAAGCCTCAAGTAATACTTGGGGCTTTTTTAATATACTAAGGTTACTTATTTTTTTAATAAGTTGTTTAATGCTTTATCTAGGGTTGGATACTTGAATGTAAACCCGGTACTCTCCAGCTTTGACACATTTACTAGTTGCCCCTGTAGCGCTAGCATAGACATTGCTCCTAAAAATAATTTTAGAATAAACCCTGGAATATTTGGAGCCCACATAGGAATTTTATAGAAGCCAGCTACTGACTTTGTGAACTCTTTGTTTTTTATTGCAACTGGTGCTACAGCATTATAAATACCTTTTAGATTTTGGTCAATAGCATGGTTATAGATGGCTACTATATCATCTGTATGGATCCAAGATATCCATTGAGAACCATCACCTACAACAGAGGGAACACCCATTTTTATAGGATATGTCATCTTTGGAAATGCACCTTGAGAGCTATCAAAAACAACCCCTGTACGTATTTTGGCCACACCAATACTCAGCTCCTTAAATTGGTCTGCGGCAGCTTCCCAGGCTACTACAACCTCCCCTAAAAAGTTAGCCGCAACCTCTTTAGAGGCTTCTGTATATACTGCAGTATCTCCACTTGGGTACAAACTAATGCCACTTGCTGATATGAAGCTAGTCACGCCATGATTTAATTCTTTTAAAGATTTGTAAAGTAGGTTTGTAGTTTCTACTCTACTGCTCATAACAATTTTTTTATAGGCAGGGGTCCATCTTTTGGCAATAGTAGCTCCTACTAAATTAACAATACACGATACATCTGTAAAGGCAGAAAGATCTATTTCTTGTAGAGTTGGATTCCAGTAATACCCTTTATGGGTTGGTGTGGTAATAATTTTTTGTTTGCGCGTGGTAAGAAAATGAATGGTATGGCCTTGTTCTAACAAACGTTTTGATAAAGCAGTACCAATAAGCCCTGTGGCTCCTGTGATAAGAATTGTCATTTTCTTTTTTTAACGAAGATACTCATACCTTTAAAAAAGCCCAATACCTTAAC
This sequence comes from uncultured Ulvibacter sp., assembly GCA_943789105.1. GTDB lineage: Bacteria > Bacteroidota > Bacteroidia > Flavobacteriales > Flavobacteriaceae > Patiriisocius. Next base: position 219,340 of record CALSSW010000005.1, on the reverse strand, counting down.
GCAAGATTATGAAAGCCTTTTGTAAGACTTTATAAGAGAAGGTATGTTTGAAATAAATAACCATTGGCCTTTTGTTTTGGTGGCCCGAAGCATGTACTTCGTGAATGCTACGAATATATTTTTATCCGTTTGCTGTTTTGGTGGCCCGAAGCATTTCCCTCTTTCCGGGAGGTCCGGGGAGCCTTTCTACCAAAAAGCCAACAGCTTGCATGGCTCTTCTTACACTCCCTTTGGCGGCATAAGTAACCAGCACACCATTTTGTTTTAAGGCAGTATACATGGTTTTAAAAACTTCCTGTGTCCATAATTCTGGCTGTACTCTTGCACCAAAGGCATCAAAATAAATAAGGTGATACGCATCTAAGGCAATAATGTCTTTAAAAAGTTTTTGTTTTTTGTGAAGTGTAAAACTAGGTGTGATCTCTTGAGGAGTCTCCCAACAAACACTGTGAAGTTTTAAAAAGGAAGTTGCAGTAATGCCTAACATTTCAGGATAATTGAGCCCTTGCACCTGCTGTAAAGAAATTGGATATGCCTCTACACCATCATATAGAATTGAACGCTTTAAGATTTCTGCCTCTTGGCATGTTAAAAGTGCATTGAGCCCTGTACCAAAACCTATTTCTAGTATAGCAAGTTCTTTCACATCATGGAGTTCACAAAAATGATGCAAACCAGTTTTAATAAAAACATGCTTGGATTCTTGTATGGCTCCATGTTTAGAGTGGTACTGCTCATCCCAATCTGGCAAGTGGATGGTAAAAGAGCCATCTGCGGTTTTTAAGAATTCTGTTTTCACTATTACTTAATTTCTCCTACAGGAACAAGAACTCCCGAAGACTCAAAAGAAAGTGTTTTTTTAGGCTCTGTAATTGCCAAAACTTCTTCTGGGGTCTTACCTGCATCTTCTGCGTAGTGGCGTTGTTCATCTACAGAGACTTCTGCAACAAAGGCTTTTCCTTGCATAATAACTACTTGCCCTGCCAAATCTTTAGGCATAAAAAAGCCGTAGTCCTTAAATTTTACCATTGCCTGCTCTTGACCAAGAGCAACACGCATCCAACATCCCTTAGATTGACAAACCGAGTTTACCACTGCTTTAAATTTCACATTTAAGGTATCTCCGGGTGTAAGATTTTGATAATTTGCAACCATATCTTCTTGAGATAACACATTATCTGGGTTAATAACATCTCCAAAAGATGTAAAATCAGTTTGTGTGTCCTTAGAATTTTGTGTGCTGGCATCTGGGATATTTTGCTTACAAGCCACAACAACTATGAGGGTAATTGCAACAAATAATAACTTTTTCATCATTTTAAATTTTAGAATTAGGCAATGCTTATAATGTACTGCAATTTTAAGGATTTTTCGGCATTTTAAATGGACTAAAAAATTGTTATTTTTGCGCAACAACAATTAAACTTATTTATGAACACAATAACCACCAAAAAACTTCACATAGAAAAAAAACCCACCACATCAATACATGATGTAGACTTTACTAATTTAGTTTTTGGAAAAACCTTTACAGATCACATGTTTGAGTGTGATTACAAAGACGGTACTTGGCAAACACCAACAATAAAACCTTACGGCCCCATGACAATGTATCCAGGGGCAAAAGTGTTTCATTATGGTCAAGCTGTTTTTGAGGGCATGAAAGCATATAAAGATGATAAGGGTGATGTCTTTTTATTTCGTCCAGATCAAAACATAGAGCGTATCAACCTCTCATCAAAAAGAATGGCAATTCCAGAATTTCCTAAAGATGTGTTTTTGGACGCCCTTCAAACACTTGTTGGCATGGACAAAGATTGGATACAAAAAGGAGAAGGAAATTCTTTGTACCTGCGCCCTTTTGTAATTGCAACAGAGGTGGGTGTATCTGCATCACCATCAAATGAGTATAAGTTTATGATACTAATGGCTCCTGTTCAGGCCTATTACAAAGGAGCTGTAAAGGTATTAATTGCAGAAAAGTATAGCCGCTCTGCAGATGGCGGGGTTGGCGCAGTAAAAGCTGCAGGAAACTACGGCGCACAATTTTACCCAACAGCTTTGGCACAAGAAAAAGGATTTCAACAAATTATTTGGACAGACTCTAATGAGCATAAATACCTAGAAGAAGCTGGAACAATGAATGTGTTTTTTAGAATTAACGACACCCTTATAACAGCGCCGGTTAGTGATAGAATTTTGGATGGCGTTACCCGTAAAAGCATACTAGAGATTGCCAAACACAATGGCATACAAACACAGGTTAGAAAACTAACAGTAGATGAGCTAATTGAAGCAGAAAAGCAAGGTAGTTTAAAAGAAATATTTGGCGCAGGAACAGCAGCTTTAGTGAGCCTTATCAGTCACTTTGGATACAAAAATAAAGTATATGAATTACCAAAGGTAAATGATAGCTATGCTTCAAGCTTTAAAAAACAATTAATGAATTTGCAATACAACAAGACCCAAGATCCTTTTGGGTGGCGCGTTGAGGTTAAATAGTGAATTCTCAATAACTAAAAAAAGTGGTTGCTGTGTTTTATCAGTCAAGCACTTTTTTTATTTCCCTAAAACGGCTTTAATATTTGGCTTAAAATAATTGGGGCCCTTGAGCACTTTGCCGTCTTCTCTAAAAATGGGTTTCCCGTCTTTCCCAAGTTTACTCATATTACTGCGTTGTATCTCGTTAAAGACCTCTTCAATCTTATCTTGCATACCGTGTTCAATGATGGTACCGCACAAAATATATAACATATCTCCAAGGGCATCTGCCACCTCTACCAAATCATTGTTGTTGGCCGCCTCCAAATACTCCTGATTTTCTTCTCTCATGAGTTCATGACGTAATGTGTTTTTTTGAGCGCCAAGATTTGCCGTGGGCTTGTTTTTTATTCCTAAAGTAAAGGCAGTATGAAATTCATGTACAGCTGCAATTTTTTCTTTCATATTTTAAAGGTTTTTGATTTTACTGAAATTTTCTGTTGTATTTTTGTGACTATAAAACTACACAAATATGTTTAGTACAGGACAGTTTGGCTTTGCCATTTTTTTTGTTATTGCATTTATAGCTATTATTATTTATAGCTACAGAAAAGATTTGCCCTTACATAAAAAATACTACAAAGGAAGCTATAGAGTGCTGTTAGGGTTTTTAGTATTTGTAGCGCTTTTGGTAGCTGCAAAATATGCCTTAAAGAGCTAATCAAATTATTTATTTTTCAAACATAAAAAAACCCGATGTACTTAACAGGACATTGGGTTTTTATAGTACACTATTTCTGTATTAATTCTTGGTTGGCAAGTTGCTGTAATTTTTTGCGTATGCAAGCATTTGAGCCTCAAAGCTCTCTGGCTGCAGGATATCAAAACCTGTAATTGCTCCTACAGTATCTATAATTGGAGTTATTACTGGGTTTACAAAACCACTATAAGGAGCAGAAGTAAACTGCTTGTTACGGGCTAAGACTTCTGCATGAATCACTTGGTCTACCTTAACTCCGTAGCCCTCTACTAAAGCTTCAACAGCTGCATAATCACCTTCAGACTTTATACGTTGAGTTTCGCGAAGTAACACTCCAAAAAGACTGTGTAATTTTTCATAATCATTGATGTTAAAATACGTTTTACCGTCTTTGGTTACTTTTTCTATTACATTGTCTTTTAATCCTTTTTCATAAGCCCAAGCAGAAACCCATTGCCTGTTAACCATATGGGCTTCTTCTACATCATCCCCTAATTTTAATCTAATGAGTTGTGTCATAAGGCCATTTCTAATGTAACCATCAAAAGCAGCTTTACCCACATTTTCCCAATTATCTACTAGACCCAGCTCTTGAAGCTTTGGGCTATATAGGTAGTATAAACCAACTAAATCTGCGCGGCCCTCCTCTAAGGTAGAAGCATATTTCTTTAAGGTTTCTTTAGTTTCTCCAACACCAGGATTTAACTGCCCAGATGCGTGTCCAATAACTTCATGCAGTGCTGTGTGCAACTTATCTGCCACTTGACCGTATTGCTTTTCTAAATCATACTCATTTTGGTCATGCACAAATTCTTGGAGGCGTCCAGAACCTCCAGCATTATTATAGGCTCCTATAATATTACCAAGTGATACGGACTTGCTACCAACAGCCGCGCGTATCCAGTTTGCATTTGGAAGATTTACACCAATGGGTGTACTGGGTGATGCATCTCCTGCCTCACCAGCAACATCTACAACTTTATAGGTTACTCCTACAACATTTGCTTTTTTATGCTCCTGCATTAGTGGAGAGTTGTCCTCAAACCATTGTGCATTTTCTGACAAAACAGCCATTTTTTGTGACATTTCAAAGTCTTTTATTTGCACTATTGTTTCATAAGAACCCCTATATCCTGCTGGATCATTGTATACTTCGATAAAACTATTAATATAATCAATATTACCATCAGTAGCAGAGGTCCAGGCAACGTTGTAATCATCCCAAGTTTGCAAATCTCCTGTTTTGTAATACTCGATTAAAAGACCTAGCGCCTCACCTTGCGCCTGGTTTTCTGAAACTGCTTTGGCTTTTTCTAACCAACCAATAATTTTATCTATGGCAGCTCCGTAAAGACCTCCAGATTTGTATACACGCTCAACCAGCACACCACCATGTTTAACCAGTTGAGAATTTAGCCCATAAGATAAAGGTCTTTTTGGATCTGGAGATATTTTTGCTTTGTAGAAATTCTCTACATCTGCAGTAGTTACTGCAGCCCCGTAGAAATTTACCGCAGATAAAAGCACGTTGTCTACATCTTTGGTTAGGTTCACTTTTTTAGCATCTTTATCATTAAACAACACAGCAAAAGCATTACTTGTAAGAGTAGCTCCAGTGTCTGTTAGTAAAGATTGCAGATAATCTGCTGAAAAAGCAGGTTTCATTTTAGCGTTAGAATAGTGATGGTGTATGCCATTTGCAAACCAAACTCGCTTGATGTAATTTTCAAAATTTGCCCAATCCTGGCTTTGCTTATCTCCCTTGTAGGTGGTGTATATTTGTTCAAGTGCCTTACGTATAGCAAGATTATGACGGTAGTTTTGATCCCAGATTATATCACGCCCTTCTAGACCTGCTTGGGTGAGATAGTACACTAATTTTTGTTCTTTTAGGGTCAAGTTATCCCAACTTGGTATTTGATACCGTAGTATTTTAATATCTTCAAACTGTGTGACGTTATAATCAAAGTTATCTGAAGTTTCGTTTTTAGTTTCATCACAAGAAAAAAACAGCAATGAAGCAAAAGCTGCAATAAGTAAAGTATATTTCATGGCTTTAGGTTTTATTTCCACAAATATATCAAAATAATTAGCAGGGCTAGCACCATTAATTCGTGGTGATATTTATATATTGAAATTCGTAAAATGTTCATAGATTTTGACTCACTACTAACAAAAGTATATCTTTACCTTATTATATAAATTAGTTGATGAAAAACATTCTCTTAGTTTTTTTGGGTGGTGGTCTTGGCAGTAGCCTGAGATACCTTATTTCTAAATACCTAAACCAACTAGAAAATAGCATTGCTCTTGGCACATTTACAGTGAACATTTTAGGCTCACTACTCATTGGTATTATCATGGGGTTTGCCTTAAAAAATGACACGCCTTCAAGCACATTAACACTACTTGTAGCTACAGGATTTTGTGGAGGTTTTACCACCTTTTCTGCATTTGCCCTAGAAAACTACCAACTTTTAAAAACAGGAGACGTTACAAACTTTATTGTCTATACTCTAGGTAGTGTAGCCCTTGGTATTGTTGCTGTTTTTATAGGAATTTGGCTTGTAAAATCATAGCACAAAAACAGTACGCCTTTAATGCTCAAAGGCTTTAACACCTGCCTCTACCCTAACCAAAAGATCATTCTCTTTGGGAGGTATAGGGCAAGAATAAGCACTGTTATACGCACAGTATGGATTATAAGCTTTGTTAAAATCTAGTACGATGGTGTCTCCCTTAGGTATTGTAGTGTCCAAAAACCGCCCACCTCCATAACTTCCATCACCACTTGTAAGATCTGTGAAGGGCAAAAATAAATAGTCTATAAACTCAGGGTCCTGAGAGACAGGGAGGCTTTGATACACATTTAATTGTAACCCAACACCATCAATGGTAAAATAAACTTCACCATATTTTACATACTTTGGGGTTCTATGTGTGGTGGTTGGCATTAAAAAAGGAATCTCATTTGGAGTTCTTTTAAAATTTGCAGCAACCCTCAACTTGAGGTCAATGGGATAAAAATCAAGGGCTGTAAACTCTTTTAAATCTTGGGGAGTAAGAATGCTAGTTTGCGGATCTGCAAAGGTTTTATTTTCATGTTGTTGATAGGCAACAGCCTCTAAAAATTCTGGGGTGTTATCCTGAGAAAACACAACACAGGTGAGTAAAAGTAACACGTAGAAATTATATTTCATTACAGCAAGTTTTAGTAAATATATAAAATAGCACGAAATCTCAACCCGCCATAAGTCTTTATCTATTTGGCTTTTTTTAGGCCAAAGATTTTATTGGGTTATGGGCTACCACATGTGATAGTACAATTTGTGTTTTTGTTTCTCCATACACAATAAGCTCATCTATAAAACCCTCAAGCTGTTTTTGATTTTTTAAAACAACCTCCATCACTATATTTTCATTGCCGGTAATGCGGTAACAATTAATAACTTGGTCATAGGTTTTTACTTTTATTAAAAAGGGCTTTAACTTACCCATAAAAGCCCGCAGGGTAATGATGGCTTTTAGCTGGTAATCTGCACTAAATGGAGAAACAAGGGTCTTATAACCTAGTATTAAACCAGCATCTTCCATTTTTTTAATGCGTTCACTCACCGCAGGTGAGCTTATGCCAACTTTTCTGCCAATAGCAGCATTAGAAATTCTAGCATTTTGCTGTAATAAATTTAATATATTCCAGTTTAAAGAATCTACATACATTTTAAAGTATTTTTAAAATTTACCTTACTATTTAAATCAAATATACATATTTACTTTAATATCAATATAGTGTTGCGAAAACAACTTATTACTTTTGAGTATAGATTATTTAATGATCCTGTTTGATGAGAACTATGCATATACATACATTTCCTAAATCACCTTTTTACATAAAGGCACAAGAAATCTTTAGACTCTCCAGAGGTATCGCCTCGTATCTTATTAATGATATTACAATTAGAGACCCTCACAACTATGAAGATCCAACTTTGTATCTAACTGGAGATATGGTCCAACAATCTGTAGCATTGGGCCCAGAAATTTTAAAGGCAGAGCAACACCTATTTCAGGAAGAAAAGCACAAACACATCGCCACTGTTGAGCGGCTTAGCAAGCTGCTGCATGCTAATTGTAAACGCCTGGAGAAAACACACAGTAACGGAAAAGATTTTTTGCCCATTTTAAGAAAAGAGCTTAAAAAATTTAGAACATTACAGCATACTTGGCTCCTAACACTGTAAGTATATTAGGTGGCAAAATACCATCGGGTTTGTTTTTTGTAAAAGCTTACATGTTTCTTCTGTACTGCCCACCAACGTCAAATAACTTTTCTGTTATTTGCCCTAAAGAACATACTTTGGTTGCCTCCATGAGTTGCTCAAACATATTTTGGTTGTGTATGGCAGCGTATTGAACTTTCTTGATACTCTCATCTGCTTTTTCCCCAAAGGCTTTGTGTAAATTAGTAAGGGTTTGTATTTGATGTTCTTTTTCTTGCTCTGTAGCTCTAATAACCTCAGCAGGTTGAATGGTTGGGGATCCTTTACTACTCAAAAAAGTATTTACACCTATTATCGGAAACTCTCCTGTATGTTTTAGGGTTTCATAATACAAACTCTCTTCCTGAATTTTACTTCGTTGGTACATTGTTTCCATGGCGCCTAGAACACCGCCTCTTTCTGTGATAGAATCAAACTCTCTAAGCACAGCCTCTTCTACAAGATCTGTAAGCTCTTCAATAATAAAAGATCCTTGTATCGGATTCTCGTTTTTTGTAAGTCCTAATTCTTTATTAATTATTAGTTGGATAGCCATAGCCCTTCTTACGCTTTCTTCTGTTGGGGTTGTAATGGCCTCATCATAAGCGTTTGTATGTAAAGAATTACAGTTGTCATTAATAGCATATAAGGCCTGTAAGGTGGTACGTATGTCATTAAAGTCTATTTCCTGAGCATGCAACGAGCGGCCAGATGTTTGGATATGGTATTTCAGCATCTGTGCTCTTGGATTGGCACCGTATTTTTCTTTCATGGCCTTACTCCAAATTTTACGTGCAACACGACCAATCACAGAATATTCTGGATCTATACCATTGCTAAAGAAAAATGATAAATTAGGCCCAAACTTATTGATGTCCATCCCACGGCTTAAATAGTACTCCACATAGGTAAACCCGTTAGATAATGTAAAAGCCAGTTGCGTGATTGGGTTTGCACCTGCTTCTGCAATGTGATACCCGCTTATAGAAACAGAGTAAAAATTACGTACTTGATTTTTTATAAAATATTCCTGCACATCTCCCATAAGCCTTAGTGCAAATTCTGTAGAAAAAATACAGGTGTTTTGTGCTTGATCTTCTTTTAAGATATCTGCCTGTACGGTTCCACGCACTTGGGTCATGGTATCTGCCTTTATTGTATCATACACCGTTTTTGGTAACACTAAATCTCCTGTAATACCCAGTAAAAGAAGCCCTAGCCCGTCATTACCCTCTGGCAAAGGACCTTGATAGGTTGGTCTTTGTACACCGCGCTGCTTATAAATAGTGTTTATTTTTTTTGCTACTTCTTTCTCTAAACCCTGCTCTTTGATATATTTCTCACAATTTTGGTCTATGGCGGCATTCATAAAAAAACCAAGCAACATAGGTGCAGGCCCATTTATAGTCATACTTACAGAGGTCATAGGGTCACTAAGATCAAAGCCACTATAGAGTTTTTTTGCATCATCCAAGCAACATATAGAAACGCCCGCATTACCAATTTTTCCGTAAATATCTGGTCTTATATTTGGGTCATTACCGTAAAGTGTAACACTGTCAAAGGCAGTAGACAAACGCTTGGCCGGCATACCTAAAGAAACATAATGAAAACGACGATTGGTTCTCTCTGGCCCTCCTTCTCCTGCAAACATACGGGTTGGGTCTTCACCGGTTCTTTTAAAGGGATACAACCCTGAGGTATACGGGAATTCTCCTGGTACGTTTTCTTGCAAGGTCCATTTTAAAATATCACCCCAAGCCTTATACTTTGGAAGAGCAACTTTTGGAATTTGAGAATGAGACAAACTCTGAGTATGAGTATCTATGTTAATTTCTTTGTCACGAACTTTAAAAGTATATACAGGGTTTTTGTATCTATTTACTTTTTGCTCCCACCCTATGATTACTTCCCAGTTGTAAGGGTTTAAATTTAGCTTTTCACGATCAAATTCTGCCAGTAGTAGTGTTGCCAAATCCTTTTTTTCTTCAGATACAGCAGCAATATCAATGGTGATACCTGTTTTATCAAAATCAGGAAGCACCTCAGTTATAGATTCTATGGTTTTAAAAATACCATAGAGTTTTTGTGCAACTTCTGCCTGTAAGCTGGATTTTTTGTCATAGGCTCTATTACTTTCTGAAATTTCAGATAAATAACGAGTTCTTGCAGGAGGAATCACAAATATTTTTTCAGACATTTCATCTGTGATTTGAAATGTAGATTTTAAGTCTGTCTGGGTTTTTTCTTCTAACTGGGCCATAATAGCGCCGTATAATTTATTCATCCCAGGATCATTAAACTGAGATGCAATAGTACCAAATACAGGTAGATTATCTTGATGGGTGTCCCACAATTGGTGATTGCGCATGTACTGTTTTTTTACATCACGAAGCGCATCTAATGAGCCGCGCTTATCAAATTTATTGATGGCTACCAAATCTGCAAAATCTAGCATGTCTATCTTCTCTAATTGGGTTGCTGCTCCAAACTCTGGTGTCATCACATACAAAGAAACATCACTGTGTTCTATAATCTCTGTGTCGCTTTGTCCTATACCTGAGGTTTCTAGAATAATTAAATCATAGGATGCCGCTTTAATAACTTCTATAGTTTGTGCTACATATTTTGACAGGGCAAGATTGGATTGTCGGGTTGCTAAACTACGCATGTACACTCTAGGTGAGTGTATCGCATTCATTCTAATTCTATCTCCTAGAAGCGCGCCACCTGTTTTTCTTTTTGAGGGATCTACAGATATAAGCCCAATGGTTTTTTCAGGAAAATCAATTAAAAATCTTCTCACCAGCTCGTCAACCAAAGAAGATTTACCAGCGCCACCGGTTCCTGTAATACCGAGCACGGGTGTTTTTAAAGCCTTGTTATTTTTGTGTATTTTTTCAAGAGTATCACTGGCTACCTCAGGAAAATTCTCTGCCGCTGATATGATTCTTGCAATGGCACCAGGATTTTTGTCACTTAAAAGAGCTAATTCTCCATTGAGCTTATTTCCAACTGGGAAATCTGATGTTTTTACCAAATCGTTTATCATGCCTTGCAGGCCAAGCGCGCGGCCATCGTCAGGAGAATATATCCTGGTGATACCGTAGTGCATTAATTCTTTAATTTCTTTGGGGAGTATAACACCGCCGCCGCCGCCAAATATTTTGATATGACCTGCACCTTTTTCTTGCAAAAGATCATACATGTATTTAAAATACTCATTATGACCTCCTTGGTAAGAAGTTAAGGCAATAGCATTTGCATCTTCTTGTATGGCCGTATTAACAACCTGCTCAACACTTCTATCGTGCCCTAAATGTATCACCTCAACCCCTGTAGACTGTATGATACGGCGCATAATATTTATAGCCGCGTCATGGCCATCAAATAAAGATGCAGCTGTAACAATACGTACTTTGTATTTTGGGCAATAAGGTGTTTGATGTTGCATTATGGTTTTATAAATTATGGGTGCAAAGTTAACGAAAATTGAGTTTTGGAACTAAAAAGGGGAGCAATACCTCTAAAATTAAGAATCTAGGGTAAAAGTTATGGTAATATATTTTTAACAATTCAATAAAATTACATAAATTGTACCCTTACAATATTTTTTAAAAACAATTAAAACAAAAATTATGAAAAAAATTTACATTTTAGCTATTGCAGCTTTCGCATTCACCCTTAACATGAATGCACAGTTCACGGATGATGCAGAAAGCTACGACTTAGGAGATATGGGATCACAAAACCTTGACGTTTGGGGAGTATGGTCTGGATCACCAAACCCTGCTGAAGATATTGATGTTGTTAATGATTTTGCATTATCTGGATCACAATCTCTTTATGTTGATGATACGGGCGCAATGGACGTTATGTTATTAACACAAAACTTAGATGCTGGACAATGGACATTACAATTCCAAGCATATATTCCTGCAGGTAGAGGAGCTTACATGAATATCCAAGGAGAAACAGAAAACGAAGGTGCTGGAAATGGTGGTTCTGGAGTATTTAACTCTAGTAACTTATACTTTAACCAAGGAGCAACCAATGCTGGTGTATTTCTTGATGAGGCTACAGGTGAAACTGAAGAATATCCAGAAGATGCATGGTTTCCAGTTACAATTGCCTTTGATCTTGACGCTGGTACTCCAACATACCACATATCTATCAACGGCAATACCGTTAACGACGATCCACAACCATTCGCTGCAGATGCTATCCTAGGAGGTCTTGACCTTTACTCTATTGATGCTAACAACGAATTATACGTTGATGATGTAATCTTCGCAGAAGGTTCATTAGGTGCTGATGATTTTAACGCTGCTGTATTTAGTGTATATCCTAACCCAGTTGTGAATACTTTAAACATCCAAACTGCAGATACGGTACAAAATGTTACTGTATATGACGTACTAGGAAAAGTTGTAATGAATGTTAACCCAGGAGTAGTATCTCCTTCTCTTGACATGAGTTCATTAAACGCTGGAGCTTACATAGTAAATGTTACTATCAACGGTACATCTAAAAGTGTAAAAGTTATCAAGTAATTTAAGTACTACACAAAAATTTAAGGTCCCTTACAGATGTAAAGGACCTTTTTTTTACCTCAAATTTTAAAGTATTGCTTAAACTTAATATCCAAGAGTACCAACTATTATAAAGAAATCAGTGATTTAATGGAGGGTTTTAAAATAGGAAAAAGCATCTTGCAATCTTGAGCCATACCAAGAAAAATAAGTGCCATCAACAAGCATCACCTGTTTTTTGGTAACATTTTCTAACACCTTTACATGTTTTTCGGAAAATGGAAAAGGCTCTGATGACAGTAAAATAAGATCTGCCTGTTTTAGATCTTCTAAATCCACTTCTGGATACCTAGAAGTAGGATTTTTTGCTATGTTTTCAAACTTATTAATACTTAATAAACTATTAATAAAGGTATGTGCTCCGGCTACCATAAAAGGCTTCTGCCATATAAGATAGGCTACTTTTTTTAGAGATTTTTTATCCATAAAATCTTTAAATGAATTAAACTCTCTAGTAATGTTATGTGAAATCTCAGTGGCATTTTTTTCTTTTTGAAAAATACTACCAAGCAAAGAAATCATTTCAAGAGCATCATTTATGGTGTATATATCACTTACCCAAACGGGTGCTATTTTTGCGCAAGAAGCTACTATCTCTTTCGTATTCTCTTCCTTATTGCAAATAATAATATCTGGCCTTAGGTCTTTTATGGTATCTATATGGATGGTTTTTGTACCACCAACGATGGTTTTCTCAACTTTTAGTGAATCTGGGTGGGTACAAAATTTAGTGATTCCTACTACTTGTTTTCTTAGCCCTAAATCAATGAGAAGTTCTGTTTGGGACGGCACCAGTGATACGATACGTTTGGGGGTTTGTAAAAACTCAAAAACAGTATGTAACTGATCTTTACATTGCATCTAAAATAACCTGCATTTGTTTTTGTAAATTCTGTGCAGCATTGGCTGCAGTATCTGCAAAATCTAGACCAGATGATGCGTAAATAATACCGCGAGAAGAATTAACAAGCAAACCAATATTCGCGTTCATACCAAAGGTGCAAACATCTCTCAGGCTTCCTCCCTGCGCTCCCACTCCTGGAACAAGCAAAAAACTATCGGGCACTATTGCGCGTACCTGGGCAAGATAGGTTGCTTTGGTAGCTCCAACCACATACATTAGGTTTTGAGAGTTATGCCATGTAGTTGAAGTTTTAAGTACTTGTTTATACATTTGTTCTCCTTCAGAAATTTTAGTCTGAAAATCAAAAGCACCTTTGTTTGAAGTAAGCGCTAGAAGTATGGTATGCTTATTTTCAAAGGCCAGAAAAGGCTCTACAGAATCTTTTCCCATATAAGGTGCCACCGTTACAGCATCAAAGGATAAATCTTCAAAAAAAGCCTTAGCATACATACTTGAGGTATTGCCTATATCTCCACGTTTTGCATCTGCAATGGTGAAAATCTCTGGATACTTTTTATTTAGGTATTGTATTGTTTTTTCAAGAGCTCTCCAGCCTTTTAAACCATAGGCTTCATAAAAAGCAGTATTGGGCTTATAAGCAACCGCAAGATGATGTGTTGCATCAATTATTTGTTTATTAAAAGCAAAAATAGGATCCTCTTCTTGCAGTAAGTGCTCAGGAATCTTGTCCATATCTACATCTAATCCTATGCATAAAAAGGATTTTTTTTGATGTATTTGGTCTACCAATTCTTGAGTAGTCATAGGGTGTGTGTTTTAGAATGTATCTCCAGATTCTTTAAGGCGCTCTGTATTATCTACCAGCTGTAACTCATCAACAATTTTTTGAATATCTCCATCTATAATATTGCTCAAATCATAGAGCGTTAAATTAATTCTATGATCTGTGACACGCCCTTGAGAGTAATTGTAGGTGCGAATTTTTGCACTTCTATCTCCACTGGTTACTTGCGACCCGCGCTTTAGGGCATCTTCTGCATTTTTTTTGGCCAGCTCTAAATCATACAATCTAGAACGCAACACTTTAAATGCTTTCTCTTTATTCTTATGCTGAGATTTTTGATCTTGACACTGCGCTACGAGCCCCGTTGGCGTATGGGTGAGCCTAACGGCAGAGTAGGTGGTGTTTACAGATTGGCCACCAGGTCCAGATGAACAAAAATAATCAATCCTTACATCCTTCATCTCTATTTGCACATCAAACTCTTCGGCCTCTGGAAATACCATTACAGTTGCTGCGCTTGTGTGAACGCGGCCCTGGGTTTCTGTTTGAGGCACACGCTGTACACGGTGTACACCAGCTTCAAATTTCAAAGTACCATACACATCATCTCCAGTGATCTCTAACTGAATAGCCTTATACCCTCCAGAGGTTCCTTCACTAAAATCAACAACACTTGTTTTCCAACCTCTATTTTCACAATATTTTGTGTACATCCTATGCAAATCTCCAGCAAAAATACTTGCTTCATCTCCGCCTGTTCCGGCCTTTATCTCCATTACTGCATTCTTTGCATCTTCTGGCTCTCTGGGTATTAACATGTATTTAATTTCTTCTTCAAGAATCGAAATATTTGATTTTGCCTCATCCAATTGCATTTTTGCCATCTCCACCATATCTGCATCACTTCCATCTGCTAGAATTTCATCTGCTTCTTCGATATGATTGGTTGCCATAATGTACAGGTCCCTCTTTTTCATAAGGGCATTCAAATCCTTGTACTCCTTATTGAGCTGAACATATTGCTTTTGATCGCTTATAATATCTGGCTGAATGATCAAATCACTCACCTCATCAAAACGATTTTTTACTATTTGAAGTTTTTCTAGCATAGGAGTTTAATTCTGGTAAATTTACAATAAAAATGACGAACATTTTTAGTACTCGAAGGTTCCGTAAGGGCTCTTTATAGTTAATTTTTTGTCTTCAGAGGCCTCAACCCTTCCAATAATTTGAGCAGGAATATTAAATGATTCTGAAATTTTAATAATATCAGCGGCAATCTCTTGATTTACATACAGCTCCATTCTATGACCCATATTAAATACCTGATACATTTCTTTCCAGTGGGTACTACTTTCTTTTTGAATTAATTTAAACAAAGGCGGCGCCTCAAAAAGATTGTCTTTCACAATGTGTAAGTTCTCTACAAAATGTAGAATTTTTGTTTGCGCACCTCCACTGCAGTGAACCATACCATGCAAGTGCTGTTTGTTACACTCTTGTATTATTTTTTTTATTACTGGGGCATAGGTTCTTGTTGGAGATAAAACTAGTTTTCCTGCATCAATAGGAGATCCTTGTATGGTATCTGTCAAGTTTTTTGAGCCAGAGTATACTAAATCTTCTGGCACGGCATGATCATAACTCTGCGGAAATTTCTTAGCTAGTTGTTTTTCAAAAACATCGTGCCTAGCAGAGGTAAGGCCATTGCTTCCCATACCACCGTTGTACTGAGTCTCATAGGTGGCTTGCCCAAAAGAGGCCAAGCCTACAATTACATCACCGGCTTTAATATTTTTATTATCAATCACATCACTACGCTTGATTCTGGCAGTAACTGTTGAGTCTACAATAATAGTACGCACCAAATCGCCAACATCTGCGGTTTCTCCTCCTGTAGAGTGAATCGTAACACCAAATTTACCAAGCTCTTGAATTAAGTCTTCTGTACCGTTTATAATGGCAGATATTACCTCACCGGGAATCAGATTTTTATTACGACCAATGGTAGAAGACAGCATGATGTTATCTACCGCTCCTACGCAAATAAGATCGTCAATATTCATAATAAGGGCATCCTGAGCAATACCTTTCCATACAGACAGATCACCGGTTTGCTTCCAATACATATAGGCCAAAGAAGATTTTGTGCCCGCTCCATCTGCATGCATTACCAAACAATAGTCTTCATCTGAGGTTAAGTAGTCTGGCACAATTTTACAAAATGCCTGAGGGAACAACCCTTTATCTACATTTTTGATGGCATTATGGACATCTTCTTTTGATGCAGAGACTCCTCGCTGGGCATATCTTTTTGAAATATCTTGACTCATGATTGAATTTTCTGGTAGCAAAAATACAGATTATAAAAAGCACATCAAAGAGAGGTTTTAATTAAAATTATACTTTGTTGGACAACAGGACAAAACAGTGCTCAAGAATCCTAAAAGTGCCCACAAAAAAGCCCGCAATAACTTGCAGGCTTTGAGTTTTATTTGATAATTATTATATTATCTGGTAAATAACAATTCACGGTATTTTGTTAATGGCCAAATCTCATCATCCACTAAAAGTTCTAGTTTATCACAGTGGTAGCGAATTTCTTCAAAATAAGGTCTTATTTTATCGCAATACGCAATTGCACGTTTTTGGGAATCTTCAATTTTATTGGCTTTTTTACGCGCATTAATCATATCTGTAATACCACCATTGATGCTTTCAATATGGCTACTAATTGCTTCAATTAAGTACATTTGCTCTTTTGCAAGTTTCTTGAAATCTTTACCATAGATGTCTTTAATACCTTGAACATTTTCTATGAGAATATTTTGATATTTAATAGCTGTTGGTATTACGTGATTTCTTGCAATATCTCCCAACACTCTTGCCTCTATCTGAATATGCATTGCATACTCCTCAACTTCAATTTCATGACGGGCTTCAATCTCAATTTTATTCATGATACCAAGGCCCTCATATAGCGCAATAGTTTTCTTAGACACTTGCTCTTTTAAAGCTAGCGGAGTTGTTTTATTATTACTCAAACCACGTTTTCCTGCTTCAATTTCCCAAGCTTCTCCATAGCCATCACCCTCAAAACGGATACGTTTTGAATCTTTAATATATTCTCTCAATACATTAAAAATAGCATCGTCTTTCTTCATTTTTTTACCCTTAATTAGGCCATCAACCTGCGTTTTAAACTCCATTAACTGCTTTGCAACAATAGTGTTTAAAACCGTCATTGGTTTTGCACAATTTGCCGTAGAGCCTACTGCTCTAAACTCAAACTTGTTCCCTGTAAAGGCAAATGGTGAGGTACGGTTTCTGTCTGTATTATCAAGTAATATTTCTGGTATTTTACCAACTACATTCAATTTAAGGTTTGTTTTGTCTTCTGGTGATAATTTACCGTCTTTTACTTTTTCTAGTGCATTTAATACGTTGGTTAACTGCGTACCAATAAAAACAGAAATAATAGCCGGTGGAGCCTCATTGGCTCCCAAACGATGATCATTACTTGCACTCGCAATAGCTGCTCTTAACAACTCCTCATACTCATTTACAGCCTTGATTGTATTTATAAAGAATGTCAAAAACTGTAGGTTTTTCATTGGTGTACTCCCAGGGCTTAATAAATTGACACCCGTGTTAGTTGCCAAAGACCAGTTGTTGTGCTTTCCACTTCCATTTATACCAGCAAATGGCTTTTCATGGAACAATACTTTAAAGTTGTGTCTGTCTGCTACCTTAGTCATCACATCCATAAGTAGTGAGTTGTGGTCTACCGCAAGGTTTGTTTCTTCAAAAATAGGCGCTAACTCAAATTGGTTTGGTGCTACTTCGTTATGACGGGTTTTAACCGGGATACCTAGATACATACATTCTGTTTCCAAATCACGCATGTAGTTTAAGGCGCGCTTTGGTATAGAACCAAAATAGTGATCATCTAATTGTTGCCCTTTTGCAGAGCTGTGTCCTAATAGAGTTCTACCTGTAAGGTTTATATCTGGTCTTGATTTAGCCAAAGCTTTATCAATCAAGAAGTATTCTTGTTCCCAACCTAGTGTTGGATTTACCTTTGTTACTGATTTATCAAAATATTTTGCCACATCTGTAGCTGCCGCGTCTATGGTTTGTAATGCTCTTAACAAAGGCGTTTTATTATCTAGAGCTTCACCTGTATATGAAACAAAGACTGTAGGTATACAAAGAGTGGTTCCATAAATAAATGCGGGAGAGGTTGGATCCCAGGCCGTGTAACCACGAGCTTCAAAAGTATTTCTAATACCGCCGTTTGGAAAACTTGAAGCATCTGGTTCTTGTTGTACAAGCTGTCCTCCTCCAAATTTCTCTATAGCTCCGTCTTCCGTAGTTTCAAAAAAAGCATCATGCTTCTCTGCGGTAGTTCCAGTTAAGGGTTGGAACCAGTGCGTATAATGAGTAGCTCCCTTTGCAATAGCCCACTCTTTCATTCCTGTTGAAATGTGATCTGCAATTGCTCTGTTAATTTTACTACCATTTATAACTGCGTCCTGAACGCTCTTAAATGAATCTTTAGTCAAGAATTGACGCATGGCCGCATTGTTAAATACGTTTGTTCCAAAAATATCTGAACGTCTCTGGGGCTCTTGAACGTCGATGACAGGACGATTAAATGTTTCTTTGATGGCATGAAATCTTAATGTTGACATATTATATGCTCTTTTACGTGTTTATTATTACTAAAATTCAAAATTATAGCACAAAAATACATTTTCACATCATACACCCCCCTGTTTTTAGTTAAAATTATTAACAAATTACTATTTTAATCAACACACCCCCCTATTTTTTTATTTTAGGTATCTCTAAGTCTTATTTTTGATTTTAATTTAATAATAGCATACTGCAAGATCTATTTTTCGCTTTCTCACCATAAAGTTAAAAATTGTACTTTTACAATCTCATTATTATCACTATGGAATTACTTGGTATTACAGTTGTACTTTTACTATTAGCCGTTGCTGGTATTGCTATAAAAATTTGGGCAAAAAAAGACGGAGAATTTGTAGGAACCTGTGCAAGTCAAAGTCCTTTTTTAAACAAAGACGCACAACCCTGCGGATTTTGCGGTAAAACTCCAGACCAGTTTGACACCTGCACAGAAGAACAAAATTAATTTTTAACGTTTAAAAACTCGAAGTGTTTTTTCACCACACTTAGATGTATTTTTGATTACAAATCAAATTGTTATCTTTATTTAAAATCGTTTTTCAAAAACTACACCGTGGAAACAGATAAAACAGGTATAGACATTCAAGTAGCTAATGCAAAATTAGGCAAGCAATCTGCATACAATTTTTTATTAGATCGGTTTTGGAATCAAGTGTATGGTTTCCAAATTAAACGCGTGGGAAACGAATTTGAGGCTGAAGATATTACCATAGAGACCTTTGCAAAAGCATTTGACAAAATACATTCTTACAAACAGACCTATGCTTTTAGTACATGGCTTATTGCCATATCTAAAAACATACAGATTGACAAGACTAGAAAAAAAAATGCAACCCTACACACGCAGGCAAACATCGCAAGTGATGCGCAATTAAAAAGTGTGGCAGATGCAAACCCAACTCCAGAAGACGTGTTAATTACCAAGCAAAATTTAACACAACTACTGCGAGACATCAAGTTATTAAAACCTGCCTATCAAGAGGTGATTCAGTTACGGTATTTTCAAGAAATGAGCTACAATGAAATAGCACAAAAACTTACCGAACCCCTAAGCAATATTAAAGTTCGTTTATTGCGCGCAAAAAAACTACTAGCAGAAATTATCTTAAAAAATAACAGTCTATAAACTACACTAATGCAGTTTGCTTTAGACTGGCTTTGTTATGCATCTTGCATCTAATCTTTCTGATTTTTTTAACGTATGTAGGTCTTAAAAAGACTACACTATTAATTTTGTATCCGTATCTTTGTATTCTATGAGCACAGAAACCTTAGCACTACAGCAAAGAACTCCAAAACCTAAATGGCTTCGTGTAAAGTTACCTACTGGTAAGAAATACACTGCCCTTAGAGGATTGGTAGACAAATACAACCTGCATACAATTTGCACCTCTGGAAGCTGCCCAAACATGGGAGAATGCTGGACAGAAGGAACGGCAACATTTATGATCCTTGGAAATATCTGTACACGCTCATGTGGTTTTTGTGGGGTTAAAACAGGAAGACCAGAAGATGTAGATTGGGATGAACCAGAAAAAGTGGCTCGATCTATAAAAATCATGGGCATAAAACATGCGGTGGTTACCTCTGTAGATCGTGACGATTTAAAAGATATGGGGTCTATCATTTGGGCAGAAACCGTAAAGGCGATTCGGCGCATGAACCCAGAGACTACCCTTGAGACATTAATTCCAGATTTTCAAGGAAACACAACAAATATAGACCGTATAATAGCAGTTAAACCTGAGGTAGTGTCTCACAACATGGAAACTGTTAAACGATTAACACGTGAGGTCCGCATACAAGCCAAATACGAAAAAAGTTTGGAGGTATTAAAGTACCTTAAAGACAATGGCATAAAACGCACCAAGAGCGGAATGATGCTTGGTCTGGGTGAAACGCAAGAGGAAGTAATTCAAACCATGAGAGATCTTCGAGGGGTAGGGCTAGATATACTTACCATTGGGCAATACTTGCAACCTTCAAAAAAACACCTACCTGTTAAAGAATTTATCACGCCAGAACAATTCAAAAAATACGAAGAAATTGGTCTTGAAATGGGCTTCAGACATGTAGAGAGTAGTGCACTGGTTCGATCTTCTTACAAGGCACAGAAACACCTTACTTAAAATACTATGGCAATAATAAAAGTTGGTATTAACGGCTTTGGAAGAATTGGCAGAAGGGTCTTTAGGTTATTATTACAACACCCAGGTATTGAAGTTGTTGCCATTAACGATATTGCAGATGCTAAAACACTCAGCCATCTTTTAAAATACGATAGCATCCATGGGGTACTTCAAAAAAAAGTAGAGAACACCCCCCATAGCATTAAAGTGGATGATACATCATATCCTTTTTATTCACAAACAGCCATCTCAAAGATACCCTGGCAAGGGGTAGATATTGTTATTGAAGCCACCGGAAAATTTAAAACAAAACAAGCACTTGAGCAGCACATTTCTAGTGGTGCGAAAAAGGTAATTCTTTGTGTACCCCCTACAGATAATCAAATTAAAATGATAGTAATTGGAGTTAACGACCACAAGTTAACACCAGAAGATTGTATTATTTCAAACGCATCCTGCACTACCAACAATGCTGCTCCTATGCTCAAACTCATTAACGATGCGTTTCAAGTAGAACAAGCCTATATAACAACAATACATTCCTACACAACAGATCAAAGCCTGCATGACCAGCCACATAAAGACCTTAGAAGAGCTAGAGCGGCTGGGCAATCTATAGTACCCACGACAACAGGCGCTGCAAAGGCGCTCACAAAACTTTTCCCTGGTTTAAACAATGTTATTGGAGGATGTGGCATACGTGTTCCTGTGGCCAATGGATCTTTGTGTGACATTACCTTAAATGTTAAAAAAGAGAGCTCAATACAAGCAGTGAATGCTGTATTTGAAAAAGCGGCAAAAGGGCCCTTAAAAGGGATTCTGCAATACACCCAGGACCCCATTGTATCTATTGACATTGTTGGAAACTCACACTCTTGTGTTCTTGACTCAGAAATGACCTCTGTGATTGGTAAAATGATAAAAATTATTGGGTGGTATGATAATGAAACAGGATATTCCTCAAGAATTATCGATTTGATGTACAAAATGTCGAGGAAATAGCTATATTTACCGATAAACTACATTTATTGATGAACAAGGTACGTTTCTATTACTTACAAATAGTGGTTGTTTTCACTCTTTGTATCTCACCTTTTGAGTTTTCGGCACAAGAGGAAGATACAAATAATCTGCAACCAATTGTTGTCGAAATCCAAGAAGAAACGCTGCCCACAGACCAGGAACTTTCCGATAAAGAAAAATCTGAGAGTTTCAATGTAATTACAAACGGGCTTAGTATAGCCATTATCGCAATACTTTCTTTACTAACTCTATCACTCTACAAAAACAACAACCTTAGAGCCAAGGCAAACATCTTGTTAAAAAACAAGAACACAGAGTTGCAATTAGCCAAAGAAAAAGCAGAAAAAGCATCCTTAGCCAAGGCACAGTTTTTATCTACCATTACACATGAACTTAGAACCCCTCTCTATGCCGTGACAGGACTTACCCATTTATTGATGGAAGAAAACCCTAAAGAATACCAAAGAGAGCATTTAGAATCACTTAAATTTTCTGGGGAGTACCTGCTGTCTCTCATTAATGATATCTTAGACCTAAACAAACTTGAAGCAAACAAAGTAGAAGTTGAAAAAACATCATTTCATCTTAAAAAAAGAATTAATGATGTGCTCATTGCCCTAAAGAAATCTGCTAATGACAAACAAACAACCCTAAGAGTGGATTATGATGATAGCATTCCTGAAAGCCTCTCTGGTGATCCAGTAAAATTATCACAAGTTCTAATTAACCTTATTGGTAACTCTGTAAAATTTACCCGAAATGGCGAAGTTGTAATTCGAGTTAGAAAAATTGACCAATATAACAATAGCATAAAACTCAATTTTGAAATTGAAGATAATGGTGTAGGAATCTCCATAAAAAAACAAAAAACAATTTTTGAAACCTTCTCACAAGGGTCCCTTCAGATCAATAGAAAATTTGGTGGTACTGGTCTGGGACTCTCTATTGTAAAAAATCTACTTGAATTGATGAACAGTAAAATTAAACTAGAAAGCAAACTAGGACAAGGGTCAAAATTTTGGTTTAACCTAGATCTTGATATTTCAGATCAAAAAGTATCACAACAAATAAAAAGTGATAAAAAGAAGTTTATTGATCTGCAATACCTGGTTGGCAAAAACGTATTGGTGGTTGAGGATAACAAAATCAACCAAATGATTACCAAGAAGATTTTAGAAAAAAACAAGATGGTATGTCAAGTGGCAGACAATGGCACAGATGCCCTGCAACTAGTAAAAGAAAATGATTTTGACATTGTGCTAATGGACATACACATGCCCGGAATTAGTGGTATTGAAGCTACTCAAAAGATACGAAGTTTTAACAAAGAACTTCCTGTTATTGCCTTAACCGCTGTTACTATTGATGAGAATATAGATGAGTTTTTCCGTGTTGGATTTAATGAAATCATACCCAAACCCTTTAAGCCAGAAGAGTTTTTTGAAAAAATATACGACACCCTCAAACTAAATAAAAAACAGAATATCCCTACCCCTTCATAAGTGTTATTGCCTCCAAAATAGTTTCTTTAAAAAACGGTTCTTGTTTATTTAGAATAATGGTCTTTATAGGTAAATAATACAGTGCATATTTCCCTAAAGGAACCTGCAAACGCATGTAATCCTTCTCTGTAGTTATGATCAACTCTTCTTTTTGTAGTGCAGAGATTTCAGATGCAGAAAAATGATGATGATCTGCATATTTTTTATGGGTAAAAGAAAAACCTTGCTCTTTTAAAAACAACACTAAAGGAGCTGGATTAGCGATACCTGTAACAAGAGTAAAGGACTTATCTTTTAAATAGGATAGCGGCAAAGATTCGCTAACTCCCCTTAGGGTATCTGCATATCCTATTTTTGAAAAATATACTTTTTGATGTGATGCTAGGTTAAGCAAAAACTTAATTTCTTGCAATTTGGCATACGATACTTTTTCTGGACACTTTGTAACTACAATAACATCTGCCCTATAGGCTCCTTTTCTTGATTCACGCAAATTCCCCGCAGGTAAAAAATAATCTTCAAAAAACAAATCATCAAAAGCTGTTAATAAAATAGAAAAACCCGGAATTACTTTTCTGTGCTGAAATGCATCATCTAATAAAATAACATCGGCCTTGGGTAGTAATATTTCAATGCCTGTTTTTCTATCCTCACAAACCGCAACTATAACTGATGGAAACTTTTGTTTAAATTGCATGGGTTCATCTCCAGTTTGAGAGGGTAACTTATTTGTTTGAACCTCTAAATAACCTGAAGATTTACGACCATAACCTCTACTGAGCACCGCAAGATCGTGCGTGTCTTTTAAATATGTTATTAAAAGCTCAATCATTGGAGACTTACCCGTTCCACCTACAGATAGATTTCCTACGCAAATAGTTGGCTTTTTATAGGAAACACCTATAAAACCAAGCCATTTTTTGTTGTATAGGAAATTCCGGATTGTAACAACCCAACCATATATTATGGCAAAGGGAAACAATAATTTTCTTAAGCGGTTCATGCAACGAAAGTAGTAATATGTTTGGGAAATGCTCCTTAAAAATTAAAATTTCAGAAAAAAGAGAGATAAATTACAACTCAGATTCTAGTATATTTACGAAATAGTATGTGATTGATGACAACCTAAAGCAAAGGTTGCTATCCTAAAAAAGAAAGTTATGAAAATAAAAGAAGTTATTACAATACTAGATGAGTTTGCCCCACTTGCATATGCAGAAGATTTTGACAACACGGGTTTATTAGTGGGAGACCAAGAGGCGAGTGTAACAGGCATACTTGTAACCCTAGACACCCTAGAGAGTGTTTTAGATGAAGCTATCGAGAAAAAATGCAACCTTATTGTTAGCTTTCATCCCATTCTATTCAAGGGATTAAAAAAAATAACAGGAGCTACTTATGTAGAGCGCGTGGTTCAAAAAGCGATAAAGAATGACATTCATATTTTTGCAATACATACTGCGCTAGACAATAGCTTTGAGGGAGTAAATGCCCAGATATGCAATACCCTTGAGTTGGCACATAAAAAGATTTTAATCCCTCAAAAACAAACCATCAAAAAACTAACTACCTACGCGCCCTCAAAGGTAGTAGAGAGTATTAAAAAAGCATTGTTTAGTGTGGGTGGTGGCACCATTGGAAACTACCAAGAGTGTAGCTTTACCTCTCAGGGCACCGCAACTTTTAAAGGCAATGAGCACAGTAATCCCGTAATAGGTAGCAAAGGCGTCAACCAGACTACCTCAGAGGTTATGATTTCCATGACTTTTGCAAAGCATCTTGAAAAAAATATAATTAGCGCATTGCATGAGGCCCATCCCTATGAGGAAGTTGCCTATGAAATAACAACTCTTGACAACAACAACCAACACATAGGTATGGGCATGATTGCAGAGCTTGAAAACCCAATGGAAGAAGATGCTTTTTTAATGTATTTGAAAGAAAAAATGAACACTACATGTGTTAGACATTCAAAAAAAACAAATAAACCTATAAAGAAAGTTGCCGTTTTGGGAGGCAGTGGCAGCTTTGCAATTAGAGATGCAATTGCTCAAGGAGCAGACGCATACGTAACCTCTGATCTAAAATATCATGACTTTTACACTGCAGAAAACAAGATTCTATTGGCAGATATAGGCCATTATGAAAGCGAACAATACACAAAAGAGCTTTTACATACTTATCTTACAAAAAAAATCACTAATTTTGCAGTCGTTTTATCGCAAATAAACACAAATCCAATTAGCTATTTTTAATGTATGGCAACAAATAAAGAAATTTCTGTTGAAGAAAAGCTACGCGCTTTGTATGATCTACAACTAATTGATTCTCGTATTGACGAAATCAAAAACGTACGAGGGGAGCTTCCTCTTGAAGTACAAGATCTTGAAGACGAGGTAGCAGGGATGAATACCCGACTTGAAAAACTAACTACAGACCTTGAGGTTATTGAAGAAAGTATCAAAGCAAAAAAGCTTGGTATTGAAACTTCAAAGGAGCTTATCAAGAAATACACAGCACAACAAGATAAGGTTCGTAACAACCGTGAGTTCAATGCACTTAGCAAAGAGGTAGAATTTCAAGAATTAGAAATTCAATTAGCCGAAAAGCACATCAAAGAATTTAAGGTACAGATCGAGCAGAAAAAAGAAGTAGTTGAGCAAACCAAAGAACGTGTTGGAGCTAGAGAAGAGCACTTAAAGCATAAACAAGGAGAACTTGATGAAATTTTATCTGAGACAGAAAAAGAAGAAACTTCTTTACTCAAAGAATCTGAAAAATTTGAAAAGAAAATCGAAGACCGTCTGGTTATAGCTTACAAACGCATCCGTACTAATGTAAAAAATGGTTTGGCAGTTGTAGCTATAGAAAGAGGTGCCTCTGGCGGATCTTTCTTTACCATTCCTCCACAAGTACAAATGGAGATTGCTGCTCGTAAAAAAATCATTACTGATGAGCACAGCGGACGTATCTTGATTGACCAAGAATTGGCCACTCAGGAAAAAGAAAAAATGCAAAAAGTATTTTCTAAAATGAAATAGAAAATTTTAGCATAACAATAACAAAGCCTCCACAGATTGTGAAGGCTTTTTTTGTTACTTTAGGTCTGGCATTACAAAACTTTATAACATGAAAAGAACTCTCTTATTTTTTACTGCAGCTATCCTTATGATATCTGGGGCATCTTGTCAATCTAAAGACAATACTACAAACCAGCAAAGGGCATTAAAAGCGCAACAAACCATAACGCCTATAGAAATAGCACCTATAGACGGCCTGGACCGCGCTTATTTTGCTAGCGGTTGTTTTTGGTGTGTAGAGGCTATTTATGAGAGTTTGAAGGGAGTAAAAGAGAGCATCTCTGGATATAGTGGGGGGCATACCCAGAATCCAACTTACGCCTCTAGCAACACAGGAAGAACTGGTCATGCAGAGGCCGTAGAAATTATCTACAACGCTCAAGAGATTCGTTTTTCAGATTTGGTGGACGTATATTTTGGATCTCAAAACATAGAGCAAGTAAATGGGCAAGGCCCAGATAGAGGTTCACAATACCGCTCTATTATATTTTATCAAAACCAGGCTCAAAAAGATATTATAGATAGTAAGATTAAAGAGCTAGAACAAACTCTGGGCAAGGGCAATGTAGCTGCCCAGGTGCTTCCTTTTGAAAAGTTTTGGCCAGGTGAGTCTTACCATCAAAATTATGAAAGGCTCCACCCAAACAATCCATATATTCAAAATGTATCTATCCCTAGGTTGAGAAAATTTCAGAAGAAATTTCCAGACTTATTAAAAACAAAAAAACACTAACAGACTTCTCATCTTAGTATTTCTTGGTAGCTTTTATTGAAAATAAAAGGGGATAAAGAGAATTGGGCATTTGATACATACCACTATCAGTATGCTCCAAAGAGGGAAAAACATTGTAAGGACTCTGTGGGTGCTCTTCAATAGATTTTATAGACAGTCCGGCACCAATAAGCGCGTTAATCAAACTGCTAAGGCTATGATTCCAGCCATATTCCTTACTCTCTAAGTTTGCCTGTGGCACGGCATAACTACCTTTATACTCCTCATAAATAGCTTGTTTTTGATCATAACCATACCGCATCACCGGCGGAGAGACGGTATAATCAAACATCCAAGCTATGGGATGAAAATCAACAATATAAAACATGCCTCCGGGTTTTAATCTCTGAGCAATCATCTGCGCCCATGGCTGCAAATCTGGCAACCAACCTATGGTACCATAACTTGTAAAAACAATATCGAATGTTTGTGATAGGTAGTTTGAGGTATCTAAGACATTACAGCAAACAAAACTAGCATCAAGGGCTAGTTCTTTATTTAAATTTTGGGCAAAGTCTACTGCATTTTCACTAAAATCTACTCCTGTACACCGCGCCCCTAGCCTACTGAAACTAAGGGTGTCTTGACCAAAGTGGCATTGCAAGTGTAGCAGTGTTTTTCCTGAGACATCTCCTAGGGCCTCAAGTTCAAACCTGTTTAGAGAAGAGCCACCTTTTTTAAATGCATCTAGATTATAAAAATCGCTCTGGGCATGAATAGCAACGCGATCATTCCAGGTTTTCTTATTTATTTTAAATGCGTTATCTAAGTCCATAATTTAATATGCATAAAGAAATTCAATTAATGAGGGTCTTGGCGACTATCCTTTATGGGCTCCGTCACAAAATGGCATATTCGCGCTTTTTTCACACCTACAATACGATGCTCTTGATGGTTTCACTTCTTGGCTGCCGTCTGGATGTGTGATGGTGTGTTCTCCAACAACAACAAGAGGGCCATTGTCTATTAAATTTACTTTAGTCATGCCTGTTTCTGTTTTTTTTTTAATTGGAGTAAATATAGGGTTTTTCTGAAATTTCAAAGCCATTATTTGTATCCTCAACTCATATAAACAAGTTAACATACGAGCAATTTAAAACACAAGAGGTTTATTTTCTCTTAAATTTTCCTCCAAAGCGGCAGTAATGAAATACTTTCTATATTTTTACTAAAATCAAACAACCTAGCATTAGGTGTTATTATACAATTATAAATACCAGGTATTTTAAGCAAACAGGTACTATAATCTACTAGCTAATTATGATATTTAAAAATTCAAGAGCTTTTGCCCAACAGTGTGACAAGAAAGACCCCCTTTCAAGTTTCAGAAAAGAGTTTTTACTCCCCACTGATACCCAAGGAAATGAATTGATCTATCTCTGCGGAAACTCTCTAGGATTACAGCCCCTTAAAACAAAAGACTACATACAACAAGAGCTTGATGACTGGGGCAAACATGGCGTTGAAGGACATACAGATGCAAAAAACCCTTGGCTTCCCTATCATGAGTTTTTGACTCAAAACATGGCAGCTATTGTAGGGGCTAAACCAAGTGAGGTGGTGGTCATGAATACCTTGACTACCAATCTGCATTTAATGATGGTAAGTTTCTACCAACCTACCGCAAAAAAATATAAAATTGTAGTAGAGAGTAATGCCTTTCCTAGTGATAAATACGCCATGGAAAGCCAATTAAAATTTCATGGGTTTGACCCTAGGCAAGGACTTATTTTATGGAAACCCCGAGAGGGTGAAGATTTGTGCCGCTATGAAGACCTTGAGCAAATTTTAGAAACGCAAGCAGATGAGATAGCTCTGCTAATGATAGGAAGCACCAATTATTACTCTGGCCAACACTTCCCGCTAAAGAAAATTACTACCCTAGGACATAAGCATAATTGCCTAGTGGGCTTTGACCTAGCCCATGGCGCAGGAAACATTCAACCCAAATTGCATGATACAGGGGCAGATTTTGCTGTTTGGTGTACTTACAAATACCTAAACAGTGGCCCAGGATCTTTGGGAGGTTGTTTTGTTCATGAGCGCCATAAGGACAACAAACAACTCAATCGCTTTGCTGGCTGGTGGGGACATAATAAAGAAACACGCTTTAACATGCGTCATGAGTTTGACGCCCTACCCGGCGCAGAGGGCTGGCAACTTAGCAATCCACCAATTTTGTCAATGGCGGCCATACGGGCCAGTTTAGATACCTTTAAGGATGCAGGATTTAATAATTTAAGAGCAAAAAGCGAGAGATTAACTGGGTATCTTGAATTCTTACTAGATGAATTAGATAATGATGATATTAACATTATCACCCCAAGAAATAAAGATGAGCGAGGTTGCCAACTAAGCATACAGGTTAAAAACGCAGACAAAGCATTGCATACAAAACTAACACAAGCAGGTGTTATTAGTGATTGGAGAGAACCTGATGTGATTCGAGTTGCCCCGGCACCTTTATACAACAGCTATGAAGATGTATTTGAATTTATAACACGATTAAAAAGTATATTATAACATGGAAAACAGTAATCAAAAATTACTAATTATTGGAGCAGGACTATGCGGTAGCCTTTTGGCGCTGCGTATGGCACAAAGAGGATATCAAGTGCAACTGGTAGAAAAGCGCCCTGATCTTCGTGATATTACTCAAGATGCTGGACGTTCCATTAACTTATCGCTTAGTGATCGTGGCCTGAAAGCATTGCGTCTTGCAGGTGTAGAAGAGCAGGCCCTAGAATTATGCATCCCAATGTATGGCCGCATGATTCATGATCAAAAGGGTAACACCTTTATGAGTAATTACAGCGGAAGAGATGGAGAATATATAAATTCTATTTCACGCCCAGGGTTAAACATGCTGTTACTAGATAAAGCAGAAGAAATGCCAAATGTTGAACTAATTTTCAACAAGGGATGTACAGCTATAGACCTTGAAAAAGGAACTGCTACTTTTACAGATTACAACACCAAACAAGAAAGTACCTTTGAGGGAGATCTTGTTTTAGCCACCGACGGCGCAGGCTCTGTGGTACGAAAGGCTATGTTTAATAAACGAGAACTCTTGTTTAGTTTCTCTCAACAATGGCTTACCCATGGGTATAAAGAAATCACCATACCAGCTACCAGTGATGGCGGCTATAGAACCGAGAAAGGAGCACTTCATATTTGGCCTCGTGGAGAAGATATGCTCATTGCCCTGCCTAATCTAGATGGTAGTTTCACCGTAACGCTCTTTGCACCCTATGCAAATACAAAATATTGTTTTGATAATTTAACTACTCCAGAAATGGTCCAGGAATATTTCACCCAAGAATATCCTGATGCTATTGCACTGATGCCAAATCTAGTTACAGAGTTTTTTGACAACCCTACAGGACCTCTGGGCACCATAAGGTGTTCTCCTTGGCACTGTTATGAAAAAGTTGTCTTACTTGGAGATGCAGCACACGCAATTGTACCCTTTTATGGGCAAGGCATGAATGCTAGTTTTGAAGATGTTTTTGTTTTTGACCAAATACTAGACAAACATCAGGGAGATTGGAAAACAGTCTTGTCTGAGTATGAAAAAACACGCAGAAAAGATACCGATGCA
Organism: uncultured Ulvibacter sp.; assembly: GCA_943789105.1. Taxonomy (GTDB): domain Bacteria; phylum Bacteroidota; class Bacteroidia; order Flavobacteriales; family Flavobacteriaceae; genus Patiriisocius. The sequence continues at coordinate 188,776 of CALSSW010000005.1, read as the reverse complement.
ATTGCCAATTTGGCCTTAGATAATTTTCATGAAATGAAAGAGCACACAGCAAGCCCATTGTTTCAAGAAAAACGTAAATTAGAAATGACTTTTGAAGGACAATTCCCTACAGCGTATTGTAGTAAATATTCTTTAGTTACTTTTAATGAAGATATTTCATACCATCAGGCAATGACAAGAGGAAGAGCACAAGACAAAACAATCTTAAAACTCTTATCTGAGGGATTACTCCCTGATAGTTTGCAAACACACGAGAAATTAAAATTAGTACAACAACAAACAAACGCACTGCTTCAAGAAACTGAAGCAGTGGGAAAATTATAATACGTTATGGGAAAATTAGTAGCAGGAAAAGCAACACCAAGAGGTGCATATCCTCATATTAAAAGAGCAGGTGATTTTTTATTTGTCAGCGGAACCAGTTCTCGCTTGCCAGACAACACCATTGCAGGTGCCAATAAAATAGATGAAATGGGCACTATTTTTTTGGATATAAAACAGCAAACTAGAGCTGTTTTAAACAATATAAAAGATGTGCTTGCTTCAGAAAATGCAAGCATGGAGGATGTTGTTGATGTAGGTAGTTTTTTAGTAAACATGAATGATTTTGGAGGCTACAATGAGGTTTATGGTGAGTTTTTCAGTAAAGAAACAGGCCCTGCAAGAACAACTGTTGCTGTACACCAATTACCACACCCACATCTTGTTATAGAAATTAAAGTAACAGCTTACAAACCGCTATAAACCTAGTAATCTAAGTTAATTATAGCATACCTCTGGATTTTAAAAATAACATCCTGGACTTATGGACTATTTAAAAAATTACATAAACGGAAACTACTGCGATGCCACCTCTGGCAGGTGGATAGATAATTACAATCCAAGTGATGGTAGTGTGTATGCTCAAATTCCAGACTCAAGCAAACAAGATGTAACAAATGCCTACACCGCTGCACAGGCTGCTTTCCCTGAGTGGTCTAATACCACCATAGAAACCAGAAGTAAAATATTGTTAAAAATAGCAGACCTTATCCAGGAAAATCTAGCCGTATTGGCCCAGGCAGAAGCAAAAGACAACGGTAAACCCTTATCCCTTGCTACCGCGGTAGATATTCCTAGAGCAAGTGCTAATTTTAGATTTTTTGGAAATGGGATAACCCAGTATGCAAGCCAGGCGCATCAAAGTGTTGGGTTAAACACAATGAACTACACCCTAAGACAACCCATAGGTGTTGTAGGTTGTATTTCTCCTTGGAATCTACCTTTATATCTATTTACCTGGAAAATTGCTCCTGCCCTAGCCGCAGGAAATTGCGTGGTTGCAAAACCAAGTGAGGTAACTCCCATGACAGCCTATATGCTTGGTGATATATGCACCAAGGCGGGTCTTCCACCTGGGGTATTAAACATTGTACATGGAACAGGACCTACAACAGGGCAAGCTATTGTAGCCCACCCAAATATTAAAGCAATATCTTTTACAGGTGGCACACAAACTGGAGCGCATATAGCAAGGACTGCAGCTCCTATGTTTAAAAAACTTTCCTTAGAGCTTGGCGGTAAAAACCCCAACCTCATCTTTGCAGATTGCGATTATGAAAAAATGCTTTCGGTGACCGTAAAATCTTCTTTTGCCAACCAAGGACAAATTTGTTTGTGTGGCAGCAGAATATATGTAGAAGAAACAATTTTTGAAAAATTTAAAAAAGACTTTGTAGCCAAAGTTGCTGCATTAAAAGTGGGCAATCCCTTTGACACAGATACCAACATTGGTGCGCTTGTATCAAAATCTCATATGGAGAAAGTACAATCTTACATTGAAATAGCCAAGCAGGAAAATGGCATTGTTTTATATGGAGGTAAACCTGTAAATATTGTAGGTAGCGAAAAGGGGTATTATTTGCAACCTACGGTAATAGAAATACAAGACAACCAATGCCGTGTAAACCAAGAAGAAATTTTTGGCCCAGTGGTTACCCTTATGTCATTTAAAACAGAGACAGAAGCCCTAAAACTTGCCAATGATGTAAAATACGGCCTATCGGCAACCCTTTGGACTAGCAATATTGACAGAACCATGCGCCTCTCAAATGATGTTCAAGCAGGAATTGTTTGGGTAAACACATGGCTTAACCGAGATTTGCGAACACCCTTTGGTGGGGTTAAACAAAGTGGAGTTGGAAGAGAAGGTGGCTTTGAGGCCCTAAACTTCTTTACAGAAGCAAAAAACGTTTGTATTTCTTATCAAGGAAATGTATAATTGAACACATAACACCAGAGATATCATAAAGACTATGAATTTAGATTTAAAAAATAAAAATGCCATGATCTGTGGAGCCACAGCGGGTATAGGAAAAGCCACAGCCATGCAATTGGCCGCTATGGGAGCAAGCATTACGCTAGTAGCTAGAAATAAGCAGAAGCTTAAAGCAACACTAGCGCAATTACCATCACAGAACAATCAAACACATAGTTACTTGGTGGCAGATTTTACAAATCCCACTCAATTGAAAGAGCAGGTAACTGCGTCTGCCTTAAAAACAAACTATCATATTTTATTAAACAATACGGGAGGCCCAAAAGGCGGACCTATTTTTAGTGCAGATACCTCAGAGTTTATAAACGCTTTTTCTATGCACCTAGAATGCAATCAAATCCTAGTGCAAGGCGTGGTTCCAGCAATGAAGCAAGACGGGTATGGACGTATTATAAATGTAATCTCTACCTCTGTCAAACAACCTATTGATGGTTTGGGAGTTAGTAACACGGTTCGAGGAGCTGTAGCTAGTTGGAGTAAAACAATGGCTAATGAACTTGGGCAATACGGTATTACAGTTAACAATGTGTTGCCAGGTTTTACTGCCACAGATAGATTGGCTAGTATTATTAATAATGCCGCCAAACGTTTTGACGGCTCACAGGAGAAAGCTACTGCTTTTATGAAAAGTATTGTTCCTGCCAAGCGTTTTGCAGAACCAGAAGAAGTTGCAGATGCAATTGCATTTTTAGCAAGCCCTGCTGCTGGTTATATTAATGGTATTAATTTACCTGTTGATGGTGGGAGAACAAAAAGTTTGTAACTTGAACCTATCAAAATAATTTCTCACACACGCGATCATGAGCAAAAGAAAACTACGCATTAACGGTCATTCTCACCTACTTCCCTATCCAGAGGACATTCCTCAGTTTATGAAAGACAAAGGTATATTTTGGGTAGATAAAGACCGAAAATTTATGTTGCAGAAAGACTGGAGCCGCCCAGTGACAGATTCTAGTTTTTTCTTAGACGAAAAATTAGCGTGGATGGAGCACAATAAGATTGACCACGCAGTGGTGCTTAATCTTTCTCAGCTATACGGAAATGGCCTACGTGTAGAGGAAATGAAACAAGCATTGCGTTTTCAGAATGATTTTAATGCCAAGGTACAAAAAGACCATCCATCAAAATTTACCACTGGATTTGTGGTACATCCAGGTTTTGTCAGAGGTGCTTGTTGGGAGATTGAACGCTGTGTAGAAGAACTAGGGATGCAACTATTATGCCTGCCCACCCATTATATGGACACCATTGGTACTTGGCGATGTATTTTTGATGAAGAGAACGAGCCCATATTTGAGCTGGCCAATAAATACAACCTAGCTATTGAAATACACCCTTACGATGGAGAAAAGTTCATTAAACTTGAGAATACCTCTTGGCGTTTTCATTTAATATGGATGCTTGCACAATGTGCAGATGCCTATCACTTTTTAACACTCAATGGATATGCAGATAAATTTCCAAACATGCGTACCTGCTTTGCTCATGGTGGGCAATTAGCACAAATGAATTTAGGAAGACGCATACAAGGCTTTGATGGAAGACCAGACTTATTTGAAGGGAAAGAACACCCAAGAAAATCTGTAGGACATAAAAATATTTTCTTTGACACCTTGGTACATGACACAGGTGGTCTTGAGTTACTAGTTAGAAATCAAGGAGCAAACCAAGTAGTCATGGGCCTTGATGACCCCTACCCTTTGGGTGAGATGGAGAGTGAGCAACAATCCTCATACCCTGGAAAGATTTTAGACCTAGCTATGGAAAGAAAGATTCTTTCTCCTACACAGTGTGATGCCATCTGGGAAGACAATGTAATACAATGGTTATGTGGAGACAACCCTGAGGTGAAACAAAAATTAGTGAATAGAATATTGGACAACTCCTAACAAAAAACATTAAGTGCATTTCCTACCACAACACATAGATCAGTACGCTGTAGACCATTCTGAAAATGAGCCAGAATTACTGCAACAACTCACCCGAGAGACTTGGCAAAAAGTATTAGCCCCGCGTATGAGTAGCGGCCATTACCAGGGACGCATATTAAGTATGATTTCTAAGTTAATACAACCAAAAAATATTCTAGAAATTGGCACTTTTACAGGTTACGCTGCGCTGTGTCTTGCAGAAGGTATGCAAGCAAATGGCTCACTGCATACCATAGATATTAATGAAGAGTTGTGTGACATACAACGCAACTATTTTGATGCATCAGGCTATGGTAAACAAATCAAGCAATACACTGGAAATGCCTTGGATATTATACCAGAACTTGCAATATCTTTTGATTTGGTATTTATTGATGCAGACAAGAGTAATTATGCAAACTACCTAAAACTTTTACTGCCAAAGCTTACATCTGGGGCGGTTATTTTAAGTGATAATGTACTTTGGAGTGGTAAAGTTGTAGAAAAAGTAAACCCTAAAGATATTGATACAAAAGCGCTGCTGCAGTATAATAAAATACTAAAAGAGCACCCAAAACTAGAAACAGTGCTACTACCCGTTAGAGACGGCCTTACCATCTCTAGAGTAAAATAACCCTATTTAAAATACAAGAATTGTTGCGTGCTATACTTTTTTGGCAAGATATGCTGAACACCTATAGCCTAAAACAGCCAAAAGACTTCCAACGAACGCCCCTATTAATATGTCGCTTGGATAGTGAACTCCAACATAGATTCTGCTACCTGCAAAGAGTATTGGCCATATAAAGGCTAAATACACCCACAGATTAAACTTTCTGAGGCAAAGCACAAGAAAAATAACGATACAAAAACTCGAGGAGGCATGCCCTGAAAAGAAACTATAGCTTGTTGGGGTTTTTAACACACGAAGCAAATCAGAGAGCGTGGCTAGATTATTTGGTCTTATACGCCCTACATGGGTTTTTGTAAAATCTGTGATGGCAAGTGTAACTATAAAAGTGACAATACCACCCAGCAGCAAAACAGCTCCCTTTTTACCTTTATGGTAATAAAACACTATACCAATAAAATAGAGAAATAGTGGTGTCCAGCTTTCTATATGAGTGACAAATATCCAAAAAGCATCATAGGGCTCACTGCCAAGATTATTGAGCCAAACAAGAAGATCTTGATCCCAATATCTTAGGGAGCAAAACATTAAAGGTTTCGTTTGATGGAACCCCCAAAGTCTTCAACATCATCTTTTATTTGCTTTAAATTTTTGGATACATTTTTACTGATATCCTTGGTAACATCTAGATTTACTGCTTGTTTATTTGCACTCTTGCTAATTTCAGATTTAATATCATTGGTAGCATCTTTTACTTGGCGAAGCCCTTTACCTAGGCCGCGAGCAATTTCAGGAATTTTATCTGCTCCAAAAACAAGGAGAATAACAACCAGAATAAATCCTATTTCTACACCGCTAATGAATAATAAATGAAGCTGTATCATACCACAAAGATAGGGAGATTTGAGAATTTTAAATTGAGAATTTCAAATTAAATCAAAAGACTACTAAAATACAAAACCCGCTACATAATTTATAGCGGGTTTATATTGGCATTTTAAAAATTTAGAATGGCCTAATTTTTAACTTTATCTTTAAAGCTTTTAAATTCTCCTAATTTTTTACGCTTAGGCCAAGCGTTGTTTGTGGTGTCTATATCTGCAGTCTCTTCATCTGGATCTACCATTATCTTGACAATCTCCATCTGAGAAGCAACTACCTTACGAACTTCTTTATCGTTTTTTCTCCAGATTTGAGCTGGAAAAGTTTCACGTTTTGTACTACCATCACTGTAAGTGTACTCAACAATTATTGGCATTGGTATTCCTCCTGGCTTCTCAAAGGTTACATCATAGAAAAAGCTAGGACTCTTTAATTTTGCTCTATCTTCTGGAGAAACGTTATCCATGATATAGCTTTGCAAAGTTGTAACATCGCTAAGGGTTTGGGTTTTCATAGATTCTTCAAAGTCTTCTGAGTCCTCTTCTACAAGATATACCAGTGGTGGAAGATCACTTTCTTTCATACCACGAGCTTCAATCATTTCTCGTACTTGCTTGTTCATTTTTGAGCTTACGTAGTATTTCTTTACGTCTTTTACACCAATATCTGTGTAGTCTGTGCTGTAAAACCACGCTCTCCAAAACCAATCCAAATCTACGGCAGAGGCATCTTCCATGGTACGAAAGAAGTCTTCTGGGGTTGGGTGTTTAAACATCCAACGTTGAGAATAGGTTCTAAATGCATGATCAAACAAATCACGACCCATAATGGTCTCTCGAAGTATATTAAGCCCAGTTGCAGGCTTAGAATATGCATTAGCTCCAAAGTTATAGGTGTTTAAACCTTTTGTCATAATGGGTGCAATAAAATCTTGATCGCCTCCCATGTAGTTTACTATTTTTTTGGCAGGTCCACGACGTGATGGATATGCTTTGTTAGGAGCTATGGCATCTGGATACCATTCTCCAAAATCTTGTTCGGCAACATATTGTACAAAGGTATTTAGACCTTCATCCATCCAAGTCCATTGGCGCTCATCACTATTCACAATCATCGGGAAATAGTTATGACCAACTTCATGAATAATAACACTCATCATACCATACTTAACGCGTTCACTGTAGTTACCCTCAGAGTCAGGACGACCGTAGTTCCAGCAAATCATTGGGTATTCCATCCCTTGTCCTTTTGCGTGTACTGAAATTGCCTTGTGGTACGGATAGTCAAAACTCATTCTTGAGTAAGACTTTAACGTACTAGCCACAACTATGGTTGAAAAATCTTCCCATAATGGATTTCCTTCTGGTGGATATAAAGACACAGCCATTACATCTTTTTCTCCAATTTTAACAGCCATCATATCCCAGATGTAACGTCTAGAGGTTGCAAAACCATAATCACGAACATTCTCTGCCTTGTACTTCCAAGTTTTGGTTGCTTTTACATTTGTTTTTGAAGCAGCCTCTGCCTCTTCTTGTGTTACAATTATAACAGGAGTGTCGTAGGATTGTTTTGCCTTGTTGTAACGATTCATCATTGTTTTAGAAAACACATCTTTTCTGTTAGTAAGAACACCCGTGGCATCCATGGTGTGATCTGCAGGAACGGTAATACTTACATCATAATCTCCAAAAGGTAATGCAAACTCATCACGACCCCAAAACTGGCTATTTTGCCATCCTTCTACATCGCTATATACTGCCATGCGAGGAAAAAACTGGGCTATAACATATCCTTTATTGCCATCATCAAATACCTCATACCCACTACGGGCTCTATCTATGGTATGGTTTACAATATTATACCACCACTTTATATCAAAAGAATAGGTATCTCCTGGAGACATCGCCTTTGGCATATCGATACGCATCATGGTTCGGTTAATAGTGTATGATAGGTTGTTTCCTTTGCGGTCTTTTACATAGTCTATTTTAAAACCTCCATCAAAGGCTTCTCCCATATAACTGTTCACAAAAGAACTTGCCTGCTGTGCAGGAGCAGCTCCATTTGCCTCAATTAAGGAAGTTTTTGAATCTGAAGCGCGAACATTTTGGTCTAGCTGTACCCACAAGTACTCTAAAACATCTGGAGAGTTATTTGTATATGTAATGGTTTCTGTACCGTAAAGAACTGCATTGTCATCATCCAACACAATATCCATTTTATAATCTGCTTGTTGCTGATAATAGGCTGGCCCTGGGGCTCCAGAGGCAGATCTGTACTGGTTTGGCGAAGAGAACTCTTGATACAACTGCTTGAAACGGTTGTTATTGAGGTGTCCAGCTTTGCGCTCCTGCTGGGTTGACTCTGTATCTTGGGCGGTTGCAAAACCAGCTGAAGACATTATTAAAATAAATGATAAAAATTTAAGTAATTTCATGGTGTTTTTTGGTTAAATATGTTGTTCAAAAATAGCCTAATCTAAGACGTATACTGCGTGTTATTTAAAATTTAACAATCCTTTAGGATTTTCTTTGTCCAAAACAAGACTGCGTCTTGTTTTAGGGGTTTTAACATGTATAATGTTTTGCTGATCCTCGAAGGTGTCAAACAATATTTTATTTTCAATTTCTATCTGCTCCAGAGCCGATACATTTGTTATTTCTAGGTACAATTTTACTCTGTCTACATCATATTGCAGTCCAATATAGTTGTACTCTCGCTTTGTGCCGTTTACAAAAACCACCAGTTTTTTAAAAACATAATCTTGCAGTAATAAAACATCTGCAGGGGTCTGCTTTTTGGAATCTAGGTGTACCTGCTTTAGGTTTCGCTCTGTTAATGCTTGCTGAATATCGTCGGTGAAAATTTCTGTTATAATTTGAAGAGACTGCTCCTGGGGCACATACTCAACTCTGGTGGTGCTTGCATAAAATTTATGAACTGTAGCTCCCATGAGTACTGGGAAAATAATCGCTAAAATAAAAATCTTAAAAAATCTCATAAATGCTATAATTGTATAAATTGCAAAGTGATGTATCTAAAGCAATAGTATTCTTTTTTGTTTTATGATTAATAAAACTTGAGAAAAATGTTAGTTTTCTTTTTTCATAAGGCTTAATTGGTACACATAGTCTGGAAATTTCTCCTTAAATGTGGTAAGCACACCGTTGTAATTTTTAATTTTAAAATCTTTCTCTATATCTGAGGTTTCTAGGCAAAGCATTATAAAATGATAGGTTCTGTTTTCTGGAATCCCATAGGCATCAAGAAAAAAAGAGGCCGTGTAATAGGTTAATATTTCTGTAGCTATGTAATCCTCAGATCTCCATTTGCGCATCTTTTTTAGTGTTTTATAATACCCTGCGATGTGCTTATACAAAGCTTCCACATCTACATATAATGGGGTTATAACTTGCCCCACCAATTTAGGAATTTTTTCCTGAGGTTTTCCTTTAAAACCAGGTATCCCTACATCATCAAAATTAAAGTCTTTATTGGTTTTTATGGCCCCAACATCTTTTAATAAATCTCCAGAAAGCGTATTTCCTATAAAGACCTCATCTAGCTCATTTAATAACACGATTAGAGAAACGGTAAGGTATTTTTGAGCGTACATTTTATCTGTAACCACTACCTTTTTTGAAAAGTACTTAATTCCAGAAAAAACCAAAGTGTCATAACGCTTTGCTTCTATGACAAACTTCCCTTCTTGATCTGTTATGGCGTTAAATCTTGATGTTGTATTAAGTACATGAATATTCTCCACCTCATCTGGGTTGGTAACTCTTCCCTCCAACAAAATAATTTGTGCTGTAGCAGAAGTGAAAAAACACAAAAAAAGTAGGCTACAAAAGCTTGCTTTACGAATCATTTTTATTTTTGTAGAGTTTTTCAGAATTCAAATATATAATTTATTAATAGTAGAGTTAGACAAGAGCTAGTAAAATATAACAACACATTGTGTACCTTTATGGTTTTACCCCCTATAGAATGAAAAAACTAATTATTGCCAGCACCTCAACCGTATATAAAGGGCAGCTATCTAGGGTATTTGCAGCAGGAGCTTGAAATACTCTTTAGAGATGCCACAAGAGGTTTTATTTATACCCTATGCAAGACCTGGAGGCATTAGCCATGAAAATTACACCAAAATGGCAGCAAAAGTTTTCAAAACATTTGGTAAAAATTTACGCGGGATACACACCTTTAAAAATCCTATTCAAGCTGTAGAACAAACACAAGGAATCTTCACTGGCGGTGGAAACACCTTTTTATTAGTAAAGCAGTTACATGACAATAAGCTTGTTGATCCCATCAGAAAAGCTATTAATAAAGCCACCCCATATCTTGGTACAAGTGCCGGTAGTAATATTTGTGGTATCACTATGCAAAACACCAATGACATGCCTATTGTGTATCCCTCCTCTTTTGACACACTGGGCGTCATTGCCTTTAATATCAATGCCCATTACATAGACCCAGACCCAAAAACTACGCATATGGGAGAGTCTAGAGCAACCAGAATTAAAGAGTACCACACCCAAAACAACACCCCTGTAGTGGGATTACCAGAGGGTAGTTGGCTTCAGGTCATTGGAGATCGCATAACTTTAAAAGGAAACCATAGTGCGCGCATTTTTGAGAAAGGAAAAGAGCCTTACTTGCTTGAAACAGGAGCTATTTTGAGCCTCTAGTATAGTATTGTAACAAGAAATAGTATATTTAAACAAACGCGAGTTAAAGACAGCAGATACATGAAACGGAAAGACTTTTTACATCTCACAGGAATTTGCAGCCTAGGGCTTTTTACGATACCTCACCTTGCCCTTGGCGCCGCGCAAGATAGGTTCACCCTAGCGCAGCTCATCGGGAAAGGAAATGCTGAGATTACTGGAAATTCTTACAGACAAAAGATGCACAAACAAACCAAAGCTGCATTATTAGAGATGAAAGCCGCAGCGGCAAAGGATAACATAAGCATTGAAGTTGTCTCTGCCTACAGAAGCTTTGAGCGTCAAAAAGAAATATTTGAAGGCAAATACAAACACTTCACCGGGCAAGGCTTGTCTCCAAAACAGGCACTTTCAAAAATCATAGAATACTCTACCATTCCAGGAACATCAAGACATCACTGGGGTACAGATATTGATATTATACAGGCAAATACAGGTGCAAGACCCTCAAGTGTGTTGCAAGAAAAACACTTTTATGGCAATGGCCCGTTTTGTGATATGAAAGTTTGGCTTACCCAAAATGCAAACAGTTTTGGATTTTATGAGGTGTATACAAAAGATGCAAACAGAAAAGGGTTTTCTCATGAGCCGTGGCACTTTAGTTACAAACCTGTATCAAAACCAATGCTAGAAGCCTATAAAAAGCTTGATATTAAAAGCATCCTACAGCAGGAAAAAATAATGGGTAGCGAGCACTTTAGTGACGGCTTTATTGCCAAGTATGTACAAGAACATATTTTGGACATTAATCCTGAGCTGCTTTAAATAACACTCAACAAAAGCAGACCCACATCATTGATTCATGTGGGTTTTTTTATTAAAACTATGGTACACAGTAGTTTTTTTCATAATTAATATATGTTTATTATATTTGAGTGAATAACTAACAACAAACAAAAAAATATTATGAAAAACTTAAGTGTTCTTATGGTTTTATTTGCAGTTTTATTTTCTTCAACTACTTATGCTCAAAAATCAAAAAAATTAAAATATGGAATTCAAGTAATGGTTTTAGATGACTTTAATCCAAACTCGTCGATAACAGTTTTTTCTTCAGGTAAAGACCCATTGGGTTTAAGAGACCTTATCGAAGGAGAGTTAATGTTCTCCTCAAGTCAATTGAAAGTTATTTCTCCGCAACTAGCTAGAGAAACTGTTTCGGCAACTAATGATGTAAATATATCTGAAAACGGAAGCAAAACAGATATGAACCAAAAAGTAGAGGTTCAAACAAAAAGTGTTACTAAATTAGCTTCGGTTTATGCTTTAAGCTTTTCATATACCTATAATATAGAGACTCGCGGATTAATGAGTTTCAATGGGCAAATAGTTGATTTGTCTGATGGAGCTATTTTGGTTAAGTTCAGGAGACCAGGAGGTAGTATTGGATATGGAAAAAGTAAGAAGAAAATAGTAAAAATAATTATAGAAGAAATAAATAGATTGTCAGCAAACTAGTTTTTTTCTTGTAAAAATTATTAAATATAAATTTGTACTCTTTAGATAATTTAAAAACTCCCAATAATACCAAGCCCGCATGAAATCATGGGGGCTTTTTTATTCATTCTATTTGAGAAACTTAAGCCCATTTAATGCCTAAAAAATCACTTACCGAAACTCATCCAGAAGTTGCTAAGCAATGGCATCCTTCTTTGAATGGTGATTTAACTCCTGATACTTTAGCAGCAAGAAATCATAAAAAAGTTTGGTGAAAATATTGTCAAGAAAACGCACCTCAACAAACCACGTAACTTAAAACCTGTTTAGGCTCCTTGCGGTTTTGTAATCGTTAATTACTCCCTATCTTTACACCATGAATAAAAAAGTTATATTACTTATCCTAGATGGATGGGGTAACACACAAGATCCTAGCATCTCTGCCCCGGCAAAGGCAGAAACTCCCTTTATGGATGCTGCAGTAAAAAAATATGCCCACGCAAATCTATTAACACACGGAGCGCATGTTGGCCTTCCTGATGGGCAAATGGGCAACAGCGAGGTAGGACACATGAACCTCGGCGCTGGTAGAATTGTATATCAAGATTTGGCAAAAATTAATTTGGCAGTCACACAAGACACTCTCAAGGATGAAAAAGTGTTGCAAAAAGCCTTTGCCTATGCCAAGACCAATAATAAAAATATTCATTTACTTGGGCTTGTCTCAGATGGCGGGGTACATTCTCACCTTGACCATGTAAAAGGAATTTTAAAGGCTGCAAGTGATCAAAAATTAGAAAACGTTTTTGTGCATGCCTTTACAGATGGGCGCGATGTAGATCCAAAATCTGGCATACAACACATAGCGCATCTACAAGACTACATGCAACAAACAACCGGGCGTATTGCAAGTGTAATTGGGCGCTACTTTGCCATGGATAGAGACACCCGTTGGGAGCGTGTAAAAAAAGCCTATGATTTGTTGTGCAGCGGCAAGGGCACGCCAACCAGTAACATTTCAAAGAGCATGGAAAAAAGCTACCAAGCAGGAGTTACAGATGAGTTTATGGAGCCTCTTGTAGTAACCAAAGACAATGCACCTGTTGCAACTATCAAAAAAGACGATGTTGTTATTTTCTTTAATTTTAGGACAGACCGCACCAGGCAACTTACCCAAGTATTAAGCCAGCAAGATTTTGAGGAGTACGGCATGAAAAAACTGCCTTTACATTTTGTAACCCTCACAAATTATGATGCTTCTTTTAAAGATATAGAGGTAATTTACAACAAAGAAAATATCACCCAAACCCTTGGAGAAGTATTAGAAAAAAAAAACAAAACCCAAATACGCATTGCCGAGACAGAAAAATACCCTCATGTAACTTTCTTCTTTAATGGAGGAAGGGAAGCTCCTTTTACCGGTGAAAAAAGAATCTTATGTCCCTCACCAAAGGTTGCTACCTATGATTTAAAACCCCAAATGAGCGCCTATGAAATTACAGACAGCATAGTTCCAGAAATCAAGGCAGCATCTGCAGATTTTATTTGTTTGAATTTTGCTAATCCTGATATGGTTGGCCACACAGGAGATTTAAAGGCTGCCACAAAAGCCTGTGAGGTGGTAGATGCTTGCGCCAAAAAAATTACAGAAGCGGCTCTTGCTCATGGATATACGACCATTATCATCGCAGATCACGGTAATAGCGAGACCATGTGCAATCCAGATGGCTCACCAAATACGGCCCACACCATAAACCCTGTACCTCTTATTGTGGTAGATCCAGAGATAAAAAATGTAGATGACGGTGTTCTAGGAGATATAGCACCTACAATACTGCACATCATGGGCGTTGCCCAGCCAAAGCAGATGACACAAAAATCATTAGTATAAAAAATTCTTAAAGATGAACTATTTAAACACAAAAACAATACTGATAGCCTTTGCTTGTTTGAGCCTATTCTCATGTAAAGACCCAGTAAAACAGGGGCAGCAAACTGTTGCAGAAAATAGCCAAGAAAACTACATTAGCGATAAACTTGTAGCAGACCCAGAAAATGAGGGTGAAAAAATGCTACTTGGAAAGGTGCGCTACACAGATTTTAAAAATGATAGTTTATTTCCTTGGATGTCTGAAAATTTCAAAGCCTATACCCCAGACTCCATTACATTAATTGAGCTTAAAAAAGAGCTTACAGGCGTGTACATCAAAGCCTTTATGGGCACTTGGTGTGAGGATAGCCAGCGTGAAGTTCCGCATTTTTACAAAATACTAAAGAGTATTGGCATCAATGAGGAGCGCATAGAGATGGTCGCTGTTTCTCATGATAAAGATACCCCGAAGGGCTATGAAAAAGAGCTTAATATTGCCTATGTGCCTACTTTTATTTTTTACAAGCAAGAACAAGAAATAGGTCGTTTTGTTGAATATGTTCAAACAGCAACCCTTGAAGAAGATATCCTTACCATTGTTTCAAATAAAGCATACATGCCAGCATACGCAGAATAATAAACTCTGGAGGTATGAAAAGCTAGTGAGAAATTTAATAGGAAATTATTGGGAAACCAAGCCCACAAAAGCCAAGCAAGAAAAAAGGTTGGTTTAACTTTTAACAGGTACTATGATTATTACAAAATCTAGAGAAGAAATAGCACTAATGAGAGAAGCTGCATTAGTTGTTTCAAGAACATTAGGAATGCTGGCCAAAGAGGTAAAGGTTGGTGTAACCACAAATGAACTCAACACCATGGCAGAGGACTACATACGCGAGCAAGATGCGGTTCCTGGATTTTTAGGCTTGTATGACTGCCCCTCTACACTTTTAACTAGTGTAAACGAGGCTATTGTTCATGGACTCCCTACAGACATCCCACTAAAAGAAGGTGATATTGTAAGTATTGATTGTGGCGCAATAAAACACGGCTTTTATGGAGACCATGCCTATACTTTTGAGGTAGGTGAGGTAGCTCAAGAAACAAAAAAATTACTCCAAGTTACTAAAGAATCCCTCTATATAGGTATTAAAGAGTTAAAAGCTGGAAACCGCGTTGGCGATGTTGGTTTTGCCATCCAGAACTACTGCGAGGGTCATGGGTATGGCGTTGTGAGAGAATTGGTAGGACACGGGCTTGGTAAAACCATGCACGAAGATCCAGAAATGCCTAATTATGGCCGCAGGGGTCGTGGCAAAAAATTTATAGAAGGTATGACCGTTGCCATAGAACCTATGATCAATCTTGGTACACGCCGTATCAAACAGCTTAAAGATGGCTGGACCATTGTAACCCAAGACGGGAAACCAAGTGCTCATTTTGAGCACAATATTGCCATTGTTGACGGACAGCCAGAGCTGTTGTCTACTTTCGATTTTGTGTATAAGGCCCTAGGAATCACAAGTAGTGAGGAGGATCCTTACAGAAAGAAATAACCTGAATATACCTTTAGGGCAATTTTTTTAATAGTTTAAAATTTCAATAATTTTTTCTTTTACTTTTTCTGTAGAGGGTATCATGGTTTGCTCTAATACGCTATTGAGTGGTATGGCTGGCATATTCTCAGAGCCAATGATCATTACTGGCCCATCCAAAGACTGAAAACATTCTTCCTGAATACGCCCTTGCAAAGCTCTACTAAAACTATTTTCACTTGGCTCTTCTGTAACCACCAAACACTTACCGCATTTATTTACAGAGGCAAAAACAGTATCGTAATCTAGAGGATGTAGCGTGCGCAGATCTACAATCTCTACTACATCCTCAAGGCCAAGGGCTGCAGTAGCATTTATTGCCCAGTGCACTCCCATACCATAGGTAATAATTGACAAGGTTTCATCTTGCTCTTTTTTCCATATTTCTTGCAGTACCCAAGCCTTCCCAAAGGGAAGCATGTAATCTTCGCTAGGCTCTACACTTGTTGCCCCTTTTGTTCCTGGCACTTTAGACCAATACAAGCCTTTGTGCTCAAAAATAACCACAGGATTTGGATCGTAATATGCTGCTTTTATAAGCCCTTTTAAATCTGCCCCATTGCTAGGGTAGGCTATTTTTAATCCTCTTATATTACTTACCACACTCTCCATAGAAGAGGAGTGATACGGGCCGCCACTACCATAGGCGCCAATAGGCACTCTGAGTATCATTGACACAGGCCATTTTCCATTAGAGAGATAACAACTTCGTGACACTTCTGTAAATAATTGATTAAGCCCTGGCCACAAATAATCTGCAAATTGCACCTCAACAATTGGCTTTAGGCCAACAGCGCTCATCCCCACGGTAGACCCCACAATAAAGGCTTCTTGGATGGCTGTATTAAATACCCTGTTATCACCAAATTTTTGGGCTAAGGTTGCGGCTTCTCTAAACACACCACCAAGTCTTCCTCCAACATCTTGCCCATACAGCAAACACTCTGGATGCTTTGCCATTAGTTCTTCAATGGCAAACAATGCGCAATCTACCATCACCACTTTATCTGCTCCTTTTGGGGTGCGCTCCCCTACTTCTTGTGTTATTGGTGTTGGCGCAAAATCATGGGTAAATAAATCTTCAGCAGAAGGATCTTCAGCGGCTAGCGCGCTGCTTAGAGCCTGTTTTACGCGGCTCTCAATATCAGATTCTATAGTTTGTATTTCGGTCTTAGTGGCACCCTGCTGCAGCAGTAGCGCAAGCATTTTAGGATACGGATCCTCAGATCTTGCCTGCTCTAAATCATCTCTGTAAAACTCCATGCGCACACCAGAGGTGTGGTGATTTAATAGAGGAACCTTGGCATGTACTAAAAAAGGGCGTCGCTGGGTTCTAATTTTCTCAAGCACCTCTTTGATTGTGTTGTAACTTTGCTCAAAATCTGTTCCGTCTATGGAGATGGCCTCTAGACCATGAAATCCTGCAGCGTACTGAGCAGCATTTTGAGCTCTAGTTTCTGCAGCATTGGCAGAAATATCCCAGCCATTATCTTGCACTAAATACAAAATAGGCAATTGTTTTAAAGCAGCCATCTGGAAGGCTTCCGCAATTTCACCCTCTGTTACACTTGCATCTCCTAAAGAGCAAACTACCACTGGGGCGTCTTGTGGTTTATAGCTAGAAAGCTTCTCTGCCTCTTTATACCAAAAACCCATCGCTACTCCAGTAGCTGGTATCGCTTGCATGCCAGTGGCACTACTTTGATGTGGTATTTTAGGCTTGTCTTCATCTCTTAAACTAGGATGAGAGTAGTAGGTTCTACCCCCAGAGAATGGATCGTCTTTTTTTGCCAATACTTGTAACATTAACTCATAAGGAGTAATACCTATAGAGAGTAGCATCGCATCATCACGGTAGTATGGAAACAAATAATCTTGGGGCAATAACTGCATACCAAGAGCTGTTTGTATCACTTCATGACCACGAGAGGTAGCATGTACATACTTAGAAACAACTTTAAAATTATCTTCAAACTCCTGGGTCATTGCCTTAGCAGTGACCAGGTTTTTAAAGGCTTCTAAGATTAATTCTTTGGTGATTTTCATGCTATACTATTCAAAAATATGTTACACTGTGTATTTTTATAAGGGCGCAACCCAGGCTTGACCGAATGATCTAAAAAGAGCGGTTTATATCAAATTTTTCCATGTTGTCGGCAATACGCTTTAAAAAAGAACCTGCAAGATGCCCATCTACAATTCTGTGATCAAAAGACAGAGACAGATACATCATGCTACGTATTTCAATAGTGTCACCCTGAGGTTTCTCTATTACCTCGGCGCGTTTTTTTATAATTCCTGTCGCTAAAATAGCTGCTTCTGGCTGGTTAATAATTGGGGTTCCCATCAAACTGCCAAAGGTTCCTACATTACTAATGGTAAAGCTACCACCTTTGATATCATCTGCCTTTAAATTTCCAGAACGAGACTTTTGTGCCAGCTCGTTTACAGCGCTAGCAAGGGTTTTAAAGTCTTTTTTATCTGCATTTTTAACAACTGGAACAATTAAATTTCCAGAGGAGAGCGCTGTTGCTATTCCAATATTTATATCCTGCTTTACAATAATATTTTTTCCGTCAAGGGATGCATTTATCATCGGAAAATCCTTAATAGCATTTGCGACTGCCTCAATAAATAGCGGTGTAAAGGTTAGCTTCTCTTTATAGGTTTTTAGAAATAATGCCTTATTTGCATTTCGCCAAGCAACCATATTAGTTAGATCTGCCTCAACATAAGCCGTTACGTGTGGAGAGGTATGCTTACTATACACCATATGGTCTGCAATCATTTCTCGCATGCGGTCCATGGGTACGATCTTACCACTACCTTTATCAAACTTTAAATCCGGGATGCTGTACCCCTGATTCTTGCTTTCTAATTGCCCAAACTGAAAAGGCCTCCCCGCTTCTATATAACTTGTAATATCTGTTTTACGCAAACGCCCATCTTGGCCGCTACCTGCAATACAGGCTAGCTCTTGGTAGCTAATATGATGCTTTCTAGCCATACTATCTACAAGGGGAGAAATAAAAACGTTGTCGTTTACCTTTAAAATGCCTTTAATAGCTAAAGGTTTTGTAGTGGTTTTACCACTTTTAATTACATCTTTCTGGGGAGGGTTTTCTGGAAGGGTTTTAGCAGTAACTACTTCATTAGATAATGACAACAAAGCAATGGTTTGTCCTACTTGAACAATATCATTCACAACAGCCTGGTGAGAAATCATCACTCCAGAGCCTGGAGCAGGCACTTCGTTATCTACCTTATCTGTGGCAATTTCAACAAGAATATCACCTTCTTGGAAAGAGGCACCCTCCTTCACCAACCAATTAAGTATGGTACCCTGGGTAATACTTTCGCCCATTTTGGGCATATTGAATGTAGTTTCAGTCATAACAACCTCTATCTTTTATATAGTCAATAAAAATATAAAAATTACAACATAAAAAATATGTATTACCTGCCTTAAAGTATATATTTAGCCTTTTATTCTTAAATATTACAAAAAACATATTATTTATTCTATTTTTGAAGTGATTTAACCGAATAAACAGCAAATGAAACTTGACACAACAGATGTTGCCATCTTAAAGGCACTACAAAAAGACTCTAATAGAACCGTAAAAAGTCTCGCTGAGGACTTAAATAGATCTACAACTCCTGTTTTTGAACGCATTAAAAAACTTGAGCGTGAAGGGTACATAAAAGGATATTCTGCCAGGTTAAATCAAAAAAAACTAGGGCTTAAGCAAACTGTTTTTGTTGCTATAACACTACAAGGGCACACGCGCAGCTATTTAGAGAAATTTGTTAAAAAAGTAAATGATTTTCCAGAAGTTGTAGAGTGCCATAGGGTTAGTGGCACCTTTGACTACCTGCTTAAATTAATCGTAGAGGATATAGAGGCCTACGAAACTTTTATAATCACAAAACTCACCCTACTGCCCTATTTAGGAAACGTTCAAAGCCTAATAACACTCTCAACTGGTAAAGAAATTAATGAAATAGATTTGAGTCATTTGTCTTAAAAACAGACTCCTTAACTTGTGTAAAAAAATTACCTTTTAAAGGGCACTAAGACTCATAGAATTATATTTCAAGGACAGCAAGTCTAGAGATTTTAGTACATTTAGATCTTGTTAATTACTGCTTATGAAACTTTTACTTTCATATATATGTGTATTTTTCGCTTCTTTTTTGTGGGGCCAAGAGGATCAGATGGAATTTTCATTGTATTTTGAAAATGACAAATCACAGCTTACACAAGCGCATATTTTTATTCTCGATAGCATAAAAAAAATACATAACAAAGACGATTTGGACGTCCATATCAAAGGCTACACCAACACAGTTGGAGCAGAGGACTACAACTTAACCCTCTCTAAAAGCAGAGCTGCAAATGTGACCAAAAACTTGCGTGAGTTTACCATTATTTCATCTCAGGGGTATGGTGAGTTGGATAGTGATTCAAAAACGAACAGACGTGTAGATATTTTTATTCACCAAAAAAAATACCATGTAAAAGTAGCCGGAGAGATTGTATTAAAACCAACTCAAAGAGACATTGCGCCAGAATACGCAAAAGTATTTAGAGCGGGAGATAAAATTACAATTGAAGGAATTAGATTTTATCAAGACAGAGATATCATGTTAAATGAGAGTAAAAAATCTCTGAAAAAACTTCTTACTTTTTTACAACAATACCCAAACATGACTTTTAAACTGCTGGGGCATATTTGTTGCGGAGACCCTGATAACCCAGGAATAGATTTTATAAATCTAAGAACAGGAAAGAAAAACTTAAGTGAGGCAAGGGCTCAATACGTTTACAATTACCTTATTAAAAAAGGGATTAACAAAAACAGAATGAGTTATAAAGGCATGGCCTTTAGGCAACCACTTGGCAAAAGAAGCACCAATGACAGGCGCGTGGAGATAGAAATTATCTCCTTTAATGATTAGCCCTATCGTGTTCGCCAGAAAAAAGGCGTGAATAAAATAAGCACTGTAAAGAGTTCCAGTCTTCCAATTAACATTAAAAAAGTAGCCCATAATTTTGCCAATGATGGCAAATCTGAATAGGTATGTACAGGGCCAAGATCTCCTAAAGCTGGACCAACATTACCAAGGGTTGATGCTGCAGCGCCCAGCGCCGTTTTAAAATCAAGCCCGAGCACAGAAAAAACAATCACGCCTACAATAAAGGACAGCATGTACAATATAAAAAACCCAAGTATATTAAAAACAATAGGCTGTTGTACGGCTCTGGTGTTATAACGTACGGGTAAAATTGCATTGGGATGCAGGGTACGTTTAAATTCTAACACTCCGTTTTTAATCATAATTAAATGGCGTACAATTTTAATCCCTCCAGAGGTTGATCCAGAAGATCCACCCAAAAACATTAAACCAAATAAAGAGATCGTTAAAATTGGAGTCCAGATAGCGTAATCTGCAGTCACAAAACCTGTGGTGGTAACAATGGCTAATATCTGAAATAAACCGTGACGAACGCTTGCTTCCAACCCTCCCCATACCATAGGGTGCACAATACTACTGGCGCTAAGATCAACTTTAAAGTAAATAACGGCTGCAAAAATAGCCGTAAGGGTAATAAGTAAAAATGAGTAGGCTTTAAACTCCTGATCACGAATTATTTTTGAAAATTTGAGCTTAAATGCAAAATAGCTTAACACAAAATTAGTACCTGCCAGAAACATAAAAAACATAATTATGTACTGTATAAGTGGCGTGTCATTCCAGTGAGCTATACTTGCATTTTTAGTAGAAAAACCACCCGTACTAAGGGTACTCAATGAATGATTGATTGCATCAAAAAAGCTCATCCCAGCAAGGCTTAACAATAGCGTTTCTGCAGCGGTATAACCCACATATATGAGCCACAAACGTTTTGCAGTATCTGTAATTCTTGGGTGTAACTTATCTCCTCCTGGACCCGGAGCTTCTGCAGCAAATAACTGCATCCCTCCAATACCTAATAGTGGCAATATGGCAACAGCTAAAACAATAATACCCATGCCGCCTATCCAGTGGGTAATACTTCTCCAAAATAAAACACCCTTTGGGAGGCTCTCTACATCATTTAAAATACTAGCTCCAGTTGTAGAATAGCCACTCATGGTTTCAAAAAAAGCATTGGTAAATGAGGGTATTGCACCTGTAAATAAATACGGCAGTGTGCCGGCCAAAGACATAATAATCCAGCCCATTGCCACAACAATATATCCGTCTTTTTTGTGTAGTTCTTTTTTGTGCTTGCGGGTTAAAAACATAACCAGGCCTCCTGTTGCCATAGTAACTATTCCAGAGAGTAACATTTGGTGAAGCACACCATCGTTGTAGACGGCGCTCATAATAGAGGATATCAACATAAAAGAGCCGTTTACCGCTAGGAGTAGGCCCATGATATGTGCAATAATTTTATGATTTACTTGTTTAAAAAAACTCATTACACAAAGAGTTTTTCTACTTTACCTATAGAATGTGGTTGGCAACACACAACAACACGATCACCGCTTTGTATTTTAAAATCACCCAGAGCAATTTGCCCCTCACCATCTCTTACCACACCACCAATTATGGCAGAGCGAGGAATATCAATATCTCGTATGGTCTTGTTTGTAACATTAGAAGATGGCGTTACCACAAACTCCAACAACTCTGCATTCATGTTGTTTAGCTTGGTCATAGCAACAACCTCCCCTTTTCGTATGTATCTAAAGATATTATTGGCTGCCAGTAATTTTTTATTAATTAAAGTATCAATACCAATAGAGTGAGACAACTGAAAGTAGTCCATATTCTCTACAAGGGCAATTGTTTTTTTAACCCCTTTAGATTTCGCTACCAAACAAGACATGATATTGGTTTCACTATTTCCTGTTACAGAAATAAAAGCATCCATGCCTTGAACATCCTCCTCTAGGAGAAGTTCTACATTTCTTCCATCACCATTAATAACCAGACAGCTTGGTATGTCATCGGCTATCTCAAAAGCCTTTTCCTTATCGTTTTCGATAAGCTTTACGTTAAATCTATTTTTACATAAATCACTGGCTGTTTTATACCCAATATTACTCCCTCCCAAAATCATAACATTTCTAATCTCGTGCCGCTGTTTTCCGGTAAGCTCGTAGATTTCATCAACCCCTTCTTTGGTGGTTATAAAATACACCTGATCCCCTTCTTTAAATTGAGTATCTCCTCTGGGTATAATGGTATATTGAGTGCCGTAACGTTGCATGGCTATAGGCACATACTTTAAATTAGGAAACACGCTTGCCACCTCTTTAACTGTTTTATCTATAAAACTATTGGTGCGGTTTAAATGCAGGCCAATCATAGTTAAGGCGCCCCCTTCAAACTCATAGGTGTCGTTAAAAGCACTCTGGTTTAAAAGCAACTCTATTTCATTGGCAGCCAAAGATTCTGGAGAAATTAGCTCATCAATACCAAATTTGGTAAAACCAACCTCATCTTTACGATCTATAAATTCAGTGTTTGAAATTCTAGCTATGGTCCTCTTTGCTCCTAATTGTTTGGCTAAAACGCAAACAGTGATATTGGTAGTCTCTGAGGAGGTTACAGCTATGACCAAATCTGTGTCAATAACATTACTGTCTTCCAGGACCTTGATAGAGGTTGCATCTCCGCGAACAACACGTATATCTAGATGGGTATCTGCATATGACAAAGAATCTCTGTGGGTATCAATAAGTGTAATATCTTGAGATTCAAAAGATAATAGTTTTGCCAAATGGAACCCTACTTCACCTGCACCGGCGATAATAATTTTCATAACAGTAATTAGAAATAAGGTGCAAATGTATTGAATTTTTAAATCACAAAGGACACAACAGATGGCATCTTCTATTTTGAGAATGATTCTGCAACCAAACAAGGGTATTTACAAGATTATTTATTTTAATGTCGTTTTCAAAAATTGAAAAAATGTAACAATAAAAAATGCTATTTTTGCACCCGAAATGACAACACAAAAAAAAGTAACCCCTTACAAAGATTCTACCCTCAACAAAAAAGAGCAAGTAGAACAAATGTTTGACACCATATCAAATAAGTATGACAGCCTTAACAGAGTAATATCTTTAGGTACAGACTTAAAATGGCGCCGTAAGGTGCTGCAGATGGCAAAAAATCATACCCCAGATAGCATACTAGATGTTGCTACTGGCACCGGTGATTTAGCCATAGAATTTGCTAAATACATTTCAGCAAAAAAAATCATAGGTTTTGATCTCTCTGAGGGAATGTTGTCAATGGCACGTAAAAAAGTAAACAACACGGCCTTACAGGCAAAGGTAGATTTTATTAAAGGAGATGGTGAGGCTATGCCTTTTGAAGACAACAGTTTTGATGTGGTTACGGTATCTTTTGGAGTACGGAATTTTGAAAATCTAGAAAAAGGACTTTCTGAAATACTACGTGTATTAAAAAAGGGCGGGCTGTTTATTATCTTAGAGACCTCTGTTCCAGAGAAGTTTCCTTTCAAACAAGGATACCATATTTATAGCAAGAACATTTTACCCTTGGTGGGTACTTTATTTAGTAAAGACAAAGTTGCTTATAACTATTTAAGTGAAAGCGCCTCTGTTTTTCCTTACGCAGAAGCATTAAACAATATTTTAAGAAAAACCGGGTTTATAGAGGTACAACACAAACCACAAACTTTTGGTGTAGCTACCATTTATAGCGCTACAAAATAGTATGAAAAAACTAATAATACTTCTGGCCCTAGGACTGCTCACTCAAAGTGTTCAAGCGCAACTATTTAGCAGTGAGCGCTTGTCTAACCTAGAAACCTTTGATGCCAAATTTTTAACTTGGGGTTACTTTTTAGGGTTTAATAGCTATGATTTTAAAATTGAATACAACGATGAGCTGGGAAACACTAATACAGATGTCATTGTTGAGCCAACTACAGGTTTTAACGTGGGGCTTATTGGAGATATGCGCATCAGCAAATACATAAACCTTAGGCTAGAGCCAGGACTTTATTTTACCCAAAGAAACCTAATTTTTCCAAGAATTGGAGATGAAATAGCCGCACTGCGTGAGGTTAAATCTACCTATATTCACCTGCCATTGTTGCTAAAGTTTAGCACCAAAAGGCTCAACAACTGGAAGCCTTTTGTAGTGGGTGGGGTTTCTACCTCTTTAAACTTGTCAAGTAACGAGAAAAACCCTGAAGATAATAGCCTAGGACAATTCAGGACCACGCGCATCACCAACTATTTTGAGCTTGGTTTTGGAGTAGATATTTATTTATATTTCTTTAAATTCACGCCAACAATTAGGGGCGTATTTGCAACTAGCAATGAACTGGTGCCAGATAATAACCCATTAAGTCAATGGACTTCAAATCTCAGCGCTATTAATTCTCGGGGGGTGTTTATTAATTTTACATTTCAGTAGTACGCACAAACTCACTCAGGAGTATTGCCGTGGCAGAGGCCACATTCAAACTCTCTGTAGCGTGCAAGTCCCCAAATTGTGGAATGGCAATTTGATGGGTAGAAAGGGCTTTTATTTTCTGAGAAACCCCATTTGCTTCATTTCCCATAATTAATATTGCATCACTAGCCAAGGTGGCATTATATACATTTTCTCCATCCATAATGGCTGTGTAGACAGGCACTTTAGCCTGGTGTATATATTGATGAATGTCTAAGTAATGAATAGCAACTCTAGCTATAGAACCCATCGTTGCTTGAACAACCTTAGGGTTATAGCAATCTACGGTATCCATAGAACACACTAATTGGCTAACTCCAAACCAATCACAGAGTCTAATTATTGTGCCTAAATTTCCTGGATCTCTTACGGCGTCTACCACAAGGGTGAGCCCGGTGTTTATAAGTGGTTTTGGAGTAGGTATTTTAAAGGTTGCCAAAGAGGTGTTTGGCGTTTTTAAACAACTAATTTTTTGAAGGAGCACTTCTGAAATTTCTTGAATACCAGAATCATCAGCCTGCAGATTTATATGATAGTGGCTGTGAAGCTCAAGTCCTTGGGTTAAAAGCTCCGCTATCACCTTAGGACCCTCTGCAATAAAAAGACCTTCTTTGTTACGGTACTTTTTTTGCTGTAAACTCGTTATTAGTTTTATTTGAACTTTACTTATCAAATTATAGTATTTTTGATTTTAAACAAACAACCCTCTTGACCCTTTCAACACATTTGGAATTAGGCATCACAAAAATATCATTAATTTTAGGAATTACGACCCTCCTAGGGTCTTGTAATGCAGTTAAAAATGTAACTCAAGATCAACTTTTACTCACAAAAAACACCATTGAGGTAGATGAACAAAAAGTAGATGACTTTGGGGTCTTTAGCCAATTAACCCAGCGCCCTAATACTAAAATACCCTTAATTGGTATTCCTGCAGGGCTGTATTTGTACAATCTTGCAGACCAACAGCCAGATAGTACTTTTAACACTTGGCTGCATAAAAAACCCAAAAGAGAACAAAAATTAATACGCCTGCTTTCCAAAAAACAAGTAGACGAACTAGGAAACTACTACACAAGCTTTAACCAATGGTTAAAAAAATCTGGAGATGCTCCAGAGATCATTGATGAAACTAAAACCAAAAAATCCCTGGAACGTATCAAACAGTGGTATGAAAAAAAGGGATGGTTTAATGTAAAGGTAGGTTATGAGATTACAAAAAATAAGCGCAAAGCCAACAGAGCAGAGATTACTTATAATGTAACTCTAAAAGAACCTTATTATGTAAATAACATTTCTCAGAAAATTGCCTCTCCAATTATAGACTCTATCATTCAGGCCACTAAAAATAACACCTTTATAAAAAAAGCAACTCAGTATGCTGCTACAGATTTTGAAAACGAGCGAGAACGTATTAACCTACAACTACGCAACTCTGGCTTGTATAACTTTGACAGAGACTACATAAATTTTGAGGCAGACACCGTTAATACCGGTAATAAAGTTAACATTACCTATATCATACCCCAGCGCTCCATTGAAGTTAATGACACTACCAAAACAGTGCCTTTTAAAGTCTATAAAGTAAATGATGTAAAAATTATAACAGATTACTCCTTTGCCAACCAAGGAAGGAAGTTCCAAGATTCTGTTCGCTATAATGGGTATACATTATTTAGTTACGACAAATTAAAATACAACCCAAAGGCCATTACAGACGCTATTGCTATTTTACCCAACAAAATTTATAGAGATGTAGATAGAAACCTAACCTACAACCAACTTAGTGATTTAAACGTTTTTAAATACCCAAATATAACCTACCAGGAAGACCCAAGAGATCTATCTCATCAAAGCTTGGTGAGTACTATTTTTTTAACTCCAAGAAAAAAGGCAACACTAGATGCTAGTTTTGATGCCTTTTCCTCAAGCATTCAGCAACTGGGTATTGGATTTAAAGGCTCATTGTTTTTAAGAAATGTTTTTAGAGGAGCTGAGATTTTACAAATATCTGGTAATGGCTCACTGGGAGCCTCAAAAGATGTTGCAGACAACGACAGTTTTTTTAATATCTCAGAATTTGGTGTTACTTCAAAATTGTCTATACCTAGGGTCATGCTGCCTGTTAATGTAGATAGATGGATCCCAAAATACATGGCACCAACTACCAATATTAGTCTTGGATTTAATGCACAAAACAATATAGGGCTAGACAGACAAAACCTTAGTGGGGTCTTTAATTACAATTGGCGTCCATCAAAAACCAGAACAAATAGTTTTGATTTATTTAATGTACAATTTGTCAGAAACCTCAATACAAGTAATTACTTTAATATTTATACCAACTCATACAATCAAGCTAATAAAATTGCCCAAGATATTGAGAACGCCAATCCAGGAAGCATAGACCCCTCTTTGTATTCTACCTCGCAAGACAATGAAATTCAATTGGAGATTCCCTTTGGTATAAATACGTTTTTAGATAATAGTACCCAAGGAGTCTACCCCCTAGATCAGGAACAAACAAACACTCTTATAAGCGTAATACAAAGAGAAAACAGACTAAAAGAAAACAATCTTATTCTTTCTACAAATTTCACTTGGACCCATGATACGAGAGAAACAATTTTTGACAAGAATTTTTCGAGATTTCGATGGAAACTTGAGACTGCAGGAGAAATTTTGTCAGGGATATCTAATCTTATTGGACTTGAAAAAAATAATACTGAAAATTATGAAACCCTAGGTGTCGTATTTTCTCAATACGCAAAAGTAGAGGCAGAATTTATTAAACACTGGCAGGTCTCAAATGATAATGTACTGGCCATTCGGGCTTTTGGAGGCATAGCCATTCCTTACGGAAATAGTGAAAGTATCCCATTTACTAGGAGTTATTTTGCAGGTGGAGCCAATGACAATAGAGGTTGGAGACCCTATGATCTTGGTCCAGGATCTAGCGCCAGTCTATTTGAGTTTAATGAGGCTAACTTTAAACTTGCCTTTAATCTAGAATACCGCTTCCCTATCTTGGGGGCCTTTAAAGGAGCCTTGTTTATAGATGGCGGAAATATCTGGAATGCACTGGATAATGTAAAAGACAAATCTCTTAGATTCAGCGGCTTGGAAGATTTAAAAGAACTCGCCATTGCCTCTGGTTTGGGCCTGAGATATGATTTTGGTTTTTTTGTAGCTAGATTAGACACTGGCTTTAAGATACACAACCCAGCACTTTCTAAATCAAACAGGTGGTTCAAAGAAAGTAACTTTGCCAATGCTGTTTTTAATATTGGTATTAATTACCCCTTCTAGAGAATTAGAAATTGGGGTAGAACTTGAGAAAAAATTGAAATTTATTCTTCTAAAAACTAGATCATAAAAGTGTTGCCCCCGCTAGCAAAGCTATCCCACAAAAAGAGAAATAAATGCACTAGAATTGACTGTTAATTATAACTTAAATTTATTATTTTTGCGTTTAAATTAAACCATCTTATGTCACATACAATTAAACCAGGAGTTGCTTCTGGAAAAGAAATTCAAGCCATCCACGCATATGCTAAAGAAAAAGGATTTGCAATGCCAGCAGTAAATGTTGTAGGAAATAGCAGTGTAAATGCAGTAATGGAAACTGCGGCCGAATTAAATGCCCCTGTAAACATTCAATTCTCAAATGGAGGATGTTTGTTTAATGCAGGTAAAGGACTCTCTAATGACAATCACCAAGCGGCCATTGCTGGAGGAATTGCGGGTGCAAAACATGTACACCAACTAGCAGAGTTATACGGAGCAACAGTAATTTTACATACAGACCACTGTGCAAAAAAATTATTACCTTGGATTGACGGGCTTTTAGATGCTGGAGAACAACATTTCAAAGAAACTGGAAAACCTCTTTATAGCTCTCACATGATTGATCTTAGTGAAGAACCTATTGAAGAGAATATCGCAATTTGTAAAGAATACCTGGCCCGTATGTGCAAAATAGGCATGACTTTAGAGATTGAGCTCGGTATTACAGGAGGAGAAGAAGATGGTGTAGATAATAGTGATGTAGATGTATCAAAGCTATACACACAGCCAGAAGAGGTGGCGTATGCCTACGAAGAGTTATCAAAGGTTAGTAACCAGTTCACGATTGCAGCTGCTTTTGGTAATGTACACGGTGTATACAAGCCGGGAAATGTTAAGCTGACACCAAAAATCTTAAAAAATTCTCAGGAATTTGTTCAAGAAAAATTTGGCACAGGGAATAATCCAGTAGATTTTGTATTTCATGGAGGAAGCGGATCTACTGTTGAAGAAATTCGTGAAGCTATTGGATATGGAGTTGTAAAGATGAACATAGACACAGATCTTCAGTTTGCTTTTACAGAAGGACCAAGAGATTACATGACCAAAAATATTGAGTACCTTAGAACTCAAATTGGTAATCCAGATGGTGGAGATATCCCAAATAAAAAATATTACGATCCAAGAAAATGGATGCGTGGTGCAGAACTAACATTCAAAAAACGTCTTACAAAAGCCTTTGAAGACTTGAATAATGTAAATACATTGTAATCTAAACAGTATAACATACGTTTTAAACACATAAGATATGGCTTGGTTTAAAAGAACACAGAAAGGGATAAACACCCCCACCGAAGACAAAAAAGATGTACCAAAAGGATTGTGGTACAAATCTCCTACAGGTAAAATAGTAGACGCAGAAGAATTAGAAAAAAACTTCTACGTAAGTCCAGAAGATGGGTACCATGTGCGTATTGGTAGTAAAGAATATTTTGAAATTTTATTTGACAACAACAAGTTTAAAGAACTAGACAGTAGTCTTACCTCTAAAGATCCTTTAAAGTTTGAAGACAAAAAGAAGTATGTAGACAGACTCAAAGATGCTCAAAAGAAAACTGGATTAAATGATGCTGTACGTACGGCTGTAGGAAAATCTATGGGGCAAAATTTAGTGATTGCTTGTATGGATTTTAGTTTTATTGGAGGCTCTATGGGTAGTGTTGTTGGTGAGAAAATAGCACGTGCTGCAGATCATGCTTTAAAAACCAAAACACCTTTTTTACTCATTAGTAAATCTGGAGGTGCTAGAATGATGGAGGCAGCGCTTTCACTGATGCAACTGGCAAAAACAAGTGCAAAGCTTGCGCAATTAGCAGATGCAGGTATTCCTTATGTGTCTTTATGTACAGACCCTACAACGGGAGGAACAACAGCATCTTTTGCAATGCTTGGTGATATTAACATCAGTGAGCCAGGAGCATTGATTGGTTTTGCAGGACCACGTGTGGTAAAAGACACAACAGGTAAAGACCTTCCAGATGGTTTCCAAAGTGCAGAATTTGTTTTAGAACATGGGTTTTTAGATTTTATTTCACACCGTAAAGACATGAAGCGTAAAATAAATTTATACCTTGACTTAGTGCAAAACAAACCACTGCGCGAAAAAACAGCATAAGAAAATTCTAGGTCAGTCTTTAAGAGGTAGCAATACTATATTCAAAACTCTGTTGAGTTATTGAAAGAGTATTGAAAAAAGTAAGGTCTCAAGTTTTTTAAATAATATGCCATCAAACAATGCCATATCATTGAATTTTACTATTTTTGCACCCGAATTATGATAGACATAATTCATACATAAAAATCATTTACAAAAATATTAGCATGTATTTAGATCCAAAAGAAAAACAAGAGATTTTCGCAAAACACGGAAAATCTGCGACAGACACTGGTAACACAGAAGGTCAAATTGCATTATTTACCTACAGAATTGAGCACCTTACGGGGCACTTGAAAGCAAATCACAAAGATTACAACACAGAACGTTCTCTAGTGAAACTAGTAGGTAAGCGTCGTTCTTTATTAGACTATCTAATGAAAAAAGACATTTTACGTTACAGAGCAATTGTAAAAGAATTAGGATTACGTAAATAATCCATACTAGGGGCTCAGTGAGCCCCTTACTTTTTTATTAAATTTAAGTACTGAAAAGGCTACCCTTTAGTTTTTCATTGGTCAAACCACACACAACACAACAACACTTGGTTTGAAAATCAAACCTTGACCAAATTAACGATGCGTAGGTGCGCATCATAAATGAAAAATATGATACCTAAAGTATTTAAAGAGGTCATTGACCTTGGTGATGGTAGAGAGATTACTATCGAAACCGGAAAATTAGCAAAACAAGCACACGGATCTGTCGTGGTACAGTCTGGAAAATGTATGATGCTTTGTACCGTAGTTTCAAACTACGAGCAAAAAGATCTACCTTTTTTACCCCTAACGGTTGATTACAGAGAGAAGTTTGCAGCTGCAGGACGTTATCCTGGTGGATTTTTCAAAAGAGAAGCACGCCCAAGTGATGGTGAAGTACTAACGATGCGTTTAGTGGATCGTGTATTACGCCCATTATTTCCAAAGAACTACAGCGCAGAAACACAGGTGATGATACAGTTAATGTCTCATGACGATGATGTTATGCCAGATGCAATGGCAGGACTTGCTGCATCTGCAGCAATCCAACTATCAGATTTCCCTTTTGAATGTGCTATCTCTGAGGCTAGAGTGGGACGTATCAATGGTGAGTTTGTTATAAACCCTACAAGAGCACAATTAGAAGAGTCTGACATCGATATGATGATTGGAGCTTCTGCAGATTCTGTGATGATGGTAGAAGGTGAAATGGATGAGATTTCTGAAGAAGAAATGATCGAGGCTATTAAGTTTGCACATGAGGCTATTAAAGTTCAAATTGCTGCACAACACCGTTTAGCTGACGCTTTCGGAAGAAAAGAAGTACGTGATTACGAAGAAGAGCCAGACAACGAAGATCTTGTAAAAAGAGTTCATGATATGGCGTATGACAAAGTATATGCAGTGGCTAAAGCTGGATCTACTAAAAAAGAACGTAGCGCTGCATTTGCAGAAATTAAGGAAGAAGTAAAAGCTTCTTTCACTGAAGAAGAAATGGAAGAGTTTGGCGATTTGGTTTCTGACTACTACCGCAAGGCTGAAAAAGCAGCTGTTCGTGATCTAACTGTAAACGAAGGATTGCGTTTAGATGGTCGTAAGACTGATGAAATACGTGATATATGGTGTGAGATTGATTACTTGCCTTCTGTACACGGATCTGCAGTTTTTACCCGTGGAGAAACACAGGCACTTGCTACAGTAACTTTAGGAACTTCTAGAGATGCCAACAAAATTGATATGCCATCTTACGAGGGAGAAGAAAGCTTCTACCTACATTATAACTTCCCTCCTTTTTGTACAGGTGAAGCAAGACCTATTCGTGGAACCTCTCGTAGAGAAGTTGGACATGGTAACCTTGCACAGCGTGGTTTAAAAGGAATGATTCCTGATGATTGTCCTTACACAGTACGTGTAGTGTCTGAGGTATTAGAATCTAACGGTTCTTCATCTATGGCAACAGTATGTGCTGGAACAATGGCAATGATGGATGCAGGTATCCAAATGAAAAAACCAGTTTCTGGTATTGCAATGGGACTTATCTCTGATGCAGATACTGGAAAATATGCAGTACTTTCTGATATTCTTGGTGATGAGGATCACCTAGGAGATATGGACTTTAAAGTAACTGGAACGGCAGATGGAATTACAGCTTGCCAGATGGATATTAAAGTAAAAGGATTGAGCTATGAAATTCTAGTTGCAGCATTAAAGCAAGCAAGAGATGGACGTATTCATATCCTAGGAAAATTAACGGATGCAATTGCAACTCCAAGAGAAGACGTGAAAGAATACGCTCCAAAAATGGTAGGTGTTCGTATCGCTAATGAATTTATTGGCGCACTGATAGGACCAGGAGGAAAAGTAATTCAAGAACTTCAAAAAGAAACGGGTACTACCATTGTTATTAATGAAGATCCAGTTACAGAAGAGGGAATTGTTGAAATCCTAGGAACAGGGCAAGAAGGAATTGACGCAGTACTGGCCAAGATTGACTCTATTACCTTTAAGCCTACAGTAGGTTCTGTGTATGAGGTGAAAGTAATCAAAATGTTAGATTTTGGTGCTGTTGTTGAATATATGGAAGCACCAGGAAACGAAGTATTATTACACGTATCTGAGCTAGCTTGGGAACGTACAGAAAACGTTAGCGATGTGGTAAACATGGGTGATGTATTTGATGTGAAGTACTTTGGTCTTGACAAACGTACTAGAAAAGAGAAAGTGTCTCGTAAGGCCCTTATGGAAAAGCCAGAAGGTTACGTAGCACCAGCTCCTAGAGAACGTAACAATGATCGTCGTCCTCCAAGAAGAGATGACAGAAGAAAAAGAGACTAATACAAGTTTTTCTTTTATTAAATAGCAAAGCGCCTTTGGTATACCAAAGGCGCTTTTTTTTGTCCAACATACTCATTAACAGGTAATAACCTAAGATTAAATCAGTGAATTATTGATTTATTGACAGATAGATAAATACCTGGCCAACAAAGCAGGTTTTTTTCTTACCTTTATGAACTTGTAAGTATATTAAAAGCCCACAAGATGATTCATACCATTTGTTATTCCAGTAAAGCCGCTGAGGGTCTTGAAAAAGAAGCTCTGGAGGGAATATACAATAAAACCTATACCAATAATAGCCTTAGAAATGTAACAGGTATATTACTATATGAGCTTGGTAATTTTTTCCAGGTTTTAGAGGGAGATAAAGATATCATCATGCCACTGTATGAGAATAAAATAAAAAACGACCCAAGGCATCATTCTATTTTTGAGATTATCAATAGACCCAAACAAAAAGCTTTATTTTCTAACTATAGTACAGACTTTAATATTGTTCGTACTGCAGAGCAATTGGCTACCATAGACGCCTATTTAAAAGAAAATAAAGTTAGTACCTCAGAAAAAATTCAACGTTTAATACAACCATTTTTACTTCTACCATGAGCCACACTCTTATAGCCCCATCAGTTTTAGCTGCAGATTTTGCCAACTTACAACGTGATATTGAGATGATCAACTCTAGTGATGCAGATTGGTTTCATATAGATATCATGGACGGTGTTTTTGTGCCTAATATTTCTTTTGGTATGCCTGTATTGCGTGATATTGCAAAACATGCAACAAAAACTATAGATGTACATCTTATGATTGTGGATCCAGATAGGTATATTTCAACCTTTAAAAATCTAGGTGCAGATATCCTAACGGTACACTATGAGGCTTGTACACATTTGCACAGAACCCTGCAGGCTATAAAAGCTGAAGGTATGAAAGCTGGTGTTGCTTTAAACCCACACACCAATATATCACTTCTAGAAGATACCATACAAGACATAGACCTTGTGTGCCTTATGAGCGTAAACCCTGGTTTTGGCGGCCAGAGCTTTATAGAAAACACCTATGACAAAGTAATTGCTTTAAAAGAATTAATTAATAGAAAAGGAGCCAGTACCATCATAGAAATTGATGGCGGGGTAACCAGTAAAAACGCCAAACAACTTGCAGATGCTGGAGCAGATGTACTAGTGGCGGGTAGTTATGTTTTTAAATCTGAAGATCCTACCAAAACCATTACAGACCTTAAAGCGCTTTTGGCCTCTTAAGTAAAGAAACTCAAATAAAACCTATCTAACCTCTGGTTTGAAAAGCTAAGAGTACTGCCCTAAAAACTATATACATTTTTTTACGAAGTAACCTTTATGTTACATTTTTAAATGTTACCTTTGCGTTACATTTTAAATACATAACTATGAATGCAGAAATTATTATACCCGTTTTAGGAATGCTAACAGGAATTATCATTCCACTAGCTGCATTTTATTGGCAGTATTTAGAGGGTAAAGAAAAAAGAGAAACAGCTGTAGAGATCTCAAAGAGTTTGAATGACCCAGATAAAATAGAAAAGCTAATGGCTATTTTTGAAGAAAGAAAAAAGGAACCCATAGATTATAGAAGAAGCGGAGTAATCACAACCTTTGTGGGCATGGGCCTTTTTTGCCTTGGTGTATTTTTTTTAGGATCAATACTTAAAGGTGTTGGCTGTTTGGTGGGGCTTATTGGTATAGGAACCCTTATTGCTGGTTACTTGTATCCAAACACGGGTAAAGAGCTCACTAGCGCTGTTGAGGAGTTTGAAAAACAGTAGGCATGGGCAAAGACCATGAAAAACTTTTAAACAACCTGCAGCAGCTTAGAAAAGCTGCCAATCTCACCCAGCAAGAACTCTCTGAGGCGGCAGAGGTATCAAGAAAAAGTATCAATGCTATAGAAAATGGTATTTATATCCCCTCTACGGTATTGGCCTTAAAAATTGCAAAAACCATTAAGTGCAGGGTGGAAGATTTATTCCAGCTACCTTAAAAAACACCTATTTTATACAAAAAAAGCCTCACGCAGTACATGAGGCTTTTTTTATATTGATTATGGTATTACAATAATTTTATAATCTTACTACTCATTGGAGATGTGGTAGAATAAAAGAAATCTAGAAGCTGGCCGCTCTCATCTACCAGGTATTTCTGGAAATTCCACCTCACTTTAGAATCCATAACCCCATTTTGTGCCTTGGAGGTAAGCCACTTATAAAGTGGGTGTTGGCTGGACCCTTTGACCTCAATTTTGGACGTGAGCGGGAAATCTATCCCATAATTGGCCTTGCAAAAGGTAACTATCTCTTTGGCGGTACCCGGCTCTTGGCCACCAAACTGATTGCAAGGCAGCCCTATTACCACAAGTTTATCTTTATAGGTTTTGTACAGCTCCTGCAAACCATCATACTGAAAGGTAAACCCACACTTAGAGGCTACGTTAACAAACAGTATTTTTTTACCTTTAAACTGGCTTAAATCTAGAGGCGCTCCAGAGATATCTGTAAGGGGTATATCATATAAAGATGCTGTAGTGTTTTGGGCAGTGGCTATAGTGCATGTGAGCAGCAAACCCAAAAATATTTTAGAAAACATAGTTTTTTATTGCAAAGATACAGATGATTTGTAATGCTAATGCTGGAGCTGCTTGTTTTTAACAAAGAATTGTGCGGGGGACAAAAACAATATCTTTCTTATCCTATTACTTTACTGAGTATTAATTTCTAGGTGTGTAACTTATTTCACCGGTCACATTACCATGATTTTGAAAATCAGATGAATCAATAACTTGGTTTGAAGAACTTGAAGTTGTCTCAAAGTTTAAAAGTAACAATGTATTATTATCATTTTGGAGTTGATTAGTTGATGGTGTAAAGTTTTCAGAGTAACGAGCAATGTTTGAAATCCTAACTTCATCTAATTTACCTGAGAGTCTTGATGAAACGCCACCATTCCATGAATGTCTATTAATCGCAATACTTCCTCCATCTCCTATTTCATCTGGGAATCCAGATTCTTGATATTTGATTTCACCATTAATAAAGAATTTTATATTATTTTCAGACAATGAGCCGTCATATTGAAGCACAATGTGAACCCACTCTCCAAGGGGTATAAAAACCTCAGAACTGTTGGGTACGCTAAGCCCTCCCAATTTTGCTATACTGTTATTAGTTTGGCCATTTACACTCCATCCTGTATCATAATACTCTGTACCAATAATATGTTCATCCTGGTGGTTATTTTTAAAGACCCAAAATTCGACAGTAATAGAACTCAAGTTATCGTATTGTGGAATGTTATTAAAACGCACAAAGTTATTTGGTTCATATGCAAGCGCACTTTCACTTTCTATTTGTGGGTCTGCAGGGTCTGCAGGGTCTTCTCCACCATCACAAGGGCCCCACTTTGGAACTCCATCACAAAAATATAATATATTTCCTGTTTGTCCATTCTCAATTAATGCCCATTCATTACCATCCCAATACAACATGTCTCCCTGATTGTTTGCAACTGGAAAACTTCCATCAACTCCGTCTGCACCTGCAGGACCAGTAAGCGATGCTAAAAAATCTGCTTCACTGCCCGTATTTCCGGCATTAATCCAAATTTCATAGGCAGAAAGACCATCTTCTCCATTTTCCCCATCAATACCATCATTACCAGGAGCACCTTGTGATCCTGGAGGACCCGTTGGGCCTGCCACTCCTGTAGCACCTGCTGGACCAGTTTCGCCTTGAGGACCAGATGGTCCTGGAACAGTAGAATCTTCACCTTGATCACCCTGTGGGCCGGTTAAACCTGTTAATCCAATTGGGCCTTGAACTCCTTGCTCACCCTGAGAACCCTGTGGGCCTGTAGCTCCAGTTTGTCCTTGAGCGCCATCTACTCCATCTATACCATTGGCTCCATCTTGCCCTGATGGACCGGTTACACCAATTGGGCCTTGAACTCCCTGCTCTCCTTGAGCACCCTGCGGGCCGGTGGCTCCAGTAGGACCTGTTAATGATGCAATAAAGTCTGCCTCAGTTCCTGTATTACCACGCGACAGCCAAATTTGATATGCAGACTGGCCATCTGGTCCAACAATTCCTTGAGGACCCTGCAGGCCTGTGGGGCCTGTAGGACCCTGAGCTCCATCTATACCATCTATACCATCGGCACCATCCTGCCCTGCTGGACCTGTTAAACCAATTGGGCCCTGTATCCCTTGCTCTCCTTGAGCACCTTGTGGGCCTGTGGTTCCAGTAGGGCCTTGAGCGCCATCTTCGCCATCTACTCCATCTATACCATCGGCTCCATCTTGCCCTGATGGGCCGGTTACACCTGTTAAACCAATTGGGCCTTGAGCACCCTGTATACCCTGCTCACCCTGTATACCCTGCGGGCCTGTGGCTCCAGTTTGTCCTTGAGCGCCATCTACTCCATCTATACCATTGGCTCCATCTTGCCCTGATGGGCCGGTTACACCTGTTAAACCAATTGGGCCTTGAATACCTTGTATACCCTGCTCTCCTTGTGGACCTTGCGGGCCTGTAGCACCGGTTTGTCCTTGAGGACCATCTCCTCCATCTATACCATTGGCACCATCTTGCCCTGATGGACCAGTTACACCGGTTAAACCAATTGGGCCTTGAATACCCTGTATACCCTGCTCTCCTTGAGGACCCTGTGGGCCTGTAGCTCCAGTTTGTCCTTGAGCGCCGTCTACTCCATTTATACCATTGGCACCATCTTGCCCTGATGGGCCTGTAAGACCTGTTAAACCAATTGGGCCTTGAATTCCTTGCTCTCCTTGATTACCTTGTATTCCTTGCAGTCCCTCTGGACCTTGCTCGCCTTGGATACCTTGGTCTCCTTGTGAACCCTGAGGGCCCTGAGGGCCCTGCAATCCGTCAGATCCAGATATAGAGTAGGTCATAACTACAGGAGTATATGATGCAAAATCACTAAATGGATTGGAGGAAGATGAGGCTACATTTTCAACATCGAATATAAAATACCCCGGTGCTGAAGAACCAGTAGCATTTGTAAAATCAATATTGGTTATTTTAAATTGTAAATTTTTGGAAGAATCTAACTTATCAACAAGCCTTACCACACCTTTTGTAGTTGATTGTGTCTGGCTAAGCATCTCAATAAAGCTAAAAACACTGCTCCCATTTATGTCTAATTCAGAAAACTGAAGCTGGATTGCTGAGTTTTGAGTATCACTGTCTAAAAACCTTACAAGTCCATTATCAACATCAGATAAAAGTGGCCCTATACCACCATATTTATACTCAAATGAAGCGCCACCAAATACACCTTGTGGGCCTGTTGCGCCATTAATCTTTGTCCAGGAAGTACCGCTATAAAAATAAAAACCAGGGTTCTTATCTGTTTGATAAATCATGAGTCCTGTGGCAGGCAATGCAATGGCATCACGCTGAGACTCTGAAAGTCTAGGAATTAAAATACCTCCTGTTGTAGATTCTATATCTAGTGCAGATGAGGCGTCTGGAGTAATGGTGTTAAGACCAACTTGTGCAAAGCTAAACCAAGTAAAGGATAGCATAAATAGCAGTAGCGTAATTTTTTTCATATTATTCTCTTAGTATTTTGAATGTGGAAATTTGTTTTTTAGAATTCTGTAAATGAAGCAGATAAACGCCCGAGGGTAAAATTTCAAAATTTAACTCACTAGCGTTAGTTTCTAGTATTTTTTGGCCTGTTATACTAAATAGTGTAGCATGCTGTGGCTCTCTAGAAACAATATATAATACTCCAGAGGTTGGGTTTGGATACACACCTATACTAGGGCTATGCTCTAAAGGTATAACGGTAAGTGTTGCAGAGCCGTCACTGGCAGTTACTGCAGTAAAATCTGTAAGATTATAGGTTAGGGTGTTTTTTATATAATCTATAATAGGCGCAACATTTATCCAAATACCATCTGCACCCAAAAACTCTAGCACCAAACTAGACTCCTCTATATCATTAAGCTCACTATCCTTGTAAAGAAAAGTTACAACTCCTTGGTAATTTGTTATCGCACTAGAGATGGCATACACTCTATTAATACTTGAATTATCACCCACCACCACTGGTACCAAAGAGCGGTCTATGGTATTTGGTCCTGCAATTAAATGAGCACTGTTTGGAGCAAGCTCCAACCCATCAAAAGAAACCGAGCTGTTAGACTCTATAAAAAGAGAACTCTCTGGACTCAAAGAAATTATTTGACCATAACTCACCAAAGAAAATATCAAAAAAATAACGATAGCTTTAAACATTTTACTAAGATATGTATAAAACTATAAACACTCAAGCGAGGCTTTTTTATATTACACGAAATAGGATTAGCTGCGCTGATCCTTATTGCTCGGCGATTTGAAAATAGTGCAAATAAAAAAAACACGCAAGCGAGGCTTCTTTATAGTACACGAGAGAGGATTAGCTGCGCTGATCCTCAAAAGCTCCGCTTTGAAAATCAACAAAAGAAACATCAGCAACACCCAAAATAAAAAAGCAAGCTCTTTTATTTTGAGCTTGCTTTGTTTCAACTTTTTTGTTGATTTATTCGTGACCCAAACTTATAAAAGTTCGAACTTTTCGTGTAGTTTTTTTTAATTTAGTTTTTGAAGATAAAGAATGAGAAAATTATCGTTCATATACATGTACTAGTACATACCATTGATCTCCATATGAGCCATTTTGACCAGACCAACCCCCGTAAGACATAGTAAGTTGTTGTCCTTCATGTAGCCAAAAATTAACTTCATCAGGGCCATCTTCGGTTCCCCAAAGAGGAAAATTATCAACGTAAAAGGCAGATTTATGATTAGTACCTGATTTATCTATATACAAGTATTTTATATTGTAGATTTTTCCTGCGGGAACAACGATAGGATCCATTGGAGCTCCGCTAGTAACGATAGTGGGGTTCAATGTCCCACTTACTTGACCTTCAAATGTTAAAAAATTTGAAGTACTAGGTTGGTCATATACATGCACTAGTACATACCATTGATCTCCATATGAACCATTTTGACCAGACCAACCCCCGTAAGACATAGTAAGTTGTTGTCCTTCATGTAGCCAAAAATCAACTTCATCAGGGCCATCCTCGGTTCCCCAAAGAGGAAAACCATCAACGTAAAAGGCAGATTTATGATTAGTACCTGTTTTGTTTATGTACAAGTATTTTATATTGTAGAGTTTTCCTGCGGGAACAACGATAGGTTCCATTGGAGCTCCACTTGTAACGATAGTGGGGTTCAATGTCCCACTTACTTGACCTTCAAATGTTAAGTGATTATCAGAAACTAGGTCCCCATTATAATTTTGTAAACCACCAAGTTGAGCATTACCACCATCGGTACCACCATCAATTTTTGTCCAAGAGTTTACATCATAAAAATAAAACCCTGAGACTTCATCTATTTGATAAATCATCAACCCTACCGCTGGTGAAACAATTGCATCTCGCTGAGCTTCTGTCATTCTTGGAATTAAAATACCTCCTGTTGTTGAATTAATGTCTAATACTGAAGAAGCATCTGGTATATCAGTATTAATACCAACCTGGGCATTACTAAATGATGAAAACATCATGATTATAATTAGAGTTATTTTTTTCATTGCTTGATAATTTTATACTTATTAGTCTATTTGGAACCTTCTATAATAACGCTAATAAAATAAGTCCCTGTTGAGAAGTTCTATACACTTCGGGGTTGTTGTTTTTTTATGGGCTGTTTGTGAAATTTGTTTATTCAAATATAAATAATTTAGGAAGAAAAGAAATAAATAAAAATTATCCCCAAGGATAAAAAATTATACTTGGGAATAAAAGTGACCCAGAGAGGATTCGAACCTCCAACCGTCAGAGCCGAAATCTGATATTCTATCCAGTTGAACTACTAGGCCAAAAACACCTATACTATAGGTGTTGTATTGTTATATTTTTTAATTTGATAGGCGCGCCTTTACAAGTGTGCTGATGGTTTTCCCGTCTGCTCTTCCAGCTACTTCTTTAGTAACCATGCCCATTACCTTGCCCATATCTCCCATAGCGCTTGCGCCTGTGGCCTCAATAGCCTTATCTACCATTGCAGCCACCTCAACTTCACTTAGTTGCTGTGGTAAAAACTGCTCAATTACTGCAGCTTCTGCTAGTTCTGGATCTGCCAAATCTGAGCGTCCTTGAGTAGCGAAAATAGCAGCACTATCTTTGCGCTGTTTTACCAATTTTTGAAGTAGTTTTATTTCATCCTCAGGGCTAAGATCTTGTTTTGCTCCACTTTGTGTTTGAGCCAATAGTATCGCACTCTTCACTGACCGCAGTGCTTGCAGGGCAAGGGTGTCTTTACTTTTCATAGCCATTTTCATGGCCTCCATAATCTTTGTTGATAAACTCATAGGTACGCTTGTAAATTTAGACCACGAAGATAGGAAATTAACTTTTATAGCCATG
This sequence comes from uncultured Ulvibacter sp., assembly GCA_943789105.1. GTDB lineage: Bacteria > Bacteroidota > Bacteroidia > Flavobacteriales > Flavobacteriaceae > Patiriisocius. The sequence goes on along the minus strand of CALSSW010000005.1, from coordinate 147,103 downwards.
GCTATAAAAAACCCATTAATAGGTAATAATGGGTTTTTTAAAAGTAGATGCAAAAATGTATCACGGTGCCAGAGACACTAGCAATTAATCTACATTATCGTGTAAAAAACTATTGTTGCTTTTTAATTCTATCTCGTCATCATCATCACTTACTGAAGTTCTTGAAAGATGTACCTCGCTAGAAACATCATCTAGCTCAATCCCTGCTCTTTTATAAGCTGGCTGCTTCTCAATATCGTCAATCTTTGAGGCGCTGTTTCTGAATTTATAGTTAAAATCTTTCATCTTACGCTTACGCTCCTCTGTACGATCACGCAGTAATTTAGAAATAGGAGTATTTATTGGGTCTTGTGGCGCGTTTTCAAGCTCCTTCTCTTGGGGTGCTGGCTCCACAATCTTTGTTTCAAAAACAAGCTCCTCTTCTTCCTCTAAAACTTCTGTTACTTGAGGCGCCTGGGCTGCAGTAGCACTCGTCAACTCTTCTTCTTTGGCTGTATAATCATCAAGACTATATCGCGTTACCACTCCACCTTTAGAAACCTCGCTAACAGGAACCACCTCTAGGTGATCTGTTAGCTCAATATCTTCAACATCAGCAGCTACAACATCAGGCTGCAATTCTATTTCTAGGGCTGTCTCTTCTTGCTCTTGTGCTATAACTGTTTCTTCTAATGAGTGTACCACTGTATCCTGCTCATGGGGGCTATCATGCAAAGGCATATCAAACATTAGCATAGGCTCTTGGGCAGTTTCCTTTTCAGGGATAACATCCTCTTCTATGTCATTGATCTCAAACTCTTGGGCTGCCTCTTGCTCAAGGGCAGAAACTTCAGTAAGTTCTTGACCTTCTTTAGCTTTAGGAGAAACAATCTCAGGGCTTATTACCTCAAAATTATTTACACTAACTTCATTGATAACCAATTGCTCAAACTCTGCAAGACAATGGATGTCAACTAGGTTAGATTCTATATCAATATTCTTGATAAGGTCTGTGGTGGCAATATATCCCTCAAATGGATCCTCCTGGGTTTGAGTTGTACCTTGTTGAGGTACTGTATCCTCTTGCTCATCTACTTCGAAAAGTGTATGCACTATAATAGGATCTTGTGAAACCTCGCTAGCAGTAACATCTGTTAAAGGTTGCTGTGGAAGCACTACTTGTGTTGCTGTTACATTAGGAGTTAGGTCTAGTTGCGCCTTAGCCTCGTCGCCAAGGGTATGAATAATTTTTTTAGTCTCTGTATTTGTAATTTCATTTTGCTGCTCTGCATCAAATCCTGTCGCAATAACTGTAATAGAAACAGATCCATCTAGTGTTTCGTCATCGCCAACACCCATAATAATATTGGCTCCATGACCAGCTTCTGCCTGTATATGATCACTTATTTCTCCAATTTCATCTATGGTTATTTCTTCTGTACCAGATACAATAAGTAATAGTACATTTTTAGCTCCAGCAATCTTATTATCATTTAAAAGTGGGGAGTCTAGCGCTTTGTTAATAGCAATTTGCGCACGATTGGCACCACTTGAAGTTGCACTACCCATAATAGCAGTACCACTGTTAGACAACACTGTTTTGGCGTCACGTAAATCAATATTTTGTGTGTAGTGATGTGTAATTACCTCTGCAATTCCACGCGCTGCAGTGGCCAGTACCTCGTCTGCTTTAGAAAACCCAGCTTTAAACCCAAGATTTCCGTAAACATCACGCAATTTATTATTATTAATAACAACCAAGCTGTCTACATTTTGACGTAAATTTTCTACACCAATTTGTGCCTGATCGTTACGCATGGTTCCCTCAAAGTGAAAAGGAATGGTAACAATACCAACAGTTAAAATATCAAGATCTTTTGCCATTCTCGCTATTATTGGCGCAGCTCCTGTACCCGTTCCTCCTCCCATACCAGCGGTGATAAAAATCATCTTTGTATTGGTGGTAAGCATGCTTTTAATGTCTGCCATACTCTCAACAGCAGATTGTTCTCCAATTTTAGGATTGGCTCCAGCCCCAAGACCCTCTGTAAGATCTATACCTAATTGGATTTTATTTGGAACAGCACTGTTCTCTAATGCTTGTGCATCTGTGTTACAAATCACAAAATCTACACCTTTAATCCCTTGATTAAACATGTGATTTATTGCATTACTACCACCACCACCAACGCCAATTACTTTAATGACATTTGATTGGTTTTTGGGCAGATCGAACGATATGTTGTCAAATTCTGGCATATACTTTTTTTTTGCGAGGGTTAATATATATTTTAATTACAGTATCTTTTATTCTGCGTTGTCAAGAAATTGCTTAAACTTCTCAGCCCAAGTATCAAAAATACTCGTGCGCGGCTTATCTGGCTCTGGTGGAGAATCACCAGTTTCTCCCTCAGGATTCACTGAATCATCATCACCTGGGGTTGGCCCGTCACCTGTTGGGCCTTCATCTTCTGGTTTTGCAATTCTATTGGCACGGGCTTTACTCTCCAAACTATTCATCACAAGGCCAACGGCAGTTGCATATAGTGGGCTTGTGGTTTCACTATCACTATCTCCGGCCAAATGCTCATTAGGATATCCTATCCTGGTATCCATACCCGTTATGTACTCCACCAATTGTTTTAAATGCTGTAATTGAGCACCTCCACCCGTTAAAACAATTCCAGCAATTAATTTCTTTTTTTGCTCTTCGTGGCCGTAATTTTTTATTTCTAAATATACCTGTTCGATAATTTCAACCACTCGTGCATGGATAATTTTTGACAGGTTTTTTAATGTTATTTCTTTAGGATCTCTACCTCTTAATCCAGGAATAGAAACAATTTCATTATCTCTATTTTCTCCAGGCCATGCAGATCCAAATTTTATTTTAAGCAATTCTGCTTGCTTTTCAATAATACTGCATCCTTCTTTGATGTCTTCTGTAATGACATTTCCTCCAAAAGGGATTACCGCAGTGTGGCGTATAATACCGTCTTTAAAAATGGCTAAATCTGTGGTTCCACCACCTATGTCAATAAGGGCAACACCTGCCTCTTTTTCTTCTTGACTGAGTACTGCATTTGCAGAAGCTAGTGGCTCTAGTGTAATACCACTGAGCTCCAATCCAGCACTTTTAACGCAACGACCAATGTTTTTTATAGAAGCTACTTGCCCAACAACTACATGGAAGTTGGCTTCCAAACGCCCGCCGTACATTCCTATTGGCTCCTTTATCTCTGCCTGCCCATCTACTTTAAAATCTTGTGGCAAGACATGTATAATTTCTTCACCAGGAAGCATTACTAACTTATGGACTTGATTGCATAGGTTATCAATATCATTAACATCAATCACCTCATCACTGTTTGACCTGGTGATATAATCACTGTGCTGAAGACTTCGTATGTGCTGCCCTGCAATACCCACCACCACATCTTCTATTTTAATTCCAGAAGAAGTTTCTGCATCTGTGATAGCCTGTTGGATAGATTGTATGGTTTGGGTGATATTATTTACAACCCCTCGGTGCACTCCCAAACTCTTGGATTTACCAATTCCTAGAATTTCCATTTTACCATATTCATTCTCCCTGCCTACCATAGCAACAATCTTTGTTGTTCCTATATCGAGTCCTACAGCAATACTTGCTTGTTCCATAGCCTTTATTTTTTTGTTGCCACTACTTGATTACCAAATCTTAAATCAACCGTTTTGTAGCGAGTCAACATACTATCTTGTTTTATTTTTTGATAAAATGCTTTATAATTCTGAAATTTTAGTGCCGCATTTTCTGTTGTACCAAAGAGCACTGTAAAATCTTGTTTGCGAATTCGCATTTTGAGTGTTCCGCCTTGTAAAACATCCAAGGCTACAACACTACTTTTTATCATCTGGTCTTGATTTATCTGCATCAATAAATCTGTGAGTTGTTTTGCATGTTTTGTGATCGCTCCAGTAACAATTGGAACTCTTGCCGTATACACCGATGACAAAGGCATCTTTTCTCCCTCAGTATCAAGGTAATAATCCTGCTTGTCAACAATCCTTGCAATAGGAGTTCTTTGCTTTATTTTAGCGCCTAATATTCCATCAACTGTGATATAAACTTCTGCGCTGTGAATCATCTGATTTTTCAGCAATCGCTCCTCCACCTCTTTCAAAACTAAAGCTTCTTTTGGGACGCTAGCAAGAGTCTCAAAATTTTGTATTAACAATTTATTAACCGAATCTAAAGTGATAAAAGGAGGCGTTTCATCCTCAAAACTTACCACTATTTTAGACAAATTTCTAGCTTCATTTCTTTGCATTGTAAAGCCAAAAAGAAACACAATAAAGCTTGAAATCACTATAAAGCCTATAAAGTTCAAATTAATTTTCATGCTTTAGTATTTTAGTAATCTGTGAAACCTCTGCTCCAATATCTCCGGCGCCAACCAATAATTTAACTCTACAACTAGACTTTTTTAATTCTCCCGCAAGTGATTCTTTAGAGACCAAAGAAATATTGTCAACATCTATGGCAATTTTCTTTATTTTTTCCAATAAGCAAGAAGAATTTACACCATCAATAGGCGCTTCTCTTGCAGGATAAATATCCAACAGCAATACTTGATTAAACCTTGCTAAACTTTCAGCAAAACCATCAATAAAATCTCGAGTTCTACTAAACAAATGTGGCTGAAAAACAATCAACTTTTGATCTTCTGGATACATTTCATTCACCCCTTGAAAAAGCGCATCAAGTTCTGTTGGATGATGGGCATAATCATCAATAAGCACCAAATCATCTCTTCTAATTCTATAAGAAAATCTACGCGCTACACCTTTAAATTTTGACAAAGCCTCTTTCAACAAATGCGATGGGGCTCCAGCCAAAATTGCCATAGACAGCGCCGTAACCGCATTGTAAAGGTTGTGATGCCCAGGCAAACAAAAAGATACATCACACAAGGTTACCTCAGGTGCTATAAAATCAAATTTGTAAGCCCCATTTTCGATGCGTATATTTTTTCCTTGGTAGGCTGCTGGCTCTTCAAGGGCTATACTTTGTCCTTGCAAAGGCAATCCTTTTTTGTGTAAGAGTTTATTTTTATCGGCCACTAAATCTGCAAAGTCTAAAAAAGAAGCCTCCAAGGCGCTTGCATCACCATAAATGTCTAGATGATCTGCATCCATAGAGGTAATACAGGCAATATCTGGCTTGAGGGTCAAAAACGAGCGGTCAAACTCATCTGCCTCTACAACCGTTATGGCAGTACCCTTACTGATAAAATTTGAATTATAATTCTCTGTTATACCTCCCAAAAAAGCAGTTACTGGCATATCACAATAGGCCAATAAGTGTCCTAAAATTGCAGAGGTAGTTGTTTTTCCGTGGGTTCCTGCAACAGCCAAGCAAAGGGTATCTTGGGTTAATTCTCCTAAAAACTCAGCGCGTTTAATAACCCTGTAATCTTGTTGGGTGAACCAACTTAGTATTTTGTTATCTTCAGGAATTGCTGGAGTATACACCACTAGGGTACTTATACTGTTTTTAACCTTTGGTGGAAGTGATGATACACTATCCTCAAAAGTTATAACTGCCCCTTCTTTTTCTAGCGTGGCTGTTAGGTCTGTTTTAGTTTTATCATACCCAAAGACAGCTCTGTTTTTTTTCAGCGCAAAACGAGCTAGAGCGCTCATCCCTATACCGCCAATGCCAACAAAGTATATAGATTGTATGTTATCAAGAGTATGCATCTATAGTTTCTGGTGAATTAAATTTTCAATTTGGTCAACAATATCTTTTGTAGCTCTGGGTTTAGCTAATGCTAAAATAGCAGTACCTAATTGCTGCTGTTTTTGGGAATCACCAAGCAAGTCACTCATAATAGTTTCGAACTTCCCTAGGGCATCCTTTTCATGCAATAAAATAGCGGCATGTTTTTTAGAGATAGACAAGGCATTTTTTGTTTGATGGTCTTCAGCCACATTTGGACTTGGTATAAAAATCACAGGCTTCCCAACCAAGCACAGCTCTGAGACAGACAAAGCACCTGCCCTACTAATAATAACATCTGCTACGCCGTATGCCAAATCCATGCGGTTTATATAGGGATGAACCTGAATAGTATCCTGTGTTCTATCTTGATAGGTTGGTGCATATATTTTTCCACATTGCCATAAAACCTGGATCTCATGCTTTTTAAAATAAGGCAAATGGGCATCAATTAATTCGTTGATTTTTTTGGCGCCCAAAGACCCACCTAATACCAATATTGTTTTTAATGTAGCACGCAAATTAAAAAATGACAGCCCCTGAAGTCTATTGCTTTGAACACTTAACAAGTCTTTACGTACAGGGTTTCCAGTTAACATTATTTTACTGGCCGGAAAAAATCGATCCATACCATCGTAGGCGGTACATATAGACTGCACATGGCTCGCCAACCATTTGTTGGTAATTCCTGCATGGCTATTTTGCTCCTGGATTAAACAAGGAACTCCTTGCCTAGAAGCTATTTTCAATAAAGGCGCACTTGCATAACCTCCAGTACCAATGGCAACATCTGGGTTAAAGGATTTAATTATTTTTCTTGAAGTCCATAAACTAGAAATTAATTTAAAAGGGAATAGTACGTTTTTGAGACTTAATGAGCGTTGTAGCCCTGCAATCCAGAGACCCTTGATCGTATATCCAGCTTGAGGGATTTTTTGCATTTCCATCCTATCTTTGGCCCCAACAAATAAAAACATTGCCCTAGGAAAACGACGTTTTAATTCATCAGCGATGGCAATAGCTGGATAGATATGGCCTCCCGTGCCTCCACCAGAGATAATAAATTTATATGTTTTTTGTGTGTTAATACTATTTCTATTTATAAGGTTTGACTCAATATATCAAGGGGGTTTTCCATAGCTTGCTCTTCATTTTTTTCTACTTCTCTTTTTGCACTCACACTCAACACCATTCCAAGGGCCAAACATGTCATCCAAATACTAGTTCCTCCACTACTTATAAGTGGCAATGTTTGCCCAGTTACGGGAAACAACTCTACGGCAACTGCCATATTAACAAGTGCTTGAAATACAACAGGAAGCCCAACACCAATGACCAGTAATTTTGAGAACATAGCACTAGATTTATGCGCTACAACAACCAGCCTAAATAGCAATAACAAGTATACTACCATGACAACTAGGGCGCCTAATAGGCCAAATTCTTCAACAATAATGGCATAGATAAAATCTGAGGAAGATTGTGGTAAAAAGTTTTTTTGCACACTTTTTCCTGGGCCCAAACCAGTAATACCGCCTGAGGCAATGGCTGTTTTTGCTTTAATTATTTGGTAATCTGCATCTTTGTCTGTCTTATCCACAAAACTAACAACCCTGCTAATCCAGGTATCTACCCTATTTGGAAACACATCCGGAAATGCTTTTGCCGACATCACAAATAAACTTAACAAAAGCAACCCTGTAGTTAAAATAATTGCCAAATATCGAAGAGGATACCCACCAATAAAAACCAATAAAACAACCATAGCAAAAATAATCGCTGCAGTAGAAAAATTTGCTGGCAAGATTAACCCCAGTATTAAAAAAACAGGCAACCACAAAGGCAATAATGTTTCTTTAAAGCTAACAAGCTTACTTTCTATTGTAGAGAGATATCTAGCCACATAGGTCATTAAAACAACTGCGGCTAGAGTAGAGGTTTGAAATGTAACACCAACCAATGGCACCCGTATCCATCTACTGGCATTAGCACCACCAATAGTAGTGCCTTGGGCCATCGTTATAAGTAACAGTACAACAACAATAGGCAGAGCAATCATAGAAAGACCTCTAAAATAATGGTATGGTATTTTGTGAACCCCATACAAGATCCCAAAACCAAGTACCAAGTGCGCAAAATGCTTTGCTAAAAACTTAAAAGTGTTTCCATCGCCATACAGGTAAGCTAGATTACTACTTGCGCTATACACAGGTAAAAAAGAAAATATAGCCAACACACCAATAATGGCCCAAATAACACTATCTCCTTGTATGTTTTTAAATATTGACTTCACTTTTTTATATAAATTTTATGTATTCAAGTAGTAATAACTGCCTATTAAAGATGTCTCACAGCTTCTTTAAATTGCCTGCCTCTGTCTTCATAATTCTTAAACAAATCGAAACTAGCACATGCTGGACTTAGTAAAACAGTGTCATTTCTGTCGGCTAGTTTATAGGCTACTTTTACAGCCTCTTGCATACCAGCAGTCTCTACTAGTAAATCTACCACATTGCCAAACAAAGATTTGATTTTCTCATTATCTACACCCAAACAGATAATAGCCTTTACTTTTTCATTTACAAGTGGCAAAAGCTCACTGTAATCATTGCCTTTATCTACGCCGCCAACAATCCAAACCGTTGGAGTTTTTACGCTATCTAAGGCGTAGAATGTTGCATTAACATTGGTAGCTTTACTATCATTGATATACATCACATTATTAATTTTTAATACATTTTCAAGGCGATGTTCTACCCCTTGAAAACTCTCTAAAGACTCCCTTATGGTTGCCTTTCTGATTTTTAATAGCGTTGCTACAGTACTTGCAGCCATGGCATTTTTGATATTGTGCTTACCTTGAAGTCCTAACGTTGCAATTGGCATAGTGAATTGGGTATTATGTATGGTTATTATTATTTTCTTTTCTTTTATATAAGCTCCTTGCTCTAGTTTTTGTGTGAGCGAGAAGGGTAATTTTATGGCTTTGATTTCATGGCTTGCTAGCCATTTATTTATTTGATCGTCATCTGCATCGTAGATAAAATAGTCTGACGCTTTTTGATTCATCGTTATTCTAAATTTTGAGGCTATATATTTTTGATATGAATTCTCATACCTATCAAGATGATCTGGACTCAGGTTTGTTAAAACCGCAATATGTGGCGCAAATTTTTCAATACCATCTAGCTGGAAACTACTTAGCTCCAATACAAAATTTTCATAGCCTGGTGACGCAACCTGTGCCGCAAAGCTGTCTCCAATATTTCCTCCAAGGGCCACATTTAGATCATCCTTAAGCAGCGCATAGGTTAAACTTGCCGTAGAGGTTTTACCATTGCTGCCAGTTATTGCAACAATAGTTGCATTTGTAAACTGTGTCGCAAATTCTATTTCTGAAATCACCTTTACACCAGCCTGTTTAATACTATGTATTATTGGGGCCGACATCTGGGATACCAGGGCTTTTTACCACTATATCTGCAGGGATAATTTTAGAAACCGTGTGTCCTTTGTCTTCCCAACTAATTTGATTATTTGATAGCACTTTGGCATAGTTGTCTTTAATGGCTCCATAGTCACTCACAAAAACATCATAGCCTTTTTGCTGACCTAAAATAGCAGTACCAACACCACTTTCTCCTCCACCTAATATGACTAGTTTCTGTCTCATTTTTAATACTTCGCTTAAACCCCTTAAGGCTACTTTTGATTTATTATCTAATTTTTAATGTCACTATGGTTAATACTGCTAAGAAAATTCCAACAATCCAAAAACGAGTCACAATCTTACTTTCATGAAAACCACCTTTTTGGTAATGATGGTGCAGGGGAGACATTTTAAAAATGCGCCTTCCTGCTCCAAATTTCTTTTTAGTGTATTTAAACCATCCTACCTGCAATACAACCGAAAGGTTTTCCATCAAAAAAATACCGCATAGTATTGGAATCAACCATTCTTTTCTTATTGCAATTGCAATAACAGCGATTATACCACCAATGGTTAAACTCCCTGTATCACCCATAAACACTTGTGCTGGATATGCATTGTACCATAAAAAACCTATAAGAGCCCCAACAAAAGCCATAATAAAAATAGTGAGCTCTCCCGTATTTGGGATATACATAATATTGAGGTAGTCTGAGAAAATTACATTACCACTCACCCAAGCAAAAATGGCTAAGGTAACCGCTATAATAGCAGAGGTTCCAGCAGCAAGACCATCGATACCGTCGGTGAGATTGGCTCCATTAGAAACTGCGGTGATAATAAAAATTACAATAGGTATAAATATCAACCATGCGTATGATGCGTACCCATCTCCTGCCCAGGTTACTAATTTCTCATAGTTAATCTCATTACCACTTACAAAAGGCATGGTAGTTAATAGGGTTTTCTCTGCATCGTTAAATGTTTTTACACCTGTAGTGTTTACCATTTCTTGACCCGTAATAGGATCTAACTTTTCTGTTTTAACAGTAATATCGCTATGAAAAAACATCGTTGCCCCTACAATGACACCAAGCCCAACTTGGCCGATTACTTTAAATTTTCCTGGCAAACCATCCTTGTCATTTTTAAACTTTTTTAGATAATCATCTAAAAAGCCTATGGCTCCCATCCAAAGAGTAGTTACAAGTAACAAAATCACATAAATGTTATCCAGCTTAGCAAACAATACCACAGGAACAAGCGTGGCTAAAATAATAATCAAGCCACCCATAGTTGGAGTTCCTGCCTTTTCTGACTGCCCCTGCAAGCCAAGATCTCTAATGGTTTCACCCATTTGTTTATCTTGTAAAATCTTGATAATTTTCTTTCCCCAAACCGTTGCTATTAGCAAAGAGGTAATAACGGCCAGTGCCGCTCTAAAGGTGATAAACTGAAACAATCCAGCTCCAGGCAAATCATAGGTTTTATCTAAAAAATCAAACAAATAATATAACATAGCTTTATTTATTTAGGGCGATTAATAATTCACTTATCGTTTTACGATCATCAAACTCACTGCGCACCCCTTGAATTTCTTGATAGGTCTCATGGCCCTTTCCAGCCACAAGTATAATATCATGCTCATTTGCCATTTGGCATGCTGTCTTTATAGCCTGTTTTCTGTCTGTAATGGCTATTGTTTTTTTATAATGCTGTGGTGGTACACCTGCTTCAATTTGTTGTATGATTGAATCTGGATTTTCTGAGCGTGGGTTATCACTTGTAAAAATCACTTTGGTACTTAACTGGGCAGCAATAGCACCCATTTTTGGTCTTTTTTCAACATCTCTGTCTCCGCCACAACCCACTACGGTAATAAGTTGTTCGTTACCTGATCTTATAGTATTTATGGTATCTAGCACGTTTTTTAGCGCATCTGGTGTATGAGCGTAATCAATAATTGCTGTTATTTTACCCTCAGAGATTAGGTATTGAAACCTTCCATCCACACTCTCTAGGGTGCTTAATATCTGTAAAATATCAAATTCTTCAAGGCCCAATTGTTCTGCAGTAGCATAAATGGCTAACAGGTTATAGGCGTTAAAATTTCCGATAAGCTTGACCCACAATTCCTGATTGTTAATCTTTAAAAGCAATCCTTGCAATTGATTTTCTAAGATTTGAGCTTTATAATCTGCAATCGTTTTTAAAGCGTAGGTATACTTTCTAGCCTTTGTGTTTTGTAGCATTACAGGGCCATTTTTATCGTCTGCGTTTGTTAAAGCAAAGGCAGTTTTAGGCAAGGAGTCAAAGAATAATTTTTTAACATCACGGTATTGCTTAAAACTGGAATGATAGTCTAAATGATCATGAGATAAATTTGTGAAAATACCTCCAACAAAATGCAAGCCTTCTGTTCTTTTTTGATCAATACCATGAGAGCTTACCTCCATAAAACAATAGGATACTCCCTTGTCTACCATTTGGCGTAAATACTTATTTATTGCTAAGCTATCTGGGGTTGTATGGGTGGCTAGATGTTCTATAGGGCCAATAATCACCTTAATTGTGGATAGAAGACCCACTTTATACCCTGCAGATGTAAAAAGAGTATATAAAAGTGTTGCAATGGTGGTTTTACCATTGGTTCCCGTTACTCCTACCAATTGTAGCTCCTCAGAGGGGTTTCCATAAAAGTGAGATGCCATGATAGCCAATGCTTGTTGGGTGTCTTGTACCTGCAAGTAGGTAATGCCATTTATAATCTCTTTTGGCATTTGCTGACACACCACAGCCAAAGCGCCTTGATCAATAGCTTTTTTAATAAATTGATGACCATCGCTTTGGATACCCTTTATGGCAACAAAAACATCGTCTAGTCCAACTTTACGGCTATCAAACTGTAACTCACGAAAAGCCAAGGCGGTATTTCCCACTACTTTTTCAAGGGAAACTCTATACAATATGTCTTTTAATGTTATCACGATAAATTGAGTATAATTTCTTGACCTTCTTTAATTTTAGCCCCTATTGTTAGCGACTGGCGCTGTACCCTTCCACTGCCTTTTAATTGCACCACAAGTCCTAAATTTTCTAGTAGTGCGATAGCATCCATAGCAGGCATCCCCTTTACATTTGGCATGGTAGCGGCATCTTGTTGGGTGTTTTTATAGTAGCCATCAAAATCTCTTTGAGTAACCACATCTAATAAATCTTTGGCGGCAATTTCTGCCTTTAGTGGGCTATCTGTATATATTTTCTGGGCAATACGTTTAAAAACTGGCCCTGTAACATCTGCTCCGTAGTAGCCTTTATCTGCAGATGGTTTATGTATCACCACAATGCAAGAATATTTAGGCTGTTCTGCTGGAAAGTAACCAGCAAACGAGGACACATATTTTTTATCTTTCAACCAAGTGTCAAGGTTTGCGTAGTCTATCCTTGCAGTACCTGTTTTTCCTGCCATTGAAAAGTTTTTGGAATACAGGCTTTTACCAGTACCTCGTACCACAATGTTTTTTAACATCTCTTGCATTTTACCAATGGTAGCCTGGGAAGCTATTTTAGCTATAATAACCTCTGTATTAAAAACTTCTATTTGCTTTTTCCAGGAACGAATTTCTTTTACAAATCTGGGCCTAACCATAGTGCCGTTATTTGCAATGGCATTGTAAAAGGTTAAAATTTGTAGTGGTGTCATCTTTAAATTATACCCATAAGAAATAGACGGCAATGCATTTTTACTCCAAAGGGCATCTCCCACCTCAGGAATTACAGGCACACCCTCTCCTAGAATTGGAATGCCTATTTTTTGATCTAGCTTCCATTTTTTTATTTGGTCTGTGAATTTTTTTGGATCGTCTTTGTAAGCTCCATCAATCATTCTTGCAAAACCAATATTTGATGAAACTTCAAAAGCTTTTGCCGTAGATATCTCACCGTAGCCACCTCTTTTTGAGTCTGAAATAGTGCGGCCATACATTCGCACCTTACCTTTTTGTGTATCAACAAGGGTTGCGGTATCCAAGACCTTGTGTTCTAAGGCAACAGCCATTGCAATTGTTTTAAAGGTTGATCCTGGCTCACTAGACTCTCCAACTGCATAATTAAGGCGCTCGTAATAACCTCCATTTTTGCTCTTTCCTAAATTTGCAACTGCCTTAATTTCGCCCGTTGCAACTTCCATAACAATGACACTTCCGTGATCTGCCTGATATTCTTCTAGTTGTTTTAACAGAGCGTGATGGGCAATATCTTGTATGTTTATGTTAATGGTTGATATTACATCATACCCATCTTGTGGCTCTATTTCATTTTCATCATAGACAGGCTTCCATCTCCCTTTTGAAATCTTTTGCTTTAAACGTCTGCCGTCTTTACCGCTAAGCTGCCTATGATAAGCGCCCTCTAGTCCAACAGCATAATAACCCGGAGTTTTTCTATCTTGATTACCCACTAGACGTTCTGCAATTTTACCCATTGGATGTTCTCGAACGGTATCTGGTATTACAATAAGCCCACCTCTGTTGGCCCCTTTTTTTAACAAAGGCATGTTTTTAACTTTAATATAATCTGAGTATCCTAGCTTTTTTGCAATTAATAAAAACCTATTTTTATTCGACCTTGCGGTGCGCAATAGGTTTTGATAATAAGAAGTGGGATTACCAAACATATCGCTTAGCCCCTGAGAGAGCGGCACTAAATTTTCGTCAAAATCTTTTTTAGTAACTGTTTGTGTATCAAACCTAATATCATACTTTGCTACCGAGCTTGCCAAAAGACTACCATCATCTGCATATATATTCCCTCTATTGGCAGGTATTACAACATTTTTGGTAGCATCTTGGGCTGCCAAATCACGATACACATCTCCCTCTACAAACTGAATATTAATTAGTTTAAAAACAATAAGTAGCGCAAAGAGAAACATACCTCCAGCTACAAAAGATAAGCGGTTTAATATGTTCTTCTGATTATTTGACACCGCGCTACTGTTTTTTAGTGATGATTATTTTTTGGGGTGGTATCGTACTGGTTTGTAAACCAGTTTTTGACATTACAGCCGTTAACTTACTTTCCATTTTAGTTTGAGTGAGTTGTTTTCTAACATCTAGATACTCACTCTTTAATTCTTTAGCCTCATTGCTTAGTTTTGCGATACGGTGCACCTTTTTGTCTGCGGTATGACTACTTCCAATCATTATCAAAGCTAGAATGCTTAAAAAAACAACAAACCTCCAGTTCTTGAATGTATCATCACTTACTAGAAACCTCCCTTTTACAATATTGTATAAATTTTCTTTCATGTATCTAACACCAGCAATACCAATGGGGTAGTGTACTAGTTAATTTTATAGTTTTTGAGCTACTCTAAGTTTTGCACTTCTAGCTCTATTATTTGTTCTTATTTCTAGGTCTGTAGGTATTATGAATTTTCCGACAGGCTTTAGAGGAACTTCAACCCTTCCAAAAACATCTTTTTCTGGCTCCCCTTCAAACATACCGTTACGCATAAAGCGCTTCACTAGTCTATCCTCCAAACTATGATAACTTATTAAACTAAGCCTTCCGCCAGGTTTTAATACCTCTATGGTTTGTTGTAAAAACTCTTTTAAAACCTCCAACTCCTGGTTTACCTCAATCCTTATGGCTTGGTATATCTGAGCAAGGATTTTATTTTCTCTATGCTTGGGCAAAAATCTACTTAATGCATTCTTGAGTTGATCACTTGTCTTAATCTCTTTCTCTTTTCTTACCTCACAAATTATTCTTGCCATTCCTGCTGCAGCTCTCAGCTCACCGTATTGAAACAAAACACTTCTCAAATGCGCCTGTTCATAATTGTTTACCACATCAAAGGCAGAAAAAGCAGATTGTTGATTCATGCGCATGTCTAAATCTGCTTCAAAACGCGTAGAAAAACCACGCTCGGCAACATCAAATTGATGAGAAGAAACACCAAAATCTCCCAAAATACCGTCTACCTGCTTTATTCCGTGAAAGCGTAAAAACCGCTTTAAAAATCTAAAGTTTTCGTTAACCAAAATAAATCTTGGATCTTCTATCGTGTTTGCCAAAGCATCTGTGTCTTGATCAAAAGCAATAAGGGTACCTTTGTCAGAAAGTCTATTTAATATCTCTTTTGCATGACCACCACCCCCGAAAGTAACATCCACATAGACTCCATCTGGTTTTATATCTAATCCGTCTACGGTTGGATGCAATAAAACAGGGTTATGATATTCCATCGGCTATTGTAGTATCACCCATAACGTCTTCTGCCAGGTCAGCAAAATCGTTAGCAGCGTCATTAATAGCCTTTTCGTACGCCCCTTTATCCCATAGCTCCACAATATTTATGGCTGAAGAAAGCACCACATCTTTTGTGATACCTGCAAATAAAGCCAAATCCTTAGGAACGTTTAATCTTCCTGCAGTGTCCATCTCAACGGTCTTTACACCCGCAGTAAAACGGCGTATAAAATCTACATTTTTACGATTAAACCGATTGAGTTTGCTAATTTTTTCCATCAAATCATTCCATTGATCCATAGGGTAAATCTCCAGACAAGGCTGAAAAACAGCACGCTTAATCACAAAGCCATTAGACATCACAGGAATCAATTGCTTCTTCAAAGAAGCAGGCATCATTAGCCTTCCTTTTACATCTGCTTTGCACTCGTATGTTCCTATTAAATTGAGCATTTACTTTATTTGATCTGAAATATAATTTCTAAGATAAGAGTCAAATATAAAGAGTATTTCCCACTTTTTCCCACAATTTACCACATTGTTAATAAGTTTTAGACAAAAGAGAAGTGTTTTGAAGACAAAAGACTGAAAATCAATACATTTAAAACAAACTGATTGTGGGGTTTTAACAAGTAAAATGCAAAAACACAAGAAGATTTATACTTAATCAACACCAATGCATCATTGAATAAAAAAAGTGTATTTTTGTTTTTGTAAGCTATAAATTTAATGACGCATCAACTAAAAGAAGAAGGAAAATTTAAGTATTTAGAAATTGGGGAAGGAACCCCAATGATCATACTCCATGGGCTTATGGGAGGTCTAAGTAATTTTGATAATGTAGCACAATTTTTTCCAGAGAAAGGATATAAAGTTATCATACCAGAATTGCCTTTATTTGAGCTTCCACTGCTTAAAACCAATGTAAATTCTTTTGCAAAATATCTCAAAGAATTTATTACTCATAAAAAGCTTGACAAGGTTATTTTACTTGGAAATTCTCTTGGAGGACACATTGGACTGCTTTACACAAAGCAATATCCAAAAAATGTAAAAGCACTTGTATTAACAGGAAGTAGTGGCCTTTACGAAAGCGCAATGGGAGAAAGCTACCCAAAACGAGGTGACAGAAACTACATTAAAACAAAAACTGAAAATGTTTTCTACGACCCAGCAATTGCGACCCCAGAATTAGTTGATGAGGTTTTTGAAACTGTAAACGACAGGGTAAAACTCATACGCACGTTAGCAATTGCAAAAAGTGCAATACGTCACAATATGGGCAAGGATCTTCCCAAGATGAACACACCTACATGCATTATTTGGGGTGAAAACGACGCTGTAACACCACCAGAGGTTGGTACAGAGTTTCATGAAAAGCTTCCAAATAGTGACCTGTTTTGGATTAAAAAATGTGGCCATGCTGCCATGATGGAACACCCAGACACATTTAATGAAATCTTGATAGCCTGGCTAGAAAAGCGCGCTCTTTAGTACCCTTCAAAAAAACATCTTTCATACACCGGTAATACATACACCATGAAAATAAAATCTGCGGAGTTTGTAATGAGCAATAGCGATGTGGCAAAATGTCCAAAAGAACGCCTGCCTGAGTATGCTTTTATAGGACGCTCTAACGTGGGAAAATCATCCTTAATCAACATGCTAGTTGACAAAAAAAACCTTGCCAAAACCTCTGGCAGACCCGGAAAAACTCAACTAATAAATCATTTCATCATTAACAAAAGTTGGTATCTAGTTGATTTACCTGGATATGGGTATGCACGGGTTTCTAAAAAAGCAAAAAAGACATTTCAGAAATTTATTACAGATTATTTTGAGCAGCGCAAACAACTAGTACTTGCCTTTGTCTTGATAGATTGCAGACACGAACCACAACCAGTTGATATAGACTTTATGCACTATCTTGGGGAGGCAAATATTCCGTTTCAAATTATCTTCACCAAAGCAGATAAATTAAAACCAAATGCACTAACAAGAAACGTGGAAGCCTACATCAAAAAAATGTTAGAAAGCTGGGAAGAAATGCCTGTATACTTTATCACCTCATCTAGCAAAAAATATGGTAAAGAGGCTGTTATAAAGAACATTGAGGTGATCAATCAAGAGGTAAAAGATGCTCTTTAAAACTGTTTCCTGAGTCTTTTCAGGGCCATCACAGTCTTGACTGGACTGCATCAATCAAAACTTCAGCATCTTTAATCTTTTCAATATCAACACTACTTAGAAATATTTCAAGCATATCTTGGTCTTGAGAGAGAATTACAGGAAAATTATACTTTGGCAACCACTTAGATTTGTACTGTTTTAAAAATTGATCTTTGTGAAGAAAAACCATTTCCAGATTTGAAGATTTCCTGAAGGCTTTCCATTTTTTATTTTCAGAAAAAACACCAAAAGTTAGGTTACACAAATCACACTTGTAGGTATTTGGGCTAAAAAACTTATGTGCACTAGCTAGTAACCAGCCCGCTTTTGTAGCGCTTACATTATAAACAAAAATAAGTTTCATAGAGAGGTTCCAATACTGGAACTATTTTTTTTTCAAATCTAATTTTTCAGCAAAATAATCGCAAAAGTCTTTCATTGTAGCAGTCATTTTCTCATCATTTGTAGCGCGATTAAATGTGTCTGCCATGGCGCTTAATGTTTGATGAAAAAATATTTTCATCTCATCCAAAGGCATGTCCTTGGTCCATAAATCGATGCGCATAGACTCTTTGGCCTTTGGATCCCATACAGAGAGTAGCATGGCTTTTGCCTCTTGATTTTCTACACCACCATCTTTTGCGCTCCAGTGTAATTTTTCTGGGACCTTGTTCTCGTCTAGTGAAACATCAACGATAATTTGTGATTTGTTTGAAACTGCCATTATTTCTTTGGTTTGTATTTGGATTTTTTAAAGAGAGCTTCTGCATCGAAGACTAATAATTGTTGTGGAGTAATATCATTATTTTTCATAAAAGAACGTACTATTTTCCAACCTAAATAGCGCCCTACCATCGGAGAGGATTCATTATCAAGCTCCAAGTAAAACTTTGAAAAAGGAGCATTTGAAATAAACCTAGGGGTAAGACCAGGATCTGTACTAAATAAAAGTTCTTTTTCTATAAAATAACGCCACATTTCTACCTGATTATCCTCAGCCCATTGCCATTGTTTTTCTGTGTATCCAATGTTAGAGGCATCACTAATACTGGGCAACCATAATTCTTGTAAATAGAGTTGTTTACCAAAATAAATCATTTGTTCCAAAAAAGTATTTACTGTTGGTGGAGAGATAAATTTTTGAGCATATGACTTAGCAACATCAGATTCTATTTGGGAAGCTTTTAAGTCTTTGACTATGTATCTTTTAATGTCTGAGTAGTAGCGGTGATCTGCGCCAAGATAATTATCTAAAGACAACAGTAGCAGGGTGTCAGAGGCAACAATAACTCTGTTTTGATAATCAACATCGTTTATTAAAGTAACAGTAGTGGGTGCCCTAAAGCGAGGGAAATAATACTTTATGTGCTGAAACAAAGGCCCTAATTTATGTACCAGAGTTGTCTGGTCAGGAAATATTTTTAAAATTTCATCGGCCATTTCTTGATGCAATGGGCTTTGCATACGAGCTATCCATATACTATCTGGAATTCTTTTTGAGAAAAACATAGGAAATTTTTCTTTTAAAGACCCTAGAGATCCAATGGACGCACTGGCAAACTCTTTATCAAATCGTATCACAGATACCTCAATAGGTATTTTCGAGATGTCATTTTCTAGCTCCCTTGAATTGTCACAACCAAAGAGAGATAAAGCCAATAAAAATAAAATAAATTTTAGCATAAAATTAAAGGTGCTAAGCTATAGAACGAAATTCCTTTTTATTAATTTTACAAAAAAGGTAAACTATTTGTATTTTAAATTGTAAAAATACAATTTTAACAATGATTGTAGTTCCTTAACTACCTCAGAAATTTTAAAATATTTTAATAGTTCAAAAATAATTCATCGCTTTAAAAATAACACTATGCAGGCAGAAAAAGTAACAGCTCATATCGTAGGATGGCTTAAGCATTATGCCCAAGAATCAAAAATGGATGGATTTGTAGTTGGTGTTAGCGGCGGAGTAGACAGCGCTGTAACCTCAACACTGTGCGCCATGACAGGGCTTAAAACAATGTGTGTAGAGATGCCAATCCACCAAGCCAAAGGCCAAGTAACAAGAGCTAAGGAGCATATTGTCCAATTAAAAAACCAATTTCCCGATGTTACAAACACACAAGTAGATCTCACAGAGTTGTTTGAAGGTTTTAAAGCACAAGTACCAGAGACTAAAGGTAGAGACACCCTGCAAGTATCTCTGGCCAACACAAGGGCGAGACTTAGAATGACGACCCTTTACTATTTTGCTGGGTTACACAAATATTTAGTGGCTGGCACTGGAAACAAAGTTGAAGATTTTGGTGTTGGGTTTTATACCAAATATGGAGATGGCGGGGTAGATCTTAGCCCTATAGCAGATTTACTTAAAAGTCAAGTATATACCATAGCAAAACACATCAAGGTATCCACCCAAATTCTAGAGGCAGCTCCAACAGACGGCCTCTTTGGAGACAGCCGCACAGATCAAGAGCAAATTGGGGCTAGTTATGATGAATTAGAATGGGCCATGAAAATGCAAGAATTGGGCAAAACCGATAGTGAATTTAATACTAGAGAAAAAGAAGTTTTTAAAATATATACGCGCCTTAACAAGGCTAACAAGCACAAAATGAACCCAATACCAATTTGCAAAATACCCATGAATTTTATTTAAATTTTAATTCATATTTCTCATTATTTAAAAAAAGGGCATTATAATTATTAGCAGTGGTTTATAAATTGTAGTAAAAGTATTACAAAACTTCCTTGCTTTTCGATAAAGCATTATTATATTTGTTTTAGACTGCATAAATTGCAAACCAACCTAAAAAAATGAAAACTGTATTTATCGCCGATAATCATCCTGTTACCAGAAAAGGTATTATGTGCATGCTTAAAAACAATAAAAAGTTTGCTATTATTGGTAAAGCTGGAAATGCTGAAGACTTATACACAAGCCTAAGAGAAAGCACTCCAGATATTCTTGTCATGGAGATTGACATTCCTCAAATAAACGGTATTAATGCACTTCGTAACATAAAAACAGAATTCCCTAAAATGCGTGTGCTTATATTCTCCACACACCCAGAAGAAATTTATGCACTTCGTGCCATAAAATCTGGTGCAGCAGGATATGTTCCAAAAACAGCGACCACCAAAACCTTTGTAAAAGCAATGAAGCACATTGCAAAAGGAGGTATTTTCTTGAATGAAGAGTTAACATCTACATTTACAAGTAGAAACGTAGGAGAGAGTAATGCCATTAGCCGTTATAAAAAACTATCTTCAAGAGAGATTGAAGTACTTAATCTGCTCAGTAGTGGTAAAAGAAATAAAGACATTGCCAACGCGCTAGATATTAACGAAAAAACAGTAAGCACCTACAAAACTAGATTACTGAAAAAATTGAAAGTAGACAACCTAGCAGATTTAATACATCAGTCTAGAATGTTTCAGTTCGGATAAGCTACACCACCCTTCTTAATTTTTCTGACAAGATACTGTGCAGTGTGTTATAATCCTTTACTGTCTCAAGTACAGTTCTATCACTGTAAGATCCGTTTTCAACTGGCGAATCAATAAGATCCTTAATTTTTAAGCTAATTAAAAACCTGCGCAGATTAAGTATGGTTTCACTTACTATTTGAGACACACCACTATCTTTTCCTTTTACGTAAATCTCCATACGCTCCCAGTCATGCAAGGCATGCCTCTCATCATCCATTAAAATATCTGACACCAAACTAGCTGTTTCTGTCTCTAGTTCATTTATAAAGGTATCTACTTGAAAGTCTTTTCCTTGATTAAATTGTGTGATAATTTCTGTATACAAGGCCTTAAATGTTGCATTTGTAAACTCAATTTCATCATCTTGAAGGTCTAGATAAATTTTTTCAAACACCTTACTTGAGCTAATTTCTGGTTTAAATGAAATTTCTCCCTTCTCATTTGCCTCTAATATAAGATCTTCAAAATCTTCCTTAGAGTTGCCATAGAGTAAGAGTATTTCTATGATTTTACGCTCTAATTCAAAAAGCTCATCAATCTTTGTTGTGGGCTGGCTTTTGGGTGTAATGACATTAAAAGCTTGTTGAGTGGGTGCCGCTTTTTTGGAAACATCTTTGGCTTCTTTTTGCAGTATCTGTGCCAGGGTATTAAACAGTACTTGCTCGCTAATATCCATGATACGTGCACACTCTTTGATGTATACTTCCCGTTTTATAGTATCTGGAATTTTAGAGATACTTACCACCATGTCTCTAATAGTATCTGCTTTTTTAATAGGATCATTATTCGCCTCTTTGACTAGTAAAGATGCCTTGAAAGAAATAAAATCTTTTGCATTTTCTAAAAGGTAGCTCTGCAATACATCTAGGGTATTGTTTTTTGCAAAACTGTCTGGATCTTCACCCTCTGGAAAGGTGCAAATCTTAACATTCATACCTTGTTCTAGAATAAGATCAACCCCCCTTATAGAAGCTCTTAAACCAGCTGCATCTCCATCAAACAAGACAGTAATGTTTTGGGTGAGCCTATTAACCAATCGTATTTGCTCTGGTGTTAAGGCGGTACCTGAGGAGGAAACCACATTAGAAATACCACGCTGGGCAAACTGTATCACATCTGTATAACCTTCAACTAGATAACAGTTATCTTCTTTAGCAATACTCTGCTTGGCATTATAAATACCATACAACACCTTACTCTTGTGATACACATCACTCTCTGGAGAGTTTAAGTACTTAGCTGCTTTTTTATCACTTGTTAAAATTCTACCCCCAAAACCCAGGGTACGACCACTCATACTTAAAATAGGAAACATTACACGTCCCTTAAAGCGGTCAAACTGTTTTTCTTGTTTTACAATAGACAAACCTGTTTGTTCTAAAAATTCTAGCTTATAACCCTTTTTGATTGCTTGATCTGTAAAGGCAGACCAGCCATCTAAAGAGTATCCTAGTTTAAATTTCTCTATTGTTTGTTGTGTAAAACCACGTTCTTTGAAATAAGAAAGCCCAATGGCCTTACCTGGTTCTGTTTTTAGTAGGTTGTTATGAAAATAGCCTGTAGCATACTCATTAACCAAATAAAGGCTCTCACGAGCATCTGCTTGTTGTTTTTGCTCATCTGTTTGGGCAATTTCTTCTATTTCAATACCATACTTTTTTGCAAGGTATTTAATAGCCTCTGGATAGGTAAAGTGCTCATGCTCCATTAAAAAAGTAACGGCATTGCCACCCTTGCCGCTAGAGAAATCTTTCCAGATTTGCTTGACAGGGGACACCATAAAACTTGGGCTTCTCTCATCTGTGAAGGGGCTTAAGCCTTTAAAATTACTTCCAGATTTTTTGAGCTGCACAAAATCACCAATCACCTCCTCTACACGAGCAGTTTCAAATACAGTATCTATGGTGGAACGACTTATCATAAGTTATGGCAACGGTTTGTAAAACTACATAAATGATATGTCAATATATAAAATGTACCTCACATTTACGTATAAAAAAAGCAAGGATTACTTCTTCCTATCGATAACATAATTTACCATAAGCTTTAATGAATCTTTATATTGCGAGCTTGGATAGGTGTCAAGAATAGCTATTGCTTTTTGCTGGTAGTCTTTCATTTGCTGCTGGGCATAATCTAGACCACCATGAGATTTTACATATGCTATGACTTGCTTGACACGGTTTTTGTCTTTGTTGTGGTTTTTTACTGAGTTTATGAGCCAATTTTTGTCTTTAGAGGAAGCATTATTAATGGCATAAATTAAAGGAAGTGTCATTTTTTGCTCTTTAATATCGATACCCGTTGGCTTTCCAATTGCTTGGTCTGAATAATCAAACAAATCATCTTTTATCTGAAATGCAACACCAATTAACTCCCCAAAACTTCTCATTTGTTCTACATTTTCTTCACTTGCATACACAGATTTTGCTCCCATTGCACAACATGCCGCAATGAGTGTAGCTGTTTTTTGACGTATAATTTCAAAGTAAATAGCCTCTGTTATATTTAAGTTTCTTGCTTTTTCTATTTGAAGTAGCTCCCCCTCGCTCATTTCACGCACTGCAATAGATATGATTTTCAATAAATCAAAATCATCATTATCTATAGACAGTAGTAGGCCTTTTGACAATAAAAAATCACCCACTAATACGGCAATTTTGTTTTTCCAAAGGGCATTGATAGAAAAAAAACCTCTTCTTCTGTCACTATCATCAACCACATCATCATGCACAAGTGTTGCCGTGTGTATGAGCTCTATAACAGAAGCGCCTCTGTAGGTTCTCTCATTAACAACACCTTGATTAATCATCTTAGCGATAAGAAACACAAACATGGGCCGCATTTGCTTTCCCTTTCTATTGACAACATAATGGGTTATTTTATTGAGCAACGAAACTTTTGAGGTCATGGAATTTGAAAATTTCTTTTCAAAGAGTTCCATCTCTTTTTCTATGGGTAGTTTTATTTGAGCAACTGCTTTCATTGGTATATCAAAAGTACGGTAAATAGTAAGAGCTTACTTATTGAACAAAAAAAACGAAGAAGAAATAAACTCTTATCCGTTGTTGATTTAAATAGCGCTTTTTATCTTTTTGCCTTAGTTCTATTTCTGTACAAAGAAACATCAACACAGTTAATCATTTCTTGTTTATTAATAGCAATCCCCAAAAACTTTTCAATACGTGCTAGCTCTATTGCAGGACTCTCAAGAACATCTGTGTAATTAACGTACAATATCTCTACTCCAGGCTCACTTTTATCCCACAGGGTAACGTTGGCTAATAATTTCTGATATTTATTATATAAAGTAACCGGAAACTCCTGCTCACTTTTGCCAATCATCTTTTGTTGGGACTGGATGATTTCATTTAAATCTCTTCGCATAAAAACAATTTTATACCTAAGGGTTGAGTCTAAATATTTGAGCAGTGGCGCAACTACTTTTACCGCCTTGTCTTGACCCTTTGAGAGCCAACTATTGTCTTTATACAATGACATCACTGGCTTGTACTCATAATATCCTTTAGGGTTTGAGATATCTGCCTCCCGGAGTTGATCCTGAAGGATATCTAGCCCTCCTTTATCAAGCATTTGCATCATAAGTGAGGTTCCAGATCTTGGCAAACCAGAAACTATGGTTACTTGGTTTTCTTGAAATACATTGGAGACCTCTGCCGTGAAATCGATATCTAATTCTACTTTTTTTATGATATTATCCAAGGACTGTTTTGCCTTATGAAATTCTTGTGGCTTTAAAGAATTTGCCATCTCATAGGCAACCTTAGCATTTTCTAAATCACCAAGTTTTTCAAGCGCTTGGCCAAGTATTAAATGAGCCTTCGGGAAATACTTGATAATCTCTATACTTGTTAAGGCATACTCTGCTGCCTCCTCATACTGTTGTTTGTGCAATAATATTTCTGCCATTAAAGTATAGTAGGTTGCCTTTTCAGGCTCTTTTCCTATGGCTTTCTCTAACTGCTTTGTTGCAGTATCTAGATTACCCAACACAAAATTAAGTGTTGCTTTTTTGTATAAAATTTGTCCAGTTACAGCACTACTTTTATCCAAAATAGCAAGGGCTTCTTTAGGCCTACCTATCTCAGACAAAATATAAGACTCTGTTAAATCTAGATTATAATTTATCTCTGTTTTTGAGTCTTTAACTTTTTGGAGGTACTCTTTGGCTAACACAAACTCTTTCTCTAAAACAGCGATGCTTATCAAATTCATGTAAAAGGGTGCTAAATCTGTTGGAGGAGTTTCCTCTAATAGCTCTAACAGTAATTTTTTGGATGATGAGAAATCTTTTTTACCCAAATAAACTCTAGCTAAGTTGTGTTTTAAATCTATCCTGGTCTTTTTTATAGCTACTTCAAATTTTTCATCAAGTTTGTCTACATACCCAAGCTCTACAAGTTGCTCCATTGTCTCGGCGTCAGAGAGTGCATCTGTTTGTGTTGAAACCTTAAGATCTCCAAAATCTCCAGGTTCTTTATCCCAGCTTTCTATGTAGGCAGGCTCTTGGGTCTCTTTAAAAATATCTAGAATCACCTTACCATCCATATCTTTACCAATTGGCAGCCCATAATGATGTAAAATAGTTGGAGCAACATCAATTAAGCCCATGCCAAAAACCTTTGTGTTCTCTTTTATATTAGGCCCTGCAGCTACAAACATACCAAACTGCCTGTGCTCTAGTGAGGGAGCAGCCTGAACTTTTGGCATTTCCAGTATTCTTTTTTCTCCAGATTCGAAACCATGATCAGACATAACAATGACCGTCGTGTCTTTATCAATGAGCTTTAACTTTCGCTCCAACATCATATCTTGAAAAATATAAGACCCAGTTACTGCTTCTTTGAATATATCGTAATTTTCTTTTTCTACCCCTGGTAATTTGGGTGGATGGTATTTCATAAAAGAGTGACAAAAATGATCAATCATATCATAGTACACGGCCATAAAATCCCACTCTGAGGTCCTTAAAAGTTTTGTTGCTGCATTGTGTACAGAGGTGTTTTGGGAAACAACACTAGCAATTGCAGCCAAACCTCTGTGCATGTCTTGGTCTACATCATGAGCTCTGGGTACAAATGGATAGAGGTGTGCCTGTGTTATTTCAAATGGAAACATACGCAGGTCTTTAAATTCATCTTTTTTTTCCCAAGGATGAATTACAAACTCACTCATTGGAGTTTGTTTTTTTGGATTTCTTGAAGTTTTTTGAAAACGGTCTGAAATGATGGTACCATTTATAGGTTCTACAGGAAAACTTGGCCACCAACCTACAAGGTTTGACTGTAAGCCTTTGTTGTGAAAAATATTCCAAAGCGCTCTTGTTTTTCTTGATGTTGTTGTGACAGGACGGACAGTTTTGGCATCTGGAGTTACTTCGATAAAACCTAAAACGCCATGTTTGTCTGGCGTTTTACCTGTTACCACAGAGGTCCAGAGCATAGGAGAATAAGGAGGATTCATGGTGCTCATATTTCCGTAGACACCCCTTTGGATTAAACTCTTTAAAGCTGGCATTTTACCTTGGGCAATCAAAGGCCAAATAATATCCCAGTCTGCAGCATCCCAACCTATAAGTAGTACTTTATTGTTCTTCATCGCTACTAAATTTATTGTGCGCTATCTTAACTTTTCTCCAGGCATCAAAACCAACATCGCCCAAAGCCAAAATAGCTAAGGAACCTTCAACTGTGACTTTTTTGGGATCGAATACTACTTTTTTGGGCTTTTCTTTCATTAAATTGGGTAATATTTAGAAATTCTAGACAAACTTATTTATATTTACGGAAGTTTAACATGGTAAAACTGCGAAAGTTTTGCTTAAAATCCTATTTATTATGAAAAAAAATACTTCAACAAAATTAGCAAAAAGGTTAGCTAAATACGGAGCTTTATCTGCTGCTGTATTAGGAGTTGCTGACGCTTCTGGACAAGTAACTTACACAGATGTAAGCCCAGACATAGTTCTAGAATTAGGTGATACGTTTGACATTGATTTCACTGGGGCAGCTGGTCAAGCAAACGTTCAAATCTCAAACCCTGATGGCCTAGCTGGAGGTACTGCAGCATTAGCATTCCCAAGTTCTGGCGGAGCAATGGTTGGTTTTACAGCAGGTGGATATGAGTATCCTCTAGTTCTTGTAGACGGGGACGTTATTGATGGTGCTTCTGGTTATACTACACCTGGTGTACGTGGAGATCTAAACTACTACGGCTGTGCTTATTCAAACAGTCAGTGGTGTGATTTTGTAGAAGACGGAATCTTAGGTGTCACTTTCCAATTTAATGGAAACACTCACTATGGTTGGGTTCGTATGGATACTGACGTAGGATCAAGCGATCAAATTACTGTAAAAGGATATGCTTTCCAAGCTGAACCAGATGCTGCAATTGAAGCAGGAGATGAAGGTACTTTAGGAAACAATGACAACAACCTTAACGGTTTTGCACAGTTTGTTGCTGATGGTCAATTAAATTTAAAAGCAAATACTGCTATGAGCAGCGTTGCAATTTTTGACATTACTGGAAAACAAGTAATTTCTCAAAGCTTAACAAGTACTAATGCTCAAGTAAATCTTGCAGGTCTTAACACCGGAGTTTACATTGCAAAAGTATCTATTGGAAGTACACAAGAGTCTTTTAAATTTGTAAAGTAATCTAAGAAATTAAAAACTTTATAAAAAAGAGCGCTATTTCTAGCGCTCTTTTTTTATTGTTTATTGGCTAGCTGCCCACAAGCAGCATCTATATCTTTACCCCTACTCCTTCTTACAGTAACAGGAATTCTTGCTTTTTCTAACATCGTTATGTAGAGATTAAGGGCTTTGTTATCTGCCTGTTGAAACATACCACCATCAATGGGGTTATACTCTATGATATTTACTTTACAAGGTACATAACTGCAAAAGGTAATAAGGGCGGCTACATCTTGTTTTTGATCATTTATACCATTCCAAACAACATACTCATAGGTTATTTGCTTGGCTGTTTTTTCATACCAATACTCTAAAGACTCCTTAAGATCTGTTAGGGTAAAAGATGTTGCAAAAGGCATGATTTTCTCTCGGGTCTCTTGAATCGCAGAATGTAAGGATACGGCTAGATTAAATTTTACGTTATCATCTGCCATTTTCATTATCATCTTTGGAACACCAGATGTGGAAACCACAATACGTTTTGGTGACATGCCGAGCCCCTCTGGGCTGGTTATTTTTTCTATAGCAGCCAATACGTTTTTATAATTCATCAAAGGCTCACCCATACCCATAAAAACAATATTGGAAAGGGGCCTGTTGTGATACAATCTACTTTCTTTGTCAATGGCAACAACTTGATCATAGATCTCGTCTGGGTTTAAATTTCGCATACGTTTTAATCTTGCCGTTGCACAAAAACTGCAATCCAAACTACATCCAACTTGAGAAGACACGCAAGCGGTTGTTCTTGTGCCTGTGGGTATTAGAACAGACTCAACAACTAGACCATCATGCAACTTTACACCATTTTTAATGGTGCCGTCCTTACTTCTTTGTATACTATCTACTTGTATGTGGTTTATCACAAAATGAGCCTGCAAATGATCTCTGGTCTGTTTTGAGAGGTTTGTCATCTGGTCAAAGGTGTGTGCCCCTTTACTCCAAAGCCACTGGTATACTTGATTGCCTCTAAAGGGTTTATCTCCTATAGATTCAAAAAAAGAGCGAAGTTCTTCTTTTGATAATGCGCGTATGTCTTTTTTAGTTTGCTCCATTGTTTTGCAAAAATACTATTATTTAACCCCACTTTAGTGCATAAAAAAATCGTTTCTTAGGTATAAAGAAACGACTGTAGAGGTACCCTTTTAATTAAAACTACTTATCTATACTAATTTTTTTAGTGATTTGCTGATTGGTGTTGCCATCAATAAGCTGCAAAAAATAAATACCTTTAACCACACTCTCAACATTAATGATGTTATCTGTGTTTGAGAGAGAACCTCCCATTACCCTTTGCCCTGTTGCACTATACAAATTATAAGCAAGGTTAGGATATCTTGTATTTGTTACCCTAAGAACGCTTGATGCAGGATTGGGATATATCTCCAAAACACCTGTTAATAGATTATCTGGCACCCCAAGTATATTTTGTACAGAGGCTGTTGTGGCTTGTCCAGTGTCAAGTGGATCTAGCCAGTCTTTAAGCCTTGAGGAGGGGTTTTGTCCTGCATCCCAAGAGATGCCAAACCTTCCATAAATATCGTAATCGTTATTGTTTTCTGTACCTATACAGTTTGATTGTCCTGCGTACAATTGGCCAATGATTTTTCCTGTATCACTAAACAATGGAGATCCTGAAGAGCCGCTCTCGGTGGTTCCAAGCTCCCAACCATCACCGCTACCCACAGACACTCCGCCAATAAGCCAAACCTGTGTCCCGTTTGCATTTTCTTTTACAGCGCCATCATCATCTCTGGATATCTTCATGATATCTCCATTAGGATGATGGATACCCACCTCAAAAAGTGGGGCTGTATCACTTCTGTCCCAGCCTGCAAAAACAATGTCCCAGGATGGAGGTACGGGATTCACGAGCTCTACTAGTGCAAAATCACTAAGTGCATTGTTAGCCCTTAGGATTGCCCCACTAATAGTAAAATTTGTTTGTATGTCTACACTTGCGTCTTCTTGAGCGCAAACCGGAGACGGACTCATCCAGTTAAACCGAACGCTCCAATAGGTAGGATCACTATTTTGAAGACAATGATTTGCAGTTAATAAAAAAGGTTTTTTATCTCCAGCGGTGTTATTGAGCATAGATGCAGAGCATAAATACCCGTTTCCTAGAGTTAGCAGTGCAACCGATTTTTTAATAATATTTTTATGACTTTCGAAATCATCACCAATAGGACAGTTTACATCATAATTGCAAGCCCCACTATCATTAAAATCTTTGTTTTTAGCTACAAACTGGGTTACTTTACCCATCCTATAGCCATGAATAATACTCCCAATTTTTAATCTAGAGATTTGATCTACACCAGCAGGCTCAAAGTATTCTATCCAAATCACATCTCCAGAGACAAACCAAGAACCTAGTTTACCATTAGGAGTGTTCTCTTGTGAGCCATAGGTGCGTGAAACGTCTGTCCTATCTCCATTAAATAGTTGTAAACGAGCACCATTTGGAATAAAAATATCATCAAAATTTACACTTAAATTTACGGCATCTGGAGATCTAACACCCACAAGCCAAACCCTACCTTGCTCATTTGGAAGGGTTATCCAAGACCCTTGAGAGTCTATGTCTATATCTAGGGGTCTTGAAACACCATAGCGCCAGGGTTGATTTTTATAGATATCATTCAGGGCGTCTTCTGCCACAATAGCATCAAGATCTAGAGGTGGCAACGAGATTATTTTTTTCTGGGAGTCTACATTAAAATCCCAGCTAATGGGCTCCTGCGAGCACATAGGCAAGACAGCAAACAGAAAAACAAATATGTAACTGAGTTTATGTATCAAATCAAAAAAATAGTGGAACTAAAATACATCATTTCAAGCAAATAGCAGCACTAAAACTCTAGAAAAACAAAAAGCGCTACTGCATTACACATTAGCGCTTTTTATTTTTAAACTACATTGGGGTTAGATAATTAACATCGCATCACCATATGAGAAGAAATTATACTTTTCTTTTATAGCTTCTTGATAGGCTCTTTTAGTAAAATCGTATCCTGCAAAGGCAGATACCATCATTAAAAGTGTAGATTTTGGGGTATGAAAATTGGTTACCATTGCATTTGCAATACTAAAATCATGAGGAGGAAACACAAACTTGTTTGTCCAACCTGCATATGGATTTAAGGTATATTGAGAAGAAACAGAACTCTCTAAGGCTCTCATGGCAGTTGTCCCAATGGCGCAAATACGTCTTTTGTCTACAATAGCTTTGTTAATCACATCAACAGTACTTTGATCTATGCGCATTTCTTCACTATCCATTTTGTGCTTAGACAAATCTTCAACCTCGACAGCGCTAAAGGTTCCAAGACCAACATGAAGAGTTACCTCTGCAAAATCAACCCCTTTAATTTCTAGGCGTTTTAACAAATGCTTAGAGAAGTGAAGCCCTGCTGTTGGAGCTGCTACAGCACCCTCTTCTTTGGCAAAAATAGTTTGGTATCTTTCTGCATCTTCTGGCTCTACATCTCTTTTAATATATTTTGGTAGTGGCGTCTCACCCAGCTCTGTTAATTTATTTCTAAATTCTTCATACGAGCCGTCAAACAAAAAACGAAGTGTTCTTCCTCTGGAAGTTGTATTGTCTATAACCTCTGCAACTAGTGTTTCATCTTCGCCAAAATACAACTTATTTCCAATACGTATTTTACGTGCTGGATCAACTAATACGTCCCAAAGGCGTGTTTCTGGATTTAATTCACGTAGCAAGAATACTTCTATTCTTGCTCCAGTTTTTTCTTTGTTACCATACAAACGTGCAGGAAACACCTTGGTGTTATTCATGACCAAAACATCATCCTGGTCAAAATAATCGATAAGATCTTTAAACATCTTATGCTCGATGGTTTGCTCTTTCCTGTTCAAAACCATAAGGCGAGACTCGTCTCTGTTTTCGGCTGGATATTCTGCTAACAACTCTGGTGGTAAATCAAAATGAAAATGTGATAACTTCATGTGCTTTTATTGGCTTTAAATTCAAAAGCTGCAAATATACAATCTGAGAATAGGCCTTGTCAAGGAAATGGACATTTATTATTGTAAGTATTTTGAATATGAAAACCTTAGGGCTAGATATCCCTAACAAAAGTCTGCGCTTATACCCATCTTTTTTAAATCAGAATAAAACGCTGGGTATGACTTTGTGACCACCATAGGGTCCTGGATCGTAACACAAAACAACTCGGCCAACACCCCAAAAGCCATAGCCATTCTATGGTCATCATAGGTAGCTATTTCTATGTCTTGCGTTCTATTTTCAAAGGCTATCTCGTGAGACTCTAACAGCAATGTATCTTGCGTGATGTGCACCACAGCGCCTAATTTGGTCAATTCATTTTGCAGCGCCACTAGCCTATCTGTCTCTTTTATTTTAAGGGTATGTAATCCTGTTAGATGGCAGGCTATCCCTAAACCAAAACAAGTAACAGCAATGGTTTGAGCCAAATCTGGGCTAGGAGTTAAATCTGCCTTAAAGCCGGCGGGTAGCGGGGCATCATTTTTTAAAAGGGCTATGGTTTGGGAATCTATAGCTGTGGTTGTAACCCCTAAAGGTTCATAAAGCTTAGCCAATGCGGCGTCTGCTTGCAAACTATTTGTTTTAAAACTAGAGAGATGCACACAGCGTTTTTTTGACAGCGCAACTAAACTATAAAAGTAAGATGCCGAACTCCAATCTCCCTCAACAGCAATCCTAACCTTACTGCTTTTTGTTAAAGGCAGTATCCTAATATCTTGACCTTTAAAAGTACTCTCTACTCCAATACTAGAGAGTAAAGACAAAGTCATGTCTATGTAGGGTTTTGAAGTAATGTTGCCCATAAGGGTAAGGGTGAGCCCCTTTTTTAAATAAGGCCCAATAAGTACTAATGCAGAAATATATTGGCTACTCTCACTGGCATCTATAGTAACGTTACCACTGAGCACGGCAGGTGCTATTTTAAGGGGAGGGTACCCTTGTGCAGCTGTATACGTTACAGCTGCGCCCATATCCCTTAAAGCTTCTACCAAAGGACCTATAGGCCGCTGAAGCATTGAGGGGCTTCCAGTAAGGGTAATTTCTTTTTGGGTTGTTGCGGCTAGATAAGCGGTTAAAAAACGCATTGCCGTACCTGCGTGATGAATATCTAAGAGTATCCTCTTGGCTAGCGAGCGCTTTTTGCAATACATTAGTGTCATCACAAGAGGCAATATTTGCTATCTCAATATCTGGATATAAGGCTTGCAAAATTAACAGTCTATTACTCTCACTTTTAGAACCAGACAAAAAAATAGAAGCCTGCGGTATATCTTTATATTTTGAGAGTTTTGCAATCATTTATTTTTAGTGGCTTTCTCTTTTAATTTTCCCCAAAACTTTCCGTAGGTCATTGAAAAACCATAGACAAAACCACCTAGTAGTAGTGCAACAACCGTTCTTAAACTCACATTTAAAAACCCTGCACTAAAGCCAACAATAACCCATTGTATAAAAAAGAACACAACAGCAAAGGCCAATGTAAGTGTTGCCACAGATTTCCAAAACCCTTTATGGCTTGTAACTTTTTTAAACATTAGTGTAGTTTTTCATTGTTGTGATGCCTGTCATGATCACGCTTGGTTTTAATATCCAATTTTTTATCAAAGGCATCTTGTAAATCTACGCCTGTCTGGTTGGCAAGGCACAAAACTACAAACATAACATCTGCTAGTTCTTCTCCAAGATCTTTTTTTGTATCACTTTCTTTCTCACTTTGTTCTCCATAGCGACGGGCAATTATGCGGGCTACCTCTCCTACTTCCTCTGTGAGTTGTGCCATGTTTGTAAGTTCATTAAAATAACGAACTCCATGGGTTTTAATCCAGGTGTCAACTTCTTTTTGTGCGTTTTTAATATCCATTACTCTTTATTTTTTGAATCTATTGTGATTGTTACAGGACCATCATTTATAAGGGCTACCTCCATCATAGCTCCAAATTGTCCTGTTTGTATTTTCTTGTCGAGCTCCTTTTCTAAACTATCTACAAACCCCTGGTATAATGGTATTGCAACCTCTGGCTTGGCAGCCTTTATAAAAGAGGGGCGATTGCCTTTTTTAGTGCTGGCATGAAGTGTAAATTGGCTTACCACAATAACATCTGCGTCTATATCTTGAAGCGATACATTCATGGCTCCATCTAGATCTTCAAAAATACGAAGCTTGGCCACTTTTGCCACCAACCAATCTATATCTTGCTGGGTATCTTGAGTTTCAACGCCCACTAAAATAAGCAAACCTTTTTGTATTTCTGAAATTTTAACCCCTTGAACACTAACC
Source organism: uncultured Ulvibacter sp. (assembly GCA_943789105.1). Taxonomy (GTDB): domain Bacteria; phylum Bacteroidota; class Bacteroidia; order Flavobacteriales; family Flavobacteriaceae; genus Patiriisocius. The sequence goes on along the minus strand of CALSSW010000005.1, from coordinate 112,987 downwards.
GAGGCTTCTTTCACTCTTTGTATCACTACTCTCATACACAAATGTAATAGTAAGAGCTCTCAGGCAATGTGAGTGCTGCTCTAATTATTCTTTTTTATTATAAATATCTTTTCTGAAATGTTCTTGTTCCCCCTCTAAAATTTGCAAATAACTCTTATAGCGAGACCATGATAGTGTATCGTTGTCTAAGGCGTCCTTTATGGCGCACTTAGGCTCCTGTTTATGCAAGCAGTTGTTGAATTTGCACTGATCTTTAAGTTCAAAGAACTCAGGAAAATAATTACCCAGCTCTTGTTTTTCTACCTCAACAACTCCAAATCCTTTAATCCCGGGAGTGTCTATAATTTGCGCCCCAAAGGAGAGGTCGTACATTTCTGCAAAGGTAGTGGTATGCTGCCCTTGCATGTGTTGGGTAGAAATTTGCTTTGTTTTTAGTTCTAGTGTTGGCTCTAAAGCATTTACTAAGGTAGATTTTCCTACCCCACTATGTCCAGAAAACATTGACACTTTACCTTGCATCATTTGTTTTACCTTATCTATGTTTTTGCCTGTTTTGGCTGAAATATCAAGACACTCATACCCAATAGATCTGTATAGAGCTGCTAGGTATTTTATCTCAAGAGTTTGTTCCTCGTTGTAGGTGTCAATTTTATTAAAAAGTAGCACTGCTTTTATGTAATAGGCTTCTGCCGTTACCAAAAAACGATCTATAAAAGGTGTAAATGTAGGCGGGTTGTTTAGGGTTACCAGCAAAAAAGCAACATCTACATTAGCTGCAATTATATGCGTTTGCTTAGATAGGTTTACAGATTTACGTATAATATAATTCTCTCGAGGTTGAATTTTATTGATAATACCAAGAGTTTCATCACCTTTAGTTTCTACTTCAAATACTACATGATCTCCTGCAGCTATTGGGTTAGTACTTTTTATACCTTCAATCCTGAACTTTCCTTTTATTTTACATTCATAGAAAACTCCGTCAGCAGCCTTAACGGTATACCAACTCCCTGTAGATTTATAGACAACTCCATTCATTAATTACAAAACTCTGAAATTTTAATGGGATGGCATACATTTTATATAGATTTGCTAAAATTAATTTAATTAAAACAACCATGAAAAAACTTATTTTAGTAGTAGCACTTGTGGCTTTATTTTCTTTTGATATAAACGCCCAAGTCTACCAATATCAAACAGTAACAGTAATAGAGTCTATTATCCCTAATGGATTGGGTAGGTCTCGTATGATCTCAGCAAATGAAACGAGAGACTACAAAGTAGCAACCTCAACTAAAACTGGAGAAAAGGACAAAAGAAACAAAACCGATCGCGGAGAAATTCGTGTAAAGGGGTATGATGAAACCAAACTATTAAACTTCTTTAACATTGGAGGAATTCGATTTCAGAACATTGCAACAAATGATGCGCTTGTAACTTCTAAAATTAACACCATGGCAGAAGAAGGTTGGGAATTAGCCTTTGTAAACAGTGGTATTGAGAGTGACGCAGGAAAAGATGATGGAAAAGGTATATACATAACCCGCTATATTTTTAGAAAAGCAAAATAAAGCAATGCTGTTAAGTAAAAAAAAGCCTGTGTTTTAAACACAGGCTTTTTTTATTTTTTTACTTTTTGGTGATGACCTTATTTTGGTGATTGATAGACTCTTGATGAATTGCTTTATAGATTTTTAAAATAAAGGCTTCACTTAGCTTATTTTCTTCTCCTTCCAGAATCATTTTGTTTAAAATATCATTCCATCGTTTTGTTTGCAAAATAGCAACATTGTTTGATTTTTTTAAAACTCCAATTTGATCGGCAATTCCCATACGCTTGCCAAGGGTATTAACAAGCTGGTGATCTAAAACATCTATTTTGGTTCGTAGTGTATTGAGTTTGTTTTTATACTCTATAGCATCTGTTTGCTGAACAGGTATCCGCAAATCTTTGGTCATTTGCCTTAAAGCCCCTGGTGTTATTTGCTGGTGTGCGTCACTCCAGGCATTGTCTGGGTCATGGTGGGTTTCTAGCATAATACCGTCATAGTTAAGATTTAAGGCTGTTTGGCATAAATCAAAAATAACATCTCTTTTTCCTGCGATATGAGAGGGGTCAAGAATAAGCGGAAGGTCTGGAAATTCATTTTGTAAATCAATAGGTATTTGCCACTCTGGATTGTTACGGTAGGTCTGCTTTTCGTAGGAAGAAAATCCTCGGTGTACTGCCGCCAAATTTTTTAACCCAACCTTATAAAAACGCTCTACAGCCCCAAGCCATAAAGCTAAATCTGGATTTACAGGGTTTTTTACCAGTACGGTTTTACCTGTACCCTTTAAGGCTTCTGCAATTTCTTGAACCATAAATGGAGACACTGTGGTGCGAGCTCCGACCCACAAAATATCAATATCATGCTTTAGCGCTAAATCAACATGGGCGGCATTGGCCACTTCTGTTGTTGTAAGTAAACCTGTCTCTTGTTTAGCTTTTTGCAGCCATTTAAGACCTACTTGGCCAACGCCTTCAAAATTACCTGGACGTGTTCTTGGTTTCCAAATACCAGCCCTTAGCACGGTAGTGTCTGTGTCTTTTAATTGATGTGCAATTTCTAAAACCTGCTCTTGTGTTTCTGCGCTGCAAGGCCCTGCAATTAGCAATGGGTGGGAAAGCCCCATGTTTTTTAACCAAGCACCTAATTCTTTATTATTTTTCATAGATTAAATCAAAAAAAAGAGCCTCTATTGAGGCCTTTTGAGGGTATTAAAATACAATAATCCAACTTTAATTGAAATTTTGTAATGCAGACCAGCACCCTTTGGCAAAAGCGTATTACTATTTATATTACGGTTAACAAAAGTAGCTATTCTAGTAGGGTTTAAAAATTATTTATGAAACTATTAGCAATTCTACGCTTCCAACATACCATGCACTAAGTGAAGGTTAACAGCATCTAAGTTATCATCTTTCACTCAGGCTATATTGTGCCTGATACTGCTTTTGAAATTCTCTCTAAAAACAAACAACAAATCATTGAGGTTTGATTTGGTCAATTTATTCAAAAATTAATTGACCTGTAAAAAGCGTCTCTACCTCAACTATATCTGGGCGGCTTACACAAATTACATCTCCAGTGCTAACCAGTTGTCCGGAGAGTTTGTCTATAGGGTATACAATCATTTTATTGGCGCTTCTGTGAAAAAAATCAAACTCATTTACCAGGAAATCTCTACCCTCAAAACGTGGGTTTTCATCATTTAAAACAACCCTTGCCAAGTTAGCAGCGCCGCTTATATAAAAAACACTTTGCCCATTGGCCCTTATATTAAAAACATCACACATAACATCTAGATAAAAATCACCTGCTTTTTTTAAAGACACAATACCCCCTGGACCATTATCAGTATTACTAGTTAATGTTAATTCTGGAAAAGCTAAAGTGCCTATGCTTGTTATATCATAATTAGAGGAGTTTCTAATGTGTGTGAGATTTGGTGTTGTTATAGTTACTACGGTAAGCCCGTAATCTCTCACAAAATTACACGCATTTGTATCTCTAACAATCAAGGTGTCATCAAAAACATATACAGATACATCTGTAAGCAAATTCTCTGCAGTGGTAAGACTAACCTGCTGCACATCACCTTGCTTTATAAGCAATGTAACCTCTCCCTCTGATCTTACTCTTGAAAAGGGAGGCACCTCAACTATCATTGTAACGCTATCTCCAGCGGCTTGAAAACAATCACCAATAGCGTCAGAATTACAAGAGCACAAGAGCCCAAGTAACACAAGCGCTGTCGTTTTTTTAATTGCTAAGAGTATTATTTTTTTCATTATTTTAAATTCTAAAACCAACTCCAAATGCAACATTTTCTGCACTTGCCCAGTGAGATTTTAAGGTAACCACTGCAAATACTTTTTCGGAAATGTAATACTTTAAACCAGGCCTTAAATACACGCGAGATTCAAACTTAAAGGGGTAATAGGCATAATAGCCAACCTGGCCAATAATAGATAATTTATTTATATGCATCTCATACCCTACAAAAATACCAACTCTCTTGTAGTCTTCATCACCGGTAACCCCATTTTGGGGAAACGCAGCAGCACTGTAGGCAATTTCTGTTTCTAAAAATTTAGCAAAAATAGCATCTACCCCTAGTTGTATAGAGCTTTTAAAACTAAGTCTTTTGTCTGCATATCCAGAGACAACGACAAATGGTTTTTGACCAAGACCAATTACTCGCCCTTCCTGAATACCACCACGGAGCACCAGATTAAAATGTATGGGTTGTGTTACTTTATCAAAAGCGGCTGTTGTGGTATAGCTAGGTTGAGTATCTGCATCTATTTGGTAGGTAACACCCAAGGTGGCAGCAAAGGTGTTGGCGCTTGAGTTTGGAGATTTAACACTTGAGTTTGAATAATGAATCAAAGAGAGGCCTGCCTTAAGCCCAAAACCTTTGAAAATAGCTGATTTATTGTACCCAAGCATAAAATATGATGACCCCAGTAAGTGAGTACCGTAGGCATTATTATTTGGATTTGTATCGATATCATAGGGGTTTTCTGCGTATGCAATACCTGTAGCAATACGCAAAAACAGGTTTCTTTTCAGAAAATAAAAATTATAGTGTCCATGTATACTTATGGTGTTGCCCAAGACATCATTTTGAGGGTTTTGATACACCATAGACACCCCAAAATCTGGGTAATTATAGGCCTCTTGCCAACGCTCTGACCCAAAAGTTTTAATATTATATCCTAAGATAAATCCCTTTGGGTGGCCTTTAATAAGGTGCTCTATATCTTTATTGTGTCTTAAAATACTACCATAGAAATAGTTGGTATCTATAAATGTAGACTCCTTTTGTTGGCCCTGCATTGCCAAGGCGCATAAAACAGCAAAACATACTAGTAGTTTTTTCACACAGCAAATTAAAAGAAACCGCGGGGTTTTAAAAAGGTAAATTTGTTAAATCAACATTCCCGCCAGATAAAATAATACCTACCTTCTTACCAGCAAATGTTTTTTTGTCTTTAAGTAGTGCTGCAAAAGGGACAGCGCAAGAGGGTTCTATAATAATTTTAAGGCGCTCCCATAGTAGTTTCATGGCTGCAATTATTTCCTGCTCCTCTACTCGTATAATGTCTGTAACTAAGGTTTTGATAATAGGAAAATTTTTATCTCCAAGATGTGTTCTTAAGCCATCTGCAATTGTGTTTACAGTGGTGTTATACTCGATTTTTCCAGATTGCAGGGATCTATACCCATCATCTGCGTTAAAGGGTTCTCCGGCGTATACGTCCATGTATGATCCGTAATATTTGGCAGCCAAGGCGCTGCCGGCAAGCAGCCCGCCTCCCCCAACGGGTGTAATGATACTATGTAGTGATGGCTGCTCTTTTAGTAGCTCTATGGCTGCAGTGCCCTGCCCTAAAATTACATCTATATGGTTTGATGGGTGTAAAAAAGTAGCACCGCTTTTCTTTTGTATGTGACTAGCCATTGCCTCTCGAGCTGCAATAGTAACCTCAGACTCATAAATAATACCTTCATAACTTATAACAGCATCTTTTTTAACCTGTGGCGCATTATTTGGCATTACAATGTATGCAGGTATGCCTAGGTTTTTTGCTGCCAAAGAAACGGCCTGGGCAAAATTACCAGAACTATGGGTAATCACCCCTTTTGCCCGATCTGCTAGAGGTATTTGTAAAATAGCATTGATAGCGCCTCGCATTTTAAAGGCGCCCATTTTTTGAAAATTTTCGCACTTAAAAAAAATAGATGCTCCACTAAGCTCATCTAGTAATCTAGAGGTTAAAACTGGGGTTTGATGTACATGTGGGCGAACTCTATCAAAAGCTTGTTGAACATCTCTCTGGCTTGGTATCATTACAGAAGTAATTAGCTTGGTTAGATTGTTAAAATAGTATTATTAAGGGTAATGCTGTACCCTATTTGTATAGACTTCTCAAATGTAATAGACACAGAACAGTACTTCTCAAAACTCAACGCTGCTGCCTTTATAACCTTTTTGGGAGCTATGTCTGCCTCTATGATGATATGCACATCAATGCGCTCAAAGGGCTTTGCTTGTTTTAGTTGTTTTCTTGCACCAGTAACCTCTATTTGATACGAGTCTATTTTTTGCTTTTGTTTCTCTAGGATATATATCACATCAATGGCACTGCAACTCCCAACACCCATCAGTAATAACTCCATGGGACTTGCACCTTTAGCTCCTGCTTTGGAGGTATTGTCTATCATAATAGGCACGCCAGAACTCCCTTTTGCTTGAAATAAATATGCCTCGTCTTTTCTCTCTAAAGTAACCTTCACAATGCTTTGGTGTATGTTGCTACAAATATTGCAAATAAAATTCTTATTTAAAGGGTGTTAGGGCAAACTCCAGAGGCAATTTGCAATAAAGTTTTTTAATATTAAACAAACACGTACCTTTGCTTTACAATTAAGAGGAAAGATTTGACTGCTTGCAACCTCTTTCTGAAAATATATATTTCAGAAAAAAAATTCTAAATCACCTTTAGAGTTTAAATGCTAAATCAGTGAATTGCACTTTTTGCGATCTTCTGTGGACCCTAGGTCAAATCTACCCTATTTTACTAAAATCATAAACCCCATTTATATGGCGTATTTATTTACCTCAGAGAGTGTTTCTGAAGGACACCCAGACAAAGTTTCAGATCAAATAAGTGATGCACTTATAGACAACTTTTTAGCCTTTGACCCTAAGGCTAAAGTAGCTTGCGAAACCCTTGTAACAACGGGCCAAGTTATATTGGCAGGAGAAGTAAAAAGTAGTGTATATCTAGATGTGCAAAAAATTGCTCGCGATGTTATCAATAAAATTGGATATACTAAAAGTGCATATCAATTTGACGGAAACTCTTGTGGAATACTTTCTGCAATACATGAGCAATCTGCAGATATTAACCAAGGCGTAGATAAAACAAATCCCGAAGACCAGGGTGCTGGTGACCAAGGAATGATGTTTGGATATGCTACAGATGAGACAGAAAACTTCATGCCTTTAGCCCTAGATTTATCTCATAGGCTACTTATTGAACTAGCACAGTTACGTAGAGAAGAAAAAGACATTCCTTACCTAAGGCCTGATGCAAAATCTCAGGTAACTATTGAATATTCTGATGATAATATTCCGCAAAGAATAGATGCTATTGTAATTTCTACCCAGCATGATGATTTTGACACCAACAATACGCGCATGCTGGAGAAAATAAAAGAAGATATTATTACTATTTTAATTCCGAGAGTGAAAGCAAAATTAAAACCAAACATCCAGGCTTTATTTAATGATGCTATTACATACCACATCAACCCAACTGGAAAGTTTGTAATTGGAGGTCCTCATGGAGATACGGGTTTAACTGGACGTAAAATTATTGTAGACACCTATGGCGGTAAAGGAGCTCATGGTGGTGGTGCTTTTTCTGGAAAAGACCCCAGTAAGGTAGACCGCTCTGGAGCTTATGCTACAAGACATATTGCTAAAAATCTAGTTGCTGCTGGGCTTTGTAAAGAAGTTTTGGTTCAAGTATCTTATGCCATAGGTGTTGCAGAGCCAACCAGTATTAATGTAGACACCTATGGAACATCTAATGTGAAACTAACAGACGGAGAGATTAGTGATGTTGTCCAAACTCTTTTTGACATGCGTCCTTATTTTATAGAACAACGCTTAAAGCTGCGCCAACCAATGTATAGCGAAACTGCTGCATATGGACACATGGGCCGTGAAAATAAATTAGTTACTAAAACCTTTACCATGCCAAATGCCAAAAGCAAAACAATGGAGGTAGAACTATTTACCTGGGAAAAACTAGACTTCGTAGAAAAAGTTAGAGACGCATTTTCTTTATAAGTAGCCTAGCGTTTGTTAAACAAGGCTAAACTTTATTAATTATTAAAAAAATCATCTTAATTAGGGTGGTTTTTTTTATTTAAAACACCAAAAAAACAATAAAGGCTTAAAAAAATTGTTGGGGTAATGTTAAAGTGTGCTGCTTAAAAAAAAGAGCGTGGTATCTTTAAAATAAAAAAATGCGCAGCTTACTTATTATAACCTTATTTCTGGCCACTTCCATGGAAGCACAAACTATTTTTAATTTCTCTAAAAATGCTCAACTAAACAACTGGTATGTTGTTGATGATGGTGTTATGGGTGGACGCTCTAAAGGGAACATGAGGCAAGATCAAGATGGCCATGGTGTGTTTGCTGGGCAAATCTCACTTAAAAATAATGGCGGATTTTCATCCCTACGCTATCGTTTGCCTGAGCCAATTAGTATCAAAGGCGCAACACAAGTGGTGCTCAAGATTAAAGCAGACGGCAAAGACTATCAATTTAGAGTTACAGACCAAATCGATAAAAGATATTCTTACATCACCACCTTTGCCACTAACGGAACTTGGCAAGAGATTGTCATACCCCTAAACTCGCTCTACCCTTCTTTTAGGGGACGCTCTTTAAATATGCCAAACTTCTCTGGTACTGTTTTACAAGAAATAACTTTTTTAATAGGCAATAAAAAGGAGGAAGACTTTGAGTTGCTTATAGATAGCATCTCCCTAAGATAAAACCATTAACTGCTTATAAAAAAGTGGCCCAAGGAAGTACTTTCTGTACTTGTAAAATTTGAACTTCTAGGTCTTTTTTAAAGAGTAGATACCCCTTTGAATGCTCATTAAAAGGAATGTGCAACAAACCATTTTGAATAACAGCTATCTTCTTTTGAATTTCGAATGTTTCAGAAGCTACCCAAGAAGAAAGAAACTTTTCCCAAATAAGATGAATGGCAGTTTCATTTGGATGAATTAAATCTTCTTTATAATATCGATAATCACGCAACTCATCCATCATAATCTCATATGAGGGGAAATAATGATTTAATTTCTCTGGAGACACAATTTCCTGCACCCCTGCAATTAAATGTGCCTTACTCCTGCTATTGGCTAAAAGACCATCTTTAATATGGCGCACGGGAGAGACCGTATTTATAATACTACATCTTGGGTTAATTGTTCTTAGCTTGGTTTCTATACCTAGTAAAACATCGCTCACATCATCTGGAGACAGCAGCTGTTTTACGAATTCTTTTTGAGGTACTTTATGGCAATTTGCTACAATGGTATCGTTCTCTAGATGTCTATATACCCAGGCGGTACCAAATGTAAAAACAACATGGCTAGCCTCTTCAAGTGAAGTTCTAAGTTTTTCAAGGGCAGAGTTTAAAGCAGATATTAAATTTTCCTCAGAGGTATTAGATAATTTTGAGTGTGCCAAAAAACAATGCCACTGCTCGTTTTGAAGAAAAACATCTTTTGATGTAAACCAGTTTTGATCAATAGCTCTTGTAATCAATTTCTCTATGGCTACAGGATGAAACAAAATACCAAAAGGATTGGTGCACTGCTGGAATTTATAATACTCCAGTTTTGCTCCCATATTTTGAGCAAAACAACTCCCTAACAAAAGTACCTTTGAGCTGTAGTTTATAGGTGGATTTTGCCTTGATAGTTTTATTGGAGTTGTGAGTTTCATCTTATAGGATAAAGTCTTTCACTTGTGCTAAGGCTATGGCAATACCTTCTGGTTTTTTTCCACCTGCAGTGGCAAAAAAGGGTTGCCCACCACCTCCACCTTGGATGTGTTTACCTAGTTCACGTACAATTTTACCAGCATCTAAGCCTTTACTTGCAACTAATTGTTTGTCTATATAGCAGGTAAGTAATGGCTTATCGTTTGCTTTACTGCCAAAGAGGATAAATAAATTATCAATCTCTCCCCCAAGCTCAAAGGCTAAGTCTTTGAGTCCTGCAGCGTCTAGGTCTAGTTCTTTGGTTAAAAAGTGTACTCCGTTTAATTCAATAACTTCATTTTTTAAATCTTCCTTTATGTTTTTTGCCTTTTCTTTTAACAGTTGTGCTACCTGCTTTTGAAGTGCACTATTTTGCTCCTGCATACTTGTTACAGCTTTTACAGGATCTTGGGCATTGTTTAATGATTTTTGAAGCGCCGAAAAAGCATTACTCCTATCCATAAAATACTGTTTGGCAGCATCGCCGGTAATTGCCTCAATACGGCGTATACCACTTGCAACTGCTCCCTCACTGGTAATAATAAAGTGCCAAATACTACTGGTATTTGAAACATGTGTACCTCCACACAATTCCATAGAATTTCCAAATTTAATAGCTCTTACTGCATCACCATACTTTTCTCCAAAAAGTGCAATAGCTCCTTGATCAATGGCTTGTTGGTATGGAATATTTCTTTTTTCTTCTAAAGGCAATTCTTCTTTAATACGTGCATTGATAAAGTCTTGAACCTCTAAAAGCTCTTCATCTGTCAACTTACTGAAATGCGAAAAATCAAAACGCAAAGAACCGCTATGTACCATAGATCCTTTTTGCTCTACATGTGTCCCAAGCACTTTACGAAGTGCTTGATGCAACAGGTGCGTTGCAGAGTGATTGGAGGCAGATCTAGAACGTTGTTTGCTATCTACAACGGCCTTAAAGCTCTCTTGAGGCTTTCTTGGTAGGTTTTTTGAAAAATGAACAATTAAGTTGTTTTCTTTCTTGGTATCTACAATATAAACAACCTCTCCATTGCTGGCCTCAAGGTATCCTTTATCTCCAACCTGGCCTCCACCCTCTGGGTAAAAAGGGGTTAGATTAAATACCAGTTGGAACATTTCTCCATCTTTTTTACTTGCTACCTTACGGTATTTTACAATTTGAATTTGAGTTTCGAGAGTGTCATAATCAACAAACTCTTCTTCAGAGTCATCGCTAAGTGTTACCCAATCTCCAGTAGCTATTTTGGTTGCAGATCTAGATCTATCTTTTTGTTTTTTAAGGGCAGCCTCAAATCCCTTTTGGTCTAAATCATACCCGCGTTCTCTGAGTATAAGGGCTGTTAAATCTATAGGAAATCCAAAGGTGTCATATAGTTCAAAGGCTTTTACACCAGAGATTGTTTTGCTCTCTGCATTTTCAATAACGGTATCAAGGAGCACCAATCCTTGATCTAGCGTGCGCAAAAAAGAAGCTTCTTCTTCTTTAATGACATTGGTTATTAAATTCTTTTCTTTCTTTATTTCTTGAAATGCGCCGCCCATTTGTTTTATTAGGGTATCTACCAGTTTATAGATAAATGGATCTTTGGTGTGTAAAAATGTAAAACCATAGCGTACCGCTCGGCGTAAAATTCTTCTAATAACATATCCAGCACCTGTGTTACTTGGTAATTGTCCATCTGCGATAGAAAATGCAACCGCCCTAAGGTGGTCACTAATAACACGCACTGCAATATCTACCTTTTGATCTGTACCATAACTCACACATGAGGTCACCGCTTCTATCTCTCTAATAATTGGCTTAAAAACATCGGTGTCATAGTTACTCTTTACCCCTTGTAACACCATGCACAGACGCTCAAAGCCCATTCCAGTATCTATATGCTGGTTGGGTAAAATCTCAAGAGATGCATCTGCCTTACGGTTGTATTGCATAAATACCAAGTTCCATATTTCAACCACTTGGGGATGGTCCTTATTAACGAGAGTTTTTCCGTCTACGGCAGCTTTTTCTTGGGGGGTTCTAATATCAACATGGATTTCACTACAAGGGCCACAAGGTCCTTGAGTACCCATTTCCCAAAAATTATCGTCTTTGTTGCCCATCAGTATTCTATCCTCAGAGATAAACTCTTTCCAGATATCATAGGCCTGGGTGTCCATCTCTAGGTTGTCTGCATCATCACTTCCTTGGAAAACTGTAACATACAAAATGTCTTTATCTATTTTGTAAACCTGTGTTAGCAGTTCCCAAGCCCAAGCAATGGCCTCTTTTTTAAAATAGTCTCCAAAACTCCAGTTACCCAGCATTTCAAATAAGGTATGGTGGTAGGTATCATACCCTACCTCTTCCAAATCATTGTGTTTTCCGCTCACACGTAAACATTTTTGGGAATCTGCCAGGCGGTTATTTTTGGGTGTTGCATTTTCAAGGAAGAACTCCTTAAAGGGAGCCATACCGCTGTTCACAAACATAAGCGTAGGGTCATTCTTTAACACCATTGGCGCAGAGGGAACAATACTGTGTTTTTTACTTTCAAAGAAGTTTAAAAAAGTAGCGCGAATTTCTTGAGATTTCATATGTGTTTTTTGTACTGAAATTTTAATTCAAAAGGCTATGCCGAAAACAATTTCTATATTTGTATAACGTTACCAATACCAAGGTCACCTATTTAACAACAAAAATAAGTTTTTTTAATTTATGAGTAAGGTAAAATATTACTATGATAGTGAAACATTATCATACCGGAAAATAGAGCATAAAAAAGGGCGCAAAACTGGGCTGTTTATTTTAAGTTTTATGGGCGTTTTACTCAGTGGGTTTTTATTGATGCTCCTGTTTCTAAACTTACCAAATTTCGAAACTCCAAAAGAAAAAGAACTCAACAGAGAGTTAACAAATTTAGAGTTTCAAGTAAAACTGCTGAACAAAAAAATGAATCAGGCAGAAACGGTATTAACAGAAATTGCAGAGCGTGACAACAATCTATACCGCATTTATTTTGAAGCCAACCCCATACCCCAGGAGCAAAGAAAAGCTGGTTTTGGTGGTATAAATAGATATAAAGACTTAGAAGGTTTTGATAATTCCAAATTAATTATCTCTTCAAACAAGCGCATTGATATACTTACCAAACAAATTGTAGTACAGTCAAAATCTTTGGATGAAATTGCAGCTTTAGCCACAGAAAAAGAAGCACTTTTAAAAAGCATTCCAGCCATACAGCCTGTCAAAAATGAAGATTTGACACGTATGGCATCTGGATATGGCTACAGGACAGACCCCTTTACAAAGGCCAGAAAGTTTCATTTTGGTATGGACTTCACCGCTCCTAGGGGTACTCCAGTATACGCAAGTGGGGATGGTAGAGTTTCTAGGGCAGACAACAGAGCATCAGGGTATGGAAAACACATACGAATTAAACATGGCTTTGGATATATGAGCCTATATGCACACCTCTATAAATACAATGTAAAAAGAGGACAACGAGTAAAAAGAGGAGATTTAATTGGTTTTGTAGGGAGTACGGGGCGCTCTGAGGCCCCACATTTGCATTATGAAGTTTTTAAAGATAAAAAACGCATCAACCCTATTAATTTTTACTACGGAAATCTAAGCCCTAAAGAATTTGCAGACATTCTTAAAAAGAGTACCCAGGAAAATCAGTCTCTGGATTAATTATTACAGGTTCATAAGCAAATAGAATTAAACAACACAAACCAAAAATGCACATAGAACTTCCGCAAAAATTATATTATAGCATAGGAGAAGTAGCAGAAGCCTTCAAGGTGAACACCTCTCTTATTAGGTTTTGGGAGAAAGAATTTGATGTATTGCAACCAAAAAAAAATGCAAAAGGGAACAGAAAATTTACCCCTAAAGACATTAAAAATCTTGAGCTTATATACCATTTGGTAAAGCAGCGAGGCTTTACCCTTGAAGGAGCTAAAACGCACCTCAAAGAAAACAAAGGAAAAACTTTAGAGAATTTTGATATCATTCGCAAATTAGAAAGCGTGAAATCTGAGTTGCTTAAAATTAAAGAACAATTATAATTAAATAAAGTAGCCAAGGTCTACTAGCTTTTAAATAATACTATCTTTAAGGCTACAATATACCTTATGTTAGCACTAAAAATACACCCAAATCTTATTGAATGCGGCACAGATGAGGCAGGCCGGGGATGTCTGGCCGGTCCTGTTACGGCGGCGGCTGTAATTCTGCCCGATGATTTTACCCACCCGTTTCTTACAGATTCTAAACAACTCAGCAAAAAAAAGAGACTAGAGCTTAAACCCATCATCGAAGCAGCGGCCATAAGTTATGGCGTCTCTCATGTCATGATGGAAAAGATTGACCAAATCAACATCTTAAACGCATCTATCTTAGGCATGCACCGCTCTATAGACCAGCTCTCTACCCGGCCAGAATTTATAGCCATTGACGGAAACCGTTTTAAACCCTATCACAAAATTAGGTATGAGTGTGTCGTTAAAGGAGATGCAAAATATTTACATATTGCTGCTGCTTCCATACTGGCCAAAACAGCTAGAGATTTGTACATGGAGAAACTTCATGAAGAATTTCCTATATATAACTGGAAACAAAACAAAGGCTACCCCACCAAAGAACATAGAGCTGCTATATTTAAATATGGGCCTTCTCCCTACCATCGTAAAAGTTTTAAATTACTACCAGATCAATTACGTTTAAATTTATAAGTGTGTTGAAAACCCGTCAATAAACAAAAACAACAATACCTATATTTTAAGCAATCCTTTATACTTTTGTATTTATGACGTTTTTAAAAAGAATCGCCTTACTCATTACAATTTCTCTTTTAATGAGCAGTTGTGACCCCAACAAATCATCACATAGATCTATGCTTGATTTTATAGACCCTAGTTGGGAACTTATCTATACCATTGATGATGTCTCACAGGTAGAGAAAGACCTCCAAGACAATGTGATGGTTGGCGCAATGAGTACAACAAAGTTGCAGCAAGTACTAGAAAAGAATCCTTTTATTGGCCAGCTGGCTTATGATTCAGAAATATTAATAGCCCTACCCAAGGCCCAAGACACCGCAAACAATGTTCTGGTACTTGCCAAATCTCAAAAAACAAAACCCCAGGATAGCCTACCAAAAGCAAGCCCTCCAAAAACAGGCGTTGTTATTAAAAAATACTCTGGAGAGATAATTTATCAAGCACAAGTTGGAGACTACATACTTTTATCTGGGGCAAAAAAACACCTAGAAAAGGCACTAAAACAAGCAAAAAACCAGGATCAAACTCTCGGCAAATTAATGGGCTCAAACACTTTTAAGGGCATCAGTGTTTATACAAAAAACAACACCTTTTTGGGTTCTGAAGCTATTTTAAGCGCCTGGAATAGCCTTGATTTAACCCTTGTTTCTAAGGGAATACAAGGCTCTGGGATAGCCATGGTAGAAGATAGTTTGCAATTACTCTCTGTATTTAAAGGACAACAAGCACATGGGTTTTCTATGGCTGGTATGATACCAAATACAGCCTTAAGAGGACGCATTGTTGGGTACTCCAATGCAGGGCTTTTACACCAAAACATCAAAATATATAAAAAAGACAGTACACAGGTGTTGCTTCCTGATGTTTTTGAAACCTTAAAAAGCATAAGCCAAGTAGTTTTAAATAATGGTGAGATAACCCTTATGGAGAGTCTTGATAGCCAGTTATCTTTAGAGAGTTTGGCAAAGTATATTTCTCGTGGTGAAACCTATAGAGATGTTATACTCTATACCTTTAATACTCCAGGTTTGATAGCCCAAACATATAGCCCATTGTTGCAAGGACACTCAATTAATGTACTTTTTAGCTTGGAGAATTTTATTATTGGCGCCAGTAATTTGGAAGTTGCTCAACAATACATCAATGCCATTGAAACCGGCAACACCCTATCTGAAACTTCTTATTTTAAGAATGTTATGCAACAGTTACCTAACAAGAGTTCTTTGTTGGTTTTTGAACAGCAGTTTACAGCAGGGTTTTCCAGGCAAGTAATGGGAGATAAACCCACGCAGCAAATAGCAAATGATTTTCCTATCGCTATTTTTCAGTATCGATACGATACTTCTTTTGCGCATATCAATTTTATAAACCATAAAGCTGGTAAAGAGATTAAAAAAACAAAAGGTGCCACTCAATTAGTGACTATAGATGTTGGAAAACCCATGCTTGGTAATCCTAATTTTTTTACAAATTATAAAACAAATGAGAAAGAAGTTGTAGTACAAGACATAGAAAACAAACTTCATTTATTTGCCTTAAGCGGCACCAAACTTTGGACAAAGGCTATAGAAAACCCAATACTTGGAGGCATTCAAGAGATAGACCTGTTTGGTAATGGCAAAAAACAACTTGCATTTACCACAAAAAATAAATTACATGTTTTGGATAGAAACGGGAAACAAGTAGCTCCTTTTCCAATTACATTCAGAGATCAAATCACCCAGCCTCTTGCTGTTTTTGATTATGATAACACCAAAAAATACAGGTTTGTGGTCATCCAGGACAATGAGGTGGTGATGCTTGATAAAAAAGGTAAAACGGTCAAAGGGTTTACCTTTAAAAAAGCGAAAAGCACCATCATTGCTTCACCACAGCACATACGCCTGCAAAACAAAGATTATTTGCTATTTCAGCAAAAAAATAAAACCCTCTCTATACTTTCTAGAACAGGAAAAGAACGTATTAAGGTTTCAGAAAAACTAAATCTTACAGGGACACCTATTTTAAAGACGAAAGCAAATTTTGTTTTGGTAACAAAAGATAATGAGCAAAAAACCATTTCGCAATCCGGAAAAACAACAAGCAAAAAAATAAATACAAGCAATGACTATTACCTAAATATTATAAAAGGCAATATCATTTCACTCTCAGACAACCACCTTCGAGTAAACTCAAAACACATAGAGCTTCCTTTTGGTATTTACACCACACCAAGGGTCTATTACGCAAATAAAAAAGGGTACATAACCACCACAGAAACACAAGAAAAAAAGACCTATTTGTACAACTTTGATGGAGCGCTGCTAAAGGGGTTTCCCGTATATGGAGCCACTAGCGCAGAGGTTATTGCTTCAAATAAAAATGTGTTTGTTCTAACAAAAGAGGATGACACTAAGTGTATCGTATACCAAATTAAATAGACTACAAGTGGGCATTAAATAATACTAAAAAATGTTTTAGTAGTGACGCCTTTACATCTTCCATAGACACGTGCTGCACCCCTAGCTCTAAGTTTAGAGACGTTACGGCTTTATCTTTAATTCCGCAAGGTATCATGTGGTCAAAATATCCTAGATCTGCATTTACATTTAATGCAAAACCGTGCATGGTAACCCAGCGGCTTGCACGTACACCCATGGCACAAATTTTTCTAGCAAAAGGAGTGCCTGGATCAAGCCAAACACCAGTTTCTCCCTCAGAGCGCTTTGCCTTAACACCATATTGTGCGAGGGTTAATATCACCATCTCTTCCAAAAGGCGTAAATACTTATGAATGTCTGTAAAGAAATTTTCTAAATCCATGATGGGGTACCCTACAACTTGTCCTGGACCATGATAGGTAATATCTCCACCTCTATTTATTTTATAAAAGGTAGCACCAATAGCCGACAAAGTATCCTTGGGTATTAAAAGATTATCCAAATTACCGCTTTTACCAAGGGTGTATACATGTGGGTGTTCTACAAACAAAAAATGGTTTGGGGTTTGCAGTCCAGCAGCTTCTCTTCTATTTTTAATTTTTATATCAATTATAGCAGCAAAGAGACTTTCTTGGTACTCCCAAGTTTCTTTATAGTCTTTAAGACCAAGGTCTTGTAATTGAAGTTGTTTGTTCAAGATATAGTATGCTTATAAGACACCTTTGGTGACAGCTATATTGCTGCATTTAAAAGTGTGTTAATTATCTGGGTTATTTAAAATAATAAGGGCTGCAATTACCCCTGGAATCCAACCCAAACAGGTTAAGATTAAAACAATTAATACAGAACCACATCCTTTATCTATTACGGCAAGGGGTGGAAACAAAATCGAAAGTACAACTCTCCAAAAACTCATAGGTAGTATTATCTTACAAAATTACAACTATTTATAATATAGGTCTGCCCCCTTTTTGTTTTGTTACAAGAGTTAGTGATCTCTTTGAATAAATGAGCCAAATAACAGATATAATAGGCAAAATTAAAACCAGTATGTATCCCCTTTTGTTGCCTGTTGGGTAAGGAAACAAAATTTTGTAAAAATTTTAAGATTAAAATAGGGAAATAGGCTAATTTTGTAGCATAAATAAAGCACATGCAACTTTCTGAACTAGAAATCATTCGTAGAGAAAAACTAGGCCAACTAAGAGCCCTGGGTATCAACCCCTATCCAGCAGATTTATATCCTGTAAATCATACAAGTAAAGCTATTAAAGAGCAATACACAGAAGGTAAAAAAGTGATTATTGCAGGAAGATTGATGCGAAAAAAAATACAAGGAAAAGCCTCTTTTGCTGAAATTCAAGACAGCCAAGGAAGAATACAAGTGTACTTTAACAGGGACGAAATTTGCTCTGGTGAAGATAAAATGAAATACAACGAACTGTTTAAAAAATTACTAGACCTTGGAGATTTTATTGGAATTGAAGGAGAGTTGTTTACCACACAGGTAGGAGAGATTACTATTTTGGTTAAAGATTTTAAGTTGTTAAGTAAAGCATTAAAACCCTTACCCTTGCCAAAAACAGACAGCCAAGGAAATACCTATGATGAGTTTATAGATCCAGAAATGCGCTACAGACAGCGCTATGCAGATTTGGTTGTAAACCCAAAGGTAAAAGAGGTTTTTGTAAAAAGAACAAAGCTCTTTACAGCCATGCGTGACTTTTTTAACAACAGTGGTTATTTTGAGGTAGAAACACCCATTTTGCAATCTATACCGGGAGGTGCTGCAGCAAGACCATTTCAAACACATCATAACTCTTTAGACATCCCTATGTACATGAGAATTGCCTGTGAGCTGTATCTAAAAAAATTAATTGTAGGTGGTTTTGACGGGGTGTATGAGTTTGCAAAAACCTTCAGAAACGAAGGTATGGACAGGACCCACAATCCAGAGTTTACAATGATGGAGATTTATGTGGCCTATAAAGATTACAATTGGATGATGGATTTCACAGAGGAGCTACTAGAGTATTGTGCCACTCAGGTAAACGGAAATTCAAAAACGGTGTTTGGAGATCATGAAATTAATTTCAAGGCTCCCTACGCAAGAGTAACCATGACAGATGCTATTAAAAACTTTACTGGCTTTGATATTTCTGATAAAACAGAAAATGAAATTAGAGAAGCTGCCAAGGCTATGGGTATTGAGGTAGACAATGCCATGGGTAAAGGAAAATTAATTGATGAAATTTTTGGGCAGAAATGTGAGGCTAATTACATACAACCTACCTTTATTACAGACTATCCAAAAGAGATGAGCCCTTTAACCAAAGAGCACCGTTCTAACCCAGAGCTTACAGAACGCTTTGAGTTAATTATATGTGGTAAAGAATTGGCCAATGCCTATTCTGAGCTTAACGACCCTATAGATCAAAGAGAACGTTTTGAGGATCAAGTAAAACTAGCTGGACGAGGTGATGATGAGGCTACAGAATTTATAGACCAAGATTTTTTAAGAGCCCTAGAATACGGAATGCCGCCAACCTCTGGTATGGGAATTGGTATGGACAGGTTAATTATGTTTTTAACCAATAATGCCTCTATACAAGAAGTGTTGTTTTTCCCACAAATGAAGCCAGAGAAAAAACAAGTTGCCATGTCTGAGGATGAAAAAGCTGTTTTTAATATACTAAAAGAGACTTCTCCCATAGATTTAAATTCGTTAAAAGAACAATCTGGGCTAAGTAACAAAAAGTGGGACAAAACCATAAAAGGCCTCACAAAACATAACTTGGTAAAGGTTGAGAAAACTCCTGAGGGTATGCTGGTTACCATGGCCTAAACTATTTTACACAGTAGTACTGAAATGAAAAAATATATAGACGCTTTTATCGATGCTTTTTTGGGGACCTTAGATTGGACCTGGAACTCTATGATCTTTGAAGTACCTTTTTATACCAATTATTTTTGGGGTCTTATTTTTATTTCTTTGGTGGTATGGGGGCTAGAAATTGCTTTTCCTTGGCGTAAAAACCAAGCCGTGTTTAGGCAAGATTTTTGGTTAGATGGATTTTACATGTTTTTTAATTTCTTTATTTTTTCTATAGTAATAGAGGGGGTGTATCAAGTTTTAAAACTGTCATTCACTCAAATTAATATTAGCGAAAAAAGCCTTGCACTTGTTGACACCTCAGGGTGGGCACCTGTTATACAATTGTTGGTGTTTTTTGTTGTGCTAGATTTTGTACAATGGCTTACTCATCTTTCTCTGCACAAGTATTCCTTTTTGTGGAGATTTCATAAAGTCCACCATAGTGTAAAGCAAATGGGCTTTGCTTCTCATTTGAGATACCATTGGATGGAGAACATACTCTACAAGCCTCTTAAAACTTTTGGTGTAATGATTCTGGGAGGTTTTGAACCCCAACAGGCCTTTATTGTTCATTTTATGACCATTGCAATTGGGCATTTTAACCATGCAAATATTAAAATTACTTGGGGACCTTTAAAGTATATTTTTAACAACCCTGTGATGCACTTATACCATCATGCAAGCGAGGTTCCTAAAGGCAAGCATGGTGTAAATTATGCCATTAGTCTAAGTCTCTGGGATTACCTTTTTAAAACCAATTACATCCCAGAAGACAGTGGCGATGTTTCACTTGGCTTTAAGGGTGATGCTACCTTCCCTAAAGATTTTATTGGCCAAAACACCTATGGGTTTAAAAAAGGCCAGTAATAAGGCCCGAAAAACAACACTCAATTCATACACAAATTAGCAGGTATCCCAAAAAACAGCCCCTTAATAGGATATAAATGTTTTTTGGCTTAATTATTGGTTTATTGTATTGAAATTATATACTTTAGTGGTCCACATTTTAAATAAATGAAAATGAAAAACTTATTAAAAACTATAGCAATTGCCACAGTGTTTGTTTTGGGTATACAAAATACAACAGCACAGTCATTAACGGTTAACCAAGACAGACCAGAGACTATTGCAAAACAAAAAACTGCTGAATTAAGCCAGGCATTAGGTCTTGACGGTACGCAACAACGTTATATCTTTAGAGCCCTTACTGCAAATGAAGTAGATACAAGAAAGAATGTTGATGGCCAAGATCCAAATAGCCCAGAGGTAATTGCATACAAAACAAAATTTGCGGCATCACTAGAAAGAGCCATGAAAAAAACCCTTACCCCAGAGCAGTTTACTGCCTGGAAAGCAATGCAAAAATAATAGGTATTATTCCTATACAATCAAAAAGTCCTACTAGCAACAAGTAGGACTTTTTTTATACCAATAATTTTGCTGCATGATCTGCAGCATTTATTGTTTGATCTAGATCTTTATAGGTAAGTGCATCTGTTAAAAACCAAGTTTCATAGGCACTTGGCGCAATATAAATACCTTGATCTAACATGCCGTGAAAAAATTTGTTAAACATCCCGTTTGATGCGGCCCCTGCTGCTGTCTCAAAATCTATAACAGGAGTCTGGCTAAAATGTATCGAGATCATAGACTGCTCCCTGTTGATGGTATGAGCAACACCCCTTGAGGTAAGTACCTGTGAGAGCCCCTTGTGTAAATACTTTGTTTTCTGGTCTAAAGAAGTGAAGATTTCTCTTCGCTGGTTAAGCTCACTGAGCATAGCAAAACCAGCTGCCATTGCCAAAGGGTTTCCGCTCAGGGTCCCTGCTTGATAGACGGGGCCCAAAGGAGCTAGATAGCTCATAATAGCTGTGTTGGCGGCAAAGGCACCCACAGGCAAACCTCCTCCAATAACTTTTCCGAAGGTGACAATATCTGCGCGTACATTTTTAAGTTCTTGCACACCGCCAGGAGCCAGTCTAAAGCCTGTCATGACCTCATCAAAGATTAATAATATTTGATGGGTATCACAAAGTGCTCTTAAGCCTTCCAAAAACCCTGGAGCTGGTGAGATACACCCCATATTACCTGCCACAGGCTCTAAAATAATACAGGCAATTTGTTGAGGGTTTTGTGCTATAATTTGTTCTACATGAGACAAGTCATTGTATCTGGCAAGTAAGGTGTCTTTTGCGGTTCCCTGGGTAACCCCAGGACTGTTAGGACTTCCAAAAGTAACAGCGCCACTTCCTGCTTGTATTAAAAAAGAATCACTGTGGCCATGATAACACCCCGCAAACTTTATTATTTTATCTTTATTGGTATACCCTCTTGCCAAACGCACAGCGCTCATACAAGCCTCTGTACCGCTATTAACAAACCGAATCATTTCTATATTTGGCACCATAGATATTGCCAGCTCAGCAATTTTTGTCTCTATTTGTGTTGGCATTCCAAAGCTAGTTCCAAGCATCGCTTTTTCTACAATAGCATCTACAACTGGCTCATAAGCATGTCCCAAAATCATAGGGCCCCACGAGTTAATATAATCTATAAGAGCATTGCCATCTGCATCATATAAATAAGCACCCTTGGCCTTTTCAACAAAAATAGGTTCACCACCCACGGCTTTAAAGGCACGCACTGGAGAGTTAACACCTCCTGGAATTACCTTTTGCGCTGCTGCAAAAAGCGCACTACTTCTTTTGTATATCATCTCCTATTTTTTTGAGTCTTTTACATACAACTCTTGCCCTATAGACAAGGTAGTATCTTTTAATTTATTAAAACTTTTTAAGTCTTCTACTGAAATGTTAAACCTCCTTGAAATACTATATAGTGTATCTCCTTTTGCAACAGTGTAGGTTTTTACAGATACATTGTCTGGTTTATTTTTTGATTTTCTCCTACTCTTTTTTGAATCTAAGACTTGCGTATCAAAATCTTCAAGCTGGTACCTTTCTATAATACTAATTAACTTATCTGGATACTTTGGGTCTGTGGCATATCCCGCCTTTTTTAAACCCTTGGCCCATCCTTTATAATCTTTTTTGGACAAGTCAAACAAAGAGCTGTACCTGCCTCTTGTTGTTAAAAACAAAGAGTGATCTCTGTAAGAGTATTTTGCATCTACATATTTTCTGAAACATTCTTGATCCTTATCATCATCGTGATGTACAAAATCACCCTGCCAACCTTTGTGGCACTTGATACCAAAATGATTGTTTGCCCTCACACTTAAAGTACCTTGCCCCGCGCCACTCTCCAAAATACCTTGCGCTAAGGTAATACTGGCAGGAATACCATATTGTTTCATCTCCTGCATTGCTATTTCACTAAATTGGGCAATATACTCTTTAACAATATTGGTGTGACTTTTTTTGGCGACTGTGGCAGTTGGCAGTTTTTTTTCAGTTTCTTGTTGTGCTCCAGTTGTGCTACTTTGAGTAGTAGTAGTAGTTTTAGCGGGAGTTGTAGAAACTATATTTTTTTTTGCCCTACAGCCAGATAGCAAAACAATACAAATAACACATACTGTTGTAATTTTATGGTACATATTATACATTAATTTGAGGTAAATTCTTTTTTTCTAGTTTTAGGTTCATGCCAGCTACACCTTGCATTCCGCCGGTATGGAGTGCTAAAATACGGCTATTTTTTTTGAAATAATCTTTTTTAATAAGATCAAAAACACCGTACAATAATTTGCCCGTATATACTGGATCTAGACCAATACCATGGGTTTGTTTAAAGGTGTTTATAAACTCAATTAATGTTGTATCCACCTTGGCGTACCCTCCAAAACAATACGCGTCTGTAATGCTATAGTTTGTATTGGAAGTGTATTTTGAAACTACCTGGTCTTGAAATGTTCCTTTGAGCGCAGAAAACCCAATGGCCTTTTGATGCTCTTTTAATGAAGACACAACGCCCGCCAATGTGCCCCCCGTACCCGTACAAAGACAGATATAGTCATACTGAGCGTCCTGGGGTGTTAGAATTTCTGCACATCCTTTTATAGCCAAGTCATTGGTACCACCCTCTGGTACCGTATAAAAATCACCATAGCTATCGTGTAGGGTTTTTAAAAAGGACGGAGTCTCTTTCAAAGCATATTGCGCTCTAGAGACAAATACAAGTTGCATTCCTTGCTGCTGTGCAAAGTGTAATGTTGGATTTTGCTTGTAGACATCTGCCAGCTCTTCTCCTCTTATGATACCAATGGTTTTAAGATTGTTTAATTTTCCTGCAGCCGCCACCCCAGCGATATGATTTGAGTAGGCACCTCCAAAGGTTAGCATGCATTTTTGAGACCTCTCCAACACATGGGCAATGGTATACTTTAATTTTCTAAACTTATTACCTGATATAATAGGATGTAAAAGATCTTCTCTTTTTATAGCTAAGCTAACATCACGCCCAAGAGAAGAAACATCTATATTTTGATTCATTTTTAAAATGTGTTAACCCTTTTTAAAGAAAAAATACAATGCAAATTTACAAAACATGGGAGTATCTATTTTATTTTTAACATCCAAAGCAACAAATTTTATTGCAAAAGAAAATCTAGCTACTTATACTACCAACTTTGCGTATTTTTGTTAGGTGTTATTTCCGAAGAAAAAAATAGAACTAGAAGAAGGAGACTTCTACCTCACGCCAGATGGCTATAAATGCTTTACAGAACAATACCACCTTAAAAGGACATATTGCTGTGAGAGTGGCTGCCGACATTGCCCCTATGGTTTTAACAAAAAAACAAACACACAATAATAGATAGCCTTAATTTCTATCTATACATGCAAACTATCAAAAACAGTACCATGACTTTTAAAGAAGAAATACTAGCTGGAATACCTAATGAACTGCCTCAAATAAAAACGTATGACCCCCAGGTAAATCATGCCCCAAAAAGAAAAAAAATACTTTCTCCAGAAGAAGAAATACTAGCATATCGCAACGCACTACGTTACTTTGATCCCAGACATCACGCCACGCTCCTACCAGAGTTTAAGCATGAATTGGAGACATACGGGCGTATTTACATGCACCGCTTTAAACCCGATCACAAAATATATGCAAGGCCAATACAAGAGTATCCAGGCAAATCTACCCAAGCAAAGGCGATCATGCTTATGATACAAAACAATCTAGATCATGCAGTAGCCCAACACCCTGATGAGTTAATTACCTATGGTGGTAATGGAGGGGTATTCTCAAACTGGGCACAGTACCGCCTGGTAATGCAGTACCTAGCCCAAATGACAGACCAGCAAACATTGGCAATCTACTCTGGACACCCTATGGGTTTATTTCCTTCACATAAAGACGCCCCTAGAGTGGTTGTAACCAACGGGATGATGATACCCAATTACTCTAAAGCCGATGACTGGGAAAAATTTAACGCCCTTGGTGTTACCCAATATGGCCAAATGACAGCCGGTAGCTATATGTATATTGGCCCCCAAGGTATTGTACACGGTACAACAATTACTGTACTAAACGGTTTTAGAAAAATTAAAAAATCTCCAAAAGGAGGGTTGTTTGTAACCTCTGGACTAGGAGGCATGAGTGGTGCCCAACCAAAGGCAGGAAACATAGCAGGATGTGTAACCGTTTGTGGTGAGATAAATAAAAAGGCAACAAAAACAAGACACGAGCAAGGATGGGTAGATGAAGTAATTAGTGATCTTGACCAACTTGGCAAAAGAGTGAAAGAAGCCTTGGCGGCAAAACAAGCAGTATCTATTGCTTGGGATGGAAATATTGTGGATGTCTGGGAACATTTTGACAAAGAAAATATTCATATAGATTTAGGGAGTGATCAAACCTCACTCCATAATCCTTGGGCTGGAGGATATTACCCAATGGGATTAACCTATGAAGAATCTAACCAGATGATGGCAGAAAATCCTGCTTTATTTAAAGAAAAAATACAAGAAACTCTTAAACGCCACGTAGCAGCAATAAATAAACATACCGCAAAAGGAACCTACTTTTTTGATTATGGAAATGCCTTTTTACTTGAAGCTTCAAGGGCAGGGGCAAATATCATGGCAGAAAACAACATAGATTTTAAATACTCAAGTTATGTTCAAGACATTATGGGACCTATGTGTTTTGATTATGGATTTGGCCCTTTTAGGTGGGTTTGCGGCTCTGGAAATCCAGAAGATTTGGCCAAAACAGATGCTATTGCTTGTCAGGTTCTGGAAGAAATCATGAAAGATGCACCTTCTCAGGTACAACAGCAAATGGCAGATAACATACAATGGATCAAAGGGGCTCAGAAAAACAAGCTGGTAGTAGGATCTCAAGCAAGAATATTATATGCAGACTCAGAAGGAAGAATTAAAATAGCTAGTGCTTTTAATAAAGCAATTAAAGAGGGTCATCTTGATACAATTATACTAGGTCGTGACCATCACGATGTGAGCGGGACAGATTCTCCCTACCGAGAAACTAGCAATATATACGATGGAAGCCGCTTCACGGCAGATATGGCAATCCAAAATGTTATTGGAGATAGCTTTAGAGGGGCAACCTGGGTAAGCATACACAATGGCGGGGGTGTTGGCTGGGGTGAGGTGATCAATGGAGGTTTCGGTATGGTTCTTGATGGAAGTAGTGATGCGCAAAGACGACTAGAAAACATGCTCTTTTGGGATGTTAATAATGGTATTGCAAGACGTAGTTGGGCTAGAAACAAGGAAGCTGTATTTGCCATAAAAAGAGAGATGAAACGCAACCCAAATCTCAAAGTAACACTTCCAAATTTTGTAGATGATTCACTTTTAAATTAAAAATAGTATGAACGTATTAAAATTCTTTTCTGTTATCGCTTTACTTCTTTTAACCTCTTGTAACATCGTTCGTGTGGTGAGTGATTATGATAAAGCAACCAACTTCGACAACTACAACTCTTTTGCCTTTTTTAAACCAGGTATAGACAAAGCCAAAATTAGCGACCTAGATAAAAAGAGAATATTGCGCGCCATACAAGATAATTTAATGGCAAAAGGAATGAATAAAAATAGCAACCCAGATATCTTGGTGAGTATTTTTACCAAAGAAAGCCAACGTATTGACATTTATCAAAACAACTTTGGTGGCGCCTGGGGATGGAACCCATATTGGGGAGGAAACTTTAACAACAATAGAATGATATCTTCAAATACAGAAGGCAGCCTCTTTATAGATCTTATTGATGCCAAAACCAAAGAATTAATTTGGCAAGGTGTAAGCCATAGTGGTATATATAACGGTAATGACATAGAAAAACGTGAAGAGAAAATACGTCTTATTGTTTCAAAAATACTAGCGCAATACCCACCTAACGCAAACAATAAATAAGCACTAGATTAACTCTTTTGAACTCACTTTTTAATTTTTTTTTAAACCTATTTCCAAGAATATTACTTATTAAAATAAGTTATCTGGTGAGGCCTTTTGTTGCTTTTTTTATGAGAGGCAATACATACACAGATCCCATAGACGGTAAATCATACCGAAGGTTTCTTCCTTATGGATACGCCAAGGTTAGAAAAAATGTATTAGCACCTGGTACCCTATCTCTAGAAAGACATCGTCTTTTTTGGTTGTATTTAAAAAATGAAACTGCTTTTTTCTCTGCCCCTTTGAGAGTATTACACTTTGCCCCAGAGCAAGCATTTGTAAAAAAATTTAAAAAACAAAAAAACCTAACATATACCACCACAGACCTCAACTCTCCTATTGCAGAAGTGAAAGCAGATATTTGCGACTTGCCCTTTAAGGACCATAGTTTTGATTTTATTATTTGCAATCATGTGTTAGAGCATATCCCCAATGACACCAAAGCCATGCAAGAATTATATCGTGTTTTGGCTCCTTCAGGCACTGCTATTGTGCAAGTTCCTTACGATGCAAAACGGGAGATTACCTTTGAAGACAATACCATCACAGACCAAAGTGAACGCACGCGTATTTTTGGACAGTATGACCACCTAAGGGTCTATGGCATGGATTATTTTAAAAAGCTCTCTAGCGTCGGTTTTAATGTTAACGCCCTAGATTATACACAAAGCATGAGTAATAATGATATAGAGCGTTACAGGCTCTGCAGAGGAGAACTACTGCCTGTCTGTAAAAAATAAAAGGTTACTTTAAAATTAGAGCTTCAAAACCTTTGGTGCTATAGCTTTGAGGAGCTTGATTTGCATCCACATAGGTTACATACCCATCTACATCTTTTAATGTTTCAAGCATTGCTTTTGCTTTTTCAAAACCCATGGCCATACAAGCAGTAGCATAGGCATCTGCCAAGGCGCAGGTAGGAGCAATTATAGTTGCACTTGTAACATTATTTTGCTCTGCAAGGCCTGTTAGGGGGTTTATAGTATGTACATACTTTTTACCTGTAGTATCATCAATGCGGTATTTTCTGTAATTTCCAGAACCTGCCAATCCACGATCTTGAAGGGTGAAATACACCACAGCTTCTCTATTGTCAACCTGGGAGACAGTAGCCTCCACCGCGCTCGTCCAGGGTCTGTTTTTTGAAATATTTTTTCCTTTGGCCAATACCTCACCTCCTAGCTCAATGATATAATCTGTAATGTTATAACTGCTTAGCATATTACCCAAGCAGTCAATACCATAACCTTTTGCTACCGCATTAAAGTCTATATAGATATTTGGGTTGCCTTTATGCACAGTGCCATCGTTTTTAATAGCAACTTTATTAAAACCTACCAATGCCATAACACTATCTAGTACCATATCATTAATAGTTTCAAGATAAGGGGTGTCTCCAAAGCCGTATAAATTTCGCAAACTACCAACTGTAGGGTCAAAATACCCTAAAGAATTTTTATGTACTATTTCAGAAATTTGCCACACGTCTTTAAACAGAGCATCTACCACAAGGGTACTATCTCCCCTATTAATTTTTGAAATATCACTTTGGTAGATATAGGTACTCATAGATTTATTGACACGATATAGAACAGAGTCTATTTGTTTTTGTACATCAAAATTTGAGGCAGTAAAATACTGGATAGTATAGGTGGTACCAAAAGCGTTTCCTTGTAGTACTTTTTTCTCATAAGAGGATTCGTTTTTACAGCCAGCAAAAATGATGAATACTAAAAAAGCGATGATTTTTTTCATGTGATTTCTTGTAATCCTTTATAAACCATTGTATACTCTTGGTCTTTTAACACGGGTTTTGCATAATCAGTGCCATGACCTAGACCTACTCCTGCATAATATGTTTTAGCCTCAAACCCATTGGCATGCTCTTTTATGGTCTGCATAAATACAGGATCATACCCATTGGCATCATCCGGGTAGTGAGACACCCGTACAATCACAAAATGTAAGTCTTTATTTTTTAAACCAACAAACTGAGGGTCTTTGCCAATTTTACTATTAACGCCCAAGAACTCAAAGCCCTGAGATTTCATATCTTCACCAACTATATTCATGGCAAGGTTGTGTAATTCTTGTTTGGTAAGTTGTTTAGGCATTTATTTTTATTGTAAAAGGTTAACTATGCAAAAATACGGGAATGAGATTAAAAAAACCGCTATCAAAATTATTGACGGCGGTTTTTTTAATTTTAAAATTACTGAAAAAATTACCCTCCAAAATCATCAAAGCGGATATGCTCATCAGGAATCCCGTAGTCTTCTCCCATTTTTTGAACCGCTTGGTTCATCAGTGGTGGACCACAGAAATACAATTCTATATCTTCTGGAGATTCATGAAGATCTAGATAATTATCTATCACTACTTGATGTATAAACCCAACAAAACCGTCACCTTCACCATCAATACCGTCTTTTACTTTCCAGTTATCTTCTTCCATTGGCTCAGAGAGAGCAAGGTAGAATTTAAAGTTTGGAAAATCATTGGCTAGTTGCTCAAAGTGATCTAAGTAAAATAATTCTCTCTTAGAACGACCCCCATACCAATAGGTAACTGTTCTTCCAGTTTTTAAGGTTCTGAACAAGTGATACAAGTGAGATCTCATAGGTGCCATTCCAGCTCCACCACCGATGTATAACATTTCTGACTCTGATGGATTGATGAAGAACTCTCCGTAAGGTCCAGAGATAATACATTTATCTCCTTTTTTAAGATTGAAAATATAAGAAGATGCAATACCAGGGTTTACATCCATCCATTGATTTTTAGCTCTATCCCATGGTGGAGATGCTATACGAACGTTGAGCATAATCTCACGTCCCTCTGCAGGGTAGGAGGCCATTGAGTAGGCTCTCTCTACTACTTCTTTGTTTTTCATCACAAGTGGCCATAAACCAAACTTATCCCACTCTGCTTGAAATTTATCTGGAGTGTCATGCTCCTGGGGATGAGCGGTGATATCCATGTCTGCAAATTTTACTTCACACTGAGGAATTTCAATTTGGATATATCCACCCGCTTTGTAGTTCATGTCCTCTGGAATCTCTACTACAAATTCTTTAATAAAAGAAGCTACATTATAATTACGCACAACCACTGCATCCCATTTCTTTATCCCAAAAACTTCTTCTGGAATGGTAATATTCATGTTCTGTTTTACCTTTACCTGGCAAGACAAACGTGCGCCGTCTTTGAGTTCTTTCCTGCTAAAATGAGGTGTCTCTGTAGGCAATGCTTCTCCACCACCCTCAAGTACGTGACACTCACATTGTATACAAGTTCCACCACCACCACAAGCAGATGGTAAGAAAATTTTATTGTCTCCTAAAGTGGTTAATAAAGTACTACCACTGGCAACCTCAATTTCCTTTTCACCATTAATGGTAATAGTTACAGGTCCAGAAGGAGATAATTTTTGTTTTGTAAAAAGTAATAACGTAACCAATAAAAGTGTCAACACCAAAAAAGCGATGACTGTTGCCGCGATAACTCCTGTAATACTTGCTGCTAAAAACATATACTTAATTTTTTTATTCTGAAACTACCAATGGGGTCGTCTCTATTTCTTTTTCTATGGCTGGTTGTATGGTTGTTTGCGATGTTTGTGCTTTAGGGGCTGGCGGAGCATCTTCTCCTCCGGTCAACATTCCTCCAAAACTCATAAAGCCAATGGCCATAAGTCCTGTAATTATAAAGGTAATACCAAGACCTCGAAGAGGTGCTGGTACATTACTATATCTTATTTTTTCTCTAATGGCAGCAATAGCAACAATGGCTAAAAACCATCCAATACCAGAGCTGAATCCATAATTTAAGGCTAAGCCTGCAGTTTCAATCTCTCTTGATTGCATAAACAATGATCCTCCTAAAATGGCACAGTTTACAGCAATTAAGGGTAAGAATATACCCAATGAATTATACAATGATGGTGAGAATTTTTCAACAATAATCTCTACCAATTGCACCATAGTGGCAATGGTGGCAATAAATAAAATAAAGGATAAGAAACTTAAATCATAGTCTGCATAGGCGCTTAATTCTGGCGTTTCACGATTTCCGTCCAACCAAGCCAAAGCTCCAGGCTGCAATATGTACTGATCTAAAAACCAGTTTAAGGGAACCGTTACTGTTAATACAAAAATAACAGCTGCCCCAAGACCTACTGCGGTGCTTACTTTCTTTGATACTGCAAGGTAAGAACACATACCCAAAAAGTATGCAAATACCATGTTGTCTACAAAGATTGATTTGAAAAATAATTCTATATGCTCTAACATATGTTCTAAAATTTTATTTTTTACTATTACTAGTTTTCTTCTATTAATGCACTGTTTCTACTGCGTTG
This sequence comes from uncultured Ulvibacter sp., assembly GCA_943789105.1. Classification (GTDB taxonomy): domain Bacteria; phylum Bacteroidota; class Bacteroidia; order Flavobacteriales; family Flavobacteriaceae; genus Patiriisocius. Next base: position 81,536 of record CALSSW010000005.1, on the reverse strand, counting down.
TACCCAGATAATAATACCCACAACAATGAGCGCCATTGGTGGGAGGACCATAAAACCGTTGTTTTCATAACCAATGGCATACAATCCGGTTTTCTCTACAGAGTCTCCAAGTACCTTGAAACCAAATAAAGTTCCAGATCCTAATAATTCTCTAAAGAAACCTACAATTATAAGTATTACTCCATAACCCAATGCGTTACCAACACCATCTAGAAAAGCTTTCCAAGGTCCATTACCCAAAGCAAAAGCCTCAAAACGTCCCATAATGATACAATTGGTAATAATTAAACCAATAAACACAGATAGCTCCTTACTTAGCTCATAGGCAAAAGCTTTTAATACCTGATCTACTATAATTACAAGTGTAGCAACAACAATTAGCTGCACAATAATTCTAATTTTTGAGGGTATGATATTTCGCATAAGTGAAATAACAACATTACCAAGGCCAAGAACAAATATCACAGAAACCGCCATTACTATAGATGGCTTTAATTGCGCTGTAATTGCCAGAGCAGAACAAATACCTAATACTTGTATGGTAATTGGGTTATCATCTGCCAATGGGTCTAAGATTAACCGCGTGTCTTTTTTTGAAAGTAATCCCATCTTGTTAGTTGTTTAAAGTTTTAAAGTAAGGCACATACATAGCTATGTCTTTTTTCAACATTGCAGAGACACCATCTCCTGTAATGGTTGCTCCTGCAAGAGCATCTACCTCATAATCGTCTTTGATCAAGTTCTTTGGATCGTTGTTTCCTTTGGCAACTTTAATACCTTTATAGGTGCTACCTTCCAACAGTTTTTCTCCAATGAAATCATCCATAAAATAGCGTTGTTTGATCTCTGCGCCCAAACCTGGTGTTTCTCCCTTATGGTCAAAATACACACCTTGTACCGTCATGGTTTTATCTACAGCTACAAAACCCCAAATTGCGTCCCAAAGCCCTTTTCCTCTTACAGGCATGATGTATAATTTTTCACCGTCTTTTTCACCGATAAATAATGGAAGCTTTCTTTGATATCCCGCTTTTTTGGATTTTGCACCTTCTTTTTTAACATCAACTAAATAGGCCTTATCATTTTGTGAGACAGTAGGCCCTTCAATAATAAGCTGCTCTTTGATATAAGTCTTAAAGGCATCGGCAACTCTATCTGTAGTTATAAAAGCTACATCACCTGTTCCTTGATTATCATTTACACCCATAGCATACAGGATGTTTTGTTGCTTTTCAAACTTTTCGTTTGCCTTAATCATAGGCTTCAAACCGCTTGAAAATCCTGCCAATAGTGTACCCACAACAAGTACCATAATAACGGCAAAGACCATTGTGTAACTGTTTTTATCTTTATTAACTGCCATAATTAAGCTGTTTTAAGTTTTAGACGTTTTGCTCTTTTTTTGATATTTCCTTCCAATACATAGTGATCTATGGTTGGTGCAAATACATTCATCAGTAGAATTGCCAAGAATACTCCCTCGGGGTAGGCTGGGTTAAACACACGTATCATAATAGATATAAATCCTATTAAAAACCCGTATATCCACTTTCCCTTATTGGTTTGAGATGCCGTAACAGGATCTGTTGCCATGTATACTGCACCAAATAAAATACTACCAATAAACAGATGTTGCCAGAAATCTACATTCATTAGGCCAAAGAATTTAGAACTCTCTGTTACCCATCCGGCATTTACAACACCATTAAAGATAAGCCCCATAGATAATGCACCCACAAGAGTGCTTAGTATAATTCTCCAACTTCCTATTTTAGAAAGAATTAAAATAAGTGCTCCAACTACAATGAGAAGCTTTGATGTTTCTCCCACAGATCCAGGAATAAATCCTAAAAATTGGTCCATCATACTCCAATCTCCAAACCCATTGTTTTGGGCCAGGGATCCTAAAATAGTTTCTCCAGAAATAGCATCAGGCTGCCCAACAGTATCTACTGCGCCAGTAACCCATACTTTATCTCCAGACATCCATGTTGGGTAGGCAAAGAATAAAAAGGCTCTTATGGTTAAGGCTGGATTTAAAATATTCATTCCAGTACCTCCAAATACTTCTTTTCCTATTACTACACCAAAAATTACTGCAATAGACAGCATCCAAAGGGGTATATCTACAGGAACAATTAAAGGCACGAGCATTCCCGTTACTAGGTATCCCTCTTCTACCTCATGGCCTTTGATAACTGCAAAAATAAATTCTACAATAAGTCCTACACCGTAAGACACCACAACAAGTGGTAGTACCTTCCAGGCTCCAATAGTAAAGTTTGAGAAGTTCCAGAACTCGGTGCTAAAAAAGCTAAGTGCTTTTGTCACATCTCCAGTTTGTACATTGTATTGATACCCTGCATTAAATATCCCAAACAACAAACAAGGCACAAGAGACATAATCACCATGTTCATGGTACGTTTTAAATCATCTGCTGCCTTAATGTGAGTGCCATTATGCGTAGTCTCATTAGGCAAGTACAAAAAGGTATGGATTGCGTTAAACGCAGGAGCCATCTTGGTGCCCTTGTACTTCATTTTTAAGGTATGTAAATTCTGTTTTAAACCCATAACTTATCCTATTTCTTTATACATTAAGTCTAATCCTTCTCTAATGATTTGTTGATGTGGTTGCTTTGAAACACATACAAATTCTGTCAAGGCGAAATCCTCTGGAGCAACCTCATACATTCCTAGTGCTTCCATAGCGTCCAAGTCTTTCACCAAACAAGCCTTTAAAATTTGTAAAGGATAAATATCTAGCGGAAACACCTCTTCGTAATTTCCTGTTACAACAAAAGCACGATGCTCACCATTGGTATTGGTGTTTAATTCAAACTCTTTATTGGGCTGCATCCAAGAGAAAGTTAACGCTCTTGATGGAGAAATTTTATTAAACACAGGCTTGTTCCAACCAAAAAATTCGTAATCATCACCTTGAGGAATAACCGTCACTGCATTGTGGTAAAAACCTAAATGCTGCTTTGGAGAAATTGTATCTCCACTTAAAACCCCTCCGCTGATAACACGAACATTTTCATGGTTAAGCCCAGAATCATATACCATGGTAGCCACTTCACTACCAATTCTAGTTTTATAATATTTTGGAGCCTTTACGCAAGAACCAGCTAGAGCCACAATACGCTCGGCGTTGTATTTTCCTGTTAAAAATAACTCTCCAATAATGACCAAATCTTGAGCAGCTACCGTCCAAACAGTTTCTCCTTTATTGACTGGGTCTATCTTGTTTATTTGTGTCCCTACATTTCCTGCGGGATGCAATACATTTGTTTTGTGTAAAACAACATGATCCATTTCAGACAACATAGAGGCGCTATCCTTTGCAACGGTAAGATGCACAAGGCCATCTGTTAATTTACTGAGTGCAGTAATGGCAGTTTGCACTTCTTTTTGTTTGCCTTGCAACACAAAATCAAGATCTGCATCTAAAGCTCCAGTAGCTAAGCCAGAAATAAAGATTGCCTTTGGTTTACTGTCTGGATTTGCAATAACATCATAAGGACGTTGTTTTACAAAAGGCCAACACCCGCTGGCAAGTAAATGATCTTTAATTTCTTGGGAAGAAAGGGTTTCTGGAGATTTTACTCCATAATCCTTGAAGGTGTCTTTTTGATCTGCTTCAATTGTTAGACCTGTAATTACCCGTTTTGGTCCTCTTTCTATCTTGGTAAGAGTTCCACTTACTGGAGATGAAAAAGTGATTGCCTGGTTTTTTTTGCTGTAAAACAAAGTTTCTCCGGCTAGCATTTTTTCACCTTCTTTTTTCACCAACTTTGGCGTAAACAAGTGAAAATCTGAAGGACGAATAGCAAAGGTTCGAGAACGCGGTGCGTTTGAAAGTGATTTATCTGCTTCACCCTTAAGGCGGATGGCAAGACCCTTTTTAATCTTAATGTCTTTGGACATAGTATAGTCGTGTTAAAATTGACTTATATTTTCTTAAAAAGCAACCAAATTAGTACGTCTTTTTAGGGAATGCAAATTTATGAATTAAAAGAGTAATTTTCCAATTTATTAAGATATTTTTATCTCTTTGTTGTTCTATAGAAATGTGATATAATCCTAAGGCATAAAATTTGTTTATATTTAGCACATATATCTATAAACCATGCGCACAAGTACTCTCTTATTTTTTCTCTTTATGTTTCAAATTCCAGAGGGATTCGCTCAGGTGGAAGAAACCATTGAGCCTGAATACATTAGAACCATTGAGTTTAAAGGAACTGCATCACAAAGCAGATTACCGGTTATAGAATTGGGTCAAAAGATGCAACTTTCTTTTGATGATATCATAGGTAATGAGGCAGATTACTTTTACACCATTGAGCATTTTAACTTTGACTGGACACCTAGTGATCTATCAAAAGGAGAATACCTAGATGGCTTTGATGATGTGCGCATAGAAACCTATGAAAATAGCTTTAACACCCTACAACTATATTCAAACTATAAATTAAGTATTCCAAATAGAGAAACCCGTGCTCTAAAAAAAAGTGGGAACTATTTGTTACGAATTTTTAATGATGATGGCGAGATTGTTTTTTCAAGAAAATTTATGGTCCTAGAACGCCTACTTAGTGTAGCAGTAGAAATTAAAAGATCAAGAATAATCAAAAACATTGACCAACAACAGGTGGTCCAATTTAAAATAAATGCACCAAACTTGCTTTTAATTAACCCAAAGCAAAATGTAAAAACACTAGTACTTCAAAACAATAATTTAAAAACCGCTATTACTGATTTAAAACCGCTCTACACAATAGGCTCAGAGCTTATTTATAGGTACGATCAAGAAGCCGCATTTTGGGGTGGTAATGAGTTTTTATTTTTTGACAACAAAGACATTAGATCTGCTACAAATGGAGTACGATCTGTAGCCTTAAATGATCTGTATGAAAATTTCCTGTTTACAAACATAGACAGAAGTGTAAGACCTTATACCTACAACCCAGACATTAACGGAAACTTCCAGGTTAGAAACTTATATGCCTCGCAAAACCAAAACATAGAGGCAGATTATGTCTTAATGCATTTTAATTTGCAGCATTATGGATCATTGGGTGACAAAGAGATACATATTTACGGAAACTTCAATAACTGGACCATAGACCAAACCACCTACATGCGCTTCAATGAAAAAACAGACACCTACCAAAACGCAAGGCTTTTCAAACAAGGATTCTATAACTATAAGTATGTGATGGTAAATAGAGATGGTAGTGTAGAACAAGGTCCTATAAGCGGAAATTTCTGGGAAACAGAAAACCAGTATACAGTTCTTGTTTATTACAGAGCTCCTGGCTCCAGGTTTGACAGACTCATGGGAGAAGGATCTGCCAATTCTATTAAAATCTCAAACAACTAAAAGCATTTACCTCAAAACTTTATAAGTTTTTTTTAGATGTAACGTTTAAAAAAATCTTTAAAATCAAACCTTACATGAGCTCCATAAGGCACCTTTTTATACTATATTTGCGGTAAAATAAGATCTTCCATATGCAAAAAGAACTTTTACTGTTCCAAAAATTAGCCGAAAAATTAATCAACGCCGAAAAACAAGAGCCTATAATCACCCCAATTCCTCCCAAGGAGCTCTTTAGTATCCTACCCCTAGCCCTAGAAGAGCAGCCCGCAGATGATACTTTTTTTGAAAATGCACTAGAAAGACTTGTTTTAAACACACCTCGTACTGCAACAAATTTGTTTTTTAATCAGTTATTTGGAGGCAGAAATCCAAAAGCTACCTTAGGAGATTTATTGGCAGTACTTCTCAACAATAGCATGTATACTTATAAAGTTGCTGGTCCTCAAGTTGGAATTGAAAAAGAAATTTTACGCAAATCTTGTGATTTGATTGGCTACGGAAAAGATGCAGATGGAACCTTCGCCCCTGGGGGATCTATGAGTAATTTCATGGCTATATTAATGGCACGTGATGCGCACAATGACACCATAAAAAATGAAGGTGTATTACAAAAAATGACTGCTTACACCTCTATAGAATCACATTATTCTACCTCAAAAAACGCTGCCTTTATTGGTATTGGTCGAGAACAAGTTAGGTATATAGCCACCAATGAATTTGGGCAAATGGACCCCAAAGACTTGAGCGCTAAAATAGCAGAAGATATTGCAGATGGTTTGCAGCCATTTTTTGTGAATGCAACAGCTGGAACTACGGTACTTGGCGCTTTTGACGAGATAACACCACTATCTGAGATTTGTAAAAAACACAAACTTTGGCTTCATGTAGACGGAGCCTACTGCGGAAGTGTAATTTTTAGTAAAAAATACAAGCACCTGGTTAAAGGAATAGCCCTTACAGATTCTTTTAGTTACAATGCCCATAAAATGATGGGGACACCCCTTACCTGCTCCATTATACTTACAAAACATAAAAAATACTTACATGACAGTTTCAGTAATGACGCTACCTATTTATACCAAACAGATGGGGATGATTACAACCTAGGAAAAACATCTATACAATGCGGTAGAAGAAACGACGCATTAAAGTTTTGGACCCTATGGAAATCTGTTGGAACCATTGGGTTAGAAAAAATTGTGGATCAGCAATTTCATTTGGCAGAAGTAGCCAGAAATTACATTAAAAGCAATCCAGATTATACCCTTTACAGTTTTGATGACTCTATATCTATTTGCTACAATTATAAAGGAATCCCCGCACAAGATTTGTGTACCTTATTATACCAAAACGCAGAAGCGATGGTAGGTTTTGGAATTTTTAGAGAAACAGAATTTGTACGCCTAGTAACAATTAACGCTGGAAATGATGACAAAGACATCATTAACTTCTTTAAAACCTGTGAAGATTTTGTTACAAAAAATGAATCTTTATTTTCATTAAAGGCATAAGGTCATTAATGCGCTGTTTACATTTTATGCTTCCTGATTTATTATAGTGGCTAATAAGTTATCAACATCATGATAAAAATGTGTATTTTTATAGCAAGCTATTACCTAATAGCTACTTATTCAATAGTACCAAATGACTCAAAAAGTAACTCTAGGAATTAAAGTTTCCATCAAAACTCGTTTTGAAGACGTCTTTGTTTCTAATGGCAAGCAGCAGTATGCATTTTCTTATATCATACGTATTGAAAATAAAAGTAAAGATATAGTGCAACTCAAATCACGCCATTGGAAAATAAAAGATGCCTTAAACGATATCGATATGGTTTTTGGAGAAGGTGTTGTGGGAAAAAAACCAGTTATTAAACCTGGAGGTTTTCATACCTACAGTAGTTGTTGTATATTATTGAGTCCTTTTGGAGCCATGAGCGGATATTATGAGATGGTTAATTTCACGTCTACAGAAAAATTTAAAGTAAGCATACCAAACTTTAAATTAAGCGCACCCTTTTCTATGAATTAATATAGAAAATCAAACTACCTGAGCTTAAACCAAACATGGCCTAGCGAATATTAAGAGCATATTTTTTGTATCTTTGCACTTCAAAATTTTGTCTTTAACAAACCGCAAATTGCCAAGCAATTGCATAAATAAACTCACCATGGGAAAAGGATTTTATAAAGTTCCAGTTGCTGTTAACGAACCTGTAAAAACATATGCTCCTGGCTCCAAGGAGCGAGCAGCTGTTGCTAAAACATATACTCAGATGTACAATAGCATCATTGATGTGCCAATGTACATAAATGGAAAAGATATTACTACACAAGACACGGCAACCATGTCACCCCCGCATGATCACAAACACATTTTAGGAACCTATCACAGGGCTGAAAAAAAACACATTCAAGAAGCTATTGCAACCGCATTAGAGGCTCGTAAAATGTGGTCTCAAATGCCCTGGGAACAGCGTGCAGCAATATTTCTTCGTGCTGCAGAATTAATTGCTGGACCTTACAGAGCAAGAATAAACGCAGCAACAATGCTAGCGCAGTCCAAGACTGTTCATCAGGCAGAAATTGATGCATCATGTGAACTGATAGACTTCTTACGTTTTAATGTCCAGTACATGACTCAAATGTATGCAGAGCAGCCAGCATCTACAAGTGATGTGTGGAACCGCCTTGAGTACAGACCCCTAGAAGGGTTTATATATGCAATCACACCCTTTAACTTTACAGCTATTGCAGCCAATTTACCTGCAAGTGCCGCGATGATGGGTAATGTTGTAGTATGGAAACCTAGTGACAGTCAAATATTCTCTGCCAAGATAGTTCTCGATGTATTTAAAGAAGCGGGAGTACCACCAGGAGTGATACAAATGGTTATGGGTGATCCTGAAATGATTACAGATACAGTATTAGATAGTCCAGATTTTAGTGGGCTTCATTTCACAGGTTCTACCTTTATTTTCAAAGAGCTTTGGAAAAAAATTGGAGTAAACATTCATAACTATAAAACCTATCCTCGTATTGTGGGAGAAACAGGAGGTAAAGATTTTATTGTTGCCCACAAATCATCAAACCCCAAGCAAGTTGCTACGGCAATTTCTAGAGGTGCTTTTGAATTTCAGGGGCAAAAATGTAGTGCCGCTAGTAGGGTTTATGTTTCAAAAAGTATTTGGGCCGCAACACAAAAACATCTAAAAGCACAAATGGAAACTTTCTCTATGGGATCTCCAGGTGATATGAGCAACTATATCACTGCCGTAATACATGAGGGGTCTTTTGATAAACTTGCAGGATTTATAGATCAAGCAAAAAAAGATAGTAATGCAGAAATCATAGCCGGTGGTGGGTATGACAAAAGCAAAGGTTACTTTATTGAGCCAACTGTTATAAAAACAAATGATCCTAAATACACAACCATGAGTACAGAGTTGTTTGGGCCAGTGGTAACGGTATATGTTTTTGAAGATGACGCCTGGGAAGACACACTTCATCTTGTAGATCAAACGAGTGAATATGCCCTAACGGGAGCTGTATTTAGTGAAGACCGTTACGCCTTAGAAGTAGGGGTTAAAATTTTAGAAAACGCAGCAGGTAACTTCTATATCAATGACAAACCTACAGGGGCTGTTGTTGGGCAGCAACCCTTTGGAGGTGCCCGCGCGAGTGGAACCAACGATAAAGCAGGTAGTAAGCTAAACCTCTACCGCTGGTGTTCTCCAAGAATGGTCAAAGAAACATTTGTAAGCCCAACAGATTACAAATACCCATTCCTAGGATAAGACGCCATATGCTAATAATTAAAAAAAAGCCTCGTTAACTATAACGGGGCTTTTTTGTACCTTGTGGCTATGAAGCGTATTGCCTTTATTTTATTGCTTTGTTTTCAATCTGCGGTAAGCCAGAGTTATGTTAAAACCAATCAAAGCCCATTATCTGTAAGCCAGTTTATTGGCTATGATAGCTATAATAGTTTATACACTATAACAGACATGGTGCTAAATAAAGAAAACACATCTGGTGAGTTTCGATATACAGATTTTCAGTTAGGAAATATCACCAGTGTAGATATCATCAATCCTTTTAATGTGGTTGTTTTTTATGCAGATACCAATACAGCTTTGTTACTAGACAACAAACTCTCCTTAATTAAGCGCATAAACTTTAATTTATTAGCAAATGTTGCCAATATTAGCAGCGTTAGCAATGCAGGTGGAAACAAGTTATGGCTTTTCAATGCAGACTCCCAACAACTAGAATTATACAATTATAGAAACAATACAAAAAACACTATTTCTCTACCTATTGCTGAAATCTTAACAGATCAAACCAGTGATTTTAACTACAATTACATCCTCACCCCAACCTACATAAAGGTCTATACCGTTTTTGGGGGCATTGTGAAAAACATCAATTTTCTAGGAGGTGAAAAAATTATAAGCCATAAGGGAAGGGTTCTGGTAGTTCGAGATAATATGATGTATGAAATAATTGAAGACAGTCTCAAACTCTTATCTATAAAAACTACTCAAATAAGCATACAAGACTTGCAAGTGTTTGAAGATTTCTTGTATATTTATGATCGCAAAAATGTTCACTCATTTGTAGTACAAAAACCAAAGAAATAGAAGTATGCACGTTGCCATAGCAGGAAATATTGGTTCAGGAAAAACCACACTTACACGTTTATTATCAAAGCACTACAAATGGAAGCCTCATTATGAGGATGTGGAAGACAATCCATACCTGGATGATTTCTATAATGAAATGGAACGTTGGTCTTTTAACCTGCAAATCTATTTTTTAAACAGTCGTTTTCGTCAAATTTTAGAGATTAGAGAGCGGGGTCAAAAAGTGATTCAAGACAGAACCATTTATGAAGATGCATACATCTTTGCGCCCAATCTTCATGCGATGGGACTCATGACCAATAGAGATTATGAAAACTACAAATCGCTGTTTGATTTAATGGAGAGTGTTACAAAAGGACCGGATCTTTTAATTTACCTGCGCAGCTCTATCCCTAATTTAGTAAAGCAAATACACAAACGTGGTCGTGATTATGAAAACTCAATAAGCATCGAGTACCTCAGCCGCCTTAATGAACGCTACGAAGCCTGGATTACCACCTACAATAAAGGCAAAGTAATTATACTAGATGTAGATGATCTTGATTTTGTTGAAAAACCAGAACACCTTGGAGAAGTAATTAGTAAAATTGACGCAGAGATTAACGGACTGTTTTAAAAGACTAATACACTTTAATCTACCTCATAAAAAAAGGGTTGTCTTTAAAGACAGCCCCTTTTTATTATCATATGCTTGTAAATATAATATTAAGCATCTGTATTAGAATCGACAACAGGAGGTGTTGGTGGTGTTGGTGGAACAACAACATCCATAGCCTGGATTTGAGCATCAACCTGAGCCTTTGTGCCTGTGAATAATTTAGATACTTTTTTAGTATATCCATCTTCTTGAGTAGTGATGGTAACGGTAGCTGTAAATAGCTCATCATCATCAGAGCTCATTTGAACAACCACTTGTTTATCGGTATCTACCTGTATGGTATTTTCTTTGGGGGCATCTGCTGCTGTATCCTCAATGGCATGACCTCCTAGAATTGGAGCAATCACTAGTCCAATTAAACACGAAAGTTTAATTAGGATGTTCATAGATGGACCAGAGGTGTCTTTAAATGGATCTCCAACAGTATCTCCAGTTACCGCAGCCTTATGAGCCTCAGAACCTTTATAGGTCATTACACCATTAATTTCAACACCTGCTTCAAAAGATTTTTTAGCATTGTCCCAAGCTCCACCAGCATTGTTCTGGAAAATAGCCCAAAGAACACCACTCACGGTAACACCTGCCATGTAGCCACCTAGCATTTCAGCAACCAACATATTGTTATCTGGATATACTAGTAGGCCAACAAGTACAATAACGATTGGAAAACCAATAGTTAGAATACCTGGTAACATCATTTCTTTTAAAGATGCCTGAGTAGAAATAGCAACACATTTATCATATTCTGGTTTTCCAGTTCCTTCCATAATTCCTGGAATTTCCTTAAACTGTCTTACCACTTCATTTACCATTTCCATAGCAGCTTTACCTACAGCATTCATTGCCAAAGCAGAAAACACTACGGGTACCATACCACCAACAAAAAGCATAGCCAACACTGGGGCCTTAAAGATGTTAATACCGTCAATTCCTGTAAAAGTAACATAGGCAGCAAAAAGTGCTAATGATGTTAATGCAGCAGATGCAATGGCAAAACCTTTACCTGTTGCAGCAGTTGTATTACCAACAGCATCTAAAATATCTGTGCGTTCTCTTACTATTGGGTCTTGTTCGCTCATCTCCGCAATACCACCTGCATTATCTGCAATAGGTCCAAAAGCATCAATAGCCAATTGCATAGCCGTTGTTGCCATCATAGCAGAAGCTGCTAGGGCAACTCCGTAAAACCCAGCCAAGGCGTATGATGCCCAAATTGCAGCTGCAAATAATAAAACAGAAGAAAATGTAGAAATCATACCTGTTGCCAAACCAGCAATAATATTTGTTCCTGCACCCGTGCTAGATTGTTGTACGATTTTTAAAATTGGCTTAGAACCAAGTCCTGTATAGTATTCTGTAAAAGCAGAAATCCCTGCTCCTACAACCAGGCCAACCAAACAGGCATAAAACACCCTCATTGAGGAAATATCTTGAAGCCCCTCACCAAAGAAGTCCATTTGCATTGTTTGTGGCAACATCCATGTAACAAGTGCGTAACATGAAATTGCTACCATAATAATAGATGCCCAGTTACCGATGTTTAAGGCCTTTTGTACATCTGCCTCTTTTGCATCGTTTGATGATATTTTAACTAACATGGTTCCAATAAGAGAAATAATAATTCCTACACCTGCAATTGCCATTGGCAATAAAACAGGGCCAATTCCGCCAAAGGCATCTTGTATTGCGCCTCCCATGTCTTTAATTACATAGTTACCAAGTACCATGGCAGCCAACACTGTCGCTACGTATGATCCAAATAAATCTGCACCCATACCTGCAACATCTCCAACGTTATCTCCTACATTATCTGCAATTGTTGCTGGGTTTCTTGGATCATCCTCTGGGATATCTGCTTGTACTTTCCCTGCTAAATCTGCCCCTACATCGGCAGCTTTGGTATAAATACCACCACCTACTCTTGCAAAAAGAGCAATAGATTCTGCACCGAGAGAGAAACCAGCCAATGCCTCTAACACAATAGTCATTTCCATGGTGTTGGTCCATTGACCACCCATAAACATTTGGTAGAAAATAATAAAGAAAAGTGTTAATCCTAGAACAGCCAAGCCTGCAACACCAAGACCCATTACAGTACCACCACCAAAAGAAACCTTCAATGCATTTGGTAGGCTCGTTTTTGCGGCTTGCGTGGTTCTTACATTTGTTTTAGTGGCTATTTTCATACCCATATTTCCTGCAAAGGCAGAAAAGATAGCTCCAATAATAAAGGCAACAACTATTAGGTATGTAGTATTCATGAAAAAAGCAATTCCTGCTAAAACGATACTTGCTCCAACTACAAAATATGATAATAGTCTATATTCTGCATTCAAAAAAGCCAATGCCCCTTCATAGATGTGATCTGAAATTTCTTTCATTTTACCATCACCTGCATCTTGCTTCATCACCCAGGATTTTTTAATTAGCATATACACTAAACCTATTAATGCCGCTGCTATTGGCATGTAAATCATCATTGTTTCCATATATTATTTGATTTGTTAATTAAGGCGGTAAAAGTAACAAATTAAAGACAATTAAAAAACACCTTTTTAATAAGTGAAAAAGAGTGCTTTAAACTGCTAATTATGAGAAGTTAAACAGTAAAATTACCATTGGTTTTCTGGCCGCTAGTTTGGCGTTAAACTAACAAGCATCCTTTAAAATGGATTTAGCTGTTATTGCAGAGATAAAAATACGTTCTAGAAATTAAAGCCAAAGGTGCCTGTAAAGCCAAATTTTCTAGCATTGGGATAGTCTACCTGGTTTAGGTAATTTCCCCTAAAATTAACATCGAGCCTAAATACTTTGAAGATATTACCCACACCAAAGCTATACTCATAGTAGGGCTTGTTTGGAGATTGGTACACAATGTTGGATCTGTTAATATCGATATTTTCTTGGCTCACACTACCAATAACAGTCCTAAAACCAATGACCTCTCTTAAATTAAAATCTCGAAGCCATGGTATGCGCTGGAAAAGTCGCCCTCCAAAATCGTGTTGCAAATGTAACGACACGTACTGATCACTAACAAATTCATAAAAATCTAACTGAGAAAAGGTGTTGTAAATACTAAAAAGCGTCTGGTTTCCTGGAATAGGATTTAGCAGGCTTAAATTTACTTGGCCAAAGGTTTTACCAGCCTCTATGGTTGATGTTAACCTACCAATACCACCAATATTCCATGGCTGGGTGTATAATCCTTGAATTCTTTGGTACTCAAAATCTCCATCCAAGAGCCCTTTTATACCATAGGTATATCCCAGAAAAATACTTGGAAAACTCCCTTGGTTTATAACAGTTCTCTCCACACCATATCCGGAAACTTTCCGCTTTGGAGTGAAAAAAGTTAGTAGCTGAATCTCTGGCTGTTGCACATCATTACCTATAGTTCCATCTTCTTTTAAATAATCTATAGAAAAGGTGTCTGTGGCAGAACTCAAAGACCTGTAGGATCCTGTAATGCGTATATTTAAATTTTTTACAGGCTCTAATGAAACTCCCACGGTCGCTAATTTAACGCGGGTCAGCTTATCATTTGCGCCCACTGTAATTAGTGAAGAAGAGGCTAGATTTCTGCCCAAAATGTCATTGCTTGAAGAAAGGCTTGCACCAGTTTGTTCTACATCTTTTCTATACCCCGTAAAAAGGGAGAGCCTGTTTTTTCTGTTAAGTAACACCTTTGCAGAGAGCCCAAATTTAAAACGATCATCTTTAAATCCATAGGCACCAAAACCCTCAAGGCGCCATTGATCATTTTGAGAAAAATAGGTCCTACCCCCCAACCTAAGTCTAAGGCCTTCTGCCTCGTTGTATCCAAAAAGTGAGAATACAGGTCCAATATCAAAGTTTTCTACTTCATAATACCCAGAGGCTAAAACAGAAGCGACACTATACAAAGCCTTAAATCTTGGAACGCTTTTTAATGTGTCTAACATTTTATAAACGCTCAACTCATCTTTATTTAATCGCTCTAGTCGGTTTTCTTCCCAGTAGGAATCTGGCCTATTATATACATCATATTGGTAAGGATCTACTTGTATTTTATAAAAATTCTTCTGTTTTGGATTGTCAAAAACATAATTATCATACAAGGTGGTTCTTCTTCCGTAAACACCTTTGGCTTTCTCTTTATCTTGGAAACTAAAGTCACTCATAAAGTAATCTCGAGTTATCAGGAAGATAGAATCGTTTAATACATCAAACTCTTGTTCAATATATACTTCTCTTATCCAGTTTATATTAGCGCTTTTTGAAGCCTGCAAGTTAATCTCTTTTATAGCCCAAGTAGAGTCATTTACCCAAAAGTCTCCCTTAAAGGTGAGCTCATTTTTACGCCTTGGATAATAGGCTATATTATAACACCACTTATCCCCTCGATAGGCGCTATCTAAAAGCACATAATTATACACATCTATGCCTGTTTTAGATAAAGGGCTCGTAAAGGCTTTGTCAAAAAACTTTAAGTAATTATCATAGACATCATACTGGCTGTACAAATCTTTTAAAAATGCAATTAACGTGTTGTTGTTTTCGAATCCAGAATTTTTATTCCCCTGGAGTATTTCTCTCTCTTTTTTGAGAAGGTTGTCGCCATAGACTTCTGAAAAAGCCTCATTAATAAAAATAGGTAAATACGTATTTCCAGTAACCTTTGAGGTGTCTATCTCTTCAAAGATAAACTCCATACCTTTAAAGATTTTGTTTTTTGTGAGGGTACTATCTATGGTGTTTAAATCAAATTCTAGCTTTTCATACTTGTCGAAGGCGTATTGCTTGAATTTTTTTATTCCATTTTGCCTTCGGTTATCCCAAATTTTACGTAAAATAGTTATGGCTGGATTATTTTTCTTTGAGGTCTTGCCACTAAAGATAACTACCTCGTCTAGTGATGCGGCTTCTTGCTCTATAACAATACTCATGTTATAGTTGATCTTTTTATCCAGTGTGATTTCTTTATCCTGAAATCCTAAAAAAGATACTACAACGTTTGTATAGGTTTTGCCACTCTCTAAATAAAAACGTCCCTCTTCATTGGTTATGGTTCCTTCAAAACTATTTTTAAAAACCACGTTAGCAAAAGGCACAGAGACCCCATCGGTATCAGTTACAACACCGCTTATTTTAGTTTGCGCCCTCGCTCCAACCGAAAAAAAAAGTAGAAAAAGAAAAAAAAAGTTTTTCATGAAAAAATAAAACTCTAAAATGCAATTACTAATGGTACATTAAAATGTCTAAATCAAAGTCTTAAAAAATATTTTATTTTTTGTAAAGCACTTTCTTTACTGCATTAACAACATCTGTGCTATTAGGTAACCATTCTGCAAATAAAGCAGGTGAATACGGCGCTGGGGTATCTGCTGTGTTTATCTTTTCAACGGGAGCATCTAGATAATCAAATGCCTGGCTTTGTATTTGATAGGTAATCTCTGTTGCTACATTTCCAAAAGGCCATGCTTCCTCTAAAACTACCAAACGATTTGTTTTTTTTACAGAATCTAAAATAGCATTGATATCTAAAGGACGTACCGTACGCAAATCGATAATTTCACACTCAATACCTTCTGCAGCTAATTGATCTGCAGCTTTATAGGCTTCTTTAATTATTTTCCCGAAAGAGACTATGGTTACATCGCTACCCTTACGTTTGATTTCTGCAACACCTAAAGGGATTAAATACTCTCCCTCTGGTACCTGGCCTTTATCACCATACATTTGCTCACTCTCCATAAAAATTACTGGATCGTTATCACGTATAGCACTCTTTAATAATCCCTTAGCATCTGCAGGGTTACTTGGCACAACAACTTTTAATCCTGGAGTGTTTGCAAACCAATTCTCAAAAGCTTGAGAATGTGTTGCTGCCAATTGTCCAGCACTAGCTGTTGGCCCTCTAAAAACAATAGGACAATTAAATTGTCCACCACTCATTTGTCTAATCTTTGCAGCGTTATTGATTATTTGGTCAATCCCAACCAAAGAGAAATTAAAGGTCATGTACTCTACAATAGGCCTGTTACCGTTCATGGCACTACCAATGGCAATACCAGCAAAACCAAGCTCTGCAATAGGGGTGTCTATAACACGCTTTGCGCCAAACTCCTCTAACATTCCTTTACTTGCCTTGTATGCACCGTTATAATCTGCTACTTCTTCACCCATTAGGTAAATGGTATCATCTTTGCGCATCTCCTCGCTCATGGCTTCACAAATGGCTTCTCTAAATTGAATTGTTTTCATGCTAATTGCCCACATGGGTGGGTACATTTAATTATACTTTATGATCTTTTTTACTTCTGAAATAATTAAATAGAACTACCCCAGAACTTAAAAAAACAAAAATAGTATTATTATCTTATTTTTTGTACCAGAAATAGAGGCATTTAACATTTTATAGCCAACTATTTACTATGCATGCATAGTAAATGAGAATAATATTCATTATCTTTGTTGTTGAAAATATTGGGATAACTAGATTTTCGAAATTTAAAAAATAGTACTACCATTAAAATAAAAATTACTATGAAAATATTAGTGTGTATTAGTCACGTACCAGACACTACTTCAAAGATAAATTTCTCAGATAACGACACAAAATTTGATGCCAATGGCGTGAACTTTGTCATCAATCCAAACGATGAGTTTGGGCTCACGCGTGCAATGTGGTTTAAAGAAAAGCAAGGTGCATCTGTGCATGTTATTAATGTTGGAGGACCACAAACAGAACCTACTCTTCGAAAGGCACTTGCCATTGGAGCAGATGAAGCAATACGCATAGACACCCCAGCTGTAGATGGCTTTAGTGTTGCATTGCAATTGGCACAGGTTGCAAAAGATGGTGACTATGATCTAATTATTGGAGGACGCGAGTCTATTGATTACAATGGTGGTATGGTGCCAGGAATGCTGGCAAAAATGATTGGAGCTAATTTTGTAAACACCTGTATTAGTTTAGAGATAGAAGGTGCCAGCGTAACTGCTATTAGAGAAATTGATGGCGGAAAAGAAACCCTTCAAACGTCCTTACCTCTTGTTATTGGAGGTCAAAAGGGATTGGTTGAAGAAAGTGATCTTCGCATCCCAAATATGCGCGGTATCATGCAAGCTAGAAGCAAACCTTTACATGTTAAACCAGGAGTTGAGCAAAGCCCAAGAAGCCAAGCAACAACCTATGAAAAACCTGCACCAAGAGGAGCTGTAAAGCTCTTAGATAATGTGGATGAATTAATAGATTTATTACACAACGAAGCCAAAGTAATTTAAATAACAACAAAAACAGGCCTTCAAAACTATTTGAATACCTAAAAATAATAGTAAATACCTATACCATATGAGTGTTTTAGTCTATACAGAATCTGAAAATGGTTCTTTTAAAAAAACTGCCTTTGAAGTCGTATCCTACGCAAAGGCAATAGCAACTGAGTTAGGCACTACCCTAACAGCGGTGTCTATTAACGCAAGTAATACATCCCAACTAGGAATGTATGGCGCAGATAAAGTGCTAGAAATAACAAATGACAGCCTTGCAAACTTTGATGCCCAGGGATATGCAGATGTAATATCTCAAGCTGCGGCATCACAAGATGCTACCGTTGTTGTGTTGTCTCAAACTGCAAATGCAAAATATATGGCTCCTTTAGTGGCTGTCAATCTAGAGGCTGGATATGTCTCTAACGTTGTTGCCCTCCCCCAGAGCATCACGCCATTTAAAATAAAGCACAGCGTGTATACCAACAAAGCATTTTCTTTAACACAAATAAACACACCTGTCAAAATAATTGGTTTAGGTAAAAACGCATATGGTTTGCATGAGGCTTCTGGAGCTGCAGTATCAGAGGCCTTCTCACCAAGTCTACAACAAAACAGCACCAAGGTACTGTCTGTAGATAAAGCGACAGATAAGGTGACCATAGCAGATGCAGAAGTTGTAGTCTCTGCAGGGCGCGGATTAAAAGGGCCAGAAAACTGGGGTATGATTGAAGAAATGGCTACCATATTAGGAGCTGCTACAGCTTGCTCAAAACCTGTTAGTGATATGGGATGGAGATCTCATGGAGAACATGTTGGACAAACCGGAAAACCAGTGGCTGCCTCACTCTACATTGCCATTGGTATTAGTGGAGCCATACAGCACCTTGCTGGTATTAACTCCTCTAAGGTAAAAGTGGTTATAAATACTGACCCTGAGGCTCCATTTTTTAAAGCAGCAGACTACGGTATTGTAGGAGATGCATTTGAAATTGTACCACAACTAAATGAAAAATTAAAGGCTTTTAAAGCGCAAAACGCATAATTTTTTATTACTTTGTGCCTTTGAAAATGGCTGTTTAAATTAGGACAAACATCCTGTTTAAACAGCTTTTTTTAATTTTAAACTATGAGTCTAGTTAGATTAAACATTGATGGAATTTCTTATAGCCAAACACAAAATGGTGCTTACGCCCTAATACTCAGTGAGGTAGAAGGCAATAGAAAACTACCCATAGTCATTGGCGCCAGTGAAGCTCAATCTATTGCTATTGCACTTGAGAAAGAAATCATGCCTCCCAGACCTCTTACCCATGATTTATTTAAAAACTTCTCTGATCGTTTTTCAATTATTATCACACAAGTAATTATACATAAACTAGTTGATGGGGTATTCTTCTCCAGTATCATTTGTGAGCGTGAGGGTGTAGAAGAAATTGTAGATGCTCGAACAAGTGATGCCATTGCGCTAGCACTTCGATTTAAAGCGCCTATTTTTAGTCACAAAGAAATTTTGGATAGTGCAGGCATGTTCTTAAAAACTGGTGGCAAAAAAGAAGAAAAAAAAGAACTAGAGGATGTTGTAGATGAGTTTTTACAAAATGATGACTCGAAGACACCCCCCACCGAATCTCAAGACTATAAAACCAGCACCTTAAAAGAACTCAACCAATTACTAGAAGGCGCTGTTAAAAATGAAGATTATGAAATTGCTGCAAAAATAAGAGATGAAATTTCAAAGAGAGACTAAACCACACCAGAAACCTATGAAAAAGCTATTATGTAGTATTGTTGTATTGTTTTTGATGGGAAACCTATCAGCACAAAATATTGACAAGCAATGGGTCTTTAATTATATCCATTCTCAGGACGGAACCTCCCTTTTTGAGATTGACGAAACTTCAGACACTTTTACACTAGAAAATGGCGCATTTGAATACTCTCTTGCAGCAAAAAACAATCTAAAGGCAAATGGAGATTATATATTTCAGAATAATTTATTGGTTTTATTTTATAGTCAGCCCACAGACACAATTCGCAGATATAGAGTTACAAAACTCACTGAGGACACTTTATCCTTTACAGAAAACAACACAACCTATTGGTTTAAAGCTGCAAAAACTGTAGTTGCTGCAACAGATCTAGTTGAGACTAAAAACACAATCATACCCTCTCAAGGGTTTTCTTTTAATAGTCTTTGGCGTGGTATACTTGGCATGGTTACCCTTTTATTTATTGCCTTTTTATTTAGCGCAAACAGAAAAGCAATTAGCTGGCGCACGGTAGGAATTGGTCTTGCGCTGCAGTTAGTGATTGCAGTAGGGGTTTTAAAAGTTGCCTTTATTCAAAAAATATTCGAAGGGATAGGGAAGCTGTTTATTAGTATTTTAGATTTCACCAAAGCAGGTAGTAAGTTTTTGTTTGAAGGTTTGGTGGTAGACATGGACACCTTTGGATTTATTTTTGCGTTCCAAGTGTTGCCAACCATTCTGTTTTTCTCTGCCTTGACCTCTGTATTATTTTACCTAGGGGTCATCCAAAAAGTAGTAAAAGCCTTTGGATGGTTACTCTCTAAGGTGTTAAAAATATCTGGAGCAGAAAGCCTAAGTGTTGCCGGAAATATCTTTTTAGGACAAACAGAAGCCCCACTGCTTATAAAGGCCTACCTAGAAAAAATGAACAAAAGTGAAATGCTACTTGTTATGATTGGCGGTATGGCAACAGTAGCAGGCGCTGTACTGGCAGCCTATATAGGATTTTTAGGAGGTGATGACCCTGCCCTACGCCTAGTCTTTGCAAAACATTTACTTGCAGCCTCTGTAATGGCAGCACCTGGAGCTATTGTAATTTCTAAAATATTATATCCTCAAACACAAAGTATTAATACCGATGTTTCTGTCTCTTCAGAGAAAATTGGCTCAAACATCTTAGATGCTATTGCCAACGGCACAACAGAAGGGCTAAAACTAGCTGTAAATGTTGGGGCAATGCTACTGGTTTTTGTTGCCTTTATCGCTATGTTTAATGGTATTTTGGGTTGGATAGGAGAGCTCACTACAGTTAACGACTGGATGGCATCAAACACTAGCTACCCTAGCCTTTCTTTAGAGGCCATTTTGGGTACTGTATTTGCCCCACTGATGTGGCTTATTGGAGTTGCATCTAAAGACATGATGATGATGGGACAGCTCTTGGGGATTAAACTAGCTGCAAGTGAATTTGTAGGGTATATCCAATTAGCAGAGCTTAAGAATATCAACAACATTATGCATCTTAACTATGAGAAATCAATAATTATGGCCACCTATATGCTTTGTGGTTTTGCAAATTTTGCCTCTATTGGGATTCAAATTGGAGGGATTGGTTCTTTGGCGCCTGGACAGCGTAAAACCTTGTCTAAGTTTGGAATGAAAGCCTTAATAGGGGGATCTATCGCATCTCTAATTTCAGCAACAATTGCAGGAATGATTATTGGATAATCGTTAATAAATACTGATAAAAGCTCGTTGAAAAATTTTATGGTTTTTATTAATTACATACCTTTATAATTGTAAATAAAAAAGCGCAATGAAGCAATACCACGACCTTATTAAACACGTAGTTGACAACGGAACTCAAAAGCATGACCGCACAGGTACGGGAACCAAAAGTGTCTTTGGGTACCAAATGAGATTTGACTTAAGTAAGGGTTTCCCGATGGTAACTACCAAAAAACTACACCTTAAATCTATTGTGTATGAACTGCTCTGGTTTTTAAATGGAGACACTAATATTGGGTATCTGCAAGAAAATGGGGTGCGTATCTGGAATGAGTGGGCAGATAAAAAAGGAGATTTAGGACCTGTATACGGCCACCAATGGCGCAACTGGAATAGTGAAGAGGTGGACCAAATTAGTGATATTATAAACACATTAAAAACAAATCCAGACAGCAGAAGAATGCTAGTAAGTGCTTGGAACCCGAGTGTGATGCCAGATAGCTCAAAAACTTTTTCTGAAAATGTCGCTGACGGAAAAGCAGCTTTACCTCCATGCCATGCTTTTTTTCAATTCTATGTAGCAGATGGTAAATTATCTTGCCAGCTATACCAACGCAGTGCAGATATCTTTCTAGGGGTACCTTTTAACATTGCTTCATACGCATTATTTACCATGATGATGGCCCAAGTATGCGGCTACCAAGTGGGAGACTTTATTCATACTTTTGGAGATGCACATATCTACAACAACCATATGCAGCAGATAGAACTTCAACTATCAAGAGAGCCAAAAGCGTTGCCAAAAATGATCCTTAACCCTGATGTAAAATCTATTTTTGATTTTAAATTCGATGACTTTACATTGGTAGACTACAACCCACATCCACATATTAAAGGGGCTGTTGCTATATAATACTCAACCTAAAAAAACATGAGAAAATTAATACTGCTATTATTTATATGTATTGGCGGCGCAACATATGCCCAAGAAAACTGGGGTGATTTGAAAAAAAACAACCTCACCATCAAAGAGATACCCCCCGTTTGGCCAGGCTGTAGTGGCAGTATTAAAGAGTTGGATACTTGTTTTAACCAACAACTATCAAGGCACATTATGAGTAATTTTAAATACCCTGTTCAGGAGTACAAAAAAAACATTCAAGGGCTTGTGGTGGTTAGCTTTAAAATAAATACAGAAGGTTTTGTTGAAATTAAAGGTGTTACAGGTGGCAACAAAGGCTTACAAGAGGCAGCAAAAACGAATATTTTAAAAATTCCTCAATTAACCCCTGGCATGATGGGTGGCAAACCCCGTGAGATAAACATGCGAGTCCCTTTTAGCTTCAAGACTAATAAATAACAATATTATTTCTTTTTGCTCAACTTAGAGACCTCGAGAGCTTCCCTTAATTCTTCAACAAAATCGATATATTCTGATATTTTTGTTTTTTGAAAAAGAGCAAGATCACCCTTGATTTGTTTTTTTATATTTTTTTGCATGTCATCTAATAAATTTTCGTCTATAGAATCTATAGAAAATAAATACATTTGACAAATAATTGGCAGAGAATCCATCCCTTTTTGGGTTGCAATATAGGTAGTACTCTTTTTTGATCCATTTGGATCAAGTTTTTCAATAAGCCCCATTTCTAGTAATGATTTTAACCTATTGGTAAGAATATTAGAAGCTATTTTTTCTTTAGATGCTTTAAAATGCTTGAACTTAGAGTGTTTATGGCATATAATATCCCTCATAATAAGCAAAGACCAGCTATCGCCTAATACTTTGGTAGAACGCGCAATTGCACAAGTTAAAAGAGGATATTCCATAAGTCTATCATTAGTTTATAAAAGTAGAGAATAAATTTTTAATTGTTAATATTAAATTATTATTATGTTAAGTTTATATCAATAAACTTAACATAATATACATAAAAATTAAATTACTATCAAAATACAAGTAATTTTTATATTCATAAGTACATCGGCTACTCTAGCTGCAGTGTTACTATAAAACCAAGACGCTCCAACACCACCCAGCATTTATTTCCAGATATGTGCCTAACTTTACCTTTTTGAGTAGTAGCCCCAAAACCTGGTACATCTATAATATCTCCAGCCTTGATAGCCTTAACAGCTATAATATTTGTTCCTTTTTTCTCGATATCATTGAGTAGGTCTACCTCTTTTTTTGGGACCACTGCAGGTTTGCCAAGATAGAAGAGATAACGCACAACACCCGGCACAGAAAAGATAAGTTCTCTGTCTTTTGCCTGCAAAAACACAAGCACCATAGAGGGCAAAAGCGGCACCTCTACTTTTTTTACGCGGTCACTCCATTGTCTTTTCTCTACCCGAGTAGGACAGCAAACAGAAACCCCAATGACTTTAAGACGATCTTTAACCTTGATCTCGGCTCTTGGCCTAGTTACAACAACATACCAAGGCATATTATTAAATTTTAAAAATTAATATTAAACATAGCTATTACAAGCAATTTAATAAATATAACCCTTAAAAAAAAGTATTAGTGTTTCTATACAATTTTGTTTTTATTATGTTTGGAACATGAATAGTGCAAAAGACAACTTCTTATTTTGGAACCTATTATGTAGCCAGAAAAAACTTGGTATTGTTTTACTAATGCTACTGATAACAAGTTGCTCCCCTAATGATATTTGCGGCATAATTACTGGATTTGGAGCAGACGATGATTGCCTTATCATAAAAGTAGATGGAGAGCCGCATTGCGTGGATGCATCGATTTATTATGAGGCAGAAATAGGTGACCAGATTTGCTTAGAATATTCATAATTAACATCAAGGGTACAAAATTCATCCTAACAACGCATTAATAAAAAAGAAATTACAAACAATCACACCATGAATTATAAAAATTTAATGTACGTTACTATCGCTTTGGTACTAGTAAACCTAATAATTGGAATATTTACAGATTTTTGGGGAGACTCTAATTGGGCAGATTACATCAATAGTATTTTAGTGATTTTATTAGTTCTATTTGGCACGCAAGTCTTTTCTAAAAAATAGTTTTTAGTTAAAATGCAAAAGAGGCTTCACTCTATAAAAGAATATCCTTTTTATTGTTTGGGAAGCACACTATTTTTAGATAGCTTAGGAAACCGTGTCGAAAGACAAGGTCTTTAAAGAGAATGTTTGTTTAGAATCATCAAACACATTACATTTTTTAATGGGTTTGGCGTATAAATGTAGAGACATAGCTCTGTGGCCAGAGATATTTTCTAGCTTATGATAGCCCATAAAATCGATCATATAAGAGATTGTCCCTTTTACTGAAATAGTTGTGTTGAGTTGGGCAAGACCGCTAGATTCTTGTTTATAAAGAGTTTCTTTAAAAGTTCCGTTAATTACTTTCACCCAGCACTCTTCTCCGCCGTGATCATGGATGGGAGTTATTTGATCCTTCTCCCAGCAAAGCAAGATAAGTTCAAATTTTTCATTTTCAAAAATGCAATTTCGGGTGTAACATTCTTCAGACCAGGAACAAAATTCTTCAAAAGCATCTACTGGTATAGCTACCGAGCTAATTATTTGGTGATAGGTATTCTGTTGATTTTCAGTGAGAGCGGCAGTCAACTCAGGCAAAGACTGGTATGTTTGGGTACTTTTTTTTAAAGTTTTGATATTGATATCATTTAATTATTCTGTTAAGCAGCGTAGAGATTTTGGATGTTCATCCAAATCTTGATGATTTTATTATTCGGCGGTACTTATTATAATTTTTAAATTTACCCATTTTTAGATGTTTTTGAGTCATTTTTAATGAATTTGTTTAAAAAAACGGGTATTTATTCGATTTTTAGGCAATTTTCGTTCATTTTAAAATTAATCAATCTTGAGTTGATGTATTGGCAAAATCAGTGTAGGCACTTTACATCTATATTTTAAATAGTTTAAAACTCATCCTACTCACTGCAATCCTTTTTGTATACTTTAGTGTAAAGAATAAAAAAGAGAAACCATTTCTGATTACTCTTGCAGTAGATATCTCTATTGAAATATCGAACATTAGCTTTTCTCCAAGAGAATTTGAGTTTATAGTTAACGCGATAGAACTAATCTCTAAACCAAAAAAATTAATTATATTGGGTTTCCATTATTAATTTAAATAAACAATTATGAAAAAAATTATTCTATTTTCAATTACAACATTTCTACTTATTGGTTGTAAACAAGAATTTAATGAAGAGTGTGAGTCTCTAGCAAGAGTGAATGAACAAACTGAGAAAAATATCAATACCTATAAGATGGCCTGGGATACTTTTTTTGAAACTAGGGATAGTAACGCTATAAATAGTGACAGCTTTGATGAACAAGCAACCGTAGTAACTGCAGAGGGTAATATCACTGGCATTGATGCCTTTCGAGATTATTACAACAATTACTTAACTGGTTTCTCTGATGCTGAATTTAATTTTATTGATGTAATTGGGCAAGGAGATAAAATAGTTAAACATTGGAATTTTAAAGGAACTCATGATGGGGTAATGTTTGGAATCCCTGCGACTAACAAAAAGGTGAACATCAGTGGTACTACCGTGGTATTGATGAAGGATGGAAAAGTACTTCAGGAACAAGATTTTTTTGATAACTACTCATTCTTAATGCAGCTTGGTTTATTAGAATAATTGTTTTAATACAACTTCTATCACACCTAAGTTAGAGTATAAATCAAAAACGGTTACACTATAATAGTATAACCGTTTTATTGTTTTAGTAGGTAACTCTTTTCAAATATTGAACTTAAGTTTTACTTCAAAAAAATTTGAGTTAACAAACCATTTAATCAAACATTGCTCCAATAACGGGAGCTCCAAGAATTCCAGAGATAGAGTATTGATTAGTTAATGCAACCAACTCTGTAAACATCTGTTCTCTTTGTTGACCCAATTCCATGTGTGCCGCGGCACCTGCAGGACCATTATATATTTCAGTAATTCCATAAAGAGTATTTCCTGTTTCCCCACTATTTGGATCAAGTGGGTTATTTAACTCAGGAGCCTTTAAAACAGCATAGGTTAAAACAAGAGGCTCCACTTCGCCCTTAACATGGTGCGTATCTCTCATGAATTTTTGATGTGTTTTCAAAAAGGCTTCCATTCTTTGGATAGAATCATTTGGTACTTTAAAAGCAATATGAAATCCTACAGATCCTACTTTGATTTTATTTTCTGTTTCACCCACTGGCTGTTGCCCACATGAGACAAATAATAAAATACTTACTAATACTAAATAAATGTTTTTCATTTTTTATGTTTTTGTTTTACGTTTAATAAATTAACCAACTAAATATTGGTATAATTTTAAAGCTATAGCAGCCCGTTGAATTGTAATTACCGCTTATAGCTTCCATCTATTTGACTGGGTATGCTACTAACATCAAACCAATCTGCAAATTCATAAATTTTACCAGCTGTATTAAAGCGCACAACACCCATCCATTTATAGGCTACCTCAGCGCCTGTTGCTGGATCGGTGAAAGACCAATTTCCATAAATTCTCATCCCGTCGGGAGAAGCTTCTGTTTTTTCAGAAGAATAAAGACTACCTCCGTAATATACATCATCGGTAAACTTTATATTATCAAAAGTTCCAGTATAAAAATTAACCGCTGCTGTTAGGTCTGCTTTTGTTTTGTTTACATTCATAAGAGCTTCCGGATTATTCCATTTCAAGGAATCTGCAAAAATACTCATTACTTTTTCTGGGTCTTCCAAACTAAAGCCACTTACAGCTGTTTTCCAATTTTTAACGTGTTGATTAAATACTGCAGTATCTTTCGACAGATCTGCAGTCTCATTGCTATTTTGATTGGCACAGCTCACCAAAAAAGCAATTGACAAAAAAGTCATACATAATTTTTTCATTGTATAGGTTTTAAAGTTATTGTATCAAATATAGATTTATTAATTGTTATTTGCAATCATTTTTATATTGGCATCCCATTTAGAATGTTTATGTACCAAGTTTAAATACTTCCTATTTATATAACGAAATAAAAGAGTTGTTTTACGAATTGAACTTTTTTTAAGGGCGATATTTTCGATAAAGTGTATTATTTATTAGTTGAAATACATTTTTATATATATTTTTGCGGTTTTAATTAAATTCAGATATGATAACTAAAACAGAAGCAAGACAAGAAAGAACAAAAGAGAGGGTCTCAAAAGAAACCAATAGAGCGAAAGCTTGGAGACGAAGAAGAACAACATAAAACAATAACTCCCAATAGTGTAAAGCCCTTGCAGAAATGTGAGGGTTTTTTCTTTATTAAACTATCATTTTACTGCCAGTTATAGTCGTTTTACTGGCAATTTTTGATATATTTGAGTCATAACCTTGATTGACAAAAACAATCTAGAGTTAAGATTATGTATAAGTATACCTCTCTATGATTCTCTTAAAACACAGATTATCATTGAGTTTAAAGCAAAAAAAAGAGTAACCATTTCTGATTACTCTTGTAGTAGCGGGAACTGGACTCGAACCAGTGACCTTCGGGTTATGAGCCCGACGAGCTACCTTGTGTAAACCGTTTATTTACATATGGTTAGAACTTACACTTACTACAACTGACAGTAAACACTGACAGTATGAGTAATTTAAAAGTGACTATTGGATACCACAATAACAACCCATTTATCAATATCTATAAAGATAAAATACGCTACCGTTATTGGAATGGAAAGGCTATAAATCTAAAGATAAAGGCTAAAGAAAACCCTACCCTACTTAAAGCTGCTTTTGAATTAAAGTTAAGAGAAGGTTGGAGACCAAGCACAAAAACAAATAAGGCTAAAGAGAAGCCAACAACTGTTGTTCAAGCAATCACAAAAGCAATAGAGACAAAGATTGTTCAAGGCTGTTCAGAACGCTATATAAAGGATGCTAAAAGAGTTTTAGTATTATGGAAGCGTTATGAAAGTGAAAGACAAATAAAGAACCTTAAAGTTGATGACCTAAAGGCTTCTTATATTAAAACATTCCTCATTAGGGCTAATTGGAGTGCTAAAACACAACGAACCGTAAAGTCTACATTAAGTCCTTTATTAAATGATTATAAACCCAACCTTGTTGGTAAAGTAGTACTTAAAAAACCTACCTCAACATTACACAAACCTTTTAATAACATAAAAGAAATACTGGATGAGGTTAAGATGTTTAATAGCAATCTTTATTTGTGTTGTTTAATGACTTATGGTTGTCTTTTAAGACCACATAGAGAAATAAGAGAACTTACTTGGAAGGACTTTTCTGATGATTTAAGTTTTATTCATTTATCCGGTAATAGAAATAAATCCGGAAGAAATAGAATAGTTCCAGTACCTTCTTACATAAGAGATATACTTGTAAAAGGAGAAAGAGATAATAATATCTTTTCTAATAAACCTCAACCTTTAAACCAAGACTATTTTAAGACCCTTTGGGGGCGTTTTAAGAGACAATCTAACTTGCTTGAACAAGACCAAACATTGTACTCTTTTAGACACTCTGGTGCTATAGAAATATTTAAGAGAACTAGTTCTATAACCAAGCTACAGAAAGCTATGGGACATTCATCTATAAACGTAAGTTTAACCTACTTAAGAGGATTAGAAATCGCTGAACTGAAGGAGGAAGATATGCCTATGGTTTAGTATTCTTTGATAAATATAAATGAGATGTTTGTTATTTTTTGTTCTGTTACCATAGCGTCATTTAATCCAGAATATCCTTCTAGACCAGAAACACTATATATTGGCAGACCATAATGCGGCCATTTTCCATTATAATTATAACCATCTGCTGCAGCAAATTTTAAATATGACTTAAAAAAAGACTGTGACGGTTTTTTAAATTGGGGATCAGTTATAATTGTTATGTCCAAGTCTTTACTTTTGTTACGTCTGTACATTCTGTCAGAATATTTTAAAGTAGCTGTAATTCTCGCCTTATATTGTTTAGGCTCTTTTTTTACTGGCTTTGGCTTTGCTGGTTTTGGCTTTGCTAGTAGTGATTTCTTCTTCAATAATTGAATTTCATTTTTTAGTTTAGCAATCTCTGTTTTTAACTTATTATTCGAAGTTTGCAACTCTTTTAATTGAGTTTTCAATTCTTTAAGTTCAGTAGAATTGCCTTTGACGGGTTTAGCTTTTCTCTTTGTTGCTTTAAACGAACTTTTGACAGTACTTTTCTTCTTTGATTTAGAAGAATTTATCTCATCATATAGACCAATGTAATCTTTAGAAGAATTCCATCTTCCTTTAGCTGAAATTTTTACAATACGACCAGTAGCTTGGCTCTTTAACCATTCATACTTTTTATGCTTTGCATCAACTTTTAGTTCGTCTTTTGTTGACGTAAGAGTAAAAACACTATTCTTTTTATTGAAATTAATGATGTAAGAAGTTGTTGAAGCCATAAATGAAGTATTTTATATATCCAAATATAACATTACTATCTAAAACATACAATCACCTTTCCTCTAAAGAGTATATAGTTTTTATACGAAATAGGTTTGGTATAGCTTTCTATAATAGCTTCTCTTGGGTTATTAATTTCTAATAGCATTATCAAGTTGTTTATCTGAATAATCACTTAATCTATCTATTATTTCTACTGTGAAGTTTTGTTGTTGTTCTACTTCCTCTTGTTGAGGTTTTGTAAGCACATAAGGCATTGCTAATTGTATTAGTTTTAGTCTTTCAGCCTTTGTCATATCTTCTATATCAAAAGAGGCTATAACCTCATCTATTAGCTTTGATAGCTTTTCTTTTATCTTATTACTTAATTTATTTGGTGTCCCTTTTTGTCTACCTCCAAATTTCTTTCCAGTTGTATTCATATCTATTTCAAACTACTTTTAATAAACTATTTCACTTGATACATCCTTCTATCTAAATATGTATTCTGCAAACCTCACCCAAAAAAGATATTACTCTTTTCATATGAAGAACCTCCATCAGTATCAAGGCAGAAAACCGCATCTCGTGTTGCCTATTACGACTGGCAAGGGAAAAACTGCTGTGCTTACCCACTTACACACTCTATCCGAGTTTATAACGTCAAACCTTACTAGGAAACTGTAAGGATTATTGTAGAGATTGTCTTGGCTCTCTAAACGTCTTTAGTATTTCTATGTACCAAGTTTAAATACTTCCTATTTATATAACGCAGATATAATTAATCTTTGCGTTTTCTATTTTAGGATACTTGCAATAAACTAAAACACATAGTTATAAATAGAAGATGAGGTAAAACGTTTTCAACAAAGTTTTCAAGTTTTTATGTATCAAAGTTGTACCACAACGCTTTATCCTTTTGTCTATATTTGTTTAAAAGAAACATTATGAAAAAACTACTCTATTTAATTTTAACTGTGCTTATCGTTGGGTGTTCAACTGATGATGATAACAACAATGATAATAGTACTGACTTGCAAAAGGAATGGCTGTACACTCATACTTCTTTAGATGCTACAGCAACTAATAGCACAACTATCGTAATACCTCTAACGGGTGATATATTTGCTTTCACCGATAGACCCTAATAGAGAACATAAATACATCAGCGGAGATGAATTTGCTTCCTATTGGAATGATTATGATGATGAAAATAGTTTTAAGTTAGACCCTCCTAATGCTGTTTTAACTTGGGTAGATGCAGATGGAGTTTCAGAAGTTGAAGTAGTTATTACCGATGCTCATTTTGATGGTAACAATGTGATTTATACTATTGAAAATACCACCATTACAGCCAATCAAAGTTTTGAAGACGTTAGTTTGTTTGTTGATGGAAATGGAAGTAGTAATAACGTGTATTTAGCATCTAATGGTATAACTATTAAAGCAAGTGCGGGTGCAGTATGCGGGAGATACGGGTACTATAGATGGTTTTACTTTTGTTATAGTAGACAACTAATGGTCTTCAATTTGCCATTAATAATGGGGAAGAATTACGATAATGTTTGTACTACTTTAGTGACTGGATATGGATAGTTTGTTTGAAAGTGCTACTTCTTTCAACCAAAATATAAGTTCTTGGGATGTGAGTAATGTGACTAATATGGAGAGGTATGTTTTTGAAGCCTCTCATTTTAACCAAAATATAAGTTCTTGGGATGTGAGTAATGTGACTGATATGGGTGGTATGTTCCTAGATGCAAGCGAGTTCAACCAACCTATAGGTAATTGGGATGTGAGTAATGTGACCGATATGTATTATATGTTTTTTTCTGCTTTTGCTTTTAACCAACCTATTGGAGATTGGGATGTGAGTAATGTGACTGATATGAGTTATATGTTTTATAATGCTACTTCTTTTAATCAAAATTTAAGTTCTTGGAGTGTTGATGGTGTTACTATCTGTAATAATTTTAGCGAGGGCGCTACCTCTTGGACACTACCTCAACCTAACTTTACTAACTGTACTCCTTAAGATTTTAATCTCTCCCTATAACCCTTACTATTTAGTAGGGGTTTTTTATGCGACAATGTAATGTCGTGTATTTTTTGGTGTTTACACGTATTTTATTTAATATTTTTATAATTCAATCAACCAATAATTATATTTGTTCAAAACAAACATTATGAAAAAACTACTCTATTTATTTTTAACTGTACTTATCGTTGGGTGTAGTGATGATGATGGTAATCCTTGTTTGTATAACCCAACACTTACTACTTCTGCAGTTACTAATATAACAGAAACATCAGCTACCTTAAATGGGGTTATAAGTATCGTTTCAGAGAACTGTGATGACCCTAACAACACAGAGCAAGGGTTTGTATATGCAACTACCATACAACCTACTACAGCAAATACTAAAGTGAATGTAAATGGTACAGAAGTTACTACCACATTAGAAAACCTTGAGCCGAATACTACTTATTATGCGAGAACTTTTTTAACCAATGCTTTAGGGGAGTTTTATGGTAATGAAGTTAGTTTTATTACAACTGAAGAACCTTGTGATGTAGTTTATTTAGCAGATAATGGAATAACTATAAAGGCTTATGAGTGTGCAGAAGTTGGAGATACGGGAGTGATTAATGGGGTTACCTATACGGTGGTAGATGAAGCTATGTTACGAGCAATGGTAGACAATGAAGAGGATGTAACTAAAGCGGTAACAACGAAGGTGACTGATATGGAAGGAATGTTTTTTGATGCTGGAGCTTTCAACCAACCTATTGGAAGTTGGGATGTGAGTAATGTATCCGATATGGCACAAATGTTTCTTGGTGCTAACTCTTTTAACCAATCTATTGGTAATTGGGATGTAAGTAGTGTGACTAATATGTTCAATATGTTTTATTATGCAACTTCTTTTAACCAACCTATTGGAAATTGGGATGTTAGTAATGTGACTGATATGACTAGGATGTTTTTTTTCGCTGAAACTTATAACGAACCAATAGGAAATTGGGATGTAAGTAATGTGACTGATATGAGAAGTATGTTTACAAGAGCTGAAGCTTTCAACCAACCTATTGGTGATTGGGACGTTAGTAGTGTGACTGATATGGAAGGAATGTTTTATGATGCTGGAGCTTTCAACCAACCTATTGGAAGTTGGGATGTGAGTAATGTATCCGATATGAGAGGTATGTTTAGTGGCGCATCTTCTTTCAACCAGCCAATTGGAGATTGGGATGTGAGTAATGTATCCGATATGAGAAGTATGTTTGCTAATAATAATGCTTTTAATCAAGATTTAAGTAATTGGGATGTTGGTAGTGTTACTATTATGCAACATATGTTTAGTGACGCATCTTCTTTTAACCAATCTATTGGTAATTGGGATGTAAGTAGTGTGACTAATATGTTCAATATGTTTAATGGCGCATCTTCTTTCAACCAATCTATTGGAAATTGGAATGTGAGTAGTGTGACTGATATGTATTTAATGTTTAAGGATGCAACTTCTTTTAACCAAGATTTAAGTTCTTGGAGTGTTG
Source organism: uncultured Ulvibacter sp. (assembly GCA_943789105.1). Taxonomy (GTDB): domain Bacteria; phylum Bacteroidota; class Bacteroidia; order Flavobacteriales; family Flavobacteriaceae; genus Patiriisocius. The sequence continues at coordinate 48,130 of CALSSW010000005.1, read as the reverse complement.
ATGGTGTTACAAATTGTACTGAATTCAGCAACGGCGCTACCTCTTGGACACTACCTCAACCTAACTTTACTAACTGTACTCCTTAAATAACTCCCTATAACCCTTACTATTTAGTAGGGGTTTTTTTATGTACCACAACGCTTTATCCTTTTGTCTATATTTGTTTAAAACATACATTATGAAAAAACTACTTCTACTCTTGTTTTTAGGATTTACATTAGTTGGTTTTAGCCAGACTACACTAATTCCAGACCCTAATTTTGAACAAGCATTAATAGATTTAGGTTATGATACTGCTCCAATCAATGGTTCTGTACTAACTGCTAATATTAGTAGTGTAACGAATTTAAATGTTGAGGAATATGGCATTACAGATTTAACTGGTATCGAGGATTTTACTGACTTGAATGATTTGCGTTGTGGTGTTAATGAAATAATGAGTTTAGACGTGAGCAATAATAATGCCTTAGAAGTATTATGGTGTTCTGGAAATCAACTCACGAGTTTAGATTTGAGTAATAATACTGCCTTGCTTTACTTAAATTTTTCATATAATCAATTAACAAGTTTAGACGTGAGCAATAACTCTGCCTTAATTATTTTTTATTGTCGCTTTAATCAATTAACAAGTCTAGATTTGACCAATAATATTGACTTGGGTTATATGTATTTTGAAAATAATCCATTAACAACTATAGATATTAGAAACGTAAACAATGAAGCCATTGTAGGTTTTTCTGCTTTAGAAAACCCTAACCTAACTTGTATTTATGTAGATGATGCCGATTATATGAACGCAAACTGGTCGTCTTTGATAGACCCAAATTCTACCTTCGTAGAAACCGAAGAAGAATGTGAGGCATTAAGTATAGGAGATAATGCACTTGAATTAGATGTATTTATATATCCAAACCCAACAGATAATTATCTATTTATAGAAGGAAACAAAAACCCAATAGCTGTTTCTGTATATAATCTTTTAGGAGCAGAGGTAATTACTAAAAGTGCTACTGATAAAATAAATGTAAGTGAATTATCAAAAGGAGTTTATATCATTAGAATTTCAGATGGTGTTAATCAAGCTAACAAAAGGTTTATAAAGAATTAAAACAATTTTAACAACTCCCTATAACCCTTACTATTTAGTAGGGGTTTTTTGTTTCTTAAACTATCGTTTTACTGACAGTTTTACTGACAGTAAAGTCCTATTATAGTGTCAATTTAATTAAATTTGAAGTATTGACAACGTCAGTAAAGAGTATTTGTAAGTTCTTTAGATCTATATTTTAAACTGTTTAACACGCAACCAATACACTCATAAACCCCTTGTATACTTGAGTTTAAAGCAAAAAAAAGAGTAACCATTTCTGATTACTCTTGTAGTAGCGGGAACTGGACTCGAACCAGTGACCTTCGGGTTATGAGCCCGACGAGCTACCTGCTGCTCTATCCCGCGATATGTATCTTCAAGGAGTATGGTTTTTATGCCAACTTACTGCCTCTCTGGGCTAAGCCCGCGATGTAAAACAAAATAAATTACTTAGCTTTTAACTCTCGGGTCATAATACCGACAAACTTATTTTGGACTGCAAATATACAATGCTTTTTAGATTTAGCAAGTACTTATAATATAAAAAAACAAAATATTACTTAAATTATTGCTCGATGGGCGCTGCATCAAACCCCTCTAATTCCATGGCTTGGAAGGTAGTAGTAACCTGGATTGGATTACAACAAACCTCACAATCTTCAACGTAACTAGAACTAAGAGAGGGATCTAGTAACATAGAGATTTCTTCCCAGCAGTATGGGCATTGAAAATAATGTTCGTACATATTAAAATTTCAGATTTTAAAAATAGTTTTACACAAATAAACTACAGCAAGCCCTCCAATTGCTCAGAGATATGCTCCCACTGTTTCATAGCTTCTTCCAACTCCTTTTTCTTGCCCTGATAAAAGTCAAAGAAATTTGGTAGTGCTATGGTAGCTTCATAATTTAAAGCCAATTCAAGGTCTATCTCTTTAATTTCTCGTTCTAGTTTATTAATGGTTGCCTCAATTTTACTAAGCCTGTTGGTTAATGATTTTTGCTTTTTTTGATCCTTGTAAGATTGCTTACCAGAGTTAGGGTTGTTAATTTGAGTAGCTACACCAACCGTTCGCTTTTCTGCCTCTCGCAAGTTTTGAAGGTTACGCTGCTCCAAAAAATACTCTATATCTCCCAAATACTCTTTAATTTTATGATCCTTAAACTCATATACCTTATCTGTGAGGCCTTGCAAGAAATCTCTATCATGGCTCACCAGTAGTAAGGTCCCTTCAAATTTCAAAAGGGCATCTTTTAGTACGTTTTTAGATTTAATGTCTAAGTGGTTGGTAGGCTCATCCATCACCAAGACATTAAAAGGCTGTAGCAATAATTTTGCCAAGGCCAAACGGTTACGCTCTCCCCCACTTAAAACCCGAACGTATTTTTCTGCCTCATCTCCTCTAAACAAAAAAGAACCCAGTATGTTTCTAACCAAAGGTCTTGTGCGCTCATCTGCGGCGTCCAACATAGTATCTTCTACCGTTTTGGAGCCGTCTAGATAATCTGCCTGGTTTTGTGCAAAATATCCAATCTGGACATTGTGCCCCAAATTCATGGCGCCAGAGTATTTGATTTCATCTACAATAATTTTGGCCAGGGTAGATTTACCTTGCCCGTTCTGTCCTACAAAAGCTATTTTGGTATCTCGCTCTACACGTAAATCAATACCCCGCAAAACCTGGGTATCACCATAGCTTTTTGATATGTTTTCTGCCTCTATAACTACCTTTCCAGGTATCACACTTACCGGAAATGTTAAGGACATCACACTGTTGTCATCCTCATCCACCTCTATTCTGTCAATCTTGTCAAGCTTTTTAATCAGCGATTGGGCCATGGTTGCTTTACTGGCCTTGGCTCTAAACTTCTCAATTAATTTTTCTGTTTGCTCAATTTGTTTTTGCTGATTTTTTTGAGAAGCCAATTGCTGGGCTCTTAGTTCTTGACGTTGCACCAAATACTTGGTATATGGCTTATTGTAATCGTAAATTTTACCAAGTGAAATCTCAATGGTTCTGTTGGTGATATTATCCAAGAACATTTTATCGTGACTCACCACCACTACAGCCCCTGCATAATTTTTCAAAAACTCTTCTAACCACAAAATAGATTCTATATCAAGGTGGTTGGTGGGCTCATCCAAAAGTAAAATATCATTGTTTTGAAGTAGTAATTTTGCAAGCTCGATACGCATACGCCACCCTCCAGAGAAGGTTTCTGTGACTTTGTTAAAATCTTCTCTTTGAAATCCTAAACCCTGTAAAATACGCTCTGTCTCCCCTTGATAATTGTAACCCCCCAGTATCTCATATTGATGCTGTACATCGTTTAGATCTATCATGAGCTGGTTATAACTAGCACTTTCATAGTCTTCTCTGGTGGCTAGTTGGGTATTAATTTCCTCTAGCTGCCCTTCCAGTTTTTTTATTTCTATAAAAGCCTCGTAAGACTCCTGGAGTACCGTTTTACCTTTAGTGAAATCAATGTCTTGTTTTAAAAAACCAATAGACACGTCCTTATCCATGGCTATAGCGCCCTGGTCATATTCCTGTTCTCCAGAAATTATTTTAAGTAAGGTAGATTTCCCGGCGCCATTTTTACCCACTAGCCCCACGCGGGTTCCGCTAGCGAGCTGAAAGGTGATTTTTTCAAACAAATAGGTTCCTTGAAAAGAAACTGATAGATTGTGTATATTAAGCATAGTTTGTTTTGATAAAATCTTGTAAGAAATGTGCTATTTGAATTTGCAAAGATGCTTATTTTTGTAGTGGTAAAAAAACATAATTGGCGCTATGAGAGGGAATAAAATCTATAGTATTTTTACAGGTAAATGTCCCATTTGCCACAGTGGTAATATGTACAAGAACAATAAAGTGTATAGCATTTCTCAAAGCTTAAAAATGCATGAGCGCTGCTCGCATTGTAAGACCAAATTTAAAATAGAGCCTTTCTTTTTCTATGGCGCCATGTATGTAAGCTACGCCGTTGGTGTAGCAGTTGCCGTGGTAGCTTTTGCAATTGCCTATGGCATAATTGGCCTTGGATTAAAAGCCTCTTTTATTGCCATTGTAACAACTCTTATTGTAATGTCTCCTCTAATTACTAGAGTGTCAAGAAATATTTGGATCAATCTTTTCCTTTCTTTTGATAAAAGTAAAGTGTAAAACGTTGGGCCTTACAAGGCAAACCTCTTTATATCTATAAGCTCAGGAATCTGAACATCGTTTTCTAAATAATCGTAAAGATGCCCCGCTAAACTAGGAGCCATGGTAAGCCCGCGTGTACCCAAACCATTTAAAAAAGAAACGCTCTTTGTGCTATGCAAGCAACCAACAAGTGGTTTTCTGTCTTTTACCGTGGGGCGTATTCCTGTTACTTGATCTACAACGCTAAAATCACAAGAAATCATTTTGCTGAGTTTTGCTGAAATTTCCTCACAAGCTCCTAAGGTGGCATTAGTAGAATAATCATCCCGCCCATAACTAGCCCCTACCTTATACAAATCATCTCCCAGAGGGATAACCATTACAGGACCCTTTAAAATAGCCTCACTTTGTAACTCGGGAGCCTTAATAATAATATACTCTCCTTTATTTCCAACAAAAACCTTTTTCCCGTGTGGGGAAACATCTATGGTAAAATAAGGGTTATGTACTACCCCAGATCCTTCTGCAAAAACAATTTTTGTTGCCTTTATATCTTTGTATTGCACAGCTGTTTTAGTAATAATTAACTCCTGGTAATCAAACTGGGCTTCTATAAATTGATCCTGTTTTTTTAAAAAGTCTTGGTAGGTCTTTAGTAAATTATAGGGCCTCATGATACTAGCCTGTGTAACAGCGCCCAGACCAAAGGGGGCGCTAATGGCAGTGTTATTGTTTTTTACAATTTTGGGAGATAGAAACCTAGACAAAATTTCTTTATCACTGGCTACCATCCAATTATTTTGCTCCTCAACGCTTGCTAAAATTCTGTGAATGGCTACCCCAGATAGCACTTGTTGGCCAATATCCCTAGCCAAAGACTCATAAAAGGTTGCGGCTTTTAAAACAAACTCTACTGTGTTCCAGGCCGGGGTGAAACGCTTTAAGACCGTTGGGTTTAAAACGCCTCCAGAGGCCTTTGTAGCGCCCTTGTTTAGGACTGTCAATAACCACGAAAGATTTGCCGTGATCACGCAAGGTTTTAGAGAACACAAGCCCTGCTATACCCATACCAACAATAATGTAATCTACATTTTTCACGCTGTAAAGATACTAGTATAGGCCATAAAAAAAACCGAAAACAGGAGTTTCGGTTTTTTTAATAATAATGTTGTAATAAGATTCTTTTACTGGTAGGCAACCACAGCGTTAATGGGCCCAACCTGCGCGTTGTAGGCAAGGTTATCTGCAGAAACATACATGGCAATTAATGTTAGAGTTTTCCTGTGACATAATCTGCAGGGATTGTGGTGTTGTAGGTAACAGCAATACTCCTCAAGGGCTGCGGGCTGCGGCAATATCATCTCCAAGGGGTGCAGATAAAGACAAGCGCAGGGTATGGTTGTGCTCAAAGTTTGGTATGGGGTTTCCCAGACCAAAATAAGGGCTCGTTTGATCTTCATTGTAGTAGTTTTCTTGATCGTACAAAATGCCGTCTTCAAGCAAATACACCACAAGTTTATCTCCACTAGGTTGATACCCGTCTGAGAAACCACATTTACTTGTGTAATTAGTTGATCCCCCTCTAGAGAGGATGTAAAAGACACAGCAGAGGTGGCGTATAACCCCAGCATTTTCTAGTGCATCTGAGATGAAATAAGGCGCAAACCAAAATTGGGACCTATCAATACGTGCTTGAGGCAATCCATCTATCTCAAATGCGTCTCTAAGAATTTCAACATCATCAAAATGCATTGGGTCTGGGTTAGAATTGGCAGTGATATGAATAGCAACAATCGCTAAATCATCACTCTGCAGAGAAGCCTCTTCTATGGCAGCAGCTACACTTGGGCAAAAGCCGCACCAGGTACCTGTGTAGTCTTCCAAAACCACTTTACGCTTTGGAATAATTACACTAAAGCTCTCTGGGGTTGTAGAAACCTCGAACTCCATCTCAGATCATAGGTAGCATAGGCCTCAAAATCGCCCACCTCGCTGGAGGAAAATACATTTCCATCAATAGGCTCGCCATCTACGTAAAACTGAGCCTGAGCAGTTACATCAACACCCGTTTGAGTTATCACTGTAAAGGGTATCTCTTGGTCTCTAAGGGAAGCAGGTCTTACAAAATTTTGGACGGTAATCTCTGTGGTCTCTTGCCCTAGGGGGATGTTTTCTTCTGTTCTACTGCAGGATACAAAAAGTAGCGTTGCAATAAAAAAGACGCCCGTTAGTAGTAAAATTTTCTTATTCATCTTTTTTTGTTTAAACAACACAAATATAATAGAATAATTTCCCAACCTAGATTTTGGTTGCCATCAAATTATCACATAACTCTCACAAATTTGTAAAATATTACCTAATATTGTTTAAAAAAATTAAAATCACGAAAATGAAAAACATTGCATTACTCTTTATCTTATTATTCTCCTTGGCCACAATGGCACAAAAAGAACTTCCAACGGTTACTCTTACCACCCTTGAAGGAGCCGCTACTAGTATTCAAAAAACGGCCAATAAAGACAGCGTAACTATAGTCTCTCTTTGGGCAACTTGGTGTGTGCCTTGTATTAAAGAACTAGATGCCATAAGTGATCTCTACCAAGATTGGATTGAAGAAACTGGAGTTTCTCTAATAGCAGTATCTGTAGATGACAGCAGAACAGTAAAAAGAGTAAAATCACTCATAAATGGTAAGGGATGGGAGTATAATATCCTTTTAGATACCAACAATGATTTAAAAAGAGCGCTGGGCGCCTCTTCAATTCCACTTACTATTGTTATTAAAGACAACAAAATTGTGTATAGACATTCTGGATACAATCCAGGGGCCGAGTATGAGCTGTATGAAAAAGTAAAAGAATATACTTCAAAATAATAGCGCTAGTTACGTCACATAAAATCACATAAAATTTCAACAATTATGAAATATTTACTTCTAGGGATTGCTATTTTGTATACCACCCTTTCATTTTCTCAATCTGCGGACGAGGGCTATTTTTTTGGTGGCTTTGAATCAAACTCACAGTGGCTCTTGTACGATAAAGGACTTAATTTTGAGCAACCAGATGATGCGTATAGAGCAAATAATTATTTTCAACTCTCCTATGCCTTTAAAAATTTTACTGCTGGTGTTCAGTATGAATCATACTTGCCAGATGCGCTTCTAGGATATTCTACAGCTTTTTCTAACGGAAATGGTGTAGCAACCTACTATTTTAATTATAAAAATGAAAAGGTAGACCTTACCGGTGGTTATTTTTATGATCAGTTTGGTAGCGGTCTTATATTTCGCGCTTGGGAAGAAAGACAATTAGGAATTAACAATGCCATCAGAGGTGTACGGATTAAGTACAACCCCACAGACTATCTAGACTTTACAGCCCTTTATGGACAGCAAAGAATAGGGTTTGAACTCTCAGAGGGTGTGTTGCAAGGTTTTGATGCAAATATTGATATAAGCCAAGGATTATCTGTAGAGAGTATTGATATAAAAATGGGGGCTAGTTATGTAGCTAGATACCAAGATGTAGGTACCCAGCTAGAATTGCCAAGCAATGTAAATGTTGTGGGCGGAAGACTAGATGTAGCAAAAGGTAATTTTTATGGAGGCCTTGAAGTAGCGTCAAAATCAAAAGACGCTTTATTTTTTGAAGGGCAATTAGTTTCACCAAAATTATATGACGGTACAGCACTTCAATTAAATGTAGGGTATGGCCAAAAAGGATTAGGAATCAACGGTACTTTTAGAAGATTAGAGAATTTCAACTTCTTTGCAGACAGACAAGCTGCAGGCAATCAATTTAACGACCAAGTGGTAAACTACCTTCCAGGGCTCACAAAACAACAAGATTACTTACTTACCAATATATATGTTTACAACCCACAACCAGCACTTGTAATAGAAAACGCAGAACAGCGCGCTGGAGAACTAGGTGGGCAAATAGATCTGTACTATACTATCAAAAAAGGATCACTTCTGGGAGGAAAGTACGGCACTAAAATAGCAGCGAACTTTGCTTATTTTGGAGGTCTTGACGCAGAGTACAACATAGAAAATAGATTTTACAAAGCAAAATTTCTAGGTTCTGGAGCCAGGTATTTTAGAGATTTTAACATGGAGGTAAAGAAAAAATGGTCTAAAACCTTTAGCACTGTATTTACCTACCAAAATGTCTTTATTGACAAATCTATTGCCTTAGGGGGCTTTATAGGTACTCAAGGAGAAATTAGGTCTAATGTAGGCGTTGTAGAAGGAACCTATAAACTAGATGCTGGGAAATCTATAAGAGCCGTAGGGCAGCACCTTTGGACAAAACAAGATCAAAAAAACTGGATGGCATTTGTGCTTGAATATAATTTCAATTCAAACTGGGCAGTATACGCCTATGACAACTGGAACTACAGAGCACTGAGCTATGATGGAGAAGATTCACAAACACACTATTATAGCCTTGGAGGAAGTTACACTAAAGGCACCTCTCGCGTCTCCATGAACTACGGAAGACAACGTGGAGGTCTTATTTGTGTGGGGGGTGTTTGTAGGTTTGTACCAGAGAGCAATGGTGTAAGCGCAACTGTTAACATAGCATTTTAAAAAAATACAACTATAAAAAAAGGACCAATGAAATACCATTAGTCCTTTTTTTATGTGCTAGGGCCGTCTATTACTTCTTGATTATTTTGATTGTCTTAGAAGTATTTTGATCATTTACTACTCTTATAAAGTACATTCCAGCGGGTAAATCTCCAACCGGCATTCTGTTTGTTTGGGTGGTAATTCTCTTCTTTTTTACACTTCTTCCTCTCTTGTTGTAAATAGTAAGAGTATAATTCTCTGGAGATCTAGTCTCTATATAATCACTAACTAAAGTGGCAGTAATATCAAAATCTATAAACGCATTATTAGATACTCCGAGAGTAGGGTCAAATCTATAGGTGATAAAAAAATCATTACCAAGTTCAGTAGTTCCTGCCTGGTCTGTTTGGTAAAATCTAAACGCAAATTCCATAGGACTGTTATTGTCTAAGGTATTAGCTAAATGGTTTCCTGGTAAGGTTACAGATTCTGCGTCTATAAAAACACTTCCATTATTTGGAAATTTTTGACCCACTGAAATACCTGTATAACAAAGACCAAAACAAATTTCAAAAGAAGAGCCATCTGCGTTTTCTGCGCTAACAAGCTCTGCTTTCATAAAAATAGCCTCAGAGGTGTTATTTTCAACAAAATAACTGTAAAACCCATCAGGGTCACCAACTTGTCCTTGGCCATAAGTAACTGTTGTTCCACTTTCAACTGTATTGCCATCACTATCTAAAAATATAAATTGGGCGTTAGCAGAGGCTACAACCATACAAAGCGCTAAGAATAAGTGTTTAGTTTTCATAGTTTTTTTAGTAAATATATAAAACCTAGAGAATAAAAAGTCAAATTCTTTTGATATTACATGAAATTTAACATTTTATATGATAAAAAATCATGCCCTTGTAGTTATTTTTACGAAAAAAACTATGAAAAATAAAATTACTCTAGCAGTGCTATTCTCCTTTATTGGAATTTGCGCATTCGCTCAAACAATAGTATCAACATCTCCAGAGAACAGAAAAGTTATTCTTGAAGAATTTACAGGTGTAAATTGTGTGTATTGCCCGCAAGGACATACCATTGCGCAAAACATACAAAACAATAACCAAGGAGAGGTTTTCTTAATAAACATTCACTCTGGTGGTTATGCTAACCCAAATGGAAACCAACCAGACTTTAGAACACAATGGGGACAAGCCATCGCAAATCAAAGCGGGTTAGCGGGATACCCTGCGGGAACTATTAATCGTCAAAATTTTCCGGGACAAGAACAAGGTAACAATGGTACAACAGCTCTTTCAAGAGGACAATGGGCAGGTGCAAGCAATACCGTACTTGGCCAAGCCTCCTATGCTAATACTGCAGTTACTGCAGTTGTAGATGTTCAGACAAGAATTATGACCATAGACGTTGAAGCATACTATACAGACAACAGCCCACTTACAACTAACAAATTAAATGTTGCTGTCTTACAAAACAATACACTGGGACCTCAAGTTGGTGGAAATATGGGTAATAACTATGTACACCAGCACAGGTTAATTGATTTGTTAACAGGGCAATGGGGTATAGACATCTCAAACACCACTGCTGGTTCATTTTATAGCAATGAGTTTACGTATGCAATCCCAGATGATATAAACGGCATTCCTGTTAAAATCCAAGATTTAGAAGTAGTGGTTTTCATAGCCGAAACAACTCAATACGTTGTTAGTGGAAACGGAGCACTACCCTCATACACCGGGATCTCGTCAAATGATATTAATTTGAAATCTGTATCACAAATCAATCCTACTTGTTTAGGGTCTGTCTCTCCAATTATTAGTATCGAAAATCTAGGCGCAAATGAGGCAACAACCCTTGATATAACCTACAGTGTAAATGGGGGTCCTGCTCAAGTTTATAATTGGACTGGAGATCTTTCTACTTTCCAAGAAGAAGAGGTTGCATTACCTGCAATAGCATTTACCCAACAAGCCACCAACACCCTTAATATTTCAGTTGCAAGTGATGATGTAAATGACAATAATGACGGTGCTACATCATTTGATGCTGTATTAGAAACAATAGGTACTATTCTTCTTAGTTTTGACACAGATACATTTGCACATCAAAACTCCTGGGATTTTAGAGATTCGTCAGGAAATATCATTGAGTCAGAGAATTATACCTCCGCAGATGACAACCAACTATTTACATACAGATTTAATTTTGATGCAGACTGCCTAGAGTTTAACATGTATGATAGTTCTGGAAATGGCATATTAGGAAGCGGTGATGGCGTATCACTTGAAGATGGAAATGGGCTTGTTATATATGCCTTAAATGGTGATATTGGCTCCGGATTCTCAATACAATTTAACTCAGACGGAGTGCTTGGCCTTGAAGATAACGAGCCTTACGTCAACACTGAACGTGTTATCCTAACCCAGCAAGTGCTGTGTTACATATTTCAAACGTTGAAAATGCAACTGTTGAGATTTATAATATACTAGGACAAGTAATGACCAACAAAACAAATATCAGCAACCAAGAAACAATTGATGTTTCTGGATATGCGGCCGGTGCGTACATGGCTAAAATATCTAATGCGGGTGCAACAATAACAAAGAAATTTGTAGTGATAAAGTAATCACATCCCTTCAAATAAAAAAGCCCTAACAATTTGTTAGGGCTTTTTTTTATATTTTTTTAAATTCTATTTGCCTTTTAAATTTTAAAGGAAGATGAACCACGCTTTTTGTTTCAAAAAATGCTTCTTTATAAGAAGAGGATATTGGATATACTGTCGCCTTAGGAAACAGCGCTAACTCTTGAGTTAAATCTCCCCCTTTAAGATACAGAATCCCGTTTTTTAGATCATGGTTTGATTTTTTAGCAACCCTATTTTTAACCCATCTTACAAAGGTTTCCATCTGGGCTACAGCCCTACTTACAATAAAATCATATTGGCCGGTAATAGTTTCTGCGCGTGCATTGGTAATTTTTACATTTTGAAGCGCTAAACCATCACGCACCTGCTCCACTACTTTAATTTTTTTACCAATACTATCTACCAAGTGGAACTGAACTTCTGGAAATAAAATAGCTAAAGGAATGCCCGGAAAACCGCCCCCAGTACCTACATCTAGCACAGAGCTGCCAGGTAAAAAAGGCTGAACCTTGGCAATGGCCAATGAATGTAACACATGGCGCAAATATATCTCATCAATGTCTTTTCTAGACACAACATTGATTTTTAAATTCCAATCCTTATAAAGGGTAGAAAGCAACTCAAATTGAGCTATTTGATGCGCTGTTAGCCCCGGGAAATAATGAAGTAGTTCTTCCATTGTTTGATTTACGAGGTAAAAATAGACTTTCTTTTATAACTTTATGATTTTCGATAGACCTTTTAGGTTATAGATGTTTATTTTTGTTTTAAATTAACCCAAACGTTATGTTGACAAATAATCAATTAAAGTTTTCGAGACTTGATTCTGGAAAATTTTTCAGAACACTAAACAAGCGTGTAAACGCCTACTTTAAAGAGAACGAAATTCAGAGAACTGGAAACTGGAAACTACATTTAAAAACTGTAATCATGTTTTCAATATACCTTACGCCTTATTTTTTATTACTCACTCTTGATATGCCAACCTGGGCGCAAGTGTTAATGACAATGGTCATGGGTGTTGGTATGGCCGGAATAGGTATGAATGTTATGCATGATGCTAACCATGGTGCTTATTCCTCAAAGAAATGGATCAATAAAGTACTAGGAAGTAGTATTTATATACTGGCTGGAAATGTGTACAATTGGCAAGTACAACATAACGTACTGCACCATACCTACACAAACATTCATGGCCATGATGAAGACCTAGAAGCAGGACGTGTACTTAGATTTTCTAATCATGCTAAATGGCACAAATTACACAAATTTCAGCACTATTATAGTATCATATTATACGGCTTACTTACTTTTAATTGGGCAATAACCTCAGATTTTTTACAAACAAAAAGATATTTAAAGCGCAAACTATCATTTGGAAAATTCCCGAAACCCTCGGCACAATGGGGTACTTTGATACTAACCAAAATAATCTATTTTTCTATTTGGCTTGTGATACCAATTCTATTTTTTGATATCGCTTGGTATAAAATATTAATTGGATTTTTCATAATGCACTATGTGGCAGGAGTAATATTGAGTATTGTGTTTCAACTAGCCCATGTAATTGAAGCAGCAGATATGCCACTTCCAGAACCTTCTGGGACCATGAAAAATACCTGGGCAATACACCAGTTATTTACAACCGTTAATTTTTCTACTAAAAATAGAATAATGAACTGGTTTACCGGCGGTCTAAACCACCAAGTAGAGCACCATATTTTTCCTAACATTAGCCATGTACACTATACTAAAATTTCAAAAATAGTACGTGAGACGGCCTTAGAATTTAATCTGCCATACAATGAGTACAAGACAACAAGAAAAGCAATTATAGCACATTTTAAACACCTTAAAGAAATGGGGCAAAAACCTATTTTGACTGCTTAAGATTATGAATAGTAAACTCTCTAACAGAATAAACAGCATGGCCACCTCTGCTACACTAGCCATGGCAGCTAAAGCAAGAGAATTAAGACAAGCTGGAGAAAACATTATAGGTTTAAGCCTAGGAGAACCAGATTTTACAGTGCCAGACTTCGTGAAAATTGCAGCCATTAAAGCTGTGGAAGAAAACTACCACTCCTACACACCTGTAGATGGTTACGCAGATCTTAAACAGTCCGTTATAACAAAATTTAAAAGAGATAACAACCTCACATATACTGCTTCTCAAATAGTGGTATCTACCGGAGCAAAACAATCACTTTACAACCTCGCACAAGTATTGTTAAACCCTGGTGATGAGGTGTTACTACCTGCTCCTTATTGGGTGAGCTATAGTGATATTTCTAAGGTAGCCGGTGGTATTCCTGTTGAGATAAAAACCTCTATCGACACAGATTTTAAAGTGACCCCCCAAGAGCTTGAAAAGGCCATTACCCCAAAAACCAAAATGATGATATACAGCAGCCCTTGCAACCCAAGTGGCTCGGTATATAGCAAAGAGGAGCTAAGAGCTTTGGCAGATGTCTTAGTTAAATTTCCAGATATTATTGTAATTAGTGATGAAATTTATGAGCATATAAATTTTACGCAACAGCATGCATCTATGGCTCACTTTGAAGACATGTATGATCGCACAGTGACTGTAAATGGCCTCTCTAAAGCCTTCTCCATGACAGGTTGGAGAATTGGTTATATTGGAGCCCCTGAGTACATCGCTAGAGCTTGCACTAAAATGCAAGGCCAGGTAACTAGTGGCGCCAATTGTATTGGACAAAAAGCAGCTGTTACTGCTTTAAAGAATTCTCCAAGTAAAATAAAGTACATGATAGAGGCATTTAAAGAGCGTCGGGGGTTAATTTTAGGATTACTTGCACAGATAGACGGCTTTAAAATTAACGAGCCACAAGGAGCCTTTTATGTGTTTCCAGACATTTCTTATTACTTCGGAAAAACCCTGCGTGGTACTACCATAAATAGTGCTACAGATTTCTCTCTGTATTTATTAGAAAACGCCAAGGTAGCAACCGTAACCGGAGAAGCCTTTGGAGATCCTAACTGTATTAGAATTTCTTATGCCGCATCTAATGATGATATTACTGCTGCTATGAGTCAAATAAAAGAGGTGTTGGCTCAATAACGCAACTCTTTCTAAAATAAAAAAAGCACTGAGAAATCAGTGCTTTTTTTGATTTAAATAGGGATCCTTACTGTACTATCAAACTTTTGTTTACAGTACCATTTGGTGTTGTAATACTCACAATGTAACTTCCGCTTGTTACAATAGGGTCTATAGTAAAGGTATTTTGTGAAACTGTTTTTGTAAACACAATACTACCTAAGATATTATAAACAATAACAGTAGCAAAGGGCGTATCCAACCCTAAGGTTATATTTACTTGAGATCCTGAGCTAGGATTTGGATAGATAGTAAAATCTATACCTGTAGTTTCTCCTACTGCTAATGAACATTCCATAACTTCAGCATTTGCATTTGCAGGAATTGTGTTTGTAAAGGTTGACAAATTAGCAATAGGCCAAATATCATTAATAAGTAAGGTGTTATCGGCGCCAATTAAACAGTAGGTAGGATAAGCCGAAATACCAAAATTCGAGTCTACAGCTCCTGCTCCACCTTCTGCGCTAACTGCCGGAGCATGGGTAAAATCTCCACCAAAGGCATTCTCAAAGGCAATTACTTCTGCGTCACTATCTGAACCGTTGTTAACAGACAACATAAATAGATTTCCTTGATTACAACCATAAGTGTCATGAAATTCATTGAAAATAGGAGTGGTTGTTTGACAAGGGCCACAAGTATCAAAGAAAAAGTCTAGATAAACATACTTCCCTTGCGAGGTCAAATCATAAAGATTCCAGGTGTTGCCATCTGTATCTGTGACAGTAAAATCATCTACAACATCTCCAACATTGTAGTTTTGAACTTGAGCAGAAATAACTGAGGTAAAAAGCACTAAAAAAGCGCTGAGCATAATTTTTTTCATAGTTTTTTTTACGAAACTAACTATAATTATGTGACTGTCTAAAAACAATGAGGTTAAAGTGAGAATTTTAGCACCAACATACACTCAAAAAAAGGGACTAAACAGGAAATTAGAAATTTGATTTATTAATAGTAACTTTGTCTTGTAAATAATTAAAACTATCAATATTATGGCAAAAATTCTACTATTAGGAGCCGGAGAATTAGGAAAAGAATTTGTGATTGCTGCCCAACGATTGGGGCAATATGTAATAGCTGCAGATAGTTACAATAATGCTCCTGCCATGCAAGTGGCTCATGAGTTTGAAGTCATTAACATGCTTGATGGAGATGCCCTAGACAGCATTGTTTTAAAGCACAAGCCAGACTATATTATCCCAGAGATAGAGGCAATTAGGACAGAGCGGTTGTATGGCTATGAAAAGCAAGGATACACCGTTGTACCTTCTGCCAAAGCCACAAATTACACCATGAATAGAAAAGCCATAAGAGATTTGGCTGCTAAAGATTTAGATTTGCAAACAGCAACATATACCTATGCTAGTTCTGCCCAGATGCTGAAAGATGCTGTGACACAAATTGGTATGCCGTGTGTAGTAAAACCATTAATGTCTTCCAGCGGGAAAGGGCAAAGCACCATAAAAACCCAGGCAGATATAGAAAAGGCTTGGTTGTATTCTCAAGAAGGATCTAGGGGAGATGTAGCCGAGGTAATTGTAGAAGCTTTTATAGATTTTGATTATGAAATCACCTTACTTACAGTTACTCAGAATAATGGCCATACCTTATTTTGCCCACCCATAGGGCACAGACAAGAAAGGGGAGACTATCAAGAAAGCTGGCAACCAGCCTTAATGCAAGACCATCATTTAAAAACGGCACAAGAGATGGCCAAAAAAGTCACAAAGGCATTAACTGGTAATGGTCTTTGGGGTGTAGAGTTTTTTATCTCTAATAAAAACGGGGTTTATTTCTCTGAACTCTCTCCAAGGCCTCATGACACAGGAATGGTAACCCTTGCAAACACTCAAAATTTTAATGAGTTTGAACTGCATTTACGGGCTATTATTGGATTACCTATACCAGAAATAACACTAGAGAGAAATGGTGCTAGCGCAGTACTGCTGGCGTCTGCAAACTCAGAAAATCCAACTTTTGAAAACCTAGAGGTTTTGGCAAACGCTCCAAAGACAGATTTTAGACTTTTTGGAAAACCAACCTCAAGACCCTACAGAAGAATGGGAGTTGTGGTTTGTTATGATACTATAGATAGTGATGTGGCAGCTATCACAAAAAAGGCAAAAGAACTGGCAGCAAAGGTAAAAGTTCTTCCTTAAGTTTATTGTTTTTTAAGCTGAGCAAGGGTTTTATAAAAATCTTCTTGCACGGGTCTATCTTTAGGGATTTCTCTCAAGGGTTCTACTTCACGCAGTGTATCGTGGCAATCTTTAGGAAGGCTTTGGTATAATTTTGTGCCTGCTGTTTTCCAAGCAAGCATTTGCTGGGACACCTCTTTAATAGCCTTGGCAGGATTTCCAACTATAAGCTGTCTTGGGGCAAAGACACTCTCGGCTTTTACAAAAGCCATAGCACCGACAATACACTCATCTGCAATAACAGCACCGTCCATGATCACACTATTCATACCCACCATAGTATTACGCCCTAAATTAGCGCCATGTATAATTGCGCCATGACCCACATGAGCTCCTTGTTTTAAAACAATAGATTTTCCAGGAAACATGTGCACAGTACAGTTTTCTTGCACATTCACGCCGTTTTCTAAAATAATTTCACCCCAATCTCCACGAATAGCGGCACCTGGACCTATATAACAGTTCTCACCAATAATAACATTACCAGTAACTGCTGCAAGTGGATGTACAAAACTAGATTCATGTACTACCGGAATATGGCCTTTAAAAGAGTAAATCATTTGAATGTTTTTAAAGTCTTTTTGGTAAAATCACTGAGCACCAATCTTCCAGAAATTACAGCACGCTGTGCAAGCAGAGTATCCCAGTGCTGTGTCCCTGCCCACATTACTTTTTTCATTTCAGCCATAGCCTCAGGGTTATAAGTACACAGGTTTTCTGCAAATAATTGTACAGCAGTATCTAGGGCCTGGGTTGATTCATGCACGCTGGCATACAACCCTTTTTGTTGTGCCCACTGAGCATCATAGAAGGAATTGGCATCAATGGCAATTTGAGACATACCCGTTAAACCTAATTTACGCTCTACGGCAGGACCTACTACAAAAGGACCAATACCAACATTTAACTCACTGAGTTTTATGGAAGCAAACTTACTAGCCATACAATAATCTGTAGCACTGGCAAGACCTACTCCACCTCCTACAGTTTTACCTTGTATACGGCCAATAATAAATTTAGGGCATTTACGCATGGCATTGATAACATTGGCAAAGCCACTAAAAAATATCCGCCCTGTCTCTGGGTCATTAATACTAACTAGCTCTTTAAAACTAGCTCCTGCACAAAAGGTTCTATCTCCACCACTTTTTAAAATAATAACTTTTACAGCATCGTTTTCTCCTGCTTGGGTAATAGCATCTGCAAGTTTGGCCAGCAAATCTCCAGGCAAACTGTTGTGCGCTGGGTGGAAAAACTCAATGGTTGATATGCCGTCTTGTATATCGTGTTTTACGTAAGGTGCTGTCATAATTTTAGTTCAAAAAAAGGATGTTAAATCAAGAAAAGTTGTTGTAATACTATTTTTACAACTACTAATCTAATAAATTAAATTGTTCGAAATGATGATTCAGATGTTTGCGCTCCAATAAATACCACTGGTATTTATTGAGTTCTCCAAAGACAAGGTTCTTTAAAACCGCGTCAGGGTGTTGTGTGAAGAAATCTAGATACCTATCTCTTTGTTGTAAAAGCTTGGCTACGGCAGTCTCTAAATCTGGGTGTGTTAAGCTACCCAGGGTATCTTTCTTCTAAATGCGGAAAGTTAGAATTGGCTGGAAACTTCTCATAATTATACAAACTATCTTGGGTTTTCTCCAGGTACTTCTCTGGTGTACTAATATCAAAATCTTGCAGCTCACCAGAGGCTATTTTATAAGTATACTCTAAATGCTCCACCATATGCTGGGGCGTCATTATCCCCCAGGCTGGTTTACTTTCTAAGGTGAGTTTAGCCAAACAAGATTCAATTTTAGGAGTGGTTAACTCCACAAATACCTCTTGTTTTTTTTCTACCATGGTCAAAATGGTGGCAATACAGACAAGTGGATCTTCTTTTTGGGCTGTTTTTGGAAGTAATGCATTGGCTTTATCTACATTGGTATCAAACACCTCAACATACCATTTTACAATACCACTTGGGTGTTCCTTACCCCTAGCATCTCTATCTACTTTTTGCTTGCACGTTAATCTCACATAAAGTGTGTCATTGTTATAAATAGGGCGTAAAAAACGAATTTCCTCAAGCCCATAATTTGCTGCTACAGGGCCTTTATTTGGGTATACAAATAATCCTGCGGCCATAGAGATAATAAAATACCCATGTGCGGTTCGCTTTTCAAAAATACTGCCATCAAGACTGGTGATGTCTGTATGCGCGTAGAAATGATCCCAGGTAATATTTCCGAAGTTTACAATATCTGTATCTGTGATGGTTCTGTTATGCGTTTTTAAGGACATACCTGGCTGTATATCATCCCAGTGGTAGGTAAAAGGATGGGCTGGAGCTTCAATATAAGCTGCCTTAGGCTGGTATATACCTGTTACCTTTGTTAGGCTTGTGGGGCTTCCTTGAATGGCGCAACGCTGCAAGTAATGTTTTACACCGCGCATACCTCCCATTTCTTCTCCACCTCCAGCACGCCCGGGCCCTCCATGAATAAGACTTGGCAGGGGAGAACCGTGACCCGTACTTTGGGCGGCACTCTCACGGTTTAATATTAAAATACGTCCATGATGGCTAGCAGCGCCAACAGCGTAGTCTCTCGCTGTGGTATCATGTCATTGGTTACTATAGAGCTCACCAAAGAACCCTTACCCATCTTAGCCAAGGTAATAGCATCTTGCAAAGTATCATAAGGCATCAGGGTGCTTACTGGACCAAAAGCCTCTATGATGTGCGCATTTTCGTTTTGTAAAGGATTGTCTTCTCGCATTAAAATGGGCTTTAAAAACGCCCCTTTTTGAGCATCTGCTCCTAATACCTTAAACTCATCAAAATCTCCATAGACCATTTGAGCTGTCTGGGCAATTTTAGCAACTTGCTCTTTTACAGATTCTCGTTGGCTCAATACTTACCAAAGAGCCCATGCGCACCTCTTTTAATCGAGGGTCACCAATGGTTACTTTGTCAAGTTGTTTAGACAAGGCGGCTTGTACATCATCTATTACATCTTGCGGCACTATAATACGGCGAATGGCAGTACATTTCTGGCCACATTTTGTGGTCATTTCATTACGGACTTCTTTTATAAACAAATCAAATTCTGGAGTACCAACAACTGCATCTGGTCCTAAAATAGCTGCATTGAGACTATCTGCTTCCATAGTAAATGGCACAGACTCTCTGGTTAATTGCGGGTGGTTTTTAAGCTGCCTACCAATATTCGCAGAGCCTGTAAATGTTACCACATCTTGAGACCCTACGGTGTCTAAAATATTCTTAGCAGTACCACTGATGAGTTGCAAGGATCCTTCAGGGAGTATCCCTGAAGCTATTATCTCTCTTACCACAGCCTCTGTTAAATAAGCTGTTTGTGGCGCTGGCAAAACAACGGCTGGCATTCCTGCCATCCAGTTTACTGCGCACTTTTCTAGCATCCCCCAAACTGGAAAATTAAATGCGTTAATATGAACGGCAACACCTTCTCTGGGCACCATAATGTGATGGGCCATAAAACGACCTCCACCAGACAAATCTATAGGATCTCCCTCCACATGATAGGTTTGATTAGGGAATAACTTTCTAAGAGAAGCATTGGCAAATAAGTTTCCAAAACCTCCTTCTATATCAATCCAACTATCTCTTTTTGTAGCACCAGTACGGTAGCTAATTTCATAAAAAGCTTGCTTTCTTTTTGTAAGATACATGGCCAAACTCTTGAGCATATTTCCTCGCTGTTGGAAGGTCATTTTACGTAATGTATCCCCTTTATCACGGCCATATTGGAGTATAGAAGCAACATCTAATCCCCTTACGGTAGTACTGGTGAAATGTTCGCCAGTAATGGAATCAAAAACAGGAATCCCTTCTCCGTTTCCAGATTGCCATTGGCCTTGTACATAATGTTGTGTTTTTTGTCCCATGATGCTTGTCTTGTAATTACTTCTTATATTTCAACCAATTAAATGCTCCTGTGGCCGCTTTGATTATACATTTACATTCTCTATAATAGCAGCATAACCCTGCCCTACCCCTATACACATGGTAACAAGAGCGTATTTCTTTTTTGTTTGTTGTAACTCAAGGGCTGCACTGTAGGCTAATTCTAGCTCCTGTAACCCCCAGTGGATGACCAATGGCGATAGCACCCCCATTGGGGTTTATTCTCGGGTCATCATCTTGTAAACCCCATGCACGAATACATGCCAAGGCTTGTGAGGCAAAAGCCTCATTAAGCTCTATAACATCCATATCTTCCATAGACAGCCCTGCCTTTTCTAAGGCTTTATTAGATGCCTTTACAGGACCAATACCCATAATTCTTGGTTCTACTCCAACTACGGCAGAGGAAACAATTCTGGCCATAGGTTTTAAATTGTATTTTTTTACCGCATCCTCAGAAGCAATAAGTGTTGCTGCTGCCCCATCGTTTAATCCTGATGAATTTCCAGCGGTTACACTTCCGCCTTCTTTTTTAAAGGCTGGGCGTAATTTTGCAAGTATTTCTTTTGAAGAATTTGGTTTAATAAATTCATCGTTTTTAAATACAATAGGATCTTTTTTTCTTTGTGGAATTTCTACTGGAACTATTTCTTTGGCCAACCGACCACTTTTTTGAGCAGCAGAGGCTTTCATTTGGCTATTGTAGGCAAAAGCATCTTGATCTTCTCGAGAAATAGCATATTTGGCCACTAGATTCTCTGCCGTAACACCCATACCATCAACACCGTATAATGAGGCCATTTTTGGATTTACAAAACGCCAACCAAAGGTAGAGTCATACATTTTACTGTCACCTCCATAGGCGCTTGAGGGTTTTGCCATTACATAAGGGCCTCTTGTCATATTCTCCACACCCCCTGCAATAAATACATCTCCATCACCTGCCTTTATTGCTCTATTGGCATGTATAATAGCAGACAAGCCACTACTGCACAATCTGTTGACGGTTTCTCCTGGCACGCTAAAGGGTAGGCCCGCCAAAAGCAAACTCATGCGAGCCACATTACGGTTATCTTCTCCAGCTTGATTGGCACACCCCATGATCACATCATCAAAGGCTTCTTTTGGAATCTGCGGGTTGTTTGCCACCAAAGCTTTGATTACATGTGCTCCCAAATCATCGGTACGAATAGCACTAAGTGTTCCTTTGTAATTTCCAATGGGCGTTCTAACACCATCAATTATATATGCTTGTTTCATAATTTCATTTTAAAAAACCGAAAAAATAAACCCGCCATAGGGTCTGTATTGTTATTTTTCCCAATTCTTATTTGTTCTGTACACAACTCCTTTAAATAGCGCTACAAGTTCATCACCTCTTTTTACCTCAACAAAATTAAAACCAACTTTGGTTTTCTGAACATCTAAAGTCGCCTCGGCAGTAATATAATCATCCTGGTTTAACGCCTCTATATGATTGATACTTGTATCTATAGATACTGCATACCTGCCATGGGTGTTTGCTGTAAAACCAAAGGCAGTGTCTGCCAATGAATAACTAATGCCACCATGGGCCTTATCCATGCTGTTGAGCATTTCTTTACGTATGGTCATTCCTACTTTTACGCGGCCTATTTCACAGCTAAGAATCTCTATACCAAGCCATCTGCTATAGGCATCTTGAGAGAGCATTTTATAGGGTATTAAGGTTCCTTCCATTTAAAAAAAAGTTTCGTTTTTTAAATTCATTGTTCTTAGTAACGCAGAACAACGATATCTATCCTCATGGTAATGATTATAAAGCGTATCTAAGTTGTTTGACACACCAATCTATTGATTTTTCATCTGCCCAGGCCAATAGCCCTTTTGGGTAATTAACTCCTTTGGTCATCGCCGCATCTATGTCTTTGGCACTTGCAATGTTTAAAAATAAAGCATCTGCAGCTTCATTTATTAACATTACTAAAATTCTGTCCAAAATGGAGTTTAAAAGTGCTGGATTATTCTCTGGCACTGGTAGTATAGCTCCTTGCGAGTAGTCATAAAATCCTTTGCCAGATTTCCTGCCTAAATAACCTGCTTCTGCAAAACGTTTTTGAGTAAAGGAAGGCTTGTATCTTGGGTCATTGTAAAAGGCCTCAAATACAGTGTGTGTTACGGTATAATTTACATCATTGCCAATAAAGTCCATGAGCTCAAAGGAGCCCATTTTAAATCCACCCACACTTTTTAAGGCATGGTCTATGGTTGCAAAGTCTGCAATACCTTCTTCATATATTCTAAGAGCCTCTCCGTAAAAAGGTCTAGCTACTCTATTTACAATAAAGCCAGGTGTATCCTTAGCTACAGCAACTACTTTTTTCCAGTTTTCAATAGTTGTCTGCGAGGTGGCAAGTACCTGTGAACTAGTTTGTATGGCAGGAATTACTTCCACCAATTTCATGAGGGGTGCAGGATTAAAAAAATGAATCCCGATGCATCTACTTGGATTTTTTAAGACAGAAGCTATAGAGGCTATAGACAAAGAAGAGGTGTTGGATGCTATAATGCAAGTATCACTTACATAGCCTTCTAATTCTTGAAACACCTTCTTTTTAACCTCAATATCTCTCAACGATGGCCTCAATAGTTAAATCACTATGCGCCAACTCTTTTAATGAGTTTACGTAGCGTATGTTATTTTGGATAGCATCTTTCTCTTGGGAGGAGATACGTCCCTTCTCCACCAATCGATTTGTGATTTTCTCTAAACTTTGTTTTGCCGTATCAAGTGCCTGTTGATGTACATCAAACAATGTAACTAGACACCCAGCAGCCGCTGCTACTTGAGCAATTCCAGAACCCATGGTTCCGCTACCAATAATACCTACGTTTTTAATCATCTAGTTTCCTTTAAAGTTTGGTTTCCTTTTTTCCACAAATGCAGAAACGCCCTCTTTGTAATCATTGCTATTTGCTGCTTGTATTTGCAGTTTGCTCTCAAGTGCTAATTGCTGCTCTAAGGTATTATTAAAAGATGCATTTAACAATTTTTTTGTGAGCCCTAATGCTTTGGTTGGCAATTGAGCCATATGAAGGGCTAAGCTATGAACCTCCTGGTGGAAAGTTTCTGGATCAAACACTTTATATATCATGCCTAAATCTTGTGCTTGTGCTGCGCTTACTTTATCTCCCAGTAGCATCAAGGCAGATGCTTTTTGAAAGCCAATGAGTCTTGGTAAAAAAAAGCTCCCAGCACTATCTGGGACTAGACCTATTTTACTGAAAGCTTGAATAAAACTAGCCTTCTCACTTGCCACAACGATATCACAGGCTAGCGCAATATTTGCACCCGCGCCAGCAGCTACTCCATTAACTGCGGCAATAATAGGTTTTTCAATAGCTCTAATTCTTTCAATGATAGGATTGTAATGTTCTTCTAGTATTTTTTTAAATCCGGGGTGTAATTCTGGCGTTGTTACTTCTTTTAAATCCTGGCCGGCGCAAAAAGCTTTACCCTGTCCAGTGATTACTATGGCGCGTATGTTTGGATCTGCCTCACAGGCATCAAGTTGGCTTTGTAAAAGCAGCGCCATCTCACCATTAAAACTATTAAATACCTCTGGGCGGTTTAATGTTAAGGTTGCTACACCACTCTCTATACTAGTTGTAATACTTTTCATAGCTTTCTATAGGTAAGGATATACTCCTTGAATCCCTCTAAGGGAATTAATTTATTATTTCAAACATTTAAAGTAATCAAAAGGCTCTAGACATGCTTCGCATTTAAATAATGCTTTGCAAGCAGTAGACCCAAACTGGCTTACTAAATGTGTATCTGTACTTTTACATTGAGGACAAATTACTTTTTTTGCACCTGCCAACAACACATCTTTATCTGCACTCTCAGACAATGGTCTGGCAATTCCGTAAGCCTCCATTTTCTGCAATCCAGACTCGCTAATCCAGTCTGTGCTCCAAGCTGGTGCCAATACAAGCTCCACCTTTACTTTTTTGCCCAATGGGGCAAAGGCTATTTTTAAATCATCCCCAATAACATCCATTGCTGGACATCCAGAATAAGTGGGTGTAAGTTTAACATACACCGTCCCATCTTTTTCTATAGCTTCTCTTATTACCCCGAGGTCCAAAACACTTAATACCGGAATCTCTGGATCGCTTACCTGTCCCAAAATTGGAAGAAGATGCGTATCTATATTTATCTGGGTTCCTGTCATTGTTTTTTTATTACCACTGCATGTTTGGATAGGTTCGTTGCATGTACTGCAAATCTGCCAACAAATATCCCATGTGCTCGCTGTGTACTCCTTTTTTACCTCCACGAGAAAAATACGTGCTCTGAGGAACCTCTAGAGTTGCCAGCTCAAAGAGGTCTGTAACCTCTTTGTAATAGGCCTTTTTTAGTTTTGAAACATCTACACCTACGCCCTCTAAGGCCATTGCTGTGTCTGCAGTCTGTCATGTCAAAAAGCTCCTGTGTGTAGGGCCATAAATCATCAATAGCCTCTTGCATTTTAGCGGTACTCTCTGGGGTTCCATCACCCAAGCGTTTTACCCAGTCTCCAGAAAATCGTTTGTGATAACTTACTTCTTTGATTCCTTTTTTTGCGATAGCAGCAAGGGTTTCATCTTTGCTTAATTGTAATTCTTTCAATAGTAACAAATGAAACACATCAAAAAGGTATTGACGCCCCATAACAAATCCAAAATGGGTATTGGGCTGTTCTACAAGTAGTACATTTTTGTAGTGTCTCTCTAGACGTAAAAATGCGATATCATCCTCTGTTTTATTTTCGCCGGAAATTTTAGCGGCATACTGATAATAACTTCTTGTTTGACCAATAAGGTCCAAAGAAATGTTTGTGCCTGCAATATCTGTCTCTAAACTAGGACCATGACCACACAGCTCTCCAAGACGCTGTCCAAGAATAAGGCTATTGTCTGCAATACCTAGAATGTAATTGTATAAATGTTCGCTTTTCATATTACATATGCTTTACCTCATCTGGTAACTTATAAAATGTTGGATGACGGTATACTTTGTCTTGAGCTGGCTCAAAGAGTTCTCCGTTGTTTTCTGGGTTACTTGCGGTTATATTGCTGCTTTTTACGACCCAAATACTCACGCCTTCATTGCGTCTTGTGTAAACATCTCTTGCGTTTTCAAGTGCCATTTCTTCGTCTGCTGCATGCAGGCTACCAAAATGACGATGTTCTAATCCGTTTTTACTTCTTACGAAGATTTCCCATAAGGGCCAATTATTATCCATATCTATTGTATTTGATACTAGATTGCTATTTTAATTTTTAATGCCTCTTTTTTAGCGGCATGTGCCATGGCGGCATCTCTCACCCAAGCACCGTTTTCCCAGGCAGCTACTCGTGCACTTATACGCTGCTTGTTGCAGGGACCGTGACCTTTTACTACTTGCCAAAACTCATCCCAATCTATGGCTCCAAAATCATAACTTCCTGTTTGTTTGTTAAACTTTAAATCTGGATCTGGAATTGTTAAACCAAGTAAATCTGCTTGTGGGACTGTTTGATCAATGAACTGTTGGCGCAAATCATCGTTAGACTTACGTTTTAACTTCCACTTCATGGACTGCTCTGTATGAACACTCTCTGCATCTGTTGGGCCTAACATCATTAAACTTGGCCACCACCATCTATTTAGAGGCGTCTTGAGCCATGTCTTTTTGCTCCTTGGAGCCCTTACAAAGCTTGAGCATAATCTCAAAACCTTGCCTTTGATGAAAACTCTCTTCTTTACAAACCCGAACCATTGCTCTTGCATAAGGACCAAAAGAGGTATTACACAAAGGCACTTGATTTATAATGGCTGCGCCATCTACAAGCCAACCCACAGCGCCCATGTCTGCCCAGGTTAGTGTTGGGTAATTAAATATTGAAGAATACTTTGCTTTACCACTATGCAACTGCTGGTATAATTCTTCACGAGAAATACCAAGTGTTTCACAGGCAGAATACAAATACAGGCCGTGTCCTGCCTCATCTTGCACCTTTGCTAGCAGGGCAGCCTTTCTTCTTAAAGAAGGTGCTCTGCTAATCCAGTTTCCTTCTGGTAGCATTCCTACAATCTCTGAATGGGCATGCTGAGAGATTTGACGAATGTGCGTCTTTCTATATTTCTCTGGCATCCAATCTTTGGGTTCTATTTTTTCGTCACGTGCAATGCGCGCTTCAAAAATTTCTTCTAGGTTTTTAATTTGTTCGTTGCTCATAGTTTTTAAGATTTATACATCAAAATCAACTTTTACTTTATCTGTGGTGGGCACTGCCTGGCAACTCAAAACAAGGTTTTGTGATACTTCCTTATCATTGAGCGCATAATTTATTTTCATCTCTACATTGCCATCCAGCACTCTACACTTACAGGTAGAACACACGCCACCCTTACAGGCAAAGGGTAAATCTGCGCCAGCATCAAGGGCTGCATCTAAAATAGTATCAAAGTGCTCTGTCATGGTAAAATGAAACTCTTTACCACCATCCACAATTGTTACTTCTACTCCCTCAACACGCTGCTGGTCTAGACGTGCAGCACGTTTTTTATCCTGCTGGGTTAATCCAGAGACAAATAACTCATAGTGAATGTTAGCCTCTGGCATACCAGCATTCATTAGTGCTTTTTGAACCAAAAATATCATTTCCTCAGGGCCGCACAAGAAAGCTTCGTCTAATAATGGAACATGTACTAGTTTCTGGAAAATTTCTTTTAATTTTTCATCGGTAAAGCGTCCATTAAATAGCTGGGCATCTCTGTGCTCTTTGGTTAAAAAATAAAAAATCTCTAACCTTCCAAAATACTGATTTCTAAGCTGTTCTATTTGTTCCTTAAAGATAATAGATTTTACAGTACGATTCAAATAGAATAATTTGAACCTAGCTTTTGGCTCTTTTGCTAGGTGTGTCTTTATCATAGATAGCACCGGAGTAATGCCACTTCCAGCCACAAAGGCTATGTATGTTTTTTCTTGGGGTGAGATTGGAACACCAAACTTACCACTTGGAGGCATTACCTGCAGGGTATCTCCTGTTTGTAAAACATCATTTGCATAGCTGGAGAATATTCCTCCCGGGATTTTTTTTACAGCTACTTGCCACTGGCTATCTACCATGCTAGAACAAAGGCTGTAAGAGCGTCTTATTTCTTGGCCATCAATGATTGCCTTTAGGGTAAGGTGTTGTCCTTGGGTGTAATCAAACACTTGAGATAAATTATGGGGCATGTCAAAGGTAATAACAGAGCAATCTGGGGTTTGCTTGGTTATATCCTTAATTTTTAATGTATGAAATGCAGCCATATAGTTATATTATTTTACAAAACTAACGATTGTTAGTTAAACTGGCAAATATTTCAAAATAATTATACAATACCAGATATAAGTACCGCTACCAATTCTTTCTTTAAAACATTTACTTCTAGCTTTCCTCGTTTCTCATTCCAAAGATAAAGTGTTCTTAGTGTAGACAAAATGGAGAAAAGGATAACCTCAGGTTCTTTGGCTTTAATTTGCTGTGTTTGGATTCCTTGCTTTATAATGTTTCTGAAATTTTCTTCGTACTGGTCACGCATGGCAATAAAGTCTAACAAATCTTGGCCATCTAGATGCATCCAATCATTATTTAAAGCTGCAATGGCATCTGCATGGTGCAGGGTTATATCAATATGTACTTCAATGAGTTTTTTAAGGCGTTGCAAAGCAGTGCCGTCTTGAGAAGTGATAGTTTGAGTGCTGTTTGTAAACTCTCTAGCTACATGAAGCACCAAGGAAGATAATATTTCCTGTTTGCCTTTAATGTGGTTGT
Organism: uncultured Ulvibacter sp.; assembly: GCA_943789105.1. Classification (GTDB taxonomy): domain Bacteria; phylum Bacteroidota; class Bacteroidia; order Flavobacteriales; family Flavobacteriaceae; genus Patiriisocius. The sequence continues at coordinate 19,553 of CALSSW010000005.1, read as the reverse complement.
ATAAACTTGCCGCCTTTATATCCATTTGCTGGGCAATGTCTCTCATTGAAACGGCGCTGTATCCTTTTTCTTTAAAAAGTTTTGCAGCAACAATAACTATTTCTTCTTTGCGGTTGTGTTTCATTACAGTAAATATAACAAAACAATTCTGTCCCACAGTAACAACCACTAAAACCCTAGTAAATTAAGCGCGATTGCTAAATAAAAGTCATAAAAAAAGCCCCACAATTGTGGAGCTTTATTTTTTTTTTTAAAATTAGAAATTAATAATTCCAAAGATCTAATTCAATATTTCTAATTTTTTCTTTTATCCTGTCAGACTCTAAAAGCTGCATAAAGGCATTTTCACTGATATATTCTTTAACTTTTCTATCTCCGTAAACATTTTCTTCTTTATAAATTACACTAGAAAATCTTCTTGAATTTAGCAAATGATCGAAAGAAATGGGTCTTGATGTATTTTTTTTATTAAATGCTTTCGCCTCGTGCAACACTTCTCTTACATCAGGATAATAAAGCCAAAACAAAGGAATTAAATTACTGTTATCATTTTTTTTATTCATTATGTTTCTAGCGCTAGAGGCAACAGGACAAATTGCTATAATACGGTATCTTAATTCTCCTAGGCGTTTATCTATATACCATAAGCCACGAATTTTCCATTGTTCGATATCTTTTGTTGTAACTACATATTCTTTTATGAACTCATCATCTACGAAACCCCCACCATCTTTACCACCAGTTTTGTTATACTGATCAATCCCAGGATTGGTGGTATCTCTAACACGCATAGATGCTTCTAAATCCTTCAGAGTTCTTTTTGTATTAAAATATGAATCAGCATAAATATCTTTTAATTACACCATTTTTAATATTAGTCATAAGAACATCGTATAAAGAACGTCTATCACTTACCAATATCGTTAGTGAATATGGGAAAATAGAGTGGGAAGTTTACACGCTCATCAAGATCTATAATCTCCCAAGTAGCTTTAGACCAAAGAATATCACGCTCATCAATAAAACCATATGGCAACGGCATATCGTTATCTTTCATGAGTTGGTCAATTGTTTTTTGCCCAATATCCTCAGCTGTTTCTGCGTTTAAAATATTTAATTGTGCACTTGCACTATGAAATACTTAAAACCACAACAAAAGGTTCCTAAGATTATGTTTTGTAACTTCATTTGTTATTCTTTATTAATAAATCATTTTCATTAATTGTAATCAACACACACAGGTGAGATTAATTAAAGTAGCTTAGTCTAACAATTCCATTTGTATTGCTGGTATATTCTTTAATTTATAATCACTTTTACCAACTATATTTGCCTTAATATTAGTGATTGTAATCAACATCCCAGGCTTAGCTTTCCTCAAAGCAGCAAGACCTTGGGCATTTAATTTTTTCCCTTTTACTTCAACTACTGGTTGCCCGGGCACAATAAAATTAAAACCAGACACATTTAAATCAAGATCAAAATCGAAATCCGGTATTTTGGCACGAACTCTTCCTTTTTCAATTTGTCCTCTTCCCATAAGTATAATACCATCAAGTGCAGATTCACCAGCAATTGTTCCTGCTGGGCGTGGAATATCTTTAATCCGAAACTTTTCACTATCCTTTACCACCTCACCACCGGGAAGTGTACCAGAAACATTATACCGTTACACAACCACCACTTCCAGGAGTAAGTATATGTGAAAAAGTGACCTTGCTTGTTGCGCAATTAATATCATCACTACCTTTCTGTTTAGATAATCCAGGGGCACTTGCCTTATACTTGATTGTCTTGGACTACCCGCAAATGTAATGGTCATAGGGTTAGAAACCCCGCGGTATACTACATTCATCTTGGTTAATCTGCGAATTGATGCAGATTTTGGCTTATTGATGGTTGTAAATTGTTTATCTACAAGCACCTCAACCTCGTTACCATCTTGCAAGTAAATAAGTTTTCCAGTAATTGAATGAGGACCAACTGATCCACTTCCTACCTTAAGGACAACTCTACCACCGTCAAACTCATATTGGTCTTCTTTGATGTCTTTACCATCAAGCAATGAGCTCAACTCTAACTGGTTTTGTAGAAGCATCTACACGACCCAAAGACAACATGCCGTCAAAAGTAGAACCCGTGATAATAAGCACCTTTTGAGGTTGTCATAACAGTTTCGTAATTATTCAATTCTAGCCAATTGCTTAAAGCACCTTCATGTAGCTGATGATAATAATTCATTTTCAACAGTATTTATATCGTTTTGGATTTGTGTCATTTTAGTTAATGAAGAAACTAACGGGAAACCAACATAATTGTATTTTATATAGTCATTTGGTTTACCCTCACGATTTATAATCTCACTAGTATCAAAATCATTATTAATTTGGGCTGAAATGGTTGGGTTGGAATCTCCAAGTAAGGAGCATACCATTTTTGTAGGTATCCATTTGAGTCAAAAACTCTTGACCTGCTTCTGTTAATTTACCGCCTTTATAATATTCTTCATCTAAAAAAGCAGACTGATCCATAGTTTCGTAGTCTTTAGGATCTTTAACCTGCTCTATCTAGCATCTTTTTTTGTATTGCTATGTAATCGTTGTAGGTTTTTGATAACTGATTGCAGCGGCTGCACTTTCATATGCTATTTTAAACTCATCATTTTCTCATCTGAGGCTAGTTTTAATTCTCTTAAGCTATTATAGTGTTTTTTGACGCATAACTTTTGTTTGAACGATCTAATTTTTCGTTTATTGAACCAAATGCAGACAATACTTCTTTAGACATATTTAATGCCAACATCGCGATAAAAACCAAGTACATTAGGTTTATCATCTTTTGTCTTGGGGTTTGTTTTCCTGATGCCATAATTTTATTTTAAATATTTTTATTTAGTTAAATTATGATTAGTTTCCTGCTCATTGCTGATAACATACCACCGTATACTCCGTTTAATGAAGAAAGACTTGTAGTTAAGTGCTCCATTTGTGCTTTTAATTGCTCTGCATTTTCTGCAACGCGCTCGTTAACCTCAGTTTGACGAGACGTAGACTCTACCTGTACTTTATACAAACTATTTAATGATTCCATTTGTGCCGCAGCCATTGCCATTTCTTCGCTGTACTTTTTAGTAGCGTTCATGCCATCTGCGGTTGGAGCCATTCCTTTTGCAGCGGCTTCAAAAGAAGAAATACTTGTAGAAAGGCTCGTGATTAACTCACCATCTATGCGGGCATCTTTTAACATCTGGTCTAATTTTTTAGATAAAAGACCTTCTGGAGATTCTTTTTTACCCCCTGAGGCAGCTCCTCCAGCTAATTCTGGATATACTAAAGACCAATCTAGATCATCATCAACTTTTTCAAAGGCAGAAACAGCAAATACTCCTGCTTCTGTAACAAGACCAATGAATTAGCATTTCGTCTCCGAAAGGCCAGTGCATAATTTTAAATAATGCTCCAATAATTACAACTGCGGCTCCAAGACCGTATACCATATTCATTAATTTCTTTCCAGACTGTGATTGTGCCATAATAATTTTTAGTTTAAGTTTAAGTAGTTGAGTTTAAGTATAAGTTTTTAACGTTTTATCTCGCGTCACCGAAGTTTTGATTTAAAGTAATATCTGTGCCCATGTAATCTTGTACGGTTCTAAAACCAATGTAGCTTCTTGCAGAATCTGCATATTCATAGTTTCTAGAACTAACCTCTAGAAAGTAAGCAACATCTTTCCATGAGCCGCCACGAGTTACCTTACGGAAATTTGTTTTGTCATTTACAAGAGGGTTCATTGTTGAGTTATAATCGTAAGAAGCAGCCTCATAAGAACTATCTACCCACTCTGCTACATTACCCGCCATGTTATATAGGTTGAAACCATTGGGCTCGTATGAATTGGCCTCTACAGTATAAAGCGCCTGATCTGCGGCATAGTCTCCACGAAGGGGTTTGAAGTTTGCCAAGAAACAACCTCTGTCATTTTTTGTGTAAGGTCCTCCCCAAGGGAAATCTCCTCCTTGAATACCACCACGAGCAGCATACTCCCACTCTGCTTCACTAGGAAGACGGAAAGAGTTTACGAATTGACGATTTCTTTTTTTCTGGTTTGCATTTTTATATAAGGTTCTCCAAGCAGCAAATGCTTTTGCTTGGTTCCAAGTAACACCAACTACAGGATAGTCTCCATAGGCCTCATGCCAAAAATAATCATTGTGCATCGGCTCGTTGTAGGAGTAGTTGAAAGTCTCTAATCCAAACAGTTGTATCTGGATATATAGTTAAGACTTTCTTTTTTATAGAAATCTTTTCTTTTTCCTTGATTTTATCTTGTGCAGCTGCATCAATATCCATGTAAGAATACTGAAAATTAAGCTTAGAAACATCTATAGTGCGATGCCCGTTGTAAGATTCTTCCATGGCAGATACATACTATCCATAACCTCAACATAATACTCATCAGGATACTCTGCGGTGTCCCAGATGATATCTATGTTGTTATTGATTTTTCTACCTTCGATAAAAATCATCTCCCATCCATAGTAATTGTCTTCCATGTATTGGTCATAAGGTGTTTTCTCTTCGTCTTCGTTGTCAAGAAATGCAAAATCTCCAATACCCGCTTCTCCATCTCCGGGAGTTTCTCCTAATTCATCTGCTAGAATAGCCAATCTTAAACGCACAGTTGAGTCTCTAACCCACTCTACAAATTGACGGTATTCTGAATTGGTGATTTCTGTCTCGTCCATATAAAAGGACCGGACAGTAACAGTTTTTGTAGGGGCGTCACCAACGGCTACAAAATCATCTCCAGATTTACCCATAATAAAGGCACCACCTGGTATAAGAGTCATTCCATAGGGTTTCTCTGGGAGCCATTTTTTACCTTTTACTCCAACAAGTTCTCCTCTGTCTCCAGAGTTACAACTAGACATTAAGGCAACAAGCGCAGCCAATGCAATAAACTTTTTCATAGGTACTGGGTTAAATTCTATTTTCAAGTGTGTAAACCTATCGATATATTTTAAAAAAAACAACACTTTTCTTAAAAAACACTTGTTAAAAATTATTTAATTTTAATTGGTCAAACTTCGTTCTTTCTGCGGGCCTTTAGCCACCTTTCAGGTATTTCCTGATTTGTTGCACCCAAATATTCGCCATAGGTGCATGGTAATAACGTTGATGATTTCAATTTATTATCAATATTTGAAATAAAAGGTAATTCTATCCACCATCTTCCCGTCTTGCTACTTTTTTTGAATATCAAAACCTCATCATCAATGGGTACCTTGTAGGTTGTGTAGTGCTTTTTATCTGTAAAATCATCATCAGAAACCCTAAAATTTACACCTTCAATAAAGTACCATACTACTTGCCCAAGGAGCATAGCTCCAGATCTAGAAGTAGTGAAGTCTGTAATTTCAAATAACGAAAAAGAAGATACTTTGTTACTTATTCCTGCATATCTAGAAATAGCACAAATCTCCCTGCCATCAAAGCCATTTGGATTCTCCTTATTATAACTGCCTAATTCTGCGCTTTTTATTGCAGAAATATCCATAGAAACCAAATCTGCATTTCTAAAGATAGGCTCTACATCTTTAATGTCTGCGGTTACGGCACCCAGTCTGTGGGTATCAAAATAGAGCGCTTCCATAAGGGCAATCTCTTGTGGGGGATTGAAAAAAGATTGATACCCTAGCACACTATAATTAAATAAGTTGTAGGGTTTGTCTATAATAATTTTTCCAACATATGATTTGTTGGTAATTGCCGCCTCTGCATCTCCTAAATCAAAGCGGGTATCTATATTAACCATGTTTATCATAGAAGCAACACCGTCATAAGCGCGGTATTGAGCATACAAGGCGTCTTGGCTTGCGCCTAATATAATTGGAATAATGTTTTTTTTAAGCAATGCTGCCGTAACTGCTTTAACAGCAAAATAAGAATCTTCTACACTGGCGCCTTTTTCTATATCTCCAAGATCTGCAATAGTGTGTTTCCAGTTTCCAGGATACAGACCGTAAAGGGACATTCTAACAGTGTCAAATTGTACATCAAGGCCCATGTAATCTATGTCACGCCTATTTTCTTTACACCCAAAAATAGCAAACTTAACATCTTCTAAATCTGGCAACTCGCCCTTGATAGTGTGCACGAACAATTGCTTCCCAATGGTGCCTACAGGCAACACCTCGCGGTGAGCGATAACAGGCTTTGAAACTGGGGTAAGAAATTCTATCAAAAGATGAAACTATTATAGTATTAGGTTATTTTTTCTTTGCGGCAGTCTTCTTTTTTGCAGGTGCTTTTTTCTTCTTTTTCTTAGGGGCGTTTTTCTCTAAAATAGCTTGCGCATCCTTTAGGGTCATTTTCTCAGCCTTTGTTGTTTTTGGCAACTCAATTTTTGTTTTGCCTTTTAAAAGGTGGAAACGTCCCCATCTAGCTTTCTCTAGACGAATCCCTTCTTCTTTCCAGTTATGGATAAGCTTGTCAATCTCTTTTTGCTTTTTTGTTTCTATTAACTCAATAATATCTGCATCACTTAGGGCATCAAAGTCATACTTTTTATTGACATTAATAAACATGTTGTTCCATTTAATAAAAGGACCGAAACGACCCGTTCCTTTTTGTACTGGCAAGTCTTCATAAACATATACAGGAGCATCTGCTTTTTTCTTTTCTTCAATAAGAGTGGTTGCATAGGCCATATCTACATCTAAAGGATCCATACCCTTTGGCAAGGAAACAAACATTTTTCCAAACCTTACATAGGGTCCAAAACGACCATTATTAACATCTACCTGCTCACCTTCATAGGTACCCAAGTCTTTGGGAAGCTTAAATAAATCCATTACCTGGTCAAAGGTTACCAAATGCAACTGCTGGTCTGGACGCAGGCTTGCAAATTTTTTCTCCTCATCATCTGGAGCTCCTATTTGTGCCATTGGCCCGAATTTTCCTAGACGCACCAAAACAGTTCTGCCACTCTCTGGGTCTTTTCCTAAAATACGCTCTCCACTTTCTCTTTCTGCATTTTCTTTAACGTCCTCTACCGTTGGGTGAAACTTTCCGTAAAACTCTTTTAGCATATGCTTCCAGTCTTCTTTACCATCTGCAATGTCATCAAAATCTTGTTCTACTTTGGCCGTAAAGTTAAAATCTAATACCGCCGAGAAGTGCTCTACTAGAAAGTCATTAACGATCATCCCAATATCTGTAGGTACTAACTTTCCTTTATCGCTCCCTATAGTCTCCAAAAGGGTGTTATCTTTTACTACCTGTTTTGCTAATGTAAGCTGTAAATACTTTCTTTCTACCCCTTCAATGGTTCCTTTTTCAATGTATTTTCTATTTATGATGGTAGAAATTGTTGGCGCATAGGTAGAAGGTCTTCCAATACCTAGCTCCTCTAACTGTTTTACCAAAGAAGCTTCAGTAAAACGGTACGGTGGTCTTGTAAAACGCTCTGTGGCAGTAATATGATTTGCACCTAAAACGTCTGCTTTTACTAATTTTGGAAGCATTCCTTCCTGCTCTTGCTCATCATTATCTATACCTTCAAGGTATACTTTCAAAAACCCGTCAAACTTGATCATCTCTCCGTTTGCGGTAAACTGCTCTTTTACTGCTTGAGATGCCGAAATAGCAATTTTCACATTGGTACGCTCTAATTGCGCATCACTCATCTGTGAGGCCAAGGTGCGTTTCCATATTAAATTATACAACCGTGTTTGGTCATAATCTCCCTCAATACCATGGCGTGACATATCTGTAGGTCTAATTGCCTCATGAGCCTCTTGTGCTCCTTTAGACTTGCCTTTATATTTTCTAGGATGGCTGTAAGCCTCTCCAAAGCTTTTAGTTATTTCTTTTGCTGCAGCCTGCTGCGCATCATTTGACAAATTAACACTATCTGTTCTCATGTATGTGATCAAACCTGCCTCGTATAAACGCTGTGCAATAGTCATTGTTTTTCCAACAGAGAAATATAATTTCCTAGCTGCTTCTTGTTGCAGGGTAGAAGTTGTAAAAGGAGCTGCTGGAGATTTTTTTGCAGGTTTTTTAATTAAATCTGCAACATTGTAACTGGCATCAATATTTTTTTCTAGAAATGCACGAGCTGCTTCTTGGGTCTGAAAATTCTTTGGCAACTTGGCCTTAAAACTGTTGCCTTGAGCGGTTACAAACTCTGCATCTACTCTGTAACTTGCAACAGGATTAAATGCTTCTATTTCACGCTCACGCTCCACGATAAGACGTACTGCAACACTTTGTACACGCCCGGCAGAGAGGCCGCCTTTTACCTTACGCCACAACACTGGAGACAGCTCATAGCCAACGAGCCTATCTAGAATTCTTCTAGCCTGTTGGGCATTCACTAAATTATAATCTATCTGTCTTGGGTTTTCAATGGCTTTTAAAATAGCGGTCTTGGTAATTTCATGAAACACAATACGTTTTGTGTTTTCCTTTTTTAGGTCTAACTCTTCGGCAAGGTGCCATGCAATTGCCTCTCCCTCTCGATCCTCATCACTTGCTAGCCAAACCATTTCTGCTTTTTTAGCCTCTTTTTTTAAATCTGCAACCAATTTTTTCTTGTCTGTAGAGACTCTATATTTTGGAGTAAAATCACCATCAACATCAACACCTAGCTCCTTAGAGGGAAGATCTGCTATGTGTCCAAAACTTGATTGTACTTTAAAGTCTTTACCTAAAAACTTTTCTATCGTTTTTGCCTTTGCAGGTGACTCTACAATTACTAAATTTTTTGCCATTGTATAATTATATGTGGGCTACAAAAGTATGTGAATTTTTTTTAAAGAAAATTTTCAACTCACATTTTTAATAATAATTAACGTATTTAGTGAGTTAAATTAAAAAAAATTTAAAACAATAATATTATTTAAGTTTACTGTTAAAATTTCAAGTAAAGTAAATTATTAGTAGTATTTTACTTGCCAAGATTTTTTTCAAAAGTGAACCGAAAAAAAAGCCCTCTGGACCCAAAAACGATTTTACGATTTATTTTTTGTATTAAAAGTTTTATCAAATTTTAGCATCAATGAAATTGAAACATATATATAGTTTACTATTTTTTAATCTATTCTTCGGACTAATTTTAGCAACCAACCTTGGTGTGTTTAACTATGATATAGAAAAACCTATCGGTAGTTCTACAAAATCTGAAACTTCACTACCCTTAACAGGAGATATTAGCGTAGACGAAGACGATCAAGAGGCATGTTTAAACCAAACACCAGGACCCTCAATAACATTTACAGGAAGTGATAGTGACGACAATTTTCCCTACACCTTCGAATACACAATTAATGACGGGGATGTAAACACAATTTCAACGACAGATAGCTCACCGTCCGTATCAATAGCAGCTCCAACATCAGAAGCAGGATGAATTTACATATACTTTAATAAGCATCACAGACACAAATGAGGAGGAGGCGGAACTAGATTCAGAAGTAACCATAACAGTACACCCTTTACCAGAGGTTAGTATTGAAATAGAAAGTGGTAATGGAGCATGCTCAGGCACTCCAGTTGTATTTAGCTCTACGGTAAGTGGAGACGGTAATTTTACTTATGCTTGGGAATTTGGTGATGGAGCAACATCTGCAGAGACCCAAACCCTAGTCATATCTATACTGAGGCCCTCGGATGTGGGACATCATTATTTGATGTACAGCCAGTCTTACTGTTACCGATGAAAACAACGGATGCTCCTCTAGTGCGAGTCAAGAGGTAGATGTTTGAGACAGAGCCTGAGTTGCGTGTTTTTGGATGGTAGTGGAGCCACGGCCATTTGTACGACCATTGTCCGAATTGTGGAAGCCAGGAAGTTTTGTATTAGAAGTGTTGGTAATAATCTCATCCAGATTTGATGTATCGACTCATATGACGTAGATTGGGGTGATGGGTCTGCTTTAGAAACAAACATTACGCTCAGTTTTCCAATTAATCACACACCTACACAGAACTAGGAGTTTCAACGTTGTAACGATTCACCGGATATGGTGAAAATGGTGTGCAACGCCACTAAAGAGATTGAAGTTATTAATTCTTCCAATCCTGCAGGTAGCATCGGGAGCCCCGGAAACACCGCTAATCTTTGCTCTGTATCTAGTCCAGAACCTATAGTCTTTGTTATTACAGGGTGGCATGAAAACCCAATTGACACACGATACGTTGTTCATATGGGGAGATGGTACTGATGACACTACATATACTCAGACAGAAGATGGTGGCTTCTGATATACTATGATCCTGCAACAGGATTATCCCATAGAGCATACCTATAGTGACACACACTGCCCAGACGCCGCTTATTATATTGATTATGAAATTGCATCAGCTTGTGGTTCAGACACCCGGTTCAATTTTTGCTGCTTCATTTGTCACGCCAGCCAGAGGTAAGTTTTGATTCTCCAGAAATAGAATGTGTATGGCACCCCAGTTACATTTACTAACACATCAGACAAATGGCTTTACAGTTCCTAGCAATGGTGCAGAAGATGGTTGTAGTTTGCAGGCCAAATGGCGTTGGCAATATGGAGATGGAACACTATTCCAGTATTTATTGAATCTGAAATTCCAGCTGACGGTCAACATACGTATACAGAGCCGGGTTATATCACCGTAACTTTGACTGCTATTTCTATTTCTAATAATTCTACCTGGAATGGAGAATGTTTGCCCTCCAGAACCATTCACAAGACAAATTTGTATTGAAGCCCCTCTAGAACCATTATTTTCTGTTTCAGAAACGGAAGGTTGCGGGCCATTAACCGTCAGACCAGTAACTAACACCACCGATGAGAGTACCAGTTGTGAAGAAGTAGACTATCTATGGACTGTTACTTATGAAGAAGGTTACTGCGGAGATACTGATAATCATAGTTTTATAAACGATACTGATGCAACCTCTGCAGACCCTGAGATACTCTTTACAGGCCCAGGTATTTACTCATTAACATTAAGCGCCACCAATACTTGTGGTACTGTTGTAAGCCCACCGCAAATCTATAAATAGTAAAAGCCCCACCAACAATTACACTGGATCCAATAGATGATGTTTGTGCTCCGGCAGAGATTACACCAACGTATGATTTTGATATATGTGAGGCAACTACTCAAGAGTTTAACTGGATAATTACGGGAGGCACCTCTCCAACAGATTGGGAGTTTATAGATGGCAGCAATGCAAGTTCACCCAATCCAACAATAAATTTTATTACACCCAACACCTATACCATTACCGTTGAGCTTACTAATGAGTGTGGTACTGAATCTAGTAGCCAAGAATTTACATTGCAACCCGTTCCAGAAATTACCAATACAGACCTTATACAAACAATTTGCTCTGGGGTACAAGTAGAAGAAATTGTATTTGAGAGCACTGAGCCTGGCACCACATTTTCTTGGATAACTACCGCCACAGCAAATATAAATGGTGAAGTTCCTTCAGGGTTTGGTGGTTCTATAACCGCTCATGTATTAACTTTAGATCCAGAGATTAACTCTGGGAGTGTCACCTATTCTGTAACCCCGTCTTTGGGAGATTGTGAAGGTGCAACCGTAGATTTTATAATTAATGTAGTCCCACGACCAAGCATTACAACACAACCCGTTGATGATGCTGTATGTATAGGCGGTACAACTCCACCACTCTTTGTTGTATACATAAATGGTACTGAAGATGTAGAATATCAGTGGTATAGCAATACTGCTCCAACAACCGTTGGCGGTACTATAATACCAGGTGCCAACCAGGCTACTTATACCCCCCCTACCGATACCTCTGGAACAATATATTACTATGTCGTGATATCATTCCCAGGAAATGGAGGATGCTCTGACATTACATCTGAGGTTGCTGAAATAGAAGTTACAGAGCAAGTTTCCATTAACAATATCCCAACAAATGAGGATATATGTGTTGGCGGTAGTGCTCAAGAATTAGAAGTACAACATAGTGAAGCTGCTGGAAATGTAAACTACCAATGGTTTAGTAATACAACAAATACCAATACAGGAGGTGCTATAATCCCAGGAGCAAATAGTGCTACATATACTCCTGACCCAGCTCCATTTAACACAGTAGGAACTTATTATTACTATGTTGTCGTAGATTATAGTGGTACAAATTGTGAACCTGTTACTAGTGGTGTGTATACTATTAATGTAGTGCCAGACCCTACAGTAACCATAGACCCAGCTGGACCCCTAGAATATTGCCAAGATGCAACTCCAGACACGCTAACAGCTACACCTAGTGACGGCGTTGGAACTATATATAACTACCAGTGGTACAGTAATACAACAAATACCAATACAGGAGGTGCTCTATTAATAGGAGAAACAAATAGCACATTTACACCTCCTACCGATACGGTTGGAACAGTATACTACTATGTTGAAATAACACAGCCTATATCTGGATGTGCTAATGTTTCTGAACCTGTAGAAATAATAGTAACCCTAGGACCTAGCATTACAACACAACCCGAAGGAGATGCTGTGTGTCTAGACGGTATAACACCACCACTAACTGTTGCATACCAAGACGGAACTGGAATACCAACATACCAGTGGTATAGCAATACTGCCCCAACAACCGTTGGCGGTACTATAATACCAGGTGCCAACCAGGCTACTTATACCCCCCCTACCGATACCTCTGGAACAATATATTACTATGTCGTGATATCATTCCCAGGAAATGGAGGATGCTCTGACATTACATCTGAGGTTGCTGAAATAGAAGTTACAGAGCAAGTTTCCATTAACAATATCCCAACAAATGAGGATATATGTGTTGGCGGTAGTGCTCAAGAATTAGAAGTACAACATAGTGAAGCTGCTGGAAATGTAAACTACCAATGGTTTAGTAATACAACAAATACCAATACAGGAGGTGCTATAATCCCAGGAGCAAATAGTGCTACATATACTCCTGACCCAGCTCCATTTAACACAGTAGGAACTTATTATTACTATGTTGTCGTAGATTATAGTGGTACAAATTGTGAACCTGTTACTAGTGGTGTGTATACTATTAATGTAGTGCCAGACCCTACAGTAACCATAGACCCAGCTGGACCCCTAGAATATTGCCAAGATGCAACTCCAGACACGCTAACAGCTACACCTAGTGACGGCGTTGGAACTATATATAACTACCAGTGGTACAGTAATACAACAAATACCAATACAGGAGGTGCTCTATTAATAGGAGAAACAAATAGCACATTTACACCTCCTACCGATACGGTTGGAACAGTATACTACTATGTTGAAATAACACAGCCTATATCTGGATGTGCTAATGTTTCTGAACCTGTAGAAATAATAGTAACCCTAGGACCTAGCATTACAACACAACCCGAAGGAGATGCTGTGTGTCTAGACGGTATAACACCACCACTAACTGTTGCATACCAAGACGGAACTGGAATACCAACATACCAGTGGTATAGCAATACTGCCCCAACAACCGTTGGCGGTACTATAATACCAGGTGCCAACCAGGCTACTTATACCCCCCCTACCGATACCTCTGGAACAATATATTACTATGTCGTGATATCATTCCCAGGAAATGGAGGATGCTCTGACATTACATCTGAGGTTGCTGAAATAGAAGTTACAGAGCAAGTTTCCATTAACAATATCCCAACAAATGAGGATATATGTGTTGGCGGTAGTGCTCAAGAATTAGAAGTACAACATAGTGAAGCTGCTGGAAATGTAAACTACCAATGGTTTAGTAATACAACAAATACCAATACAGGAGGTGCTATAATCCCAGGAGCAAATAGTGCTACATATACTCCTGACCCAGCTCCATTTAACACAGTAGGAACTTATTATTACTATGTTGTCGTAGATTATAGTGGTACAAATTGTGAACCTGTTACTAGTGGTGTGTATACTATTAATGTAGTGCCAGACCCTACAGTAACCATAGACCCAGCTGGACCCCTAGAATATTGCCAAGATGCAACTCCAGACACGCTAACAGCTACACCTAGTGACGGCGTTGGAACTATATATAACTACCAGTGGTACAGTAATACAACAAATACCAATACAGGAGGTGCTCTATTAATAGGAGAAACAAATAGCACATTTACACCTCCTACCGATACGGTTGGAACAGTATACTACTATGTTGAAATAACACAGCCTATATCTGGATGTGCTAATGTTTCTGAACCTGTAGAAATAATAGTAACCCTAGGACCTAGCATTACAACACAACCCGAAGGAGATGCTGTGTGTCTAGACGGTATAACACCACCACTAACTGTTGCATACCAAGACGGAACTGGAATACCAACATACCAGTGGTATAGCAATACTGCCCCAACAACCGTTGGCGGTACTATAATACCAGGTGCCAACCAGGCTACTTATACCCCCCCTACCGATACCTCTGGAACAATATATTACTATGTCGTGATATCATTCCCAGGAAATGGAGGATGCTCTGACATTACATCTGAGGTTGCTGAAATAGAAGTTACAGAGCAAGTTTCCATTAACAATATCCCAACAAATGAGGATATATGTGTTGGCGGTAGTGCTCAAGAATTAGAAGTACAACATAGTGAAGCTGCTGGAAATGTAAACTACCAATGGTTTAGTAATACAACAAATACCAATACAGGAGGTGCTATAATCCCAGGAGCAAATAGTGCTACATATACTCCTGACCCAGCTCCATTTAACACAGTAGGAACTTATTATTACTATGTTGTCGTAGATTATAGTGGTACAAATTGTGAACCTGTTACTAGTGGTGTGTATACTATTAATGTAGTGCCAGACCCTACAGTAACCATAGACCCAGCTGGACCCCTAGAATATTGCCAAGATGCAACTCCAGACACGCTAACAGCTACACCTAGTGACGGCGTTGGAACTATATATAACTACCAGTGGTACAGTAATACAACAAATACCAATACAGGAGGTGCTCTATTAATAGGAGAAACAAATAGCACATTTACACCTCCTACCGATACGGTTGGAACAGTATACTACTATGTTGAAATAACACAGCCTATATCTGGATGTGCTAATGTTTCTGAACCTGTAGAAATAATAGTAACCCTAGGACCTAGCATTACAACACAACCCGAAGGAGATGCTGTGTGTCTAGACGGTATAACACCACCACTAACTGTTGCATACCAAGACGGAACTGGAATACCAACATACCAGTGGTATAGCAATACTGCCCCAACAACCGTTGGCGGTACTATAATACCAGGTGCCAACCAGGCTACTTATACCCCCCCTACCGATACCTCTGGAACAATATATTACTATGTCGTGATATCATTCCCAGGAAATGGAGGATGCTCTGACATTACATCTGAGGTTGCTGAAATAGAAGTTACAGAGCAAGTTTCCATTAACAATATCCCAACAAATGAGGATATATGTGTTGGCGGTAGTGCTCAAGAATTAGAAGTACAACATAGTGAAGCTGCTGGAAATGTAAACTACCAATGGTTTAGTAATACAACAAATACCAATACAGGAGGTGCTATAATCCCAGGAGCAAATAGTGCTACATATACTCCTGACCCAGCTCCATTTAACACAGTAGGAACTTATTATTACTATGTTGTCGTAGATTATAGTGGTACAAATTGTGAACCTGTTACTAGTGGTGTGTATACTATTAATGTAGTGCCAGACCCTACAGTAACCATAGACCCAGCTGGACCCCTAGAATATTGCCAAGATGCAACTCCAGACACGCTAACAGCTACACCTAGTGACGGCGTTGGAACTATATATAACTACCAGTGGTACAGTAATACAACAAATACCAATACAGGAGGTGCTCTATTAATAGGAGAAACAAATAGCACATTTACACCTCCTACCGATACGGTTGGAACAGTATACTACTATGTTGAAATAACACAGCCTATATCTGGATGTGCTAATGTTTCTGAACCTGTAGAAATAATAGTAACTCTAGGACCTAGCATTACAACACAACCCGAAGGAGATGCTGTGTGTCTAGACGGTGTAACACCACCACTAACTGTTGCATACCAAGACGGAACTGGAACACCAACATACCAGTGGTATAGCAATACTGCTCCAACAACCGTTGGCGGTACTATAATACCAGGTGCCAACCAGGCTACTTATACCCCCCCTACCGATACCTCTGGAACAATATATTACTATGTCGTGATATCATTCCCAGGAAATGGAGGATGCTCTGACATTACATCTGAGGTTGCTGAAATAGAAGTTACAGAGCAAGTTTCCATTAACAATATCCCAACAAATGAGGATATATGTGTTGGCGGTAGTGCTCAAGAATTAGAAGTACAACATAGTGAAGCTGCTGGAAATGTAAACTACCAATGGTTTAGTAATACAACAAATACCAATACAGGAGGTGCTATAATCCCAGGAGCAAATAGTGCTACATATACTCCTGACCCAGCTCCATTTAACACAGTAGGAACTTATTATTACTATGTTGTCGTAGATTATAGTGGTACAAATTGTGAACCTGTTACTAGTGGTGTGTATACTATTAATGTAGTGCCAGACCCTACAGTAACCATAGACCCAGCTGGACCCCTAGAATATTGCCAAGATGCAACTCCAGACACGCTAACAGCTACACCTAGTGACGGCGTTGGAACTATATATAACTACCAGTGGTACAGTAATACAACAAATACCAATACAGGAGGTGCTCTATTAATAGGAGAAACAAATAGCACATTTACACCTCCTACCGATACGGTTGGAACAGTATACTACTATGTTGAAATAACACAGCCTATATCTGGATGTGCTAATGTTTCTGAACCTGTAGAAATAATAGTAACTCTAGGACCTAGCATTACAACACAACCCGAAGGAGATGCTGTGTGTCTAGACGGTGTAACACCACCACTAACTGTTGCATACCAAGACGGAACTGGAATACCAACATACCAGTGGTATAGCAATACTGCTCCAACAACCGTTGGCGGTACTATAATACCAGGTGCCAACCAGGCTACTTATACCCCCCCTACCGATACCTCTGGAACAATATATTACTATGTCGTGATATCATTCCCAGGAAATGGAGGATGCTCTGACATTACATCTGAGGTTGCTGAAATAGAAGTTACAGAGCAAGTTTCCATTAACAATATCCCAACAAATGAGGATATATGTGTTGGCGGTAGTGCTCAAGAATTAGAAGTACAACATAGTGAAGCTGCTGGAAATGTAAACTACCAATGGTTTAGTAATACAACAAATACCAATACAGGAGGTGCTATAATCCCAGGAGCAAATAGTGCTACATATACTCCTGACCCAGCTCCATTTAACACAGTAGGAACTTATTATTACTATGTTGTCGTAGATTATAGTGGTACAAATTGTGAACCTGTTACTAGTGGTGTGTATACTATTAATGTAGTGCCAGACCCTACAGTAACCATAGACCCAGCTGGACCCCTAGAATATTGCCAAGATGCAACTCCAGACACGCTAACAGCTACACCTAGTGACGGCGTTGGAACTATATATAACTACCAGTGGTACAGTAATACAACAAATACCAATACAGGAGGTGCTCTATTAATAGGAGAAACAAATAGCACATTTACACCTCCTACCGATACGGTTGGAACAGTATACTACTATGTTGAAATAACACAGCCTATATCTGGATGTGCTAATGTTTCTGAACCTGTAGAAATAATAGTAACCCTAGGACCTAGCATTACAACACAACCCGAAGGAGACTCACTATGTATAGACGGTATAACACCACCACTAACTGTTGCATACCAAGACGGAACTGGAATACCAACATACCAGTGGTATAGCAATACTGCCCCAACAACCGTTGGCGGTACTATAATACCAGGTGCCAACCAGGCTACTTATACCCCCCCTACCGATACCTCTGGAACAATATATTACTATGTCGTGATATCATTCCCAGGAAATGGAGGATGCTCTGACATTACATCTGAGGTTGCTGAAATAGAAGTTACAGAGCAAGTTTCCATTAACAATATCCCAACAAATGAGGATATATGTGTTGGCGGTAGTGCTCAAGAATTAGAAGTACAACATAGTGAAGCTGCTGGAAATGTAAACTACCAATGGTTTAGTAATACAACAAATACCAATACAGGAGGTGCTATAATCCCAGGAGCAAATAGTGCTACATATACTCCTGACCCAGCTCCATTTAACACAGTAGGAACTTATTATTACTATGTTGTCGTAGATTATAGTGGTACAAATTGTGAACCTGTTACTAGTGGTGTGTATACTATTAATGTAGTGCCAGACCCTACAGTAACCATAGACCCAGCTGGACCCCTAGAATATTGCCAAGATGCAACTCCAGACACGCTAACAGCTACACCTAGTGACGGCGTTGGAACTATATATAACTACCAGTGGTACAGTAATACAACAAATACCAATACAGGAGGTGCTCTATTAATAGGAGAAACAAATAGCACATTTACACCTCCTACCGATACGGTTGGAACAGTATACTACTATGTTGAAATAACACAGCCTATATCTGGATGTGCTAATGTTTCTGAACCTGTAGAAATAATAGTAACTCTAGGACCTAGCATTACAACACAACCCGAAGGAGATGCTGTGTGTCTAGACGGTGTAACACCACCACTAACTGTTGCATACCAAGACGGAACTGGAACACCAACATACCAGTGGTATAGCAATACTGCTCCAACAACCGTTGGCGGTACTATAATACCAGGTGCCAACCAGGCTACTTATACCCCCCCTACCGATACCTCTGGAACAATATATTACTATGTCGTGATATCATTCCCAGGAAATGGAGGATGCTCTGACATTACATCTGAGGTTGCTGAAATAGAAGTTACAGAGCAAGTTTCCATTAACAATATCCCAACAAATGAGGATATATGTGTTGGCGGTAGTGCTCAAGAATTAGAAGTACAACATAGTGAAGCTGCTGGAAATGTAACCTACCAATGGTTTAGTAATACAACAAATACCAATACAGGAGGTGCTATAATCCCAGGAGCAAATAGTGCTACATATACTCCTGACCCAGCTCCATTTAACACAGTAGGAACTTATTATTACTATGTTGTCGTAGATTATAGTGGTACAAATTGTGAACCTGTTACTAGTGGTGTGTATACTATTAATGTAGTGCCAGACCCTACAGTAACCATAGACCCAGCTGGACCCCTAGAATATTGCCAAGATGCAACTCCAGACACGCTAACAGCTACACCTAGTGACGGCGTTGGAACTATATATAACTACCAGTGGTACAGTAATACAACAAATACCAATACAGGAGGTGCTCTATTAATAGGAGAAACAAATAGCACATTTACACCTCCTACCGATACGGTTGGAACAGTATACTACTATGTTGAAATAACACAGCCTATATCTGGATGTGCTAATGTTTCTGAACCTGTAGAAATAATAGTAACTCTAGGACCTAGCATTACAACACAACC
>CALSSW010000004.1 GCA_943789105.1 uncultured Ulvibacter sp. | reverse complement strand
TCCGTAAACGCTCTATAGATGCTAGGCGGGTACCTATAAAAATAAATTTACAAATAGAGTTTTGGCTTCAAAATGAGCAAAACGAAACTATCCCTGTTTTTATAGCGCAAGATGTTTCTGCTAAAAAAGAAATAGCCATTATTGGCGCAGGCCCAGCCGGGCTTTATGCAGCCCTTCGTGCTATTGAGGCGGGTCTTAAACCCATTGTTTTTGAGAGGGGTAAAGATGTAAGAGCACGCCGTAGAGATTTGGCTATCATTAACAAAGAGCAAAAAGTAAACCCGGAGTCTAACTATTGCTTTGGAGAAGGCGGCGCAGGTACCTATAGTGATGGTAAATTGTATACAAGAAGTAAAAAAAGAGGTAATGTATTAAAAGCCATATCGTGGTTTGCGCACTTTGGCGCAGATCCAGATATATTAGTAGACGCACACCCACACATAGGTACCAATAAATTACCTAAAATTATCACCGCCATGCGAGAGACTATCATAGCAGCTGGTGGACAGGTCCATTTTAATGCTAAAATGACAGATATTATCCTAAAAGATAACACCATTACAGGCATTCAAATTAATGAAAAAGATACTCATTATTTTTCTGAGCTTATTTTAGCCACTGGCCACTCTGCTAGAGATATATTTTATTTATTACATAAAAAAAATATTACCATAGAGGCCAAGCCCTTTGCCCTTGGGGTTAGGGTAGAGCATCAGCAGCACCTTATAGACACCATACAATACCATGGCGATGGAAACAATCCATACCTGCCACCAGCCTCATACGCCCTGGTAGACCAAGTAGACGGTCTAGGAGTGTACTCTTTTTGTATGTGCCCTGGAGGTATTATTGCGCCTTGTGCTACTAGCCAGCAAGAGGTGGTCACCAATGGCTGGAGCCCCAGTAAACGCAACAACCCTTATGCCAACTCTGGTATCGTGGTGAGTGTAACTCCTCAAGACTTGCCAAATTATACCCCCAATGATCCTTTTGTTTGTCTGGACTTCCAAAAAAAAATAGAGCATGCTTGCTGGGTGGCAGCTGGTAAAACGCAGCGTGTTCCTGCCCAAAGAATGTTAGATTTTGTGGATGGGAACATCTCAAAAGATTTCCCAAAAACTTCCTACCAACCAGGGATAGTTTCTGTAGATTTAAATACAGTACTACCCAAACTAATAACTAGTCGTCTACAAAAAGCTTTTGTAGCCTTTGGTAAAAAAATGCGCGGCTATTATACCAACCAGGCGGTATTACATGCCCCAGAGAGTAGAACCTCATCTCCGGTGTTAATACCCCGTCGCAAAGACACCCTAGAGCATATAGAAATTAAAGGCCTATATCCTTGCGGAGAGGGCGCGGGCTATGCCGGTGGTATTATATCTGCGGCTATAGACGGCATTAACTGTGTAGATGCTATTATAGAAAAGCTAAAAGTTTCATAAATCTTTTATTAGCTTGTAACTAAGGCTAAGGTTATGCTATCTTTACTTTAAATAAACAGCCCCTTGATTAAAGATTCTATCATTACCTTTTTATGGAGTATATCACCCTTTGGAGAAGCCAAAGTGGGTATTCCTTATGGTATTTTTCATGATTTAAATATTTTTTGGGTCCTGCTAATTGCTGTTGTAGCAAATATTTTGGTATTTCCAATTATGATGTTTTTCCTAGAACACATCAATCGTACGCTGTTACGATGGCACGCATACAAAACAATGGCAATTTGGATTGCTAGAAGAGCCAAAATAGGCTCTGGAGATAAAATTAAAAAATATGGCTTTTGGGGTTTAATTTTATTTGTAATGATTCCATTGCCAGGCACTGGTGTTTATGCTGGTAGCATTGCAGGTTATATTTTTAAAGTAGACACCAAAACTGCTTTTAAAGCAAATGCAATTGGTATTATTATCTCATCTCTTATTGTTTGGGGAACCACGCTATTTGCCAAAGGTTTGGCATAAGTACACCTCGACTTATTTATATGTTACCCCTTGTTTATTTTTTTTGGCAATGCTTTTAGTTTTGTTTTTCCAGCAATTTTTTCATTGGCTAATTTATTCTTTTTTTAAGCCATAAGCCTTGCATGCTTGGCTTTGTTTTGGGCGCTTCTTTTTGACATTTTTATAAATTTATGTAACTAGCGCTATATTTAGATAGCTTAAAACAAATGTATTTAAACAATTTAATGATGGTTATTAACGTTTAAAATACATTAATTAGATATTTTTGATTTTCCTCAAATTAAAGCACATGAAAAATTTTTTCTTAGTTACATTTATTTTATTCACATCTTTTGTCTTTGCACAAAGAGATAATTTCAATAAATTTTCATTAGAAACTTCTTTTGGTTTATGTTACCCAATAGCTCCTACTAGTTTTTCTGAGCCTATTTTTGAAGCGGTTGGCGCTAGTGATTTTGCAGGTCCAAAACATTTTGATATTGGCTTTAGGTATATGGTTTCTAAGCTCTACGGATTTAAATTAAGCTATGCCTATGATCGGTTTCAATATGACGGCTCTAGTTTAGCATCCAGTTTTTATCGTCTTGGTCTAGAGGCTGTTTTTAACGTCTCTGAGCTTTTTAATGTGCAGTTTAATAGAAGAGGAACCTTCCAAGTACAACTTCATGGAGGCCTTGGTGGTACTTTTGCTACTTCAAAAACTCAAACAGGCATAGACCGCATAGGAAATCTAATGCTTGGTATAAGACCTATGTTTAAATTAACAAGAGGGCTTGCCCTTACCACAGATCTTAGCTACATCGTTAATTTTAAACAGCATTATGATTATGCAGGTAGAACTTTTTATCCTACTGAACCAGAGGGTCTTGTTGGCGGCTTTTTAAATTTCTCTGTAGGATTAAACTTTAATCTAGGAGATAGAGGCGTACACGCAGATTTTTACTAATCTATTGCAAAACAACTTTCTTTATTTACCAATACAAAAATTGGCAAAGATGTTACCCAGTAAATCATCGTTGGTGATCTCACCGGTAATTTCTCCAAAATAATACAAGGCTTGTCTTATATCTACAGCCATAAGGTCTCCGCTTAGCCCCGCGTTAATACCTTCTTGTACCCTAGTAATTTCTTCTAATGCTTTTAAAAGCGCATCATAATGCCTTGTGTTTGTTACAATGGTTTGATTGTTTGTAAGCGCTCCAGTGTTTACAAACTCAAGCAAAGATGTTTTTAAATCTTCAACGCCCTGGCCCGTTTTTGCAGCAATTAATTGCAAAGATTCTATGCTGTTTGTTAAGTGTGTTTTTTCTTTACTTGTAATAATATCTGCCTTGTTACCAACTACTATGAGGGCTTTTTGAGGGTATTTATTTTTGATTTTACCTATTTCTATTTGCAAATTTGCTACTGTTACCTCTCCAGATAATAATCTAGAGCTGTCTATTAAAAAAACAACTACCTGGGCCTGGTCTATCTTCTCAAATGTTTTTTTAATGCCAAGGCCTTCTATGGTATCTTGGGTTTCTCTAATCCCTGCGGTATCAATAAACCTAAAGCTTATACCACCAATGCTTAATTCATCTTCTATGGTATCTCTTGTAGTTCCTGCAATCTCACTTACTATGGCGCGCTGCTCATTTAAAAGGGCATTTAAAAGGGTAGATTTACCTACATTGGGCTCTCCAACAATGGCAACAGGTATCCCATTTTTTAAAACATTTCCTGTAGCAAATGAATCAATGAGACGTTTTAACACAAAGGATATTTTAGTAATTAATTGTTGAAAATCATCTCTGTTGGCAAAGGCAACGTCTTCTTCAGCAAAATCCAGTTCTAGCTCAATGAGAGAGGCAAAGTTTAACAGCTCTTCTCTTAGGGCTGCTATCTCTGAAGAAAACCCACCACGCATCTGCTGTATGGCCAACTGATGGCTCGCCGCACTATCACTAGAGATAAGATCTGCCACAGCTTCTGCTTGGCTTAGATCCATCTTGCCGTTTAAAAAACTGCGCAGAGTAAACTCTCCTGGGCTTGCCATTCTAGCATTTTTACGCAAACACAGCTGTATGATTTCTTGTTGTATAAACGAGCTTCCATGGCAAGAAAACTCTATGATGTCTTCACCAGTATAGCTATTTGGATTTTTAAATACAGTAGCTAGTACCTCGTCTAATACCCTATTGCCGTCTTTAATGTAGCCCAAATGTACCGTATGGGTTTTTTGCTTTGCTAGTTTCTTGCCAGATACAGATTTAAAAATTTGTGAAGCAATATTAATAGCGTCCTCTCCAGATAGTCTAATAACTGCTATAGCTCCCGCGCCAGAGGGTGTTGCTAATGCTACTATAGTGTCATGATGTGTCATAGGTATCTGTGGTATATCTGTAATTAGTTTGCAAAAATAAACATTTATGCTAGAGTATAAGCAACTTAACACGCCAGTGTAACATTTATAATAAAACAACTACTAATACTATATATTTTATACCATGAACAAGCAAAAACCAAATAGCAACCCTTTAGTTAAAAGTATTCTTATTTTTTTAGGCGTCTCAATAACCGCCTATGTTATTACCACGCTTTTAATCAAATATGTATTTTAATTTTTATGGAGCAGTATAATCAAGATGGTAAAAGACCAGACAATAACCTACTTGTGTTAACCCACTTAAGCCAACTCTTAACCTATATTTCTGGTTTTGGGGGTCTTGTGGTACCTCTTGTTTTGTGGCTTACCCAAAAAGATAAGGTTGTGGGTATGGATTCTCAAGGTAAACAAATCGTTAACTTTCAATTAAGCCTTATTGTGTATGGTCTACTTTCCATACCCTTGATATTTGTTTTTGGCCTTGGAATACTCACCCTTATTGCCATTTGTATTGTTAGTTTAGTGATTCCTATTGTAAATGCAATTAAAGTCAAAAATCAGGAACCTCCAGTGTATTTTATGAACATTGATTTTATTAAATAGCTTGATTTCAATTCAAAAAAAAGTCTTGCAATTTGCGAGACTTTTTTTTTGTAAATTTTAAAAGACTAGCTATTTAACATCACTGGCATTACCAGCATGGTTACAAGCTCTCCCTGGTCTAGGCCATCTACAGGCGTTAAAATTCCTGCGCGGTTTGGCAGGCTCATCTCTAGAGAAACATCTTGGCTCGTAAGGTTGTTTAACATCTCAGTTAAAAAACGAGAGTTAAACCCAATTTGCATGTCATCACCTTGGTAATCACAAGTGAGGCGTTCTTCTGCTTTGTTGCTGTAATCTATGTCTTCCGCAGAGATGTTTAATTCTGCCCCAGCTATCTTTAAACGTATTTGATGTGTGGTTTTATTAGAAAAAATAGAAACACGACGTACACTGTTTAAAAACAGATTACGGTCTATACTTAATTTGTTTGGATTTTCTTTTGGTATCACAGCCTCATAGTTTGGATACTTACCGTCTATAAGGCGGCATATAAGCACTGTTTGATCAAAGGTAAATTTAGCATTACTCTCATTGTACTCGATGGTAACTTCTTGCTCACTACCTGCCAAGATGCTCTTTAATAAATTTAAAGGTTTTTTAGGCATGATAAATTCTGAGCTTTGCGAGGCTGCAACGTCTGTACGGGTATATTTTACTAATTTATGTGCATCTGTAGCTACAAAGGTTAACCCTTCTGTAGAGAACTGAAAAAACACTCCACTCATCACAGGGCGCAGGTCATCATTTCCACTAGCAAAAATTGTTTTGCTAATAGCAGTTGCCAAAATATCTCCTTGCAATACCGTTGAAGATGGATCCTTTAGCTCAATGGTGCTAGGAAACTCATCTCCCGGCGCATAGGCTAGCGCATATTTACCATGATTAGAGCTTATCTCTACGGTGCTATTGTCTTCAATGGAGAAGGTTAGTGGCTGCTCCGGAAATGTCTTTAAAGTGTCTAGTAGTAATCTTGCAGGAATACATACAATTCCTTTCTCACTACTTTCAACCTCTAGGTTTGAGGATATGGTAGTTTCCAGATCTGAAGCAGATACCGTTAGCGCATTACCGTCTAGATCAAACAAAAAGTTGTCTAAAATGGGTAAGGTGTTGTTATTATTTATAATGCCTCCAAGCACTTGTAGTTGCTTTAAAAGGTAAGAACTAGATACAATAAATTTCATGTAATTTGTTTTCTAGAGGTTATATATTATATTGAAAATTTCAAAAGTTGAGACTTGTATGTCTACTTACAAATATATCTCAAATGTCGCATACTACAACACGAACTTATTAACACTTAGCCTTGGTATTTCTTTTTTCTTAAAAACCCAAACAACAAACTAAAAAGCAGCAGTGCCGCTAGTAGTAGCAATATATGCAATACCTTTGGCAGGCTATGGGTTTACCGCTATTTTTACAGGTTCAAAAATGGACTGTAGTATTTTTTTTGGGTATGTTTATAAGTCCTGTATCGTATCGCAAGTTGATGACTGTATTTTTTTATGTGGGTAATCATGCTGTTTTAGTTTCTTGTGTTATTCTAAAACGGTGCTATGTGTATCTAGACTCCAAGCACTTGCTTTATTGGCAAACATGGGCTTAGTTGTTGCCCAAACACCCTTAAATAATTCACTGTTTCTATAGTTTTCTAAATCACTTTCTTTTTCCCATTTACTGTAGGTAAAAAAAATAGTTGGCTGGTTTTTATCTCTCCATAACTCTAAATGCATACAGCCTTTAAAGGTTCTTATCTTGTGTTTTGCTGTCTCAAAATTAGTCAAAAATTGGGCTACCTTATTTTCTTGAAACTCCATTTTTACAATGCGTGTAAACATATTTATATAAGGTTACTGTTTTTATTAAGAGGTAGCATTAAAATTTATAGTTACGGTATCTCTGTATTGAAGCCCAAACAAAGACTTGGCACTTCCCACCGTTGCAGGGTTACTCTTATAAATAGAGAGTTCTAGATAGTTTGAGGAGTTCCATAGCGCTATTTTTTTACCATCTTCATCTCTTTTTTGGGCAGGGATGTCAAAATTAATTGCATCACTGTAATGGCTATGTATGGTAGAAAAATTTGCTGTTCTTGCAGTTATTTTAAAAGACCTGCCTTTTGCAATCTCTTCAAATTTTGATTTGGTAATGTTGGTAATCACATTTCCGTAGTTATCTATATAAATCACGCTACCCATAATTTGAGTGGCTTCTTGATTTATTGTTGGGCGAATGCCTCTTAATTCTTTGATAGTATCTATTTGTTTACCTATAACCTCTAGGGTTCCACCACGAGCAATGTGGCAGGCTACCTTCACAAAAACATCTAACACAGGAAAATTAGTAATTACTTTGTCGTGAATATTGATCTCAACAATTTTCTCGGGTTTTATTTCATTGGCCAGCATAGAGATAATACCATTGTTGGCGCATATAAAATAATGACCATCTAGCAGTACCGCAATGTGTTTGTTTTCTGGGTTTAGCTCGCTGTCTATTCCTATAATATGTATGGTCCCTGCAGGAAAACTACTGTAAGCGTTTTGTATAATATAGGCAGCCTCCATGATATGAAAAGGAGACACCCAATGTGAGATATCAACAATTTTAACATCCTCCAGCTCACTGTAGGTAGCCCCTTTCACCGCAGCAGCAAAGTGATCCTTTTCACCAAAGTCTGTAGTAAGGGTAATTATGGCCATAGTATATTGTTGATATATTGTTGACAGTACTATTACAAAACTAAACTACTTTATGAATTCAAAAAACTATATTTACTTTAAGAATTAAGACTTATAAACAACTTTTATTAATTTCTATTAACGCCAACGCTTTTGAACGAACTAAGTATCGAGCTCACAGAGATTAACCCAAGAGATTTTTTTGGGAATCAAAATGCCAATATAGACCTATTAAAAAAATATTT
Source organism: uncultured Ulvibacter sp. (assembly GCA_943789105.1). Taxonomy (GTDB): domain Bacteria; phylum Bacteroidota; class Bacteroidia; order Flavobacteriales; family Flavobacteriaceae; genus Patiriisocius. The sequence continues at coordinate 319,813 of CALSSW010000004.1, read as the reverse complement.
TCCCAAATTAAAGCTGGTTGCTAGGGGCAGCAATTTAAAAGCCTTTGGTGATGACCAGGTCTTGCAAGAGTTTGACAAACGAATTGCTATGCTACTAGAGCATTTCGCCAAATTCAACAGAATCGACGAAAACATTATTGAACGCGTACTCTCCAGTACCAGTAAGGCAGACTATGAAACCTCATCCAAAAGCGGTGATGTGCTGGTTCATGGGGTAAATGGTAAGCTTGTCAAGGCAAGAACTGCCAACCAACGTAAAATTGTAGATTTCTCAAAAACCAAAGATTTAGTATTTGCTGTGGGTCCAGCTGGTACGGGTAAAACCTATACTGCTGTTGCCTTGGCAGTAAGAGCATTAAAAGAGAAACAGGTAAAGCGTATTATCATGACCCGTCCTGCTGTTGAAGCAGGAGAGAACCTTGGTTTTTTACCTGGAGATTTAAAAGAAAAGCTAGACCCCTACATGCAACCCTTGTATGATGGTCTTAGAGACATGATTCCTGCAGAAAAACTAGAGACCCTCATAGAAAACGGAACCATACAAATAGCACCTTTGGCTTTTATGCGTGGTAGAACCCTAGACAACGCTTTTGTTATTCTAGATGAGGCGCAAAACACAACCCACGCACAAATGAAAATGTTTCTTACCCGTATGGGAAAAAGTGCTAAGTTTATTATCACCGGAGACCCTGGACAAATAGATTTACCTCGCCGTGTAACCTCAGGATTAAAGGAGGCGCTACTTGTTTTAAAAGATGTGGATGGCGTGGGCATGGTATATCTTGATGATAAAGATGTAATACGTCATAAACTCGTGAAAAAGATAATTTCTGCCTATAAAGGAATTGAAAATTTAGATGTTTAATTTTTTATCTGAAATGCTATAATAACAAACCTATTGATTTATTTTTGCGGTTCAATTCTGCAATCAAACTAGCTACATGAGTAATACAATTATTAAAACAGATTTTAATTTTCCAGGTCAAAAAAGTGTGTACCATGGTAAGGTTCGTTCTGTATATACCCTTGCAAACAATCAATTATTAATGGTAGCCACAGATAGGTTGAGCGCCTTTGATGTTGTAATGCCTAAAGGAATCCCTTTTAAAGGTCAAATCTTAAACCAGATTGCCACTAAAATGATGCAAGACACCCAAGATTTGGTGCCAAACTGGCTTAAGGCTACCCCAGATCCAAATGTTGCAATAGGGGAGGCTTGTGATCCTTTTAAAGTAGAAATGGTAATACGTGGTTATTTGGCTGGCCATGCTGCAAGAGAGTACAAGGCAGGAAAACGCATATTGTGTGGTGTGGCATTGCCAGAGGGTTTAAAAGAAAACGATGCGTTTGCTAGCCCTATTATAACCCCCGCCACAAAAGCTGAAATAGGAGACCACGACCAGGATATTTCTAGAGAAGAGATTATCAAGCGCAGGATTGTTAGTGAGCAAGATTACATAATCCTTGAAGACTACACCCGTAAGCTTTTTAATAGAGGTAGTGAAATAGCATCTCAAAGAGGCCTTATTTTGGTTGACACCAAATATGAATTTGGTAAAACTAAAGAAGGTAAAATTGTACTTATTGATGAAATACACACCCCAGACTCTTCACGTTACTTTTATGCAGATGGCTACCAACAAAGACAAGATGACGGGAAGCCTCAAAAACAACTATCTAAGGAGTTTGTACGCCAGTGGCTTATAGAAAACAACTTTCAAGGTCTTGAGGGGCAATCAGTGCCTTTTATGAGTGATGCCTATGTAGAAACTGTTAGTGAGCGTTATATAGAGTTGTATGAAAATATAACGGGAGAACCTTTTGTTAAGGCGGAGGTTTCTTCTATAGAAACTAGAATACAACACAATGTAGCAGCCTACTTTAACCAGTAGCCATTGTAATTTTAGCGCATAAAAAAAGCGGCTGGTATAGCCTTTACCAGCCGCTTTTTTTATAAATAATTTTGTTAGTCTAAAAGAGACGCTACTTTAGCATCAAGGGCATTTCCTCTTAAATTTTTAGCTATAATAATACCGTTTTTATCAAGTAAGAATGTAGCTGGTATAGACCTAACCCCATACTGCCTTGCAATTGGGTCTTGCCAAAATTGCAGGTTAGATACATGAAACCAGTCCATCTTATCTTTTTTAATAGCTTTAATCCAACGATCTTTTTGTCCTGCTTTGTCTAGAGAAACGCTAATAATATTTAATCCTTTATCATGGTAGTTATTGTATACACGCACAACGTTAGGGTTTTCTTTTCTACAAGGCCCGCACCAAGATGCCCAGAAATCTATAATTGTATATTCTCCCATGGCATCTTGTAAAGACAAGTTTGTACCTTCTGGGGTTTTCGCAGTAAAGGCAGGTGCCTTTCCTCCAACATCACTATTTTTTAGGTTTTGTGCAGTGGCGGTTATTTCTTTTGCAATGTCTGTGCTGCCAATTTTTGGGCTAAAGTTTGCTACTAGATCAGAGGCTTCTCTGGCGTTTAGTTGTTTTTGACTTAACATCTCGGAAACTAATAAAAGGGCAAAAATAGAATTTGGATTTTCTTTGGCGAAATTTTTCTTGAAAGCAACCTCATTGTTGGTTACCATAACATTTTGTTGTTGTAGTTTCTTGATAAGCGCGGCATCATTAGCTCTTTTTGCAGCTCTGTAACTGTCTGAGATTTCTGTTCTTAGTTTTGTTACTTTTCTTGAATTTATTGCAAACTCTCTATAGGAATCATTTTGAAGATTACCAGTCACAAAAGAGGCTTGTATGCTATCTTTATAAATAGTAGCCTTTAAATCTTCACTTTCAGGAAAATATGGAATACTACTATTGTTTACAACCATAAAATACATAGACGGCTCTGTTATTTTTGGAAATTTTCCAGAAAAGCGACCCTTATTAATAACCAAGGTATCTATTACATTGGTGCGGTTGTCTTTTAAAGAATAGATAATGACCTTGGAACCATCTTCCAATCCATCTGCGCTTCCACTAAGTGTATAAGAGTTGGTATCTGTAGTACAGGCAAGTTGACTTAAAAGTAAAAGGGCTACTATTGCGTATTTCATAATAGGTTTATTAATTTGTAAAAATAGTTGATTTTTTATTAAATGAGAAACACTTTATTTTTTTGTTAGTTATCTTGTTTTCAGCGATTTAGTATTTACAATTCGTTACTAGATTCTTTTTGGCCACTGATCATTAAATATGCCTTTAAAAAATCATCTAGTTGGCCATTTAAAACAGCTTCAGGGTTGGTGCTTTCATAGCCAGTGCGCACATCCTTTACAAGCTTGTAGGGCTGCAGTACGTAATTTCTGATCTGGCTTCCCCATTCAATGGCCATTTTGCCATCTTCAATCTCTGCTCTTTGGGCTTGTTGCTTGCGCAGTTCAATTTCATACAATTGAGATTTTAGCATCTGCATTGCTTTTTCTCTGTTTTCAAGCTGTGATCTAGTTTCGCTATTGTGTATTACAATACCACTTGGTTTGTGTGTTAAAATAGCTTTGGTCTCTACCTTATTAACGTTTTGTCCTCCCGCGCCACTACTGCGAGCAAAATCCCAAGATATTTCTGATGGGGTAATGTCTATCTCTATGGTGTCATCTGCAAGTGGGTATACATATACACTAGCAAAACTGGTATGGCGTTTTGAATTGCTATCAAAGGGAGAGATGCGCACCAAGCGGTGCACTCCATTTTCGCTTTTTAACCAACCAAAGGCAAATTCACCCTCAATTTCAAGGGTAACTGTTTTTACACCAGTTACATCTCCAGCCTGAAAATTAAGCTCTTTTACCTTAAAATCATTTTTCTCGGCCCACATTAAATACATGCGCATTAACATGTTGGCCCAGTCGCAACTCTCTGTACCACCAGCGCCGGCTGTAATTTGCAGTACAGCGCTCATTGCATCTCCATCTTGGCCTAGCATATTTCTAAACTCAAGAGATTCTGTGAGTTCATGGGCCTGGGTAAATCGCTCCTCAACCTGCTTTTGTGTTCCCTCTCCTTCTTTAAAAAACTCAAATAAAACTTCAGTGTCTTCCAGTAAAGAGAGCGCCATTTTGTAATCTGTAACCCATTTTTTTTTGGTGCGCAGCACCTTTACAAAGGCTTCTGCTTCTTTGGGCTTGTTCCAAAAATTTGGGTCAAAGGTTTTTTCTTCGTCATTACTTATTTCTATTTCTTTGCCAGCAATGTCAAAGATATTGCCTTAACAACTCTATTCTAGAGCGAAGGTCTTGGAGTTGGTCTGTTGTAATCATATAGATACCTTATGTATGTAGATTGTAATTTAAATCTTTTAAACCATTTGGTAAAAGAAATGTAAAAATACGGGTATTGATTTTTAGAAAAAAGAAAAGCATTACAAACAAAAGTAAAATGAGTTATTAGTATATTTATATTTTTAAATTTTAAATACTCAAATCATCTTTTTTTATAGTTGGGGCTTTGCCGCATTTCTATCTTTAAACAAGATGTGAGAGCACATACTATAAAAACCCATCATGATTATAGATTTAAGAAGTGATACTGTTACAAGGCCAACTCCTGGAATGCTAGATGCTATTATGCAAGCTCAAACTGGAGATGATGTCTATAAAGAAGATCCAACTGTAAATGCACTTGAACATAAAATGGCATCACTCTTTGGTATGGATACTGCGCTGTATTTCCCAACGGGAAGTATGGCCAACCAGGCCGCTATAAAATTGCATACACAGCCCTCACAGCAGCTTATTTGTGATAAATGGGCCCATGTATATAATTATGAAGGGGGAGGCGTTTCTTTTAATAGTGGCGTGTCTTGTAAGTTGGTAGATGGCCATAGAGGTATGATTACTGCCAAACAGGTTCTAGAGAATATAAATCCTCCAGATTTTTATCACAGCCCATTAACTTCCTTGGTATGTCTAGAAAACACAACCAATAAAGGTGGCGGTGCTTGTTATGAACTAGATGAAATAATTAAAATTAAAAAAGTTTGCCAAGAAAATAGCCTAGGGCTGCATCTTGATGGTGCGCGTTTAATGAATGCTATTGTTGCTAATAAAGAAGACACTAAACACTACGGAAATGTATTTGATACGATTTCTGTGTGCCTAAGTAAAGGCCTTGGCGCCCCCATGGGAACTGTTCTGATAGGAAATTCTTTACTGATGAAAAACGCTATTAGAGTTAGAAAGGTATTGGGCGGAGGTATGAGGCAGGTTGGTTTTATGGCAGCTGCTGGGCTTTATGCTGTGGAGCATCAAGTAGACCGCCTGGAGGAAGATCATAAAAAGGCAAAGCAAATAGCGCTGCTGCTAGAGAGTTTATCGTACATTAAAAAAGTAGAGCCCACACAAACCAATATTGTAATTTTCTATATGCAAGAGGATCTTAATCAAGAAGATTTTATAAACGCTTTGGCTGCAAAAAATATTCGTATCAGTGATATGGGGCAAGGAAAATTACGCGTTGTCACCCACCATGATTATACCTCCAAGATGCACAGCGTGTTTTTGGATACCCTTACCGCTTATAAGCATTAATTTTTTTATAGGTTATACATCAAAGTTGTTTGCTGTATTTTTGTAAAATCGTTACTTTAGTTGTAAAATCTAATGGCACGAATTAGTTTTTAATGTCTTGTGAAAGCTGTAATTTTACCCCCAGACAACCCATACCTTATCTTATGAAAAAAATAGCCATACTAAGCCTTATATCATTGTTTTTGATGCTTGCTTGTAAAGACGTTAACACCACACATACCCCTATGAATCACACCCCACCAACAGTAGATAAAATTGCCAAAAATATTGAAAAACATGGTGATGCCAGAGAAGATGGCTATTATTGGTTAAATGAAAAAGAAAACCCTGAGGTCATTGATTACTTGGAGCGTGAGAATGATTATTACCAAAAAATGACCGCTCATACCCAAGATTTTCAAAAAGATCTGTTTGAGGAAATGAAGTCTAGAATCAAAGAAGATGACGCTTCTCTGCCTTACAAGTTAAATGGCTATTTCTATATTACCCGTTTTGAAAAAGGGAAAGACTATCCTATATATACGCGTAAAAAAGACACCCTAGAGGCTCCAGAAGAAATATTATTTGATGTAAATGAAATGGCTAAAGGGCATTCATACTATAATCTTAGAGGAATTTCTGTAAGTCCAGATAATACCATGGTTAGTTTTGGTGTCGATACCCTAAGTAGAAGAAAGTATACCATCTATATTAAAAATTTAGTTACCGGCACACTATTGCAGGAGGTGATACCATTAACTACAGGTGGCGCCACATGGGCAAATGATAATAAAACTCTTTTTTATTCAAAAAAAGACGAGCAAACACTTCGCTCAAACCAAATATTCAAGCATACTCTTGGTAAAGACCCAGCAGATGATGTAAACGTATTTACAGAACAGGATGAAACCTTCAATACTTTTGTATACAAAACAAAATCAAAAAAATACATCGTTATTGGTAGTTCAAGTACACTGTCTTCAGAGTATCAAATTCTTGATGCAAATACCCCAAACCAACCCTTTAAGATATTTCAGCCAAGAGAGAGAGGTCTAGAGTACAGCATAGCACATTATGAAACTAGTTTTTATATTGTAACAAATAAAGATGGTGCTACCAACTTTAAATTAATGAAAACCCCTAAAGATAAGACCCCCAAAGAAAATTGGGTAGATGAAATTGCCCACAGAGATGATGTGCTTCTAGAGGGTATTGAAATATTTAAAGATTATCTAGTGGTAGAAGAACGCTCAAATGGCTTAAACCATATGCACATTAAAAGGTGGGATAACTCAAAGGAGTATTACCTTCCTTTTGATACTGAAACCTATGGAGCAGGAGCAATGTCAAACCCAGATTTTGACTCTCTAATACTGCGGTATGGATACTCCTCTTTGACTACACCATCTTCCATAATTGATTTTAATATGGATACCCAACAAAAAACTGTTTTAAAAGAAACAGAAGTATTGGGAGGTTCTTTTAATAAAGATAATTACGAGTCTAAACGTATATGGGCTACAGCAGAGGATGGAACCAAGGTGCCAATTTCAATGGTGTATAAAAAAGGCATGAAAATGGATGGTTCAAATCCATTTTTGATGTACGCCTACGGTTCTTATGGAGCTACTATAGATCCGTACTTTTCTACTACTCGTTTAAGTTTGTTGGATAGAGGCTTTATTTTTGCAATAGCACACATTCGTGGAGGACAATATTTGGGCAGATCATGGTATGAAGACGGAAAACTTCTAAAAAAGAAAAATACTTTTACAGATTTTATTGATGCCTCAAAGTATGTTATAGCTAAGGGGTATACATCTGCAGCGCATTTATATGCTCAAGGAGGTTCTGCAGGAGGCCTTTTAATGGGCGCTGTTGTTAATTTAGCCCCAAAGCTTTATAATGGTGTTATTGCTTCAGTTCCTTTTGTAGATGTTGTCACCACAATGTTAGATGATACCATTCCGCTAACCACTGGTGAGTATGATGAGTGGGGGAACCCAAATGATGAGCAGTATTACCAGTACATGAAATCATACTCTCCTTATGATAATGTAAAAGCGCAATACTATCCAAATATGTTTGTCACAACAGGTTTACATGATAGCCAGGTGCAATACTTTGAACCTGCCAAATGGGTGGCGCGTCTACGAGAATTAAAAACAGATGATAATGTACTGTTTTTAGATGTTAATATGGACGCAGGACATGGTGGAGCCTCTGGACGTTTTGAGGCTTTAAAAGAGGTGGCTAAAGATTATGCCTTCCTGCTTGATTTAGAGCAAATAAGAAAATAATTATATTTATGTATCTTTGTAACGTTTTATAAAGGGTCAAATAACAATGGCTTTGCAATGAAATTCTTCTATGACAAAACAAATTAAAGCACATAAAAATATTCTAGAACTTATTGGTAACACGCCGCTTATTGAGCTTAATAAAATAACGGCTAGTTTTAAGGGTAATTTTTACGCTAAAGTAGAAGCATTTAACCCTGGACACTCCTCAAAAGACAGAATCGCTTTATATATCATTGAGCAGGCAGAGAAAAAAGGAATTTTAAAACCTGGAGATACTATTGTTGAAACCACAAGTGGTAATACTGGTTTTAGTATTGCGATGGTGAGTATCATAAAAGGATACAAATGTATCTTGGCTGTAAGTTCAAAATCTTCTAAAGATAAAATAGACATGCTCCGCAATATGGGAGCACAGGTACACGTTTGTCCTGCCCACGTTAATTCAGATGATCCTAGATCTTATTATGAAGTTGCCAAAACCATACACAAAAACACACCTGGTTCTGTATATATAAATCAGTACTTTAACGCGTTAAATATAGAGGCGCATTACAAAACAACAGGTAAAGAAATCTGGGAGCAAACAAATGGTCAAATAACGCATTTGGTTGCCTGTAGTGGCACGGGTGGAACCATCTCTGGAATTGCTCGTTATTTAAAAGAACAAAACCCGCAGGTCCAAGTTATAGGTATTGATGCCTATGGCTCGGTATTAAAAAAATACCACGAAACTGGCGCCTTAGATCGTGATGAAATTTACCCTTACAGAATAGAAGGTCTGGGTAAAAACCTAATCCCGACAGCAACAGATTTTGATAGCATAGATCGTTTTGTAAAAGTTACAGACCAAAGCAGTGCCCTAACAGCCCGAGAGCTTGCCACAACTGAAGGACTTTTTGTTGGATACACTAGTGGGGCTGCAATGCAAGGGCTAAAGCAATTAAATCAGGAAGGTATTTTTGATACTAACAGTAACATTGTAGTTGTATTTCCAGATCATGGTTCTAGGTACATGAGTAAAATATATAGTGATAATTGGATGCAAGAACAAGGTTTCCTAGATAGCCAAGAACAACCCGTAGCGGCTATTTCTAAATTAAAGTAGCCTTTTAATTACTATACTTGATAGCTGCAATACAATTGTGTTACAGCTTTTTTTATGCAAAAAATAGAGTTATCAAAACAACATATACTTCCTGTGTATTTCTGTTTCTGTTTGTTTATCTATTGTTTACAAATTTTGCAATTCCAACAAAATTTTAACTATACAATGAGAATAAAATTGCCTAATTTTGTGATGTATTTACAAACCACCTGATATTAATGAAAGATTTATTTGATAAGATTTACAAAGATAAAGGGCCTCTTGGTAAGTGGGCAGACGTTGCAGAAGGATATTTTGTGTTTCCAAAATTGGAAGGTCCTATTTCTAACCGTATGAAATTTAACGGCAAAGAGGTTATTACCTGGAGTGTAAATGATTATTTAGGCCTTGCAAATCATCCAGAAGTGCGTGAGGTAGATGCTCAGGCTGCTGCTTCTTACGGTTCTGCATACCCAATGGGAGCAAGAATGATGAGTGGCCATACAGATTTGCATGAACAACTTGAAAATGAATTGGCAGTCTTTGTAGATAAACAGGCCGCTTATTTATTGAATTTTGGATACCAAGGAATGGTATCTACCATTGATGCATTGGTATCAAAGGATGATGTAATTGTGTATGATGTTGATGCCCATGCTTGTATTATAGATGGTGTACGCCTACATATGGGACAGCGTTTTACCTATAAGCATAATGATTTAGAAAGTATTGAGAAAAACTTGACACGTGCCACTAAAATGGCAGAAAAAACAGGTGGAGGAATTTTATTGATTTCTGAAGGTGTTTTTGGAATGCGTGGAGAGCAAGGAAAATTAAAAGAGATTGTTGCTCTCAAGAAAAAATACAACTTTAGATTATTTGTAGATGATGCACACGGTTTTGGCACACTTGGTAAAACAGGAGCTGGAGCAGGCCAGGAGCAAGGAGTACAAGACGATATAGATGTATATTTTGCCACATTTGCAAAATCTATGGCTAGTACTGGAGCATTCATCGCCGCAGACCAAGAAATAATGGATTACCTAAAATACAATCTTAGGTCTCAAATGTTTGCCAAGTCTTTACAAATGCAATTGGTTGTAGGCGCATTAAAGCGTCTAGATATGATGCGCGAGAGTACTCAGTACAAAGACAAACTATGGGAAAACGTTTATGCCTTGCAAGGAGGTTTAAAAGAGAGAGGTTTTGATATAGGAACCACTCAAAGTTGTGTGACTCCAGTTTACCTTAAAGGATCTGTACCAGAGGCAATGGCCCTAGTAAAAGATTTACGTGAAAATTACGGGGTATTCACCTCAATAGTGGTGTATCCTGTAATTCCTAAAGGCTTGATTTTACTTCGTATGATACCAACGGCAACTCATACCATGGAAGATATAGATATTACTCTTGAGGCCTTCTCAGGAATTAGACAGCGTTTAGAAAACGGAACTTACAAAAGGCTGTCAGCCGCAGTTGCCGCTGCTTTTGGAGAATAATTTATACATAAAAAAACCACCTGTAAACGGTGGTTTTTTTTATGTTATAGCATCTTTTTAAAAGTGCTTCGCTCTTTGTGTTGTATTGGTTTATAGTCTTTCCACATTTGTTGTATTGCGGTATTTTCTATTAACTCAGGATTGGTTTCTACCTTATCGATACCTTTTGCATTAAAAAGAAGTTGCACCTCTTCAAAAATAATAGAAGTTACTCCCTTACCTTGGTATTCTGGATCAATACCAATTAGATATAAAGAAGCGCGATTGTTTTTTCTTTGCGCCTGCAATAAGTGATACCAACCAAATGGTAGAAGCGCGCCATTAGCTTTCTGGAGTGCTTTGCTGTAAGAGGGCATAACAATCGAAAATGCGATAAGTTTTCCTTTTTTGTCTTGAACACAGGCAATATAATCTGGTTGTATGAAATTGAAATACTTTTCCTTGTAGTAATCAATTTGATATTGCTGTATGGGTACAAATGTTTGAAGGTTGTTGTAAGTTTTGTTAAGCAGCCCAAACATTTGATCTACATACGGGATAATATCTTTCTTGCTTTTAAAATCTATTACAGAAAGGCCGTACCGTTTTTTAATAATGCTAGAAAACCGCTCTACTCTCTCTATAAGCACCGGAGGAATGGTTAATTTAAATTCTACCCAAGTGGCTTGTTTATCATAGCCTAATTGCTCAAAATGAGCAGCGTAATAGGGATATTGGTACCAGGTAATCATGGTGTTTAATTCATCAAAACCACTGGTTAGAACACCTGCTTTTTCCATGTTGCTAAACCCAACAGGCCCCTCGAGATATGCTAAGTTGTTTTTGGCCCCAATTTCATAGGCTTTATTTAGTAAGGCCCTGGTAACGTTAATATCATCTATCATGTCTAACCATCCAAAACGAACTTTCTTTTTACCAATTGTATTAATTTCTATATGATTTAAAATAACTGCAATACGTCCAACAATACTTCCTTGTTTGTAGGCAAGAAAGTAACTTGCCTCTGCATTTTTAAATACAGGGTTTTTTGTTTTATCTAAAGTTTCTAACTCTTCATTAGTCAAGGGCGGTACCCAGTATGGGCACTCTTTATAAAGTTTAAAAGGAAACTTTACAAACTGCCTCAGTTGTTTGTTGGTAGTAACTTCTTGTATTGTAATCATATTTCAATAGTCATTCATCTTATTTTGCGGTCTTTAAAGGCCGCTATCACCATCATCAACATTAAAGTAATTCTTTTTTTTCTTTTTCTCTTTCTTGGCTTTTTCTCTTTCTACCTTTTTCTTTTCTCTGCCCTGCTTTTCCTTTTTCTTCAATAAATTCATCCTGGTCATGAAAATCAAAACGATACGAAACTCCAATGCGCCCGTAGGTTCTGGAAGGTGTGTCTTTTAGGCTATATAAAAAAGAGGCGTCTACTTGCCAGTCAGCGGTGATTAGAGCTGCTGCGCCAAAACGCACGATGTTATCTGCATAAAAATCACTATCAAAACCTTGTTTTTCTGCAAACAACGAAAACCAGTCAGAGAGGCAGTAGGTTAAGGTCACTATATATCCATAGGTTGGAGTTTGCGTAGTAAATCTGTCTGCAATAATGTTTGTGACCAGTACAAAGCCACTTCTAAAATTATTTTGTGTTTGAATGGAAACCTTTGGGCTTATGGAAAATGGATCTTCTGGAGTAAATGGATTATTTGAGCTATCAAAATTTGCGCCACCATATACAGATATTGCAGGTATTAACTCCTCCCAACTAAATCTGTTATTAGCCTTCCAACTCATTAAATTAGGCCCTTTTAAATCTCGCTTTATATAAGGGTCATACACCAGGTATTTAACCCCAAGGGTATTGCTTCTAAAATTACGCTGCGCATATTCATTAGTGGAGGCTCCGCGCGTATCTGTTATGTTGTTTGATTGAAACTCGCCGGTTAAAATTACCTCTAGTTCTTCTTTCCAAAATCCAAAACGCGCACTGTAGTCTGCAGCAAAGGCATTGGCTTGGGTTTGTAATAAAGAGTGGTTTTCTTGGCCTATACCAAATCCAGTTTCAAACTGCAATACGTTTGTACCCACAGAAAAAGCTCCTTGTGAGCCTCCTGGTCTGTTGTTGTTGATTGTTTCTGTATACTGTCCAGATACTGTAAAATAGGATGTTAAGGTAAGGATGGTTAGAATAAAAGAAACAGATTTCATAGGCTTTGTTTAATACCAAAGATATAAGATTTATCATTTATTTAATACCCTTGTGCTGGGTTTTTGTAGCACTATTTGTATTTTTGAATCTTATTTTAATGATATGATTACATTGTTTAAAACGATATCAATTATCCTCTTAGTGTACTACGGGTTAAAAATTATTTTAAAACTCGCAGCGCCTTATATCATGAAATACTTTTCTAAAAAATTGGCAGCCCGTTTTGGCGCTGATTTTTCAAATAACACTGCTTCAAATACCTCTCAAAAAGAAGAGGGTGAAATTACCATCGACAAAGTACCTAACACCAAAAAAACATCAAAAACTGTTGGGCAGTATGTAGATTATGAAGAAATAGAATAGGGGTGTTTGTTTTTTAACAATTGACGGCCTAGTTCTTCATATTTTTCGCTAATTTTCGGTTTTTAATTATCAACTTTCATTTATGCAAATTTCTTTTAAAAAAGCTGTGCCGCATTTGGTGGTTATTGTTTTACTAATGATTGCCTCATTATCCTACTTTAGTCCTGTATTGAGTGGTAAAACGATATATCAAAGCGATATTGTCCAGCACAATGCAATGGCTAAAGAACTTAGAGATTTTAGAAAAGCCAATGATTCAGAAACCTACTGGACAGACAGCGCCTTTGGTGGTATGCCTACCTATCAGTTAGGAGCTCGGTACCCCCACAATTACATTAAAACAATAGATGAAACCCTGCGATTTTTACCAAGACCTGCAGATTATCTGTTTTTATACTTTATAGGAATTTACATTTTGTTTCTGGTATTAAAATTAGATTATAAAATTGCCATTTTAGGAGCGCTTGCTTTTGGTTTCTCTACCTATTTAATTATCATTCTAGGGGTAGGGCATAATGCCAAAGCGCATGCTATTGCTTATATGCCACTGGTATTAAGTGGTATCATACTCACCTTTAGAAAAAGGTATTTATGGGGGTTTTTACTCACAACAGTTGCTATGGCTTTAGAGCTTACAGCCAACCATATACAAATGACCTACTATTTGCTGCTTCTTGTGCTATGCATGGGAGTTTCCTATTTAATAGAAGCCATTAAATCCAAGACCCTAACTCATTACTTTACATCTGTGGGTATTATGGTACTTGGTGTTATGTTGTCTTTGGGGTTAAATGCGACCAATTTGTTGGCCACCAAAGAGTATGCAGATACTTCAACCAGAGGCCCTAGTGATTTAACCATCAATCCAGATACATCACCAAAACTAAATACAAACGGCCTTGATTATGATTATATCACGACCTACAGTTACGGAAAATTAGAGACATTTAACCTGCTTGTTCCTCGTTTTATGGGCGGTGGTTCTAGCGAGCCATTTCCAGAAAACTCTGCTACCCAGGATGCTCTTTTAAAAATGGGAGCATCACCACAGCAAGCTAAAGACACCTTATACCAAATACCACTGTATTGGGGAGATCAACCAATTGTTGCAGCGCCAGCTTATGTTGGAGCTGTTATTGTATTTCTGGCCATTCTTGGGCTGTTTCTAATCCAAGGTCGCATAAAATGGTGGCTACTTTCTGGTTTTGTTTTGAGTTTATTATTGTCTTGGGGTAAAAACTTTAGCATCCTCACAGACTTTTTTATTGATTACGTACCACTTTATAATAAATTTAGGGCAGTATCTTCTATACAGGTACTCATAGAATTGGTCTTGCCAATTATAGCTGTATTGGGCTTGCATCACTTTTTTAAAAGCACTACTTCTTTGCAAAAAAAGAAAACCAGTTTACTATACACGACCTCTATTATTGGAGGATTACTAATTGTATTCATTTTATTTAAAAATGCACTATTTAGTTTTGTGAGTCCCTATGATGGAGATATCATAGAAGCAATGGGAGCTCCCTTTATGGATGCCATTAGAGAGGATAGAACCACTATGCTTGTAAATGACTCTCTGCGTAGTTTAGTTTTTGTTGTATTGGCTGCATTCACACTATGGCTATATAGCACCAAAAAATTCAAACAAACTCTTACAGTTACAGTATTAACCGCCCTTGTGGTTTTTGATTTGGTAGGGGTAGACAGGCGATATGTTAACAGTGAAGACTTTGTTAATAGACGTGTCATGGAGCAGCCTTTTCAAAAAACGGCAGCAACCCTACAATTAGAGAAAGAAACAGGCAGATATAGGGTGTATGATGCCGCTAATAACGCTTTTAATAGCGCAGAGGTAAGTTATACCAATAGCTCTATAGGTGGGTATCATGCAGCCAAACCAAGAAGAATGCAAGATATTGCAGATTTCTATATTAGCCAGGGTGATATAAGTATGTTAAACATGCTAAATGTTCGTTTTATTTTAACAAGAAGTAAAAACGGAGCCGTTATAGGCCAGCGTAACCCCTATACAAATGGCAATGCTTGGTTTGTTGAAAACGTACTAATGGTAGAAACCGCAGATGCAGAAATCACCCAATTAGATAGTATTAATACTAAGAAAACAGCCATTGTCCATAAAGAGTTTTTACCTTACTTGCCTATTGCAGATATCCAGCGAGACTCCACAGCGACCATAAACTTAGTAGAACACAAGCCAAATCATTTGGTGTATGAAACAGCTTCTGCATCTGAACAACTAGCAGTTTTTAGCGAAATATATTATCCAAAAGGGTGGAATGCGTATATAGATGGTAAGCCAGCAACTCACATACGTGTAAATTATTTACTAAGGGCATTAAAAATTCCGGCAGGATATTCAAAAATTGAATTTAAATTTGAACCTTCAGTTGTCAAAACCGGAAGCACTATTTCTTTATACAGTAGTGTGATATTCTTGTTATTTATTATAACAACCCTAGTTTACACCTATAAAAAGCGACAACTAACAACTTTATAAACCAATGAAAAAAGCGCTGATTATATGCTATTATTGGCCACCTTCGGGCGGCCCTGGGGTGCAGCGCTGGTTAAAATTTGTTAGCCATTTAAAAAGTTTTGACATAGACCCTGTTGTCTATGTCCCGCAAAATCCAAACTATCCTATTGTAGATCAAGATTTGGTTGTGCAAATACCAAAAGAGATAACTGTGCTAAAGCGCCCTATAAAGGAGCCGTATAAATTTGCTGCTATTTTCTCCAAAAAAAAGACACAACAAATTAGCAGTGGTATCATTTCAAACAAGAAACCTTCTGCTCTAGAAAAATTGCTATTGTTTGTTCGTGGCAATTATTTTATACCAGATGCTAGAGTAGGGTGGGTAAACCCATCTGTAGTTTTTTTAAAACAATATCTAAAAGCTAATCCTGTAGATTGTATTATTACTTCTGGTCCTCCACATAGTATGCACTTAATTGGGTTAGAATTACAAAACGAGCTTGATCTGCCTTGGATTACAGATTTTAGAGACCCCTGGACTACCATTCATTACCATAAATCATTAAGGCTCACAAAAGCCTCTAAGGCTAAGCATAAAGCCTTAGAGTCTTTGGTATTAAACTCGGCAAATCATATTTTGGTAACCAGCCCATCTACAGCAAAAGAATTTTCTTTACTCACTACAAAACCCATAACGGTTATCACCAATGGTTTTGAACCTATAGAGGCAGATACCCCTGTTCTAGACACTACGTTTTCTATAGCCCATATTGGTTCTCTTTTAACACAAAGAAACCCAACTTACCTTTGGGAGGTACTTTCTCAAATAATAAAAGAAGATCCTATTTTTGCCCAAGATCTAGAAATTTGTTTAACCGGAGTGGTTAGTGATGAGGTACGCTTTAGTATAGCCTTAGCTGGTTTAACAAGCAATACAACCATTAAAGGGTATGTTTCCCATAAAGAAGCTTTAATTTTACAGCACAAGGCGCAAGTATTGCTTTTACTCGAACAAGATAGTGAAGATACAAAGGCCATTATTCCGGGCAAATTGTTTGAATACTTGCAGGCAGCTCGGCCAATTATTGCTATTGGCCCTAAGGGGAGTGATATAGAAGGTATTATTAACACAACTGCAAGTGGAGTTTATGTATCTGCAGATCAAAAAGATGTTTTAAAAAAACAAATACTTTTATACTACAACGCTTACAAGAAAGAGGCACTTTTTATTAACTCTAAAAACATAGAGTTGTTTACTAGAAAAACACTTACAAAAAAACTAGCAGAACTTATTAAATCTTTAATTACAGCTTCATAAAAAATACCCTCTGAAATATATACATAAATCAAAGGGTATTCAAACAAACAAACTAATCAAACTTAATTTAATCCACCTCTTTTAGTGGGAGTTCTAACCACTTTTGTGTTACGTGAGGTACTATTTACATTGGTATTTCTTCTGGTTGATGTACGTGCTGAATTAGAACGCACCAAAGGCCTTTTCCTAGGGGTAGTATGAGTTACTCTAGAACTACTTGTCTGACTTACAATAGCCGTTCTATTTCTAGATTGGCTATTAATGCTTCTAGTATTAGAGTTTTTGGGTGCCGTTCTATTTCTAGTTAGGGCAGCAGTTCTAGAGGTATTTGTTCTAGTTCTAGTTCTAGTTCTAGTTGCCCTAGTACTAACAGGTGTTCTACCATGACCAGTAATCATGGTGTTTTTTCTACCCCTTTTATAACGTCTGTTTAAAGCGGTGCTACCGTTTCTATAATGAATTCTACTTCCCGGAGAAATAAACTCTCTTCTAGCATTTGTATAGGTGTTGGTAGCTCTATTATTATAATACCTTAAATGATTATAATAGCTGTAGCGTATTGGCATATAAAACCTTCTGTAGGGGATATCCCATACAATACAGTTGTTGTACATTGGTCTTAGGTAGTACACATGCCATGGGCGGTAGGTGTAAAATCTATTGTAAGAATTTATATAACCTGTATAATAGTCATAATCTCCATATCTGTTGTAAAATATCTGTAGGCCTCCAATGCGAGATATAACTCTATTTTTGTAACTAATTTCAACCTCTCCAGCTTGAATTATTCTGCCATACACGTCATAATACACAGGTACATCCTCTATTTGTATTATTGCTCCATAATCGTCATACTGGAGATATGCTTCATAATCTCGCCCTGCATTAAAACTTAGAAATACACTAGGGGTGTTAAAAGAGAGCATGGTGCTTTGTTGGGTAGCTAGGTAGACAAAATCAAATTGCCCATCGGCAAAGACAGAGAATTCAACCCCGCCTTCAATAAAAATATATGCTTTTCCATTATATGGTGTCTGGCTTGAAGACTCTGGGGTATTTATTTTTGCAGCATTTGCTGTGGCTATTGTTAATAGCAGTAGAAGTAATGTTCTGAAATTTTTCATAGTCTTTGTTTTAATGTACTTGCTAATTACTCTATTGAGCGTTGTACAATTTCTATAATACACAGACCATGCCAAAACAAAAACAAACCGATAAGGGCTTGTTTTTTTAAGTATTTAAACTCATGTGATTTATTGATGTAGTTTTTTGGATTAGCTTATATTTTCTCTTTTAAGTATTTGGCAGTGTATGATTTTTTATGAGCACTCACTACCTCAGGGGTTCCTTGAACCATTACTTGGCCTCCTTTGATACCTCCGTCAAGACCTAGGTCAATAATATAATCTGCACATTTTATTAAATCTATATTGTGTTCTACAACAATAAGAGTGTGTCCTTTTTCTAGTAAGGCATAAAAAGAGGCTAAGAGTTTTTTAATATCATGAAAGTGTAAGCCAGTGGTAGGTTCATCAAAAATAAATAAGGTTTTTTCTTTGGTAATTCCTTTTACTAGAAAAGAAGCCAGTTTGATGCGTTGGGCTTCTCCACCAGATAGGGTAGAAGAGCTTTGTCCAAGTTTTACATATCCAAGACCAACATCTTGAAGTGGTTGCAACTTAAGAACGATTCTTTTTTGCTCTTGGGTTTTAAAAAAATCAATAGCATCATCTACCGTAAGGGTTAAAATAGCATCAATGTTCTTATCACCTACTTTCACTTCGAGTACTTCTTTTTTAAATCGCTTGCCATTACAAACATCACATTGCAGATTTACATCTGCCATAAATTGCATTTCAATGGTAATTTCTCCTTCACCTTTACAGGTTTCACATCTTCCTCCATCTACATTAAAACTAAAGTGTTTGGTTTTGTAACCCCGAATATCACTTAGTTTTTGTTTTGCAAAAAGGCTACGTATGTCATCATAGGCCTTGATATAGGTAACAGGGTTTGATCTACTAGAGCGCCCAATTGGATTTTGATCAATAAACTCTACGGTGTTAATGCTTGAGAAATCTCCTTCTATGGTAGAGAATTGTCCTGGTTTATTTGCTTGAGCACCAATTTTTTTCTGAAGGGCGGGATACAATATTTTTTTAACGAGTGTACTTTTCCCGCTTCCCGAGACGCCTGTAACTGCTGTGAAAAGCCCTATAGGAAATGTAGCATCAATGTTTTGAAGGTTATGTTCTCTGGCTCCCTTTATTTTTATAGCATTGGAGAAAGTTCTACGTTTTTTTGGAACCTCAATTTTTAAAGTATTGTTTAAATAACCGGCCGTTAGTGAGTCAAGCTTTAAGAGTTGTTTGTAGGTTCCTGTGGCTACAACCTCACCTCCAAAACTGCCAGCCTCGGGGCCAATATCGATGATGTGGTCTGCTTGTTTCATGATATCTTCATCGTGCTCTACCACAATAACAGTATTCCCTAAATCTCGTAAAGACTTTAATACCTTTATGAGTCTTTCTGTATCTTTTGGATGCAAACCAATACTTGGTTCATCTAGAATATACATAGAACCTACAAGGCTACTTCCAAGAGAAGTGGCCAGATTAATACGCTGCGATTCTCCTCCAGAGAGTGAATTACTTTTTCTGTTGAGTGTAAGATAAGAGAGGCCAACATCTAGTAAAAAAGAGAGCCTGTTGTTAATCTCAACAAGCAAACGTTTTGCAATAGTGGTATCATGGCCCTCTAGTTGTAATTTTTTAAAAAAAGCGGCCAAATCTTCTAGTGGCAACCCAACAAGTTCTTGGATAGAGGTGTTTGCTATTTTAACATACCCAACTTCTTTTTTCAAACGCGTACCATTACAAGAGGCGCAAGTGGTTTTACCTCTATAGCGAGATAGCATTACTCTGTTCTGAATTTTATAACTCTTACTCTCTAGGTATTTAAAAAAACTGTGCAGCCCTTCAAAATGCTCATTACCATCCCAAACTAATTGCTGTTGCGCTTTAGTGAGCTCAAACCAGGGTTTATGTATTGGAAAATCAAATTTGTAGGCACTATTTACCAATTGATCTCTATACCAACCCATGCTATCTCCCCGCCAAGGAAAAATTGCATTCTCATAAACAGACAATCCAGTGTTTGGAATTACCAGATCTTGATCTACACCTACTACATCTCCATAACCCTCACATCCAGAACAAGCTCCAAATGGATTGTTAAAACTAAAAAGGTGCACATTAGGCTCTGTGAAAGTCATACCATCTCGCTCAAACTTATTGTTAAATTCTAAAATTTTATTGCTGTCAAGATGCTCTATAAACAGTGTTCCTTTACCTTCATAGAAAGCCATTTGAATGGCATCTGCCAAACGGTTGTAAAAATCTTCATCCTCTTTTAATATTACACGGTCTATAACTAGTTCTATGTTTTTGGGAGTCAAATTATCTTTCAGCTCATCAATGCGAAGTACCTTGCTGTCTAGCTTTACACGTGAAAAGCCTTGTTGGGCTAATGCTTTGATTTTATTGTCTAAGGTGCGCCCTTTTTCCAGCACAATAGGGGCTAGTAAAAGGAGTTTACTTCCCAAAGGAAATGTTTTGATGTATTTTATAACATCTGAAACTGTATCTTTTTTAACTTCCAAATTACTTAGGGGAGAGTAGGTCCTTCCAATACGGGCAAATAATAATTTTAGATAGTCATAAATCTCTGTTGAGGTACCAACAGTAGACCTTGGGTTTGTAGAATTCACTTTCTGCTCAATAGCGATGGCAGGAGATATTCCTTTTATACTGTCTACCTTAGGTTTGTTGAGTCTTCCAAGAAACTGTCTTGCATAGCTTGATAGGCTTTCTACATACCTTCTTTGTCCTTCAGCGTATAGGGTGTCAAAGGCTAATGAGGATTTACCACTTCCAGAAAGACCAGTGATTACAACAAGTTTGTTACGAGGGATTACAACATCTATGTTTTTAAGGTTGTGCAACTTAGCACCTTTTATGATGATGTTTTCTTTTGTGTCTAGTGCTTGGGTTTTCAATGTAAAGCCTTGTTAAATGGTGGTTTTCACAAAGATAACATAATGCTATTTGTATCACACAAAGCAGCGAGTTTTAAGTTATTTTTAATAAAAACGTCCTATTTATTTTGAATTGTAAACATAATGTACTTATATTTACGACTTACATCTATGTAAACTAAAACTATTGCCTATAGCATATTTCTACTTTTTTTAATTTTATTACAACAACTACTACTTAACCCTATTTTTATAGTTGTTCACTTTAAAAAGTACTGATATGAAAAAAAGCAAATCCACAGATGCGGTTTTAGTAACCTCATACCTACAAGGAGACGAGTCTGCCCTTTCCACTCTAATTACAAGACACAAGCAAAGAATTTATAGCTTTATCTACTCAAAGGTTTTTGATAGAGATGTAGCTGAAGATGTTTTTCAAGACACTTTCATCAAAGTCATCAATTCCTTAAAAAGAGGAAAGTACAATGAAGAAGGTAAATTCTTACCATGGGTAATGCGTATTTCACATAATTTGGTTATCGATCACTTTCGAAAGAATAATCGAATGCCTAAGTTTGAAAATAATACAGATTTCGATATATTCTCTGTGCTTTCAGACAACGCATTAAATGCAGAAAATACAATTATTAAAGGGCAAATAGCCTCTGATGTGAGACGTCTTGTAGATGAGCTTCCTGAAGATCAAAAACAGGTCTTGATGATGCGCATTTATAAAGACATGAGCTTTAAAGAAATTAGCCAGCAAACTGGGGTGAGTATTAATACAGCCCTAGGAAGAATGCGATATGCTCTTATTAATTTACGTAAAGTAATTGACAAACATAACATTGTATTGACAGACTGATACAATAAATCAGATTTTGCATCGTTAATTGTTAGGATTAACTTCTAAACAAGTATTGTATGCAAAAATTATACTCAAAATCTTCACCCTCTGGACAGGTGAACAAAAACATGGTTCCAAAACAACAGACAATTACATTTCTTTTAAATTACTCTAAAGCGCTAAGAGTTTTAGAATATCAAAATTTAAAGTTTGAAACACATTTAAACTAATACCAAAAAGTCCTGGAATAAGTACTTCAGGGCTTTTTTTATTTCTTCTTTTTCTTGTAATATTCCGTTAGTACCGTTTTTCTTCCAATCGTTTTTGTGATTTTATCTTTTTCTAAATCCCAACCTCTAGCTTGGCAATATTGACGGCCATACCAAATAATTTGAAGGTGTAAATCATTCCAAACAGCTTGTGGGAATAGTCTTTTTGCATCTTTTTCTGTTTGGGTTACATTTTTACCATTAGTGAAACCCCATCTATATAAAAGTCTATGAATATGGGTATCTACCGGGAATGCTGGAACACCAAAGGCCTGGGATATTACAACACTCGCAGTTTTGTGACCTACCGCAGGAAGCTCTTCAAGAGCCTCTAAATCATTAGGGACTTTACCTTGGTGTTTGTCTATTAATATATGAGATAAGCCATGAATTCCTTTTGCTTTGGCAGGAGAAAGCCCTACAGGTCTTATAATTTCTCTTATTTGATCTATGGAGAGTTTAATCATATCATAAGGGTTGTCTGCCTCTTTAAATAACAGGGGTGTTATTTTATTAACCCTCACATCTGTGCTTTGGGCAGAAAGCAAAACCGCAATTAAAAGCGTGTAAGGATCCTTATGATCCAGAGGTATAGGTATCTCTGGATATAACTCTTTTAACGTATTTATAACAAAGACTACCTTTTGTTGTTTGTTCATTTGGTTTAAATTTACAGAATAAGCTTACTATCAATAGTATTGTTTGCTTAGAGGGTTTAATTTAGCAATACTTATTAATCACTAACATTAAAACAAATTTACAAAATGAATACACTTAAAGTAGGAGACAAGGTTCCAAATTTTTCTGTCACAGATCAAGACGGAAACTCAATAACCATGCAAGACTATCAGGATAAAAAAGTGATTGTATTTTTCTATCCAGCTGCAAGTACCACAGGGTGCACAGCTGAAGCTTGTAATTTAAGAGATCACTACAAGGATTTACAAGACAAAGGTTATGAAATTATTGGTGTTAGTGCAGATACAGAAAAGAAGCAGTCTAACTTTAGAAACAAATACGAATTTCCATTTCTTTTGCTTGCCGACACAAATAGAGAGGTTATAGAAGCCTTTGGTGTTTGGGGTCTAAAGAAGTTTATGGGTCGTGAGTATGATGGCATTCATCGTAAAACATTTTTAGTTCACAGCGGTGTTGTGGCTCATGTTATAGATAAAGTAAAAACTAAAACCCATGCATTACAAATTTTGGAGAGTGATGTAGTTTCTTAGTTATTTCACCTACTAAAGTAAAAACGGGGCATATAGCTATATGCCCCGTTTTCTTTATTTAGATAGTGTGTTATTTCTCTGAAGAATAACTAAATAATTTCTTTTCTTTTATTATTTCACCAACCCCTTTAGGAAGCATTTCTTCCCATCCTGGAGTACCCTTTTCAATCATGGCTAACACTTCTCGAGAAAAAATACCCATTACCTCAGGATTGTAGTTCTCGACATCTATTACTTTACCATTGTATTTGAAAAATTTGTATAACTCTTTCATACGTGGATGCACCTTTAGATTTTCACTAGTAGTAAAGACACCTTTATTATTTTTCATAGGGTAGAGGTATACCTTTAAATCTTTGAAAAATAATTTACCAAAAGCCTCCAAAATTCCACCACTAAGATGGCGATAATACTTTTCATCAAAAATATCTACTAGATTATTAACTCCCATTGCAAGACCAAGGCGCATTTTAGTGTATCTAGAGAAGTATTCTACAAGCTTGTAGTATTCTTGGAAATTTGAAATCATCACCGTATGCCCTAAAGAGCACAAAAGTCTTGCACGGTCCATGAAATCTTCTTCATCGATTTCTCCCTCGGCACGAAGATTTGAAAGGGTAATCTCAAAAATAGTAACAGACCTTTCTTTGTCAACCTTAGATTCATTGATAAACATTTCATGTGATTTTTCAAACATGTCAATATTTACCTTTGTTACTGGTCTAAAACTACCACGAAGGGCTAGTATGTTCTTTTTGTGTAATATTCTTGCTGGCAGGACATTTTTTCCATCTGGTCCAAACATAACAGCATCAGTCATTTCATTTTTAATAAGCTGTAAGCTCATCAAACGGTTGTCTACATCCTTGAATTTAGGTCCAGAGAAATTAATGGTATCAATCTCAATTTTATCTTTGTCTATGTGGTCATAGAGGTAGCGCAATAGTTTTTTTGGAGAATCATGTTTATAATAGGCTCCATATATTAGATTTACACCTAAGGTACCAAGTGTGTGTTGTTGCAGTAGTGCTTCTGTTTCATGAAAACGAATGTGTAAAATTATCTCACTGTAGGCTTCATCTGGATTTGTTTGAAACCGAATACCTACCCAACCATGTCCTTTATATTTTTTTGCAAAATCTATGGTAGCCACTGTGTTTGCGTATGCGAAGTATATTTTGTCTGGATGTTTTTCACGTAAAATGCGCTCTTCAATAAGCTTCATTTCATGAGTAAGCATTTTTTTAAGGCGATCTTCAGTTACGTATCTTCCATCTTCTTCTACGCCATAAATGGCATCACTAAAGTCTTTATCATAGGCAGATATGGTCTTGGCAATAGTACCAGATGCTCCACCCGCTCTAAAAAAATTACGTACCGTTTCTTGACCTGCGCCTATTTCGGCAAAAGTCCCGTAAATGTTTTCATTTAAATTGATACGTAAGGCTTTATTTTTTATGGAAGGAATCGCCTCAAATTCTTTATCTCCTTTTATAGTCTTTGGCATAACCGTAGTTAATTGTTGTCCAACAAAGGTAGCGATTACCATAGCCAATCAAAAAAAATACTAGTATTTTTGTGGCTATGAAATCTCACTTTAAAGTCACATTTTTAGGGACAGGAACCTCGCAAGGAATTCCTGTCATAGGAAGCAAACATCCTGTATGTTTGAGCGATGATTTAAAGGATAAAAGATTACGGGTTTCTGTACTGTTGGAAATTGGAGATAAGGTGTATGTTATAGACTGCGGTCCAGATTTTAGACAACAAATGCTAATTAACCAAGTCGAGAAACTTGATGGAGTACTTATTACCCATGAGCACAGTGACCATACAGCTGGCCTGGATGACATAAGACCCTTTTATTTTAGACAAGGTGATATTAGCTTTTATGCAAGTAAAGAGGTGTTTGTAGCCCTTAAAAGGCGTTTTAGCTATATTTTTGAAACCCAAAATAAATACCCTAGTGCGCCAACGATATCGCAGCATGTTATTTCAAAGATGGAATCTTTTTTATTGCATAATACCCTTGTAACTCCAGTAGAAGCATTACATGACAAACTTCCAGTACTTGGATATACCATGGAAGGTTTCACCTATTTAACAGATGTAAAAACAATGTCGCCAATTGAAATTGAAAAAATCAAAGGCACTAAAGTTTTAGTTATTAATGCCCTCAGGCAAGAGCCGCATCCTTCTCACCTCAATCTAGAAGAGGCACTTGCTTTTATTGCTAAAGTAAAGCCTCACAGAGCCTATTTAACACATATTAGCCACCATCTAGGATTCCACAAAGTAGTTCAGGCAACACTGCCAAGTAATGTGTTTTTAGCCTATGACGGATTAACTATTGAACTATAAAATTAATTATATTATGAAAAAAAGTATTTTTATGTACCTGTTCTTTTTTGCTGTTTTGTTCATTGTTTTTCAATACGCAAATGAAAAAATTATATGGGAAACTCAAGACAAAATAATTAAAGGACTTTCTTTTAAGTTAGAAAAAGCCAAAGATTCGCTCTCTGGGGTTTCAGAGGCTATCTCAGATGCAAATTATTTTAGTCTTCAAGGAAATGAAAATGCCATAGAGTATATTGAACGTCTTGGCCTTGAAGCCGCAGATGTTGAAGCTATTATTAACAATAAAATCTATGACCAAAATGGTGTTAAAGGCGGAAACCCTATTATCCCAGTAGCCTCTGTTAGGGGTAATTTTAAAATCAATAAAATAAAACTATTAAACAGCAGGTGGATACAAGCAGATTTCTCTGACGGAGATAATTGGGGAGAACTTATCATTGAGTATTTCTTTAATCAAGATAATTCTATAGAACTTGTTCCTCTTAGCTCTTTTTTGTATTCTTTAAAGTAAAGGTTGTTGAACTATACATAGAAGCAGCTATTGCTTGGCTAACCAAGCTTTAAATTCATGAAAATTATCTGGAGCTACTCCATGACCAACAGGAAACTCACTATAGGCACATTCTATATTTAGTTCTTTTAAAAAACCAGGAGTTTTTTGTGCCCATGAAACAGGAATTACTTGGTCTACACTCCCATGTGAGTTGTATACATTGAGATGGCTAAAATCGTTTTTCTCATACCCTGGTGTAAGCATGTCTTTACTAATATACCCACTAAGGCCAACAATGTTTTTGACTTTTTTTGGATAACTAAGTGCAACCGCAAAGCTTAAAATAGTTCCTTGACTAAACCCTATTAATGTTACATCTTCTGGGTCTGCATTATACGCATCTATTATGTTGTCTATGCATTGCACCACTTTATCTCTAGCCGCAAGTGCTTGGGGTATGTCGTTAAATTTTGAATCACCCGCTTCAAAATAGATAGAATACCAAGCATTCCCATGGGGTTGCATGGCCAATGGAGCCCTTAGGGCTATAATATGATGTGTTTTTGGTAAATGTGGCGCGAAAGAAAACAAATCATTATGATCACTGCCATACCCGTGTAGTAAAATAATTACAGGGGCTTTATTTGTTTTTATTTCTGGTCTTTGGTAGTTATGTTCTAGAAGTAATTGTTGTTTTTTCATGTTTTAAAAGTATACAGCAAAAAGCGTTGGTGATGGTAAAAAAAATAGTTTGGCAATACATCGTCGGTTTTATACTATATTTTCAAACCACTTTTCAAAGTAAACCCCAACAATTGGTAGGGGTTTGTTTATTTGATTGCTAGCATTTGAAATTCCTATGATGATAAGAATAAATACTCCAAGGAAAAGTATTTGTAGGCTCAATAAACCTGTAAGGGTTATTAAAACGGCTATAGCAAAATAGATGCACTGAATTCCTAAAGATTGTTTTTGGTGGTAGGTAACTAGCGAATGTTTTAGTTTGTTGTTGAGCATAAAAGCAATAATCCAACCAATAAATGTTATGTAGGTGATAATAGCAAGAGCTCTTGAGTTATTTGGGGTAGTTTGCATGTTTACTATTTTAAAATTTGAATGTTAAATGGCAGTATATCTAGTCTAGAAATGTAAACCATTCTTGAAACTTATCACTTAAAAGCGGGATATTAGGTTTTTTGTTAAATACAGCAGAAATTAAAGAATACAACCATAATGAAAACGCAACATACCATAAAACATCTCCTAATTCTTGATTAATATATCCTTGAGTTGTTTGGGCAATTAAAAGTCCAAAAACAAGGCCGCACATGTTTTTAATATGTGCGGTGGCAAAAGCATCTTTTTTATCTCTATTAATGGTATAGGCTATAAACATTCCTATAAAAGTAATGTAGGCTACAATAGCTAGGTTTTTCCCTTTTGGGGCACTTGTTTTACTCATGAAGCAGGACTTGACTATTATTAATAATCCCATAGGCTCTCCCTAAAAGAGGTTGCCCTAGAAAAGCAGCATTTTTTGAGCTAGAGATAATATGCTCTTTTTCAAATTCCCACTTTAGTGTAGGGTCAAAGAGTGTTATGTTGGCTTTTTGGCCTTGGGCTATACTACTTTGTGAAATATTAAATACAGATTGTTGGGTTAGTGCCTGTATTGCAGTTTCTAGATTTGTTACTTTTTGTAGTGCTCCAAAACAACTTTCAAGACCAATACTACCATATTTAGCGTGGTCAAACTCTATTTTTTTATGCTCAATATCTATAGGGTTGTGGTCACTGGTGACCATATCTATAGTGCCATCTGTAAGTGCTTTTTTTAATGCTTTTATATCTTGGGGTGTTCTTAGAGGAGGCATGAGTTTGTAGTTGGTGTCAAAACTCTCAAGCACCTTATCTGTAAGAGTAAGATTATTAATAGATACACTACAGCTTACTTGTAATCCCTTTTTCTTTGCTTGTTTTATGAGCTGTACACTCTCTAGGGTAGATATGGTAGGAATATGTAGCCTGCCCCCGGTGTACTCCAAGATGTAGAGGTCTCTGGCAATTTGTAGAGATTCGGCAAGAGAAGGTATTCCTTTTAGCCCAAGTAGTGTGGCATTTAGATGTTCATTTACCATTCCTTTTGGTGCAATGGCGCTCTCACAAGGGTAGGACTGTACAAGACCATTAAAACTTTGGGAGTACTGCAGGGCTATTTTAAGCAAATTTGGGTTTGCTATAGGTTTTTTATAATCGTAAAAACTAAGCGCTCCCTCACTTTGCATGTCAAAGAGTTCAGCTAGGTCTTCTCCTTTGGCCTTCTGAGTAAGACAGCCATTTGGTAGTAGGGTAACACCATGGTTTTGTGCTATGGTTTTTAAAAATCTAATGGCTCCTTTATTGTCTGGAACAGGGCGGGTGTTTGTGTTTAATGCAACTGTAGTGAAGCCAGATAAAGCTGCTGTTTTTAAGCCGTTTGCAATATTTTCTCTCTCCTCAAAACCAGGCTCTCCAAAAGATACTCCGCTATCAAACCAGCCTCTTGAAATGTGCAGATTAGGCCGCTTTATAACCTGCATATTTTTTTGTGCAGCTATAGAGGAGGAAATTTTTGATATGATCCCTTTTTCAATAAGTAGATCACATTTTTTTAAATGGTATTTAGTTTCACTATCTACAATAGTTGCCGATTTTAGTAATATGTTCATAATACTCAAATTTACAGGTTACCTCCAATAGCTACTATGCTATTGGTTTTTAATTTTTATAAAATTTTAAAACTAACATTTCAGCAATTAGAAATAGTAGCGCTAAAAGGGCAAACCATTTCCAAAATGCAGTAATTGTATTTTCTTTTTCAATAGCATCAAACAAACTTGTAATGTTTTGATGTTGTGTTACTGCGTTCCAGTTTTTTACA
This sequence comes from uncultured Ulvibacter sp., assembly GCA_943789105.1. Taxonomy (GTDB): domain Bacteria; phylum Bacteroidota; class Bacteroidia; order Flavobacteriales; family Flavobacteriaceae; genus Patiriisocius. Next base: position 290,873 of record CALSSW010000004.1, on the reverse strand, counting down.
TCACCATAGATTAGATTTGTTTCGTCTCTATCGTAATTATAACTTACACTTTCAATAAACGCATCTGCTTTATTTATAGAAAATGTTCCTGCACTTTTTGGATACTCATTGGTTGTAACAACAACTTTATTAGCCTTGGCTTTTTGCAGGGGTATAAAGTTAACAATACTATCTTTAATGTGTAATACTTCATCTTCTTTTAATGCAACCCCAACTCCAAAAGACACATAAGATGCAATGTTATAATATAATTTGGGCGCCTCTATACTCTCTCTAGCTATATTATATAGTGTAGGTACAATTATAGGAGAGCTTATAAAATTACCATTTTGTGTATTAAAGGCTGCTGTTGCAATATAGTTGTTTTTTAAGCCCAATATAAAAGGTTTGTCATCCTCAAATCCCAGCAAAGTAGATGCCTCTGAAGTGATTGTGTAAAAACTTTTGATACTTGGAAATTGGAAATTTGTAATGCGTTTTTCGAAAACATCACGGTAGATTGGGTGCTCAAAAACAATGTTAGTGATTTTCTTTTGCCTTTCGAGTTTGCTGTCAAAAACTCCTAAGTTTAAATTTTTCAACAAACCATTATAACTTGTAATATCTATCTCTTGTGCGGGGATAATTAATACACTCCCACCATTTTGAGAAAATTCTGTAAGGGCATTACTCAGTGAGCTATCAATACTTTTTAATTCATTTAGTATGATACAATTTTGCTGAGAAAGTAAACTATAGTTAAGGTTTTTCGCATCTTGGCTTGTATACTCAAATTCTTGTGTAGCATACAAACGTTTTAAGAAATCTGCATTACTGGCGTTTATGCTAAGTACTTTTAATTTTGCAGGGGTATTTATACTAAAATAAAGACTGTTGTCATAGCTAAGGCCATTGTCTGTGAGGGTAATACTGCCTTTAAAATTAGGTGTATTAACTAGATCAAAGGTGATGTCCTGTGTACTGTATTTGCTAAAATCTACAGCAATCTTTGATGTTAGGGTATTGTCATTATACAACGAAACAGAAACTGTGGTTTTAGAAAGTTCTTTTGCAGATAATGTAACTATTACTTGAGTAAGTCCAGTTTTTTTGGATACAACATAAGCAGAGTCTATGGAAATATTTTGCCGTTGATTGGGTATTAACTGCACTGCATCTACCTTAAAACGATCATTTACTTGGGGGAATTCATCCTTTTTTTGAAAGTCAGAGATATAAATCAATCTTTTGTCTGATGTTTTGTCTTTACTGAAAAATACATCTGCCTTTAGTAGCACTTGTTTGGGACTGAGCTGTTTTTGAGTATATTCTAATGTTAAAAAATCTTTTTTAAGTTGTTGTACACTTGCATCTTTCTTTGAAGAGGTATTGGTAAACCAGTTTACTTTACTCTTTGATGGTATTTGGGTTATGAGATCTTGTAGTGCGCTATTTAATAAAGGACCTTGAGCACCATTGGCCTGCATACTAAAGGAGTTGTCTATATAAATAGTGGTTTCTTTAATACTGTTTAAAGCTGTTTTAGAAGCTTTAAAGGGTTCTGTGAATGCAATTACAATGGCAGCAATGGATAGCAATCGAAGCATCAGAATAAGCCATTTCTTTATTTGAGAGCTATTGCGTGTTTGCATGCTCACTTTCTTTAAAAACGAAACATTGGTAAAAGACACTTTTTGAAAGCGTCTGAGTTGAAATAAATGGATTAAAATAGGAATTAGTAGTAAAAAAAGTGCGTAGAGAAGTTCCGGGTATTTAAACTGCATTTATGTATATACTATTTAAGCAAAGATAAAAAACCGAAGTTAATTAAGACCAATTAATTACATTAAAGCAGATTATACTTTTAAAATTTCTCAAAAGCACCCAAACCAAAAAGTGCAAAATCATACTTAACGGGATCTATAGGGTCCATTTCGCGCAGCGCCTTGTCTAACTCATGTAGAGCTTTGCCATCATTTTGTTTGCGGGTTAAAATACTTATTTTTCTAGCAATTGCTGCACTGTGCACATCTAAAGGGCAGGATAAAATAGCTGGAGAGATTGTATTCCAAATACCAAAATCTACACCTGTATTGTCTTGACGAACCATCCACCTTAAAAACATATTAATACGTTTTGCAGCACTGTTTTTTAATGGATCACTCACATGTTTTTGTGTTCTAGATTGGTGTGAAATCTCAAAAAACACCTTTTTAAACGCATGTATAGCAGGTTGCATACTATGAGGTGTACTATTTTCTGAAAACACAGCCTCTAGGCCTTGATGGTGTTTGTAAATATTGGAAAGGGCCAAGAAAAAGGTATGCAAATCATCTTCATTAAATGTTCTGTGCACAAATCCTTTTGTGTATTTTTTATGTTTATCTGTGTAGTTTAAAACAAAATCAAAAGGGGAGTTGCCCATTATATTTAATAGTCGCTCTCCATTTGTGATAATACTTTTTCTGTTTCCCCAAGCAATGGTGGCTATTAAAAATCCAGAAATTTCTATATCCTCTTTCTCTTTAAAATGATGTGGTATTTGTATGGGGTCTGTCCCTATAAAATCTAAGGTATTGTATTGTTGTACTTTTTGATCTAAAAATTCTTTTAATTCGGTTTTATCAAGCTTCATTTTTAGATATATAATTGATGATTTCTAATGTGGTGTATAACACTAAAGAGTGCGCTAGTCACTAATTATAGTACCATCTTGCATGGTTAGTTTTCTGTCTGCCATAAATGCTAAGTCTTTGTTATGAGTAACTATAACAAAGGTTTGTCCAAATTTGTCTCTTAGTTTGAAAAATAAATTATGAAGGTTCTCTGCACTTTCTGTGTCTAGATTTCCACTAGGTTCATCTGCCAGAATAATTGCTGGGTTGTTTATTAAAGCTCTGGCAACAGCAACACGTTGTTGTTCTCCTCCAGATAATTCATTGGGTTTATGATTTTCACGAGAACTTAAGCCAAGAAAGGCAAGAAGCTCTTTGGCTCTTTTTTCTACCTCTGTCTTATTTGATTTTTTAATAAACCCAGGAATACAAACATTTTCAAGGGCAGTAAACTCTGGAAGTAATTGGTGGAATTGGAAAATAAAACCCAATGAAGTATTTCTAAAGCTTGCAAGTTGTTTCTTGTTTAAAGTAGCTATTTGCGTATTGTTAATCGTTAGCCCTCCATTGTCAAAACCATCAAGAGTCCCTAAAATTTGAAGTAAGGTTGTTTTTCCAGCACCCGAGGCACCTACAATAGAAACAATTTCTCCTTTTTTTATATGAAGATCTACACCCTTTAAAACGTGTAGCTTTTCATAGTATTTGTGGATATTTTTTGCTGTTATCATAGGTTTTGTTAATATTTTATTTGGGTAGTTTTTGGTTCTTTTTTAGTATTGTTTGTTTTCAATAAACATGATGCCTTCCAAGATATTATTGCTGTTGCTGTCTCCAATTTCTGTAAAACTATCAAACACTGTTGATGGAGCAAGCCCGGGAAATATCTGGTTAAGTGTTTCTGCAAGTAAAGGTTCTGTTATGGTTCCTAATTGCCCTAAATTTGCGTAGTTTTCTTTTTGTTCGATATCTGGGACAAGTCCATCTACATAATCTGTACTGCCTGCAGCATTTACTGTTTTAAAAACAAGTGGTAACATAGCGTAGGTATGATTTACATTTGCCTGTGACCTACTAAAGTTTGGGGTTGGAGCATCATACAATAAAAATGAAGCTTGAAATTTACCCGTAGTGGTATCTCCCACCTGAGTAATTGTAATATAAGGTGCTAGGCCATTTATTACAAGTTCACTGGCGGAGGCAGAGCGAGCACTTGTAATGATATATACCCGATCTAGATTTAAACTATTAATTACATCACCATTTGAAATTTGTGTATTAAATAGTCCAGGGCTTGCATATTGGGCTTGCCGGTCTTGGTTCCACTGCTCTGTGTAAAATATTTGGTTATTAAACTGTCCTGTAATCATAGAAGAAAGATCTACAGCAGTCTCTACAGAACCACCACCATTGTACCTTAAATCAATAATAAGGTGGTCAATGCCTTGGTTTTTAAAGGTACCAAAAACCGCATTTAACTCAGGATCAAAATCTCTTGTAAAAGCATTATACATTAGATATCCTACTTTTTGTCCTTCAATGGTAAGTGTTTGGGCGATATGTATTGGATTTTCTGTGATTTGTGATTTTGTAAGTTCAATAGTTGTACCAGTAGGGGTAATGGTAAATCCGTCAAAGGTTGCTAGCCCAATGCTGTAAGTGTCTGGAGCAAGTAAATCATTATAATTAGTCTCATTTATTTGTTGGCCATCTATGGTATTGAAGATATCTCCTCGTTGCAAAGCGGTGCTAGCAGCGCTAGAATTCGGAAGCACATAACGTACATAGCCAAATACATCACCGCTACCATCTGGGTAAAAAACCAACCCAAACTCCATACCATTGTTAAGAGTTACGCCGCTTAGCGCATTTTCCAGGGAAACATAATCATCTGTAAGAAAACTAAAACGATCTTGGTCAGCTTTTAAATAATCAAATAAATCTTGTGGTGACTCATAGCTTTCTAAGAAACTGTTTCTATCATCATTTGTTAAAAAGGCGTCATTGGCAAGTTCTGGAGTGTCTTCTTTATATAAATAGAAATAATTTAAACCACGATATATAAAGTTTTGAATCTCTAGGGTAGAGGCAGGGTTTATAGTATCATCAAAGTCTTCAAAGCATCCAGTAAAAAGGAGTAAACTCGCTAGTATAGATATATAAAACTTTTTCATAGTATTTTCCTTATATAGATTTAAACAAGCAAAATACTCACATTATTGCACAAGATAAAATCTTCTTAACTATTTATATGAGATAAGGTGAAGCAACTTATTTTTTATTAAAAATATAAGAAACATTATTGTAATCTAAAAAATACGTAACTCTAAGAGATATTGTGTTTTGTAAAGCTTGTTTAAATAAATTTTGCAAACTTTCTGTGTAACCTAATGTTGCTTGATTGTCACTATTAAAAATTTGATTTCTGTATAATAAACTAGCCTCACTACCAGGGGCAAAGCGCCATCTAAAACTCAGATCTAGATTCCAAATATTAAAATTTCTATTGGGGTCGTTTTCTTGTGTTATTTGGTAATCTACAACATCTTTAGTACCGTCATCATTGAGTTTAAAGAAAATACCATCACTATAATCTACACTAGTCCAATAATTTCTAAAGCGCAGATCAATAGCTTTGTAGGGATCAAAATTATAGCTTGCTGTTAGCGTATTTTCAATAGATACAAGATCTCGTTGTCCAAAAAATACATCTGTTTCTGTATTATCTATATAGCCAAACTGGTCATCTCTTTTAGTTAACTCTGTGTCAATTTGTACTAAAAACTTATCTGAGAAGCGATATCTCGGAGAAAACTCAATAAACAACTGTTGTTGTGGTTGGTCAAAATCTTTTCGTTGACCGACACTTAAATCTACCGCAAATACCTTTCTATAGTCTGTAGAGATAAAAATCTTGGTACCCAAACTTTTTGAAAAAGTAACATATTTTCCTTCTACCCGAGGTTCAAAGTAATCATCACTACTTGATCTGTAGTCCATAAACCCGCCAAAGGCAAATCTAGATGTTAATACAAAAAAACTTTCCAGTCTAAATGAATTTCCTGTTACCACACTAGGATCGTAAAGGCGTCTGTGTCTAGTAGATAATTCGAACTTATACTTGTTAAATGTTTTTGTGGGTTCAAAATTCTCATAGGAGATTTCTGCCTCAAGGTTGTTGTAATTATTTCTCCTGTTTAGCCCCAGATCATTGATATCATAGGTGGTGTTGGAGAGTTTGTGCTCTATGCGGTATCTAAATTTCCCTTTTATTCTAGATAGCTCTATTTCAGATAAAAATCCTGTACTAATCCCGTTATCTTTAGTCACATTACTGGCAACATTTCTACCAGATAGGTTATAAGTGTTTTGTTTGTCTGAAACATCATATATTATAGCCGTGGTATTTGCATCCCTAAATTGGCCATCACGTGTTACATTAGTGTTTATTAATGAAATAGAAGAATTGTCATTAAACTGCTGATCTAAAACCAGAATATTATAGTTGGTTAGGGGTTCTACAAGTACCTCTCTAATAACGCCTGTTTGCTCGTTTAGAACCTTTGCATATGTTTTTTCGGTTATGGCATTAAAAAAACCAACACCTAAGTTGTCTTTTGTTCTTCCAGAAACTTTAACCGCATTTAACAGATTAACACTTTCAGGAAACTGGTTTACCACCTCATTTTCTTGTATATCTGTAATTTCCTTGCTTGGAGCACCGCCCACTCTTCTTGAGAAAAATAGTCTTCCTTTATTAAAAAGCTCTGTCCCTTCAGTAAAAAATTGCCGTTGTTCTTCGAAAGTTTGTTCAAAAGGTCCAAGATTAAGGGTAACTTCATCAAAGGCTGCTTGGCCAAAATCTGGTATTAATGTGGCATCAAGGGTAAAACTGTCACTAAGGCCGTATTTTAAATCCATACCTGCACTAAAACTCGCAGTGGTTTTGCCTTCAAGGGCAGATACAGCTCCCTGGGTGAATGGAAAAAGGGTAAGGCGAACCGGAGGGTTTATTTTTTCAATACCTAGCAGTGGAGCATTGTATTGTGTTGCTTTGCCTTTTGTATTATCAATAGCAGCAAAACTATGGGTTTCATTACTATTGATAATGCGTCTGTAAAAATTTATACTCCAATTCTGGATTTCAAGCTCAGGGAAGCGAAGCGCATTGTATGGAATTTTAAACTCTGCATACCATCCTTTGCGATCCTTAGATGTTATACACTCAAACACAACATTATATCCTATGTCTTCATCGTTGATAGAAATTTTAGAGTCAAAAATAGTACCAGCACTAGTAACCCCAAAACGTGTCTCGTTGATACCATCATTGTAGGTGTTTAATGCAACTGCAATAAAATCTGCTTGAGCGTCTACATCATCACGCTGTGAGAATTGACTCGCAATACTATCTGGGTTTGGATCTTCCATGTATGCTGCGATATAGACAGCAGTATTGTCATAGGCTAGTTGAACTTTGGTTTGATAGCCTAATGGTATATCACCCTGCGTTCCAGGTTCTAGCATGTTAAAGTCTCCATAGTAGGGGAGTTTTTTCCAAACAGTATCATCTAAGACACCGTCTATGTTTGGCGCATTAGAAATTCTAGTTGCAGTGAGTGTTTTTTCTTGTTGCGAAAACAGAAGTGATGTGTGTATTAGTACAATAAAAAACAAAACAATATTTCTCATAAAAAACACCTCTTTGCATAGCTAATTAATGCAACCTATATTTGCAAATCTACCGCTATGCTAAAGGTCCTTTTACTAATAAAAAGTTAAAAAGATTTTCAATTACTCTTACAGTGTTAAATTAATGTAATTTTGTTTAAAGTATGAATACAATAATTAAACAAGCTATTTTTGCTAACGGATGTTTTTGGTGCACTGAAGCAGTTTTTCAGCGCTTAGAAGGTGTCATTAATGTAGTTTCAGGATATACTGGAGGACACATAAAAAACCCAGCGTATAGAGAAGTTTGTAATGGTACAACTGGTCACGCAGAGGCTATACGCATAGATTTTGACCCCAAGGTTATTTCCTACCAAACGCTTCTAGAGGTGTTTTTTGCGACCCATGATCCTACTACATTAAACCGTCAAGGCAATGATGTAGGCACACAGTATAGAAGTGCAATTTTTTATGTAGATGAAACCCAAAAAAATGAGGCCAATGATTTTATTGAAACTCTTACCAAGGCTGCTGTTTTTAAGGATACTATTGTAACCCAGCTTAAGCCTTTAGATATTTTTTATATAGCAGAAACATCTCACCATAACTATTATAATCAAAACAAAGAACAGGCATATTGTAATTTTACCATTACCCCAAAAATTGAAAAAATACAGCAATTTTTTGCAGACAAACTTAAACAAAATGAACATTCGGTTAAATATAATGAACCAAGTAGAAAATATGATTCGGATTATGTTGCCACTAAAGATGATATCGAAACATTCCCAGACCTACAAAATGGCCCTTCATCTTTAATTGAAGGTGCTCCTGTTGCTATTCAACAAGTAGGCATCCATAATTTTAGATTACCTCTAAAATAGTTACACAGATATTATATCTGATATAGGAGAAGATGTTACTCGTGAGGGTATTGTTAAAACCCCAGAAAGAGCATCAAAAGCAATGCAGTTTTTAACCCAGGGCTATGATCAAGACCCAGCTGCAATACTAAAAGGAGCAATGTTTAAAGAAGATTACCACGACATGGTAATCATAAAAAGTATTGAGTTGTATTCTTTGTGCGAGCATCATATGCTGCCTTTTTATGGAAAAGCACACATCGCCTACATACCAGATGGACACATAGTTGGTTTGAGTAAAATTCCAAGAGTGGTAGACGTGTTTGCTAGAAGACTCCAAGTACAGGAAAGACTTACTCATGATATTTTAGAGTGCATAAACGATACATTAAAGCCCAAAGGAGTTGCCGTTGTAATAGAGGCAAGCCATATGTGTATGATGATGCGTGGTGTTCAAAAACAAAATAGTGTAACAACCACTTCAGGCTTTAGAGGACAATTTGAGAAAATTGAAACTAGAAATGAATTTTTAAAACTCATAAGCTCAGACTTAACTTAGTAAAGGTTCTATACAATGATAGTTGAACTTTATGGTGGTAAACTAATAAAGCGTAAAAAAGCCCTTACAGAATATGTAAGGGCTTTTTTTATGCCAATTAAGTTAAAGGTCAATCCTTTACTATAAAACCAAGTTTCATACTGCGAAGCATCTTTTTTTCAAAGCTCCAGAAAAAATCAAACTCACCAAAGAGCCAACCAAAGAACACCAAAAGTACTTGGTATACTGGAAATATAATGAGTATTCTGATGGGCCAATAAAAATACCAACCTATTGATTCGGTAATTCCTAAGACATCTGTTATGGGTCCTGCAAACTTGGCAGCAGAGCTGCCAGTTATTGCAAAGACTACAAATACTACTGTTAATCTCCAGTTAGAATCTATATTCCAACGTTCTTTAAGTTTTTTCAAATGAATCTTTCCTTTATTACTTCTTAATAAATCTTAGAGTAGACTCTATGTTTGTAGTAGTATTTTTAACCACTACAAAATAAATTCCAGTTGTATATTCTGAAACACTAAGCACTTGTTTATTTTGTGATACAACACCTTGCTCAAGTAACTGTCCAAAAGTATTATATACGCTATAAGAAGAACTATCATTTGTGTTTCCAATGCTAAGAGTTATTTCACTATTTGCAGGGTTTGGATACAGAGTAATGTTTGCTAGTGATGCATCATTAATTGATAATTCTCCACCAATACTCATTTGAGTTAATTCACTATCTGTAAATTCTGCTCCTTCAAAAATAACTTCTCCATCACTGGTAGATAAACTATATTCACCCTCACCGTATTGACAGCAAATACCATCTCCGTAAGAATCAAATAGTTCAAACTCATAGCAATTGTCCAGTTCAACATTGAAAGTTTCTATAAATGTTGTGTTATCATCTGATCCTTCATTATAACTATCAGAGTATAAAACAGCACCTCCAACTTCTCTAAACTCCCAAGAAGTCTCTTCTGCGTAATCATCGGTAAGTAATTCTAATACCACTTGTAATGTAGCGTATTGATCACTACTTCCTCCTATAGAAAAGTCAGTAGCGATTTCATTATTTGATTCGTTTTGATCATCGGTACCATTAACAGAGACAAGAACTACATTAAATGTGTAGTCACCTTCTGTTAAATCAATAGGGTCTAACACAAATGATTCTGTTTGGTTTTGAGATAAGGCACCAGTAAAGTTAATAGTACTTATAGTGCCATTATCTATCTGCCAAGTAATAACAGCGGTTGTAATATCATTTAAACCAAAGTTTGTTAGGCTAATAGTTGGTGAAACAATAGTCTCACCACAACTTACCTCTGGAATATCAACAGAAACAGCTGCATCAAGATCTAATACCTCTAGGGCAGGAAAACTATTTAACACAACAGGATTTGTTCCTTGTGGATCAAGCCAATCTTCGAGTCTTGTTGATGTAGATGATCCTGTATCCCAAGCAACTCCTAAGCGTCCGTAATAATCGAAGGCATTGTTATCATTGGTTCCAGAACAAGCCGCAGCTCCTCCGTATAATTGCCCAATAATTCTTCCTTGATCATCAAATAGAGGAGAACCAGAAGATCCAGGCTCTGTAACTCCGAGTTCCCAACCTTGACCACTACCACCAAGAATTTCCCAGGTTTGAGCACCAGCATTAACTTCTTTTGATGGGCTATCATCATCTCTACATATTTTCATGATATCACCAGATGGGTGATGAATACCTACTGTAAAGGGAGGTGTAATATCTGATCTATCCCAACCAGCAAAAACACGATTCCATTCTGTAGGAATATCATTGTTAATTTCAACCAAACAGAAATCTGCATTGGTACTTCTTGCTCTTAGTGTAGCTCCACTAATGGTCTGGCTTGTAGGACCATTTGTACTGTTATTATTGGCTGCACAAACAGGGTTAGGACTAATCCAACCAAATCTAAAAGACCAAGCATTTGGATTACTGTAACAGTGGTTTGCCGTTAAAAAGAAAGGAGTTCCGTCATTATTTGTGTTGTTTATGAGCGCTCCTGTACAAAACCCTTGTCCTCCAGATAATAATATACCTACAGACCTTTTATTGTGATTTTTGTTGTCTTCCCAGTCGCTACCAATAGAACAATCTACATCCAAATTACAATTACCAGAATCATTCAATCCTTTTGCAGCTTGAAATGTATCTGCATTTCTATAACCATGTGTTGCCTTTGCGATATGCAATTGACCTTGTCCAGATACATTTGCTGGCTCAAAATATTCTATCCATACTTTTTCACCTTTAACAATCCAGGTACCTAGTATGCCACTTTCCTGGTTTTGTATGCTTGTGTAAGCTCCCAATAGATCACTTCTGTCATCATTGTATAGATATACAGAGCTTCCCTGAGGAATAGAAAATTCATCAAATATAAAATTCATTGATAAAGCATCCTTAGACTCAATAGCTAATCTCCATATTCTGTCTCCATTTTTTAGGGTGGTCCAGTGTCCATCTTCAAAACCGAAATCTACACTGTGCATGTAACCAAATCTCCATGGTTTATCAAATTTGTAATCGTTTAAAGCATCTTCAGCTCTTACTTGCTCTAAATCAAAACTTGGAAGCGCTTTGGTTGCTATTTGATCTTGATCACTAAGTAGTTTCCAACTTAAAGGTGATCCTTGGTTTGTTACTTGAGAGGTTACCGAAATGGTAATTGTCATTAAACAAAAAAGTAGTATTTTTTTCATCTTAGTTTGTATTTGATTAATTAATTTAGATTGCTAATTTAGACATATTAGTATAGTTTTTAAAATAATGATGCTAATTGTGAGTTTTAAGTGAGTTTTGGGCACCTATTTATTTTAATAGCGTTATTATTTGAGAAGCCAATTCTGTTCCAATTCTATCTTGAGCCTCGTTGGTTGCAGCACCAATATGAGGGCTTAGAGATACTTTATGACTCATAAGTACCTTAACTGCTGGTGTTGGTTCCTTTTCAAAAGTATCAAGACCCGCAAACGAAAGCTTTCCGCTATCTAATGCTTGAATTAACGCAACCTCATCTATTACTCCTCCACGGGCTGCATTAATAATAGCTGCTCCATCTTTCATTTTTGCAATTTGCTCTTTACCAATAATATATTGTTTTTGCGCAGGAACATGAAGGCTAACAAAATCACTTTGCTGTAGTAAGGCATCAATAGGTTTTGTTTTAATATCTATGGTTACTTTTTGACCATCAAAAAAGTCTAAAGTTACCTTTGCTGTATCCACATAATTATCGCTTGCTATAACCTTCATACCACAACCAAGTGCAATTTTAGCTACTTCACGGCCAATACGTCCAAAACCTATAATACCAATTGTTTTCCCTCGCAACTCACTCCCTTTGGCATAGTTTTTCTTTAGTTCTTTAAATCTTGTGTCTCCATCTAATGGCATGTTTCTATTAGAATCAAAAAGATACCGAACTCCTCCAAATAAATGAGCAAATACTAACTCCGCCACAGATGAGGAAGATGCAGCGGGTGTATTAATTACACTTAAGCCTTTCTCTTGTGCATAGGTAACATCTATGTTGTCCATACCCACGCCGCCGCGGCCAATTATCTTTAAAGAAGGGCATGCGTCAATTAATTCTTTTCTAGCGGTAGTTGCGCTACGCACCAATAAAACACTAATATTATTTTGATTGATATAATTTACCAGTTGTTCTTGAGCCACTTTTGTGGTAATAACCTCGATACCTGCATTTGTTAATGCGTCAACACCAGATTGAGAAATTCCGTCGTTTGCTAATACTTTCATAGAGATATTTTTCATTTTTATAAAGACCTAGATCCTTACATTGTTTTAATATTATTGTTATTTAAATATTTTTTAAGCGTTGCTTTCTAAATTTTGCATCACATCAACCAGAACCTGAACACTTTCTATGGATAGTGCGTTATACATAGAGGCTCTATAGCCTCCAACACTTCTGTGTCCATTTAGCCCGTTTATTCCTGCTTGTTTCCAGAGACCGTCAAATGTATTTGTAAGACTTTCATCTACAAGGCTGAAGGTTGCATTCATTTTTGATCTATCTTCTTTGTTGGAAACAAAACCTTTGAATAATGGATTGCGATCTATTTCTTTGTATAAGATTTCAGCTTTTTGATTGTTTAATTTTTCTATGGCAGTAATACCTCCTTGGTCTTTTAGCCAAGAAAGGGTAAGCATTGAAACGTATACTGGAAACACAGCAGGTGTATTAAACATACTGTCTTTACTAATATGAACTTTGTAATCTAGCATAGAGGGTATTTGCCTAGACACATTTCCTAAAACAGATTCTCTAACAACAACGAGTGTTGTTCCTGCTGGCCCCATGTTTTTTTGAGCCCCAGCATAGATTAAATCAAATTTTTCGAAGTCTAACTGTCTAGAAAAAATATCACTACTCATGTCACATATTAAGGGACAATCTGTTTGTGGGAATTCATTCAATTGAGTTCCAAAAATAGTATTGTTACTTGTGCAATGTAAAAAATCTAGATCAGTAGGTATTTTGTAATTTTTTGGTATATAGTTAAAATTAGCAGCCTTTGATGATGCAAGCTCAACAACATCTCCAAACAATCTAGCTTCTTTAATTGCCTTGTCTGACCAAGTTCCGGTGTTAGTGTATCCAGCTTTTTTTTCTAAAAAATTGTAAGCAACCATTAAAAACTCCATACTTGCTCCACCTTGGAGGAATAACGCAGTATAGCCTTTATTTTGTAAACCTAAATGTTCTAGGGCCAATTCTTTGGCATGCTCCATCACAGATACAAAATTACCACTACGGTGAGATATCTCTAAAAGTGATAAATCTAGATTGTCAAAATTAATAACTGCATTGCTTGCTTTTTCTAATACAGATGCTGGTAATATGCATGGTCCTGCGCTAAAGTTGTGTTTTTTCATAGGTATTGTAATTGTTTTTCAAAGGTGTAAAAAATAGCAGAAATTGTATAAAAATTGTTAGTAAGTTATTATAATGATATTAAGAATTCTATAGTGTCAACACCATCTGCATAATCTGAAAGGCCGGGAGCTTGTGCTACTCCAAATGGAACATCTTCTAGAGAGACAATACATTGTATGTGTTGCTTTTGAGCCTCTAATTGAGTTCGAATATTTTTTATGTCTTTGTAGCGTTCATAAAATACTACAGAGATAGGGGAGCTAAAGCCTTTATCTTCTTTAAGGAGCATAAACTCATTGTCGAATAATTTAATATCACTCATTAAATAAACAGCTTTATTGTAATCATAGTTATTGATGTATTTATGATTGTTTATAACTTGTTTCCAGGCATACATGCCATTAAAAAAATGATCTAGATTATACTGATCTGGAATATATATTTTTGAGACATTCCGGCATCCTAACCCAAAATAACGATACACATCATCTGCTAAGGCCTCCATCTGCTGTGTCGTTTCCTTACCCGTAATAATAGCAACAGCGTTTCTATTTTTACGTATAATATGAGGATACTTACTAAAATAATGGTCAAAGTATGTAGCGGTATTGTTACTTCCTGTAGCTATAACAGCATCAAAGTTCTTTAAGGAGTCTTCTGTAAATGTAATATAGGGCTTAAACTCTGGCTCAACAGCACATAAATAGCTAGCTATAAAAGGCAATATCTTTTTATCATTAGAGGAAAGTTTTGCTTGCACTTTATGGCCACAAAGCAGTACAGATAAAAAATCATGAAACCCAACTAATGGAATATTCCCTGCCATGACAATAGCAATAGTTTTTGGCGAATCTACTTCACCAATAGTATAGCTAGAAACCCAATTAATAAGGTTTTCTTGGGTGAGCACTTCACTCCAACTTTTACATGAAAATGCAAGGTTATCATAGGTAAACCAAGTATTTTGATGGTGCGCATCTTGAAGCGTTTGAATCATTTGCTCGTATAAAAGGGCATGATCAAGCGCTGATGAATCCATAGTAGAGACAGATGTTTTTGAGGTATTTTTGTGGTCTTGTAAGGGAGAAACAAATTGGGTTAAAAAGCTTCCTAATTTTACAAAAGCATCTATTCTTTGATGTAGATTCATAGTGAATTTTGTGATTTTCAAAGGTAAAAAAAACTCAGGTAACTATTCCTTGAAAAAGAGCCTAGAAACAAAATGTTTTCACAATTTATTAAGATGTATTTGTAGTTGCCATAACTAGAGCTTAAATTTGCAATAAACAAATATTAATTACATGGCAATTATAATAACAGATGAGTGTATTAATTGTGGCGCCTGCGAACCAGAATGCCCAAATACAGCTATTTATGAGGGTGCAGATGATTGGCGTTATGCAGACGGAACAGACCTAGAGGGCTCTCTTGTACTCACAAATGGTAAAGCAGTAGATGCTAATGAAACTCAGGAGCCTGTTAGTGATGAAATATACTATATAGTTGCAGACAAGTGTACAGAGTGTAAAGGCTTTCATGATGAACCGCAGTGTGCTGCTGTATGTCCTGTAGATTGTTGTGTGCCAGATGAAAATAATGTTGAAACCGAGGAAGCTTTACTTGGAAAACAAGCTTTCATGCATTTTAAGTAGCATATGCCTCATTTAATACTATTAAAAAAAACCTGCTACACTTAGCAGGTTTTTTTTATTAATATTTCTTCTTAATATGCTAATTTAAGAGTATCAGAACAAGTTAATCATAAAAAAAACCCCGCAAAAAGCGGGGCTGTAAAATATATTATATAGTGTTACAAATGTATCACTTCACCATAGGCATCTGCAACAGCCTCCATAACAGCTTCACTCATAGTAGGGTGTGGGTGTATGGTTTTTAACACTTCATGTCCTGTAGTTTCTAGTTTTCTACCAAGGACAGCTTCGGCTATCATATCTGTAACTCCAGCACCAATCATATGGCATCCTAGCCATTCACCATACTTAGCATCAAAAATTACTTTTACAAAACCATCTTTTGTTCCAGCTGCACTTGCTTTTCCAGAGGCAGAAAAAGGAAATTTACCAACCTTTAATTCATAGCCTGCTTCCTTGGCTTGTTTTTCTGTCATACCAACACTTGCAATCTCTGGAGTAGCATAGGTACATCCTGGAATGTTTCCGTAATCTATAGCTTCTACGTGCATACCTGCAATTTTTTCGACACATGTTATTCCTTCTGCAGAAGCTACATGCGCTAATGCCTGTCCAGGAGTAACATCACCAATTGCGTAATATCCAGGTATGTTGGTTTGGTAATAATCATTAACCATGATTTTACCCTTATCTGAAACAATACCAACATCTTCAAGACCTATTCCTTCGATGTTTGAAACAATACCAACTGCAGACAATACAACATCTGCTTCAATAATTTCTTCTCCTTTTTTGGTCTTTACAGTAGCTTTTACTGTTTTGCCAGTAGTATTCACTTTTTCAACAGAAGAATTTGTCATTACTTTTATACCTGCTTTTTTGAATGAACGTTCAAATTGTTTTGAAACATCTATATCTTCTACAGGTACTATATTTGGCTGAAACTCTATAAGGGTAACATCTGTCCCCATGGTGTTATAAAAATGAGCGAACTCAACGCCAATTGCGCCACTACCAACAATAATCATTGATTTTGGTTGCTTCTCTAGGGTCATGGCCTCTCTGTATCCAATTACTTTTTTTCCGTCTTGAGGTAAATTTGGCAACACACGTGAGCGTGAACCTGTAGCTACAATTATATGATCTGCGCTATACTCTGTACCCTCAACATCTACTTTCTTTCCTGGCTTAAGTTTTCCGAAACCTTTTAGTACATCAATTTTGTTTTTTTTCATCAAAAACTGCACCCCTTTACTCATGCCATCTGCAACACTTCTACTACGCGCTACAACCTTAGTAAAGTCTTTATTGTACTGTTTTACTGAAAGACCGTAATCTTCTGCATGTTTTAGGTAATCAAAAACTTGTGCACTTTTTAGCAATGCTTTAGTTGGGATACAACCCCAGTTAAGACAAACACCTCCAAGACTTTCCTTTTCAATGACAGCTGTTTTTAATCCTAATTGTGAAGCTCTAATAGCGGTTACATACCCTCCAGGGCCACTTCCTAATACAATTACATCATATTTACTCATGGTAGTTTATTTGCTTGTTAATTTATAAGGGCAAATTTACAAAATGTAGAATGGAAACATAACAAAATATTGAAAAAAGAACAGTTCAAATATTTAACATGGTTATGGTTTTAAAAGATCTAGAGACTTTAAGTAATGTAGCCTTTATTTTTCAAAATCTACAGAGAGAGAATTTACACAATAGCGCTGGCCTGTATTGGTAGGCCCGTCATTAAAAACGTGTCCGAGGTGACCTCCACAATTTGAGCAAACTATTTCTGTACGTTCCATACCTAGAGTGGTATCCTTTATGTAGGTGACACTACCGGCAATACTTTGGTCAAAACTTGGCCAACCACAGCCGCTATTAAATTTGCTAGTACTTTCAAATAGTTTGTTTTTACAGCCCATGCAGCAATAGGTACCATCCTCAAAGGTAAGATTGTAACTTCCAGTAAAAGGACGTTCTGTACCTTTTTCTCGAAGGATTTTATAGCTGGCTTCTCCAAGTTGTTCTCTCCACTGGGCTTCTGTTTTTTGTATTGGATAATTGCTCATTATTTTTCTGCTTTAAAGAGTAATGCCTCACCATTGATACAGTGTCTTTTTCCTGTTGTTTCTCTGGGTCCGTCATTAAACACATGGCCTAGATGACCTCCGCAAGTAGCGCAATGCTCTTCGCTTCTGGCGAACCCAAGGTTGTAGTCTACATCAAAACTAACATTGCCTTTTATTTCACGATCAAAACTTGGCCAACCCGTACCGCTGTCAAACTTATGATCACTTTTAAATAAAGGTGTTTTACAAGCTGCACAATGGTAGGTTCCTTTGGTGTAGTTTTTGTTTAAATCACTGCTAAATGCTCTCTCTGTTCCGGCCTCTCGCAGCACATAATACTGCATTTGGGTGAGTTCTAACTTCCATTGGGCTTGAGTTTTTACCACCGGAAAAACTTCCTGTTTTTTTGGTGTTTTTTGCGCATTGGCATTACAACTTACTACCATTATGGTAAGTAGAAGCAGAAGTATTTTTTTCATCTTTTTTTTAGTTAAATTTTATAAACCCAACACCTGCTCCATACTAGGGTTTGTTTTTGCGAATTCTGCTCCAACTACTGCAATTCTAAAGGTTTGATTATTAGTTAGACTACTGCTAAGACTGTCAAGATTTATATCTCCTTGCAAAAACAAAAATACATCTATAAAGGTATGATTAAAACTGTATTGGAAACTACCTTGTGTGGTATATATTGTTTGGGGTAAAGGAGTCCATACATCAAAGGTGCCTCCAGAGCCATCAGAGATTACATCTTCTAGCCAATAAACTAAAATAACATCACTTTCATACACCACTATGTCTTGCGGTATATTTACGAGTTGACTGTAATCATTTGAGTTTGTAAAACTGACTGTTGTTTCAAAAACTTGATTTAAAATAGTTTGTTCTATAGTCTCATTGTTTGTGTAACAAGAACTTAGAAATAATAAACTAGAGAGAGAGAGTGGTATGAATATTTTTTTCATGATATAAATGTGTTTTGTAAAAAAATAAAAACTTTTTTTAATTAATACCAAACTACGTGCCAAAGTATTTTTTCTATTAGTGGGAAATATAAAAAGTGTTTACAATAAAAATACATTCTTCAAAAAAAAACTGCATTGTAAGATGATATTTTTAATTTAGCAGAAAATATACATGATGGTTAAATTGGAGAAGGGATCTTTAGAATTACGTAATGCTTGGGCATTTTATGATTGGGCAAACTCTGTGTATAGTTTAGTGATAGCCTCTGCCGTTTTTCCTATTTTTTATGGCGCATTATTTAGTAAATATGGCATAGAAACAGTTTCTGTGTTTGATTCTCAAATACGCAGCACTCCATTAATTACTTATACAACAGCAGCTGCATTTTTGGTAGTAGCGTTTTTATCTCCACTTTTATCTGGTATTGCAGACTATGTTGGTAACAAGAAAAAATTCATGAAATTTTTCTGCTATTTAGGGGCCTTATCTTGTATGGGTTTGTATTTTTTTTCTCTTGAAAATATATACTTAAGTCTTTTTACTTATTTTTTAGCCTTAGTCGGTTTTTGGGGTAGTTTGGTTTTCTACAATTCATACCTGCCAGATGTTGCTTACAAAGAGCAGCAAGATAGTTTGAGCGCTAAAGGATTTTCTTTAGGATATATAGGTAGTGTTTTTTTACTTCTATTTAATCTTGTTATGATATTAAAGCCAGAACTATTTGGTATATCTGGAGATGATGCAAGTATACAGGCAATGAAAATTTCATTTATAACAGTAGGTATGTGGTGGATTGGATTTAGCCAATATTCTTTTTACTACCTACCAAGTGGAACAAAATCATCAAAAAAAGTAAACAAAAATGTTATTTTAAATGGCTTTAGAGAACTAAAACAGGTACAAAAATCTCTGTCAGATAACACTCAGTTAAAAAGGTTTTTAATTGCTTTTCTTGTGTATAGTATGGCAGTACAAACGGTAATGTTAGTGGCTACTTATTTTGGAGAACAAGAAATTAATTGGGGAGGTTCAGACAAGAAAACATTAGGGCTTATTTCTAGTATTTTGATTATCCAATTGGTGGCAGTTTTAGGATCTTTTTTGACCTCTAGCGCCTCAAGTAGGTTTGGAAATATTGCTACATTAATTTTTATTAATTGCATTTGGCTTGTTTTATGTATAGTTGCATATTTTGTCACACAGCCCTTAGAATTTTATATTACAGCAGGTTTTGTAGGCCTGGTAATGGGAGGCATACAAGCACTTTCACGCTCAACATATTCAAAGTTTTTACCTGATACTAAGGACACTACATCCTATTTTAGTTTCTTTGATGTGGCAGAAAAAATAGGAATTGTAGTAGGAATGTTGGTCTATGGTTTTGTGGATCAAATTACGGGTAGTATGCGGAATGCTATTTTATTTTTAGTCTTGTTTTTTATTGTTGGCGTTATTTTACTTTTACGCGTACCAAGAAAATAGTAATACTAGACAATTTTTAGTTAAGTTTGCTGTTATTACAAAGGAAAACATACGTACTTATGAAAAAATTACAACTTTTTAATTGGATGTTAATTGCTTTTTTAGCACTTCAATTTACTTCTTGTACCAATGAACCCTTAGAAGGTCAATTCCCTCAACAAGATACCTCTGGAGAGATTGTTCCAGGTTCATTCACAGCAATTGTTAATGGCGTGGCTTTTACAGCTGCATTTACTACAGCTTCTGTAAATGTAGATGGTGATTTTACAATCACAGGTGTTTCTGCCAACAATACGGCCATTTTTTTAACGGCCTCTCCGCTTGCAACTGGAAGTTATGATTTAACACTTGATGGTACTTCTACTAATGGAGCAAGTTATTTTGATGTACAATCACCAACAAACCCATTTATTACTTTGGCAGATACTGGCGGTAGTGGTAACATGAATATTAACGCCTACAATGAAACTGAATTAATTGTTTCTGGTTCTTTTAGTTTTGTTGGCACTAGAGCCGCTTTAGATGCTAATGGAGATCCAATTGTAGATTCCAACGGAGATGTTATCATACAAAATGCATCCATAACTCAAGGAGTCTTTAATGACATTCAAATGACCTTTGATGAAAATCCAGGCGGCGGTGATCCCGGTGGTGGTGGTGCAGAAGACCCAGTTGATGTAGATGAATTTTTCGCACTTGTAGATGGTCAAGAACATGTAGATATATTATTAGAAACCACACTAAATACAGTAGGTGACGATATGGTGTTTAAAGTTGAGGCGCAAACTGCAACAGGATCTATGATGCGAATAGATATTCCATTTGATATGGGTGTTGGAACCTTTGATATGGAAGATGGTATCTCTGATGGTACAAAGCTCATAGGTATTTATAACCCAAATATTGGTGGAGAAAATTTAAGTTCTAATCCGGGAAGCATTACATTTACCCAGTTTGATACACAAAATGGTATTATAGAGGCTAATTTTTCATTTACTGCTAGAGACCCACTTGGAGAAGATTCTTCAGTATACCAAGTAACACAAGGAAGCTTTAAAGTATATTTTGAAGGAACTGAACCTCCTGCACTAATTCCATTTCAGGCATTAATTGATGGGGCCAATTTTGAGCCCTCTGGAGTAAACGACACCCTTGAACTTTCAAACCAAGAGGTAAACGGCATGATTGTCACCTTTGTAACAGCTACCCTAGAAGACGGTAAAACAATGAAAATTGGCTTTCCTTCAGATACTATTACCCCCGGAGAATATCCAATGAGTACTGAGCTTGTAAATGGAGATGAAACTATTGGACTCTACAAAAGAGAGGGCAGTGATATTGAATTTGTATCAAACCCGGGAACACTCACAATAGATAGCTATGATAGTGAAACAGGAGATATAAGTGCACGATTTATTTTTACGGCAGTAAATCCTGATGGTGTTGATCCTACCGTAATTCAAATAACAGAAGGAGTATTTAATGTAAATTTACTGTAACAGACAAAAAGTATTTCTTACACATCACAAAAAGCCTTTTCGATATTTTGAAAAGGCTTTTTAATTTTTTTTATACACACAAGACTTAAGTGATTAAAAACTGCTATTGTAACTGTAGTATGTGGCATACATATTGAAATATATATGTTGGAATAACTACTAATTTATATGAGCGTCAGTGTTTTCAATACATTAGTAGTATATAATATATTTAATTAACGACTTTGTTTCATTGTTTTTTTGTGACACAATGTCTTACACCATACTATGTCAAAATCAAAAGTATCCTTATTAGACAGTTTGTCATTTCAGGAATTTCAAGACGATGCAGAATTTATTCCCTTGATGTCCTCAGAGGATGAAGAGGAAATGAACAATGAAGACTTACCAGAAATACTACCAATTTTACCATTGCGCAATACGGTTTTATTTCCAGGAGTTGTAGTGCCAATAACGGCAGGGCGAGATAAGTCTATTAAGCTAATAAATCAAACTAATAAAGAAGGTAAAATCATTGGTGTTGTTTCTCAAAAAGAGGAAGGGGAGGAAGATCCAGGCATTGAAGATATTAATACCATTGGTACGGTAGCTAAGATTTTAAAGGTGCTAAAAATGCCTGATGGGAATACTACGGTTATCATACAGGGTAAAAAACGTTTTCAAGTGGCAGAGGTGATTACCACAGAGCCTTATCTTACTGCAACGGTAAGAGCTGTAGAGGAGGCTAGACCTGCAAAAGACAATGAAGAGTTTTTGGTAATTGTAGAGACTATTAAAGAGAAATCATTGGCTATAATCAAAGACAGTCCTAACATTCCTAGCGATGCATCTTTTGCTATAAAAAACATAGAGAGTCCTTCATTTTTAATCAACTTTGTTTCTTCTAATTTAAATATATCTGTTGCAGAAAAGCAGAAACTATTGCAAATAAATGACTTGCAAGAAAGAGCTCTAGAAACACTCAGGTACATGAATATGGAGTTGCAGAAACTCTCTCTAAGAAAAGACATCCATACCAAGGTGCACAATGATATCAACAAACAGCAGCGTGAGTATTTCTTGAATCAGCAAATGAAAACCATTCAGGAAGAATTAGGAGGAAGTACATCTGAAGCTGAGATAGAGGCTATGAGAGTGCGCGGTAAGGCAAAAAAATGGAATGAAGACACCGCAGCACATTTCAACAAAGAATTGTCTAAAATGCAACGCTTAAATCCTCAGGTTGCAGAGTTTAGTATTCAGAAAAATTACTTAGACCTTCTTTTAGAATTGCCTTGGAATGAATTCAGTAAAGATAAATTTGATTTAAAACGCGCCAAGAAAATATTAGATAGAGATCATTATGGTCTTGATGATGTTAAAAAACGCATTATAGAATATCTTGCCGTTTTAAAATTACGTAACGACATGAAATCACCCATTATTTGTTTGTACGGGCCTCCAGGAGTTGGTAAAACTTCATTAGGAAAATCTGTAGCCGAGGCACTTGGTAGAGAGTACATACGTATTTCTTTGGGCGGTTTACGAGATGAAGCCGAAATCCGAGGACATCGTAAAACCTATATTGGAGCTATGCCGGGGCGTATTATAAAAAGTCTTAAAAAAGCAGGAACAAGCAACCCAGTTTTTGTACTAGATGAAATCGATAAGCTTTCTATAGGAAGTCAAGGAGATCCCTCTTCTGCACTTTTAGAGGTGTTAGATCCTGAGCAAAACAGTTCTTTCTATGATAACTTTCTAGAACTAGGATATGATCTGTCTAAGGTAATGTTTATTGCAACCTCCAATAGTTTAAGTACCATACAGCCGGCACTTTTAGACCGTATGGAGATTATTAACGTTACTGGGTATACCATTGAAGAAAAAGTTGAAATAGCCAAGCAGCATTTACTACCAAAGCAATTAAAAGAGCATGGACTAACCAAAGAGCATCTTACAGTGGGTAAGGTCCAACTAGAAAAAATTGTGGAAGGCTATACTAGAGAAAGCGGTGTTCGTGGTCTAGAAAAGCAAATTGCAAAAACAGTACGTTATGCTGCTATGAAAATTGCAATGGAGGAGCCTTACAACATTAAGATAAGCAATGAAGATATTATTGAGATATTAGGAGCTCCAAGATTGGAGAGAGATAAATACGAAAACAACCAGGTAGCAGGTGTTGTCACTGGTCTTGCTTGGACTCGTGTTGGGGGAGATATTTTGTTTATTGAATCTACCATTAGTAAAGGTAAAGGCACACTTAATATGACAGGAAACCTGGGTAAGGTTATGAAGGAATCTGCCACTATTGCCTTAGAATACATAAAATCTAACGCAGAGAAACTTGGTCTTAAACAAGAAGTTTTCGAAAAGTACAATGTACACATCCATGTGCCTGAAGGAGCAACCCCAAAAGATGGCCCAAGTGCAGGAATTACCATGTTAACCTCATTGGTATCATTATTTACCCAGCGTAAAGTAAAGAAGAGTTTGGCCATGACAGGAGAGATTACTCTTCGTGGTAAAGTATTACCTGTTGGAGGAATAAAAGAGAAAATACTTGCAGCCAAAAGAGCACGTATTAAAGAAATTTTGCTGTGTGAGGAAAACAAACGAGATATAGATGAAATTAAACCAGAATATCTAAAAGGCTTAACCTTTCATTATGTAAGAGAAATGAGTGATGTTTTAGCCTTTGCCTTAACCAAAGAAAGGGTGAAAGATGCTAAAAAACTATAAGATGATTATTAAAACCAGCTAGGGTATATTTTCTAGCTGTTTTTAATTGTAAAACTCTTTTATTTTCTGTTGAAAATAAAGTATACTTACACTCGTTATTGTACTGAAGAATTCTTTGCCGCCATCTATGAACCAAAAGGTTTTATTTTTAGTAACCTCTCTGATAACTTTATCTGCCTTTGGGCAAATAGGAGGGCGCTCAACCTACCAGTTTTTGAATCTAGTTAATGACCCACGTCAAGCTGCTTTGGGAGGTAAAATAGTTACCAATTACGATTATGATCCAATTCAAGGATTATTTAACCCCGCTGCAATTAATTCTAAGATGGATAAACAATTGTCTGTCAATTACAATAACTATTTGTCAGATGTTAATTATGGTACAGTAGCTTACGCATATTCTTGGGATAGATACACTCAGGTTATACATGCAGGTATTACCTATATAAACTACGGAGATTTTGCTGGCTACGACTCTCAAGGTAATGCTACAAATAGTTTCTCTGGATCAGAGGTAGCAATTTCTGTAGGGCACGCCCGTAACATCCCTTTCACTAATTTTCATTATGGAGGTACTATTAAGTTTATATCATCTCAATTAGAACAATACAGTTCCTTTGGAGTCGCAGCAGATTTGGGTATCATGTATGTCCATGAAGATTGGGATTTACAAATAACGGGTGTTGCTAGAAACATAGGTACCCAACTCACACCATATGATATAGACCTTGAGCCGCTTCCTTTTGAAATCATTCTAGGGGCATCACAAATTCTAGAACGCATACCAATTCGTTGGCATTTTACTTTAGAGAATATGCAGCGGTGGGATTTGGCTTTTTCAAATCCAGATAGAGAAACCACAGATTTGGAGGGAGTTGTTACCACAGAAAACATTAATTTTATAGACGAGGCATTTCGTCACGTTATTCTTGGGATTGAACTGTTTCCTGAAAGTGGCTTTAATATACGGTTTGGATATAATTTTAGGCGTGCAGAAGAATTACGTATAATAGATACCAGGGCATTCGCTGGTTTGAGTGCTGGATTTGGAATTAAGCTAAATAAAGTGAGATTAAATTATTCATTTTCAAAATACAATACTGCTGCATCTAGTAGTTTTTTTGGACTTAATATAGACTTACAATAATGAAAAAAATAACCATTGCCATTGACGGTTTTTCTTCTACCGGAAAAAGCACTCTTGCAAAGCAACTAGCAGATTGGCTAGACTATATTTATGTAGACACAGGAGCTATGTATCGTGCAGTTACCCTATTTGCTATGCAACAAGGATTTATCAAGGAGGCTAAAGTAGATCAAAGCGCTTTAGAAAATACCTTACAAGAAATTACTATTGATTTTAAAAAAAATCTTAGCACGGGTGTTGCAGAAGTCTATTTAAATGGTGTCAACGTTGAAAAACAAATACGAACTTTAGCTGTTTCAGGGCTTGTAAGTCCTGTTGCAGCCATTTCTGCTGTACGCGCCAAATTGGTTAGCCAACAACAAAAATTAGGGCAAAATAAGGGCATTGTTATGGATGGTCGTGATATAGCCACTGTTGTATTTCCAGAGGCAGAGCTTAAAATATTTTTAGATGCCACCGCCGCAACACGAGCTCAAAGACGCTATAACGAACTTACCGCTAGCGGAGATGAGGTTTCGTTGCAGGATGTCTTGAAAAATGTTGTGGAGAGAGATTATATAGATTCTACTCGTAAAGATTCACCTCTTATTAAAGCCAAGGATGCCATTGTTATTGATAATAGCCACATGAATTTGGAAGACCAGTTTCATGTCATTCTACAACTAGCCAAAGACAGAATAGCTGGCCGTATATAAAAGCGCAGGAGAATAAATTTTAATGCATTTTTCTGAGAGCCTTAAAATTGCTTTTTTTTAGCTTGTTGACTATCGTAATTATTTACCCTATCACTTTGGGAATTGAAAGAAAAGAATTATTTTTGCAGCCCATTTTGACGGTGTTGTAATAGCAATTTGGGTACATAAAATAAATATAATCCTTCTACGGGTTTATCGTTTTACTATTACAGGCTTGTAGAATACAAAGTAAAGTCTTGTTTTTTTCTAAATAAATAGAATCATTACAAGAGGCTACAAAAATTATCAAATGGCTGAAAAAGCAAAAGAAAAGGCAGTAAAACCAGCTGCTAAGAAACCAAGAAAAAGAACTCCAAAAGTAGAAGCTCCTGCTTTAGAAGTTCAAGAAACAGCAGAAGCTACAAACCCGCAGGCTGCTGAAAAACCAAAAAGAGAACCTTCTCTTAAGGAATTAAATCCCGAAAAATTCTTAACAGATTTTAACTGGCACAACTACGAAGAAGGAATTGATCCTGTAGATGATGGTAAGTTGTTAGAGTTTGAAAAACTAGTAACAGAGAATTTTGTAGATACTTTAGATGATGAAGTAGTACAAGGTGAAGTGGTACATATCTCAGACCGTGATGCTATTATAGACATCAACGCAAAATCTGAAGGTGTTGTTTCATTAAATGAATTCCGTTACAATCCAGGTTTAAAAGTTGGAGATAAAGTAGAGGTTTTAATTGATGTGCGTGAAGATGCAACTGGTCAATTAATTCTTTCTCACCGTAAGGCCAGAACTATTATGGCTTGGGATCGTGTAAATAAAGCACACGATGAAGGAACAATCGTTAATGGTTTTGTTAAATGTCGTACCAAAGGTGGTATGATTGTAGACGTATTTGGAATTGAAGCGTTCTTACCAGGTTCACAAATTGATGTGAAGCCTATTAGAGACTACGATGTATACGTTAACAAAACAATGGAATTCAAGGTTGTGAAAATCAACCACGAATTTAAAAACGTTGTTGTATCTCACAAAGCGCTTATCGAGGCAGATATCGAAGAGCAGAAAAAAGAAATCATTGGGCAGCTTGAAAAAGGACAAGTATTAGAAGGTGTTGTTAAAAACATTACTTCTTATGGTGTCTTTGTAGATCTTGGTGGTGTAGATGGATTGGTACACATTACAGACCTTTCTTGGTCTCGTATCAACCACCCTAACGAGATTGTAGAGCTTGACCAGAAATTAAACGTTGTAATCCTTGACTTTGATGAGGATAAAACACGTATACAATTAGGTCTTAAACAATTAAGCGCACACCCTTGGGATGCTCTTGGTGAAGAACTTAAAATTGGTGACAATGTAGAAGGTAAAGTAGTTGTTATTGCAGACTACGGTGCATTTATTGAAGTTGCTGAAGGTGTTGAAGGATTGATCCACGTTAGTGAAATGTCATGGTCTACGCATTTGCGTAGTGCACAAGACTTTGTAAACGTAGGTGATAAAGTTCAGGCACAAGTATTGACTATGGATCGTGAAGAGCGTAAGATGAGCTTAGGTATTAAGCAATTAACGCCAGACCCATGGACAGACATCACAACAAAGTATCCTGTAGGATCTACTCATAAAGGTATTGTGCGTAACTTTACAAACTTTGGTGTATTTGTTGAATTAGAAGAAGGAATTGACGGACTTATTTATATCTCTGATCTTTCTTGGACTAAGAAAGTAAAGCATCCAAGTGAGTTTACAAACATCTCTGACACCCTAGAAGTAGTAGTGTTAGAATTGGATGTAGAAGGACGCAAGTTAAGCCTAGGGCACAAACAAACTACAGAAAATCCTTGGGATAAGTATGAAGCTGAGTTTGCTGTAGGATCTGTTCATAAAGCATCTATTGACGAAATGGTAGACAAAGGAGCGGTTATCAACTTTAATGGTGATATCACTGCATTTGTACCAAAACGTCACTTAGAGAAAGAAGACGGAACTGATGTAACAAAAGGTGAGGAGATAGAATTCCAAATTATTGAATTCAACAAAGAATTCAAGAAAGTGGTAGCCTCTCATATGGCGATACATAAAGAAGAGGAAGCTAAAATCGTGAAGCAAGCTGCTAAGAAAGCTAAAAAGCAGTCTGACGAATCGAAGCCTACACTAGGTGACGCTAACTCTGCACTTCAAGCATTGAAAGACAAAATGGACGGTAAGAAATAACCCGCTCATTTTTTAAATACTAAGAGCTCTGATATTTGTCAGAGCTCTTTTTTTTGCTTTTATTAAAGAAAACACATCAAGGTTTAAACCTTTAGCTATGGCCTTATAAAGCATCAATTTGGTTGGTGTTAATTCTAGATGTACCCCTAAATAAGATTTAAGTAAACAGAATACTATTTTGGTGTTTAAATTTCGGCTAAAGAGGTATATTTGCACGCATTTTAATACATTTTAACTATGAAAGCCGGAATTGTAGGATTACCAAACGTAGGTAAATCAACCCTTTTTAATTGTTTGTCTAACGCCAAGGCGCAAAGCGCAAACTTTCCTTTTTGTACCATTGAGCCAAATATTGGAGTGGTAAATGTGCCAGATGACCGTTTGGTGAAAGCTTGAAGAATTGGTTGTTCCAGAAAAAGTGATTCCAGCAACCGTTGAGATTGTTGACATTGCAGGACTTGTTAAGGGTGCCAGTAAAGGAGAAGGGCTAGGAAATCAATTTCTAGGAAACATAAGAGAGACAGATGCTATTTTGCATGTGTTGCGCTGTTTTGACAATGATAATATTATCCATGTTGATGGAAACGTAGACCCCATTAGAGATAAAGAGACTATTGATATTGAATTGCAATTAAAAGATTTAGAAACAGTAGATAAAAAATTAGAAAAAGTAAAGCGTTCTGCCCGTACAGGAAATAAAGAAGCGCAAAAAGAAGAGGCAGTATTAATTAAAATTAAAGACAGCCTAGAGCAAGGTGTGTCTCTGAGAGCCATAGACATATCCGATAAAGACAGAGAAGAGTTTGTGACCCCTTTACAGTTTATTACAGACAAGCCCGTTATGTATGTTTGTAATGTAGATGAACAAGCAGCTTTACATGGGAATGCATACGTAGATAGCGTAAAACAAGCAGTAGCTAAGGAAAACGCAGAGGTTGTTATTTTGGCAGTAGGCACAGAGGCAGATATAACAGAGCTAGACTCTTTTGAGGAGCGCCAAATGTTTCTGGAAGATTTAGGTTTGGATGAGCCAGGATCAGCAAAATTAATACGTGGCGCCTACAGGCTTTTAAATTTACAAACCTACTTCACGGCAGGTGTTAAAGAAGTACGCGCCTGGACAATTCCTGTAGGTGCAACGGCTCCACAGGCGGCTGGTGTAATACACACAGATTTTGAAAAAGGTTTTATACGTGCAGAAGTTATTAAATATGATGACTATGTAAGTTTTGGAAGTGAAACTAAAGTAAAGGAGGCCGGAAAAATGGGCGTAGAAGGAAAAGAATATATCGTAAATGACGGAGATGTGATGCACTTTAGATTTAACGTCTAGCACTAGTCTAGAATATAGGAATTTAAACCGTTGTTATTTAATTTAGAATAATGGCAACGGTTTTTTTTAATTTTTAATTATAAATCAACAGGTCAAACAATGCTGTATATATTCTTAACAAAAACAGAAGGTTGTTCACAATTTCTAGCTAAGGTATTTGTTAATTACTTTGTGTTGTAAATTTTTCAAAATTGTCTTGTAAAGGGTATATTTAACAACTATTCACGCGATTTTATGGCAGACACAAAATATACCGAAGATAATATTCGATCCCTCGACTGGAAAGAGCATATTCGTATGCGTCCTGGTATGTATATTGGAAAGCTGGGTGATGGTTCTTCACCAGATGACGGTATCTATATATTATTAAAAGAGGTCTTAGATAATAGTATCGATGAATTTGTGATGGGTGCTGGAAAGACCATCGAAATTAGAATTAAAGATAAAGAAGTACGTGTTCGTGACTTTGGTCGTGGCGTTCCTTTAGGGAAAGTAGTTGATGTGGTTTCAAAAATGAACACAGGAGGGAAGTATGATTCTCGAGCCTTTAAAAAATCTGTAGGTTTAAATGGGGTAGGTACAAAGGCAGTCAATGCCTTGTCTTCTTATTTTAAGATAGAATCTATTAGAGAGAATAAAGTTAAATATGCCGAATTCTCTCAGGGAGAATTAAAGCACGACAGTTCAGTAGAGGATTCAGGTAAGCGTAAAGGAACAAAAGTTGTTTTTATTCCAGACGAAGTTATTTTCAAAAACTTTAAATACCGTAATGAGTATGTTGAAAAAATGCTTAGAAACTACGTTTATCTAAATCCTGGGTTAACCATAGATTTTAATGGAGAAAAGTTCTTTAGTGAAAACGGACTTAAAGATTTACTGGCAGACAACATGTCTAAAGAAGACATGCTGTATCCAATTATACATTTGCGAGGCAACGATATAGAAGTTGCTATAACACATAGTAAAACCCAATACAGTGAAGAGTATCATAGTTTTGTCAATGGACAAAACACCACTCAAGGTGGTACCCATCAAGCAGCCTTTAGGGAGAGTTTGGTGAAAACCATCAGAGAGTTTTATGGTAAAAACTATGAAGCCAGTGATATTAGAAAATCTATTGTTAGCGCCATTAGTATTAAAGTGATGGAACCTGTTTTTGAAAGTCAAACAAAAACCAAACTTGGCTCTACAGATATGGGAGGTGGTTTGCCAACCGTACGTACCTATATTAATGATTTTCTAAAAACGCAATTAGACAATTTTCTGCACAAAAACCCTAGTGTTTCTGAGGTTTTACAGCGTAAAATTATGCAGGCAGAACGGGAGCGTAAAGAGTTGTCTGGTATTAGGAAATTAGCCAAAGACAGAGCAAAAAAATCAAACCTGCATAATAAAAAATTACGTGACTGCAGAATTCATTTAGGTGACACAAAAAAACAGCGTAATTTAGAATCAACCCTTTTTATTACAGAGGGAGATAGTGCATCTGGAAGTATTACGAAAAGTAGAGATGTAAACACACAAGCCGTATTTAGCCTTAAAGGAAAGCCTTTAAATAGTTATGGCTTAAGTAAAAAGATTGTGTATGAGAATGAAGAGTTTAATCTCTTACAGGCTGCTCTAAATATAGAGGAATCTATGGAAGATTTGCGTTATAATAACATTGTTATCGCAACAGATGCCGATGTAGATGGTATGCACATTAGATTACTACTGATTACATTCTTTCTTCAGTTTTTTCCGGAGGTTATAAAAGAAGGCCATTTATATATTTTACAAACGCCACTCTTTAGGGTTCGCAATAAAAAGAAAACGATTTATTGCTATTCTGAAGAAGAGAGAAGAAATGCCTTAGAGGAGCTAAAGCCAAAACCAGAAATAACACGTTTTAAAGGTCTTGGTGAAATATCACCAAATGAATTTGTTCATTTCATAGGAGAAAACATTAGATTAGACCCAATAATGCTTGACAAACAAATGAGTATAGAAGAGATGCTTTCTTTTTACATGGGTAAAAATACCCCAGATAGGCAAGAGTTTATTATCAATAATTTAAAAGTAGAGCTAGATGCCATAGAAGAAGAGGCTTCATAGCACTAAAAAAGAAGAAACACCAAAGTGAAATTATAATACATGAACGAGGATCAAAATCCAGAAGAAGCATTAAATCCACAAGGAGCTAACCAGCAGGATCATCATCAAGAACCAACGCTTGATGCTCATGTTGTTGAAGAAGATTATGATGAATTTGATTCACCAAGCTCAGACGATGGTGAAACAATTACTCGCGTTACTGGTATGTATAGAGAATGGTTTTTGGACTACGCTAGTTATGTTATTTTAGAGCGTGCTGTTCCTGCTATTGAGGATGGGTTTAAGCCAGTACAAAGGCGTATTATGCATTCCATGAAGGATCTTGATGATGGTCGTTACAACAAGGTAGCAAATATTGTTGGGCATACCATGCAGTATCACCCACATGGAGATGCTAGTATTGCAGATGCAATGGTGCAGTTGGGGCAAAAAGATTTACTCATTGATACGCAAGGAAACTGGGGTAATATCCTTACTGGAGACAGAGCTGCTGCATCTCGATATATAGAGGCCCGTATTTCTAAGTTTGGTCTGGATGTTGTCTTTAATCCAAAAATAACTAAGTGGCAATCTTCTTATGATGGTAGAAGAAAAGAACCTATCAATTTACCAGTGATGTTTCCACTGCTTTTAGCTCAAGGTGGTGAGGGTATTGCAGTTGGTTTATCTACCAAGATTTTACCCCATAACTTTATAGAGCTTATAGATGCATCAATTAAGCATTTACAGGGCAAACGATTTACTATTTTCCCAGATTTTCCTACGGGTGGTATTATAGATGTTACAAACTATAATGATGGGCTAAGAGGCGGTAAAATTAGATCTCGTGCTCGTATTGGCCAGCACGATAAAAACACACTGGTAATTACAGAGATACCTTTTGGTACCAATACTAGTTCTTTAATAGACTCTATTTTAAAGGCTAATGAAAAAGGAAAAATTAAGATTAAAAAAATTGAAGATAATACAGCTGCAGATGTTGAAATTCTTATACATATTCCTTCAGGTATTTCTCCAGATAAAACAATAGATGCACTCTATGCCTTTACAAACTGCGAAAGTTCTATATCACCACTTGGTTGTGTGATTGAAGACAACAAGCCATTGTTTGTTGGTGTTTGTGAAATGTTAAGACGCTCCACTGATAGAACTGTTCAATTACTAAAGAGTGAGCTAGAAATACAGCTACATGAATTAGAAGAGCAGTGGCATTATGCTTCTTTAGAGCGTATTTTTATTGAGAACCGTATTTATCGAGACATTGAAGAACAAGAAACATGGGAGGGTGTTATTGGCGCTATCGATAAAGGATTGAAGCCCCACATAACACATTTAAAAAGAAGTGTTACTCAAGATGATATTGTTCGTCTCACTGAAATACGCATCAAGCGTATCTCTAAGTTTGATATAGATAAGGCCCAACAAAAAATTGACGCCTTGGATGCTAGTATCGCTCAGGTAAAACATCACTTAAATAATCTTATTACCTATGCCATAGATTATTTTACTAGATTAAAGAAAGAGTATAGTAAGGGTAAAGAGCGTAAAGCTGAAATAAAAGTATTTGATGATATCCAGAAAACCAAGGTAGTTATTAGAAACACTAAACTTTATGTAAATAGGGAAGAAGGGTTTGTGGGTACTAACTTGCGGAAAGATGAGTATGTGACAGATTGTAGTGATATAGATGATATTATTGTCTTCACACAAGATGGTACAATGATGATTACTAAGGTGGGGAGTAAAACCTTTGTGGGTAAAAATATCATACACGTAGCTGTATTTAAAAAGAAAGACAAGCGTACTACCTATAACATGATTTACAAGGATGGCCCTAAAGGTCCAACTTATGTTAAGCGTTTTAACGTAACGTCTGTAACCCGAGATAAACAGTATCCAGTTTCTCAGGGTAATAAAGGTAGTAAGGTACTTTATTTTACTGCAAACCCTAACGGAGAGGCAGAGGTAGTACATATTTTACTGCGTCAAAGCGGAAGTATTAAAAAATTAAAATGGGATTTGCATTTTAGTGATGTTTTGGTGAAGGGGCGCGGCTCTAAAGGGAACATTGTTACCAAATATCCTGTAAAGCGTATCGAGTTAAAAGAAAAGGGTATTTCTACTTTAAAACCTCGAAAAATTTGGTTTGATGAAACGGTACAAAGGCTCAATCTAGATGAACGTGGTGAGCTTGTGGGTGAGTTTAGGCCCACAGACAGATTGTTGTTAATTAATCAACGAGGGCTTGTAAAAACAGTGATTCCAGAGATTACCATGCATTTTGATGAAGATCTTATAGTAATGGAAAAATGGGAACCTAAAAAACCTATTACAGCCATACATTGGGCAGGAGAAAAAGCGCTATTTTACGTAAAAAGATTCTTAATTGATACTCCAGAGAAGCTAGAGAATGTCTTAACAGATGATTCTAAATCTTACTTAGAAACTGTCTTTACTGATTATAGACCAGTGGCAGAGCTTGTTTTTACCAAAGAAAGGGGCAAAGACAGAAAGGATAATCTTGTAATTGATTTGGAAAACTTTATTGCCCTAAAAGGAATAGGTGCTCTTGGTAACCAATTAACAAAATATAAAATATTAGAAATTAACACTCTTGATCCTTTGCCTTTCGAGCTTCCAGAGCAAACTCCTGCCGCTGCCATTGAAGTGGTTGACCAGCAAGCTGTAAAAGCTGTTGATGCAGAGAAGGATCCTGTTACAGAACAAAAAGATGTTTCTCAAGATACAACTCCAAATAAAGATGAACAACCTCCAATAGGAGAGGATGGGCAAGCTTTACTATTTTGATACTAGGGCTAGAAGAGTTTGGTTTATATAGTGTTTAAAGTGATTACTTTATACTTCTTATGTATAATTGTTCTACTTTTTCTCGGGCCCAAGGGGTTTTGCGAAGAAACTTTAAGCTAGAGTTTATAGTTGGGTTTACCGCAAAGCAGTTAATACGTACTTTTTGGTCCATATACTCCCAACCATACTTGGCTACAAGTTCTTCTAAGATTGTTTTGAGGGTAATACCGTGTAAAGGGTTGTTTGCCTGTTTGGGTTTACTTTCTTTTTTGCTGAAAATTCCAAATAATTCTTTACCCTCTCTCTGTGGTATAGAGTTATACGATTTTTCAAAGGTGAGAATATTAAACAGTGGGCTTAGGTAGTTTTTATACTCTTTAAGACTGCCGCCAAAAGGGCGTTTTTCCGGATCATCGGTGAGTGGAAAATCAAACCAAAGACCAACTAGTTTCCCATTATGGGAAAGTAAAGAGGCCATTTTAGTGGCATATTTAACCCTGTTCATTCTCTGGGGTACAATCGAGCAGAAAAACGTCTGTTCTATAATAAGATCGTATGTTCCTTTGTGTTTAAAAAAATCTTTTTCAATAAGGTGCTCTTCAGCAAAATCAGGATTTTTGTTCTTGAACTTATTTAAAGGTATGGGCGATATATCAAGTATAGATACATTTGTAAAGCCTTGTTTGTGAAGGTATGTTGCTTCATGGGCATTACCAGCACCTGGTATTAAGATGCGCATGTTTTTGTCTGTGAGTTGGTCAAAATACGTTTTTAAGGGTGTAGAAACAGCCCCTATATCCCACCCTGTTAGATCATCTTTGTAGCGCTGGGTCCAATAATCTTTATCACTGCTCATGGAATATTAATTTTAGTAACCGTTCCTTTTTTAACTAGGTTCTCTTGATTTTGTTTTTTTACCACCATCTGAAATTCAAAAAGATAGGTATTTTCTGTGGTGCTAAGAATTTTAAAATGCACCGCCTGTTGATCATAAGTATTCTTTGGATTAAGTTTTCGCATGATATACTCACAGTTGTTAATCCATCTCACAGAGAAGGTGTCTGTAACTCCTTTGTAGGTTTCAATAGCGATACTGTCGTTACGCACAAAGGTAGAACTCACAAGCTCAGTGCCAACTACTTGTTGGAATTCAAAAGTTCCGGTTTTAAAATCTCCACAATTTCTTTCTACATTGTAGCAACTGCCAAATGATAACAAGCAAAGAAGATAATAAAGATAGCGCATTGGTTTTTTTTACAAAGTTCGGGAATTAACTTTAAAATAAAGGCTATTACGAGTTATTGTATTGCTTGAAAGTACCATCCTTGTAGCAAAGTATAATTCGCTCTATAGCGGATGTATTTAAGTTTTTTAGTACATTATTTTTAAATATGCTGTTTTCAGGATCAATACCAGGTAGTTTGTTTTGTTTACTTGTTGCCTTAATTTGAGTGTTTACTTTGTTTAATGGAATGGGGAAGGACCCTTTTCCGTATAACAGCCAATACAAATCTACCTCTGGGTAGGTTTGAAGTACTTTCATTACAAATTCTAAACTAGGTTTATTTCTTCCAGATAGTAAATGAGAAATGGTAGATCTATTAAAAGCTAAATTTTCTGAAAATGTTGTAGCAGTAACTCCATAGAAATCTATAATTTTTTGCAGTCGTTTAGAAAAATTTGAAGTGTTTACCATTGTAACTTATTTTAAATCAAAAACTATATTACAAATATAATTTATAGCATCTAAAGTAACAAGATAAATATTGTAAATTACATATTTGCCCTAACTAAAACTTTATATAATTTTATATAAATAACTGAAATAATGATATTTAGTGTCATTCAATTGCTTTGAGGTGATTTGTACTCATAAACCCTTAAATGCTGTTTACAAAAGACAACTAAAAATCAATATTTTACCCACTTTTTCTGTTTACACATGTAAACTTAGGTTTGATTACTTTTGTAATCTTACACCAATACAATGCAAATTACTACCTGGTATACACGCAATTTTGAAGATCGTTTAAAGGGCCGTTATGTTGCTATTAAACACATCCTGCCCATACTTGAAGACTATCAGGAACTTTTTAATGTATCTGTGGCAGGTTATTCTGAAAATGGAGTAGAGATTCCTCTAGTTAGCTTTGGGCAAGGTGAAAAAATAGTGCTTATTTGGTCACAAATGCACGGCAATGAGAGTACTACAACAAAGGCTTTGTTTGATTTTTTTAAGTTCATCACTTTAAATAAGCAAACAACAAAAACCCTACTTTCAAAACATACATTTTATGTGCTTCCAATGTTAAATCCAGATGGAGCAGCCAAATATACTCGTGAAAATGCAAACGGTGTAGATTTAAACAGAGATGCACAAGATTTGTCACAAGGGGAAAGTAAGGTGTTACGCTCTATTTTTGATACCCTACAGCCAGATTTGTGTTTAAATATGCACGATCAGCGAAGTATATTCGGGATAGTTGGTCCAAAACCTGCTACGCTCTCTTTTTTGGCTCCCTCTGCTGATGTTTTAAAAACTATAACCCCTTCAAGAAAGGTTGCTATGGGGCTTATCGTTAAAATGAAAAACTACATTAACGCCCACCACCACAATCAAATAGGGCGTTTTGATGATACATATAATCAACACTGTGTTGGTGATAGTTTCACCAGTAGTGGTACACCAACAATTTTGTTTGAAGCTGGGCATTTTAAAGATGATTATAACCGTGAGCAGTCTAGATCATTTGTTTTTTATGGCTTAATTGCCCTATTTGACCTAGATATAACCTTTCAAAACAATAGTGTTGATTACAACGAGTATTTTACTATCCCGGAGAATCAAAAGTTATATAAAGATCTTATTTTATATAACGTTCATGTTGATGGAAAAGCTAGTTTACAAACAATTTGTTTTCAGTACAAAGAAAAGCTAGTGAAACAAAAAATTATGTTTGAACTACATTTTGATAGTATGGGGGGAGATAACAATGTATTGGGTCACCAACACTTTGACTTACAGGGTGGAAAAATATTAGTGAATTCTCACCAAAATATCATTATTGGTAAAAAAATATCAACGATTTTTGATATTAATCGAAATTTAATGTTGATTTAACATTGAAATACGTTTTTATTTTAATTTAGGATATTATATTTGTGGTAAAATTATACCACATGAAGTTTAAATTAGATACTACAGACCAAAGCATTTTAGATATGCTTATTGAAAACACAAGAACTCCCTTTACAGATATTGCAAAAAAGCACGGTATTTCAGCAGGAACGGTTCATGTTCGTGTTAAAAAAATGGAGGAAGCTGGTATCATTACAGGTTCTTCACTTCGCCTAGACTACAACAAGTTAGGATATTCATTTATAGCGTATGTTGGTATTTATTTACAAAAAACATCTCAAACACAGTTTGTACTTGAAAGAATTAATGAGATACCATATGTTACCGTAGCACATGTAACTACTGGGAAGTTCAATGTTTTTTGTAAAATACGAGCAAAGAGTACAAGCCACGCAAAAGACATTATATACAAATTAGATGATATAGAAGGAGTTACAAGAACAGAGACGATGATTTCATTAGAGGAAAGCATCAATGATAAAAAACGACTCATGCACTCTATATTTAGAGCATTATAAGAAATTATAACATGTATATAAAAACCCCACTATTAATAATAGTGGGGTTTTGGTTTATAGCTTTTGTGTAGTATTTTTAAATTTCATATAGTAGTTAAAAGCCTTTTGAATTAAAGAGTTAGAAACTTCTTTATTTATATGAGTCTTACCAAAGTCTTCTAAAAGCACAAATAATACAGTCCCAGCTTTGTTCTTTTTATCGTGTTTTAAAAGCGCAATAATTGATTCTATATCCTGCTTGCTAAATGTCTGCTTTTT
Organism: uncultured Ulvibacter sp.; assembly: GCA_943789105.1. Classification (GTDB taxonomy): domain Bacteria; phylum Bacteroidota; class Bacteroidia; order Flavobacteriales; family Flavobacteriaceae; genus Patiriisocius. The sequence goes on along the minus strand of CALSSW010000004.1, from coordinate 252,678 downwards.
AAAATTAGTTAATAAAAATGCAGTAATATATCCAAGTTTATTTTTATCAAACCCTACTAGATTGCTTGAGATATAAGTGGCTAAAACAATACCAATTGCAATGGCCTCTCCATGTAGAAGTGTTGCCCTACTAGTGTTATCTAAGCAATAAGATTCAATGGCATGGCCAAGGGTATGTCCAAAATTAAGTACTTTCCTTGTTCCCAGCTCTTTTGGATCTTGTGTAACTATATTATTTTTAATCTCTATAGATTTCCAAATAAGGTTACTGGTGTTTTTCACATCAAAGATATCGAAATCTTGGAGGTCATTCCAATAATCTTCACTATCAATTAGTGCATGTTTTAGCATTTCAGCATATCCAGAGATGATTTCTTGTTTTGGCAATGTGTTTAAAAAAACAGGATCAACAATCACAAAACGAGGATTATTAACGACACCTACCTGATTTTTAAGCATCCCTAAATCAACACCGTTTTTACCTCCTAGAGAGGCATCTACCATCGCCAATAATGATGTTGGGATGTTTACAAAGGCTATCCCTCTTTTAAATGTAGAGGCAACAAAGCCCCCTAAATCTGTTACCACACCACCACCAAGGTTAATGAGCAGGCTACTTCTGTCTGCACCCTTTTCTGACAATGTTGTCCATATATCCATACAGGTATAAATTGTTTTATTTATTTCGCCTCTGGGTATTATAACGGTTTCTACAGAATTTTTTATACCAGCACACTCTAGAAATAACTCATAACAATGCTCATGAGTATTGGTATCCATTAGTATGAAAACCTTAGTTGGGTTCAATTTTACAAGCCCAGATTTTAGTAATGACCATGAATTTTCATTGCTGTAGATAGCTGTATGTTGTGTCACAATCTGTTTTTCCATAGTATTGAGTGTGTTGCTAGTCTCTATAATTTTTGCTCTTTTAAGCGTTATAAATTATTCAAACTTAGAATAACAAAATTATAGCATTGTATTTCAACGACCATCAAAACTAACTATATTTGTACGAGAAATTTTTATTATGGCCTTAAATACTATTTTTGACAACACACAAACTGCATTTAAATTAAAAAGCGACTCAGAGTTAGAGCGTGCTTATTTTTTATTTAAAATGATTTCTAAAGAGCCTCTGGTAAAAATAGGAACGGCAGCTACAAAAGTTGCCCTTACTTTAAATTTACCAGTAGAGGGGCTTATTCGCTCAACGGTATTCGATCATTTTTGTGGTGGCGTAAATGAAAAAGATTGTATGGGTGTTGTTGATAATTTATATAATGCTAAGGTAAACTCTGTGTTAGATTATTCTGTAGAGGGAAAACAAGAAAAGGCTCAATTTGATGCCACCATGCAAAAAGTGTTAGAGCTAACTGAGTTTGCACAAAATATGGATGCAATGCCATTTTCTGTATTTAAGCCAACAGGTGTTGGTCGTTTTGAAATTTGGAGAAAACGTTCAGAAAATGAGCCATTAACCACCAAAGAAAAAGGGGAGTGGAAAGCTATACAAGAACGGTATGATACGGTTTGTAAAACAGCTCATAGCTGTGATATTTCTTTGCTTATAGACGCTGAGGAGTCATGGATACAAGATGCTGCAGATGATTTGTGCCAGGCTATGATGGCTAAATACAACACAGAAAAAGTCATTATATTTAATACCCTACAATGTTATCGGTGGGATCGGTTAGACTATTTAAAAGAGCAACATGCAAAAGCTGTAGCTGGTAATTACAAATTAGGCTTTAAAGTTGTTAGGGGAGCCTACATGGAAAAAGAGAAAAGTCGTGCCCAAGAAAAAGGATATCCAACACCTATTTGCGATAGCAAACAAGCAACAGATGCTCATTTTAATGCAGTTATAGAGTATATTCTAGACAACCTTGAGGACATCTCTTTGTTTGTTGGAACCCATAACGAAGAAAGTAGCTATAGAGCCCTAGAGATACTTAAATCTAAAGACCTACAAAAAAATGACACCAGAGTGTGGTTTGGACAATTATATGGCATGAGTGACCACATAAGCTATAATTTAGCTGCAAATGGTTATAATGTTGCAAAATATATTCCTTTTGGCCCTGTCAAAGATGTTATGCCTTATTTAATTCGCAGGGCTGAAGAGAACACATCTGTCGCTGGGCAAACCAGTAGAGAGCTGACATTGCTCAAAAAAGAGAAAATTAGAAGAAAATCGTAGTTCGTTTTTAAACATCTGTAGGGTTTTGATCATCAAAACTCCAAGCAAGCATCCTGCTGTTTTTATTGCCAATGTGCATCACCACTGTTTTATGGTTTGCTTTAGCTTTGTCTAACTGTTTGTATAGTTTATTTAGGTGGGCTTTATTTGAAACTAGTGTTGTAAAAACACCTACTTGTTTTTTGTATTTTAGACTCTGTTTAATCATTCTTTTAATAAAAAGCGCCTCACCACCGTTACACCAAAGCTCATTTGCTTTTCCACCAAAGTTTTGCACCAGTTCTTGTCTAAAGGCGTAGTCTTTATCTTTTGATATGTTAGCTAGTTTACGCATGGTTCCCTTGGTTGCCTCAATCTCGCTTGTATGAAATGGCGGGTTACATACGGTAACATTAAAATACTCATCTTTTTTTATAATACCCGTAAAAATATTTGCATTATTGGTTTGATGTCTTATATCAATGTTGCTTTCTAATCCTTTTGTGGCCGCAACAATCTCTTTGGCAGAAGCAACGGCATCACTATTAATATCTACACCTACCATATTCCAATTAAAAAGTTGGGCTCCTATAATAGGGTAGATGCAGTTTGCACCTACTCCAATATCTAAGACTTTGTAGCTTGCAGTGTCACTACTTCCGGTTATGCGCTCATCAAGCAATGTTTTAACATGGCATAAGTAATCTGCTCTTCCTGGTACTGCAGGACATAAATGCCCGATAGGCAGCTCATAATGATCTAGTTTGTAATGATGTAACAACAAGGCTTTATTTAGCTGAAACACACCCTTTGGATTAGCAAAATCAATCGTTTGAATTTCATGCTCGTTGGTAAAAACAAATGCTTCTAGTTCTTGGTTGGTTTGAATTAAGGTTTCAAAATTGTAAGGGTTTCTGTGTGGATTATCTAAATGCATTGGTTTATTGTTTTACAATAGATGTTATTGTAGCGGTTTTATTACAATTTTGCACCCTCATTTTTAAGTTTATTTTATTAATAAAACCCTCAATTACATAAACTTTACAAGAGTCTAGCTTTGTATTACTCTCTCCAAAATTAACATCTCCAATCCTTAAAAGGAGGGATACGGCCGAGGTGTCAAGATTATTTTTTTTTAAGACTTGAAGGCTTTGGTTAGAGAATACTCTTTGTTTGATTTTAATATTTTTTAAAGTACGTGCATCTGGACCATAATCACAACCGGCTTTTTTTCCGTTTAAAAAGAAAAACAAAAGTAGTAGGCCAATGACAAATCCAAACCCATAAAAACCAAATCTTTTTGCAATATGCATAGCTTAAAATTTAGCGGTTAAACGTACATTAAATACCCTTGGAGATAAATAGTTGGGTATGGAGTACTGCACCTTGGTATAGACATCTCTTACAAATGTATTTGATATAGAATTTTGGACATCAAAAATGTTGAATATTTCTGCGCCAAGAGTAAGTTCTTTAAAGTATTGAAACACTCCTTCTTGTTTTGGTTTTGTTGCATCAATAAGTACATAAGATACTCCCAAGTCTACTCTTTTGTAATCTGGCAAGCGTTCTTGGAAATTATAAGGGTCTGCGTAGCTAGGAGAGCCTCCAGGAAGCCCTGTATTGTATTGCAGGTTTAGGTATCCTTTTAAATTTGGAACCACCTTAACATAATCTTGAAATAACATTCCTATTTTTAAACGTTGATCTGTAGGTCTAAAAATATATCCTTTATCGTCAATGTTTTCCTCTGTTTTTAAATACCCAAGACTAATCCAACTCTCTGTTCCTAGAACAAACTCTCCTGCCAAACGCAAATCTAACCCATAGGCATATGCAACAGCGTTGTTTGAGGCTCTATAACGTATTCTTACATTATCTAGGGTGTAAGGGTTTACATCTGTAAGTTTCTTGTAATACACTTCAGAGTTAAGAGTAAATGGTCTGTCCCATAAATCAAAACTGTAATCATTACCTAAAACTATATGAATCGATTTTTGCGCCTTCACACCAGGTCTTACAGTTCCTGTAGAATCTCTTAATTCTCTATAAAAAGGAGGTTGTTGGTACACACCACCTGAAAGCCTAAAAAGCATATCCCTGCTCCAATTTGGTTTAAGACTTACTTGCCCTCTTGGGCTAAAAACTGTTTGAGTGATGCTTTGTATGTCTTGCCCACTTACACTCCAATTATGCGCTCTAACACCAGCATTAAGCCAAAGATCACTGCTACCAATAGTTGTTCTCCGGCTCCATTGTCCGTAACCACTTAATCTATTTATCTGAACGTCATTTTGAGCACGTATATTTGTGTAGGGAACAATTTCAGATGTGAAAGGTTCATAGGGTTGTAGATTTTCGAAATCTACAAGAGGAGGCCTAATAGAAAAACCTGCAGAATCTATAATCTCGTATTCTTGTACACGATCTCTAATATCTTCATGTGTAAATTTTACTCCGTATTCAATTTCATTTTCTCCAATAGTAGCATTCCCTTTATGCTCTAAATTTACAATCAAGGCATCAAGGTTGTTTCTTGCATGTGTAAGTTGAGAGCCAATCCCTTCACTAAAAGTAACCTCTCCTAAGTTTTCACTACCAATACTGGTATCTACCTCTCCTAATCTATATTGGGCTAAAATATCAAAGTATTCTTGCTCCTGGGTTTGATATACAGACCCAATAAACTTTGCTGTATAATTTTGAGAGGCCACATAGGTTGCCTTTAAGGCGCCAAAATAGGTATCATACTTATCTTCTTCTTGCCCGTCATAAAATACCAATAGCGCAACAGGGTCTGCAAGTGTTCCAAAATTGGTTTGCCTTGTAAGGGGTTTATAGCTGTATTTGTTTATGGCAATATTTCCTAAAAAACCGATTTCAAGATTATTATTAAACTTGTAGCTAAGATAGGTTTGAGCATCTAAAAAAGTAGGTTTAAAATTTGTTTGGGTTTCTTTAGCGTTTACAAACAAACTATTATCTCTATAGCGTAATCCTAAAATACCAGTAAACTTTCCGTCATCTGAGATACCACCTGCTGAAACACTAACTCCAAGTAAACTGGCATCTAAACTTGCTTGCAAATCTGTGGGTTTTCTGTATTTAATATCTAGAACAGAGGAGAGTTTGTCTCCAAATTTTGCTTGAAACCCACCTGCAGAGAAATCTACACTAGAGGTAAGATCATCGTTTACAAAACTCAATCCTTCCTGTTGTCCACTTCTTATTAAAAAAGGTCTGTACACTTCAATTTCATTAACATAAACTAGGTTTTCATCATAGTTACCTCCTCGCACAGCATACTGAGTGCTAAGCTCGTTGTTGCTATTTATTCCTGGCAATGAGGTAAGTAGGCTTGTTACTCCGCTTATGGCAGAGGGCATTCTTCTTATTGCCTCCGGGCTTAGAGTCGTTATTCCTTCTACTCGTTTGTTTTCTCTTCCTGAGATAACAACTGTTGCAATTTGTTCTATATCTGTCTTCATAACAGGATTTAATTCATAATCCTCGTTTTTAGACAAATTTAATGTTGCTTGTACATTTTTATGACCAATATGGCTATAGGTAAGCTCTACCGGTGTGTTTGCAGTAATCTCAATAAGATAATAACCATCTAGGTCTGAAATTGCACCTGAATTACCAAAGGTAATATTAACACTAGGTATTGGCTGGTCAAATACATCAAGTATCACTCCCCTAACAGTTGCCTTTTGAGCCCAAAGTACACTAGAATATAAAATTGAGAAAATTAGTAGAAATTTGATCTGTGTTTTCAAAGCGAATATTAAAGTTTTTTTCTGAAAAATATAGCCTCAAATGTAGTGCTATTTCCAACATTATCGGTTACAATTAATCTTAAATTGTTTTGAGTATCAGTGACAATATGATCACTGAAGTCATAGGTTAAAACGTCTTTTTTGTAATTATATTCCATCAATATAAACCTGCCGTTTAGTGTTGCTCTGTAACTGCTTATACCACTATGGCTATCTTCAATATTAATTTTTAATGTTTTGTTGTTGCTTATCCATTTTCCGTCTTTAAAATTAGCCGCCTTTATAGAAGGGGCAATGGTGTCCATGAAAAGTGAATAAGAACCAAGGATTCTAGTTTTTGCAGTAAGGATATCGTTTTCTCTTCTTGTTGTGGTATAATAAGATGTGTTTTTATAGGCTTGTCTTGCAATATAGAGTTTGTTTTTATCTGAGGTGTTGTAATTGCTGATATCCATGCTTATGGAAATATTTTTATGTACAGGTATGATATCTCTATGTAAATGTAGGGTATCGCCAGATGTTTTAATATCAAGATAAGTGCCTTGGTAAAAGGCGTTTTTGGGAACATCTATAGTGAAAACACCTCTTTGGATAGTACTTGAGCTGACAGCAGGTACGTATTGCAGGTCTTTTGGTATTTGTTTTTTAACCACAAGACTATCTTTATTTCCTGTAACTGGAACGGTTATTTGCGCTAAATTACCCTGGTAGTCTTCTATTTCTATGGTGAAATTAGAAGAAAAACCATCTGCTACATTAACAAAGCCGTTATTATCTTCTTGGGTAATAATACTCAAAGGATTGTTTGTTTGGCGAAACAACTTTTGGATTTTAATTTTGTGTTCTTTATAGTAGGTGTAATCAATATACCTATTTAAATAACGTGTTTCATCAAAGGAGAATTTTTCAAATTTAATATCTATTTTGGGTTTGCCGTTGTAAGATGTCTTTATGCGGTATACACCGTTTTTATTGTAGGCGCCATTTTGTTGATCTGTGGATGCAACACCAAAACCAATTTTTCCGTAGGCACTAATTCTTTCGGTTTTATATGTACCATCTCTTTGTTTTATGAGTCTTAACTTTACAGGCTCTACAGATTTATTTACCGATGCATCGCCACCAGAGGGGTAGGCAAAAATAGAAGTAACAATAGGGTTTTTGCTATCTGGAATTTCTAAGCCAAATAGCATTGGATTCATGGGTCTAGAGTAAGAATCTCTTATTTCATAATGTAGATGTGGGCCGCCACTACTTCCAGAATTACCCGTGTAGGCAATAAGATCTCCTTTTTTAACTAAGAGTTCACTTTCCGTTGGGAAAAGTTCAATCTCATACCGCTCTTTTTTGTATTGATTTTGTTTTACAAAGTCTTGTATGGTGGCTTCATATTTTTGAAGATGGGCATACACTGTGCTATAACCGTTAGTATGTTTTATGTATAACGCCTTACCATACCCGTAATGTCCTACTTTAATTCTGCTTACGTATCCATCTGCAGGGGCATATATTGGAATACCGCTTCTTTGTTGGGTTTTAATATCTAGACCGCTATGAAAATGATTGCTGCGCAACTCTCCAAAACTTCCAGAGAGTACCATGGGTATCTCTAGAGGGTTGGAAAAATAATTTGGGTCAATGATATTTTGGGCTTGTAATTGAAATACTAAAAAAACTAGTAGAATACGTAATGGGTTCATAATATGCTTAAATCTGTCTACTATAAAGGGAAGTGGTACACAAATATTGTGATAGTCTTTCAATAAAACAAAAATTAATGCAAAAGAGTTTGTTTATTACATAGTGTCGGTTAACTTTGTAGTAATAGTATTGAAATACCCAATGTATGAGTTCTATTATAGAACAAGTTGATTCTCTAGAAGATAAGATTAGTAAACTCTTGGATAAGTATTCACAACTTACACAAGATAAAGCCTCTTTAGAGCAGCAGATCATACTATTGAAGGAGCAGCAAAGTAAGTTTTCTTCTGAAATTTCAGAATTAAAAACAACATGCAGTTCTTTGAAATTGGCAAATTCGATGCTTGGCAGCGACCAATATAAACGAGATACAAAACTCAAAATAAATGCTCTTGTTCGGGAAATTGATCAGTGTATTACACATCTTTCTCAATAGCAACACGTTATGTCAAACCAATTAAAAATTAAACTTTCTATAGCAGACAGGGTGTACCCATTAACAATACATCCAGATCAAGAAGAAGGCCTTAGAAAAGCCGCTAAGAAAATAGATGGAATGATTAAAAAGTTTGAAAGTAGCTACGCAGTTAGAGACAAGCAAGATGTTCTTGCCATGTCGGCATTGCATTTTGCAACCCAAGTAGAGCAAAAAAATATTGAAACGGTAGAAGGTGGAGAAACAATAGTGCATAAAATTAAAGCACTAAATGACTTATTACAAGACCAACTATCGTAACGTTCTTTACCTACAAATAGGTTACTGCCTACATTAATATACATTTTGGTAAACTCAACAGAGATTCTTTTGAGAAGGATGAGTTAAAGTTGTAAAAGCGCGCCGTCTTTGTGCGGATTCTTGATCAGCTTATTAGTCCTAAACTTTATTTAAAGGAGTTTACGCAAATCAAATATTGATGTAGGTTTTTTTATGCTTATAATTAGAGCAAATATGTATAATAACTAATAGCTAATTTTTTAGTCTATTAACCTTAAAAAAAAAACATGGACAATATAGTCACAATCATAATAACGGCAGTAGTAGCATTAATAGTTGGCTTTATTATAGCCAAAATGTTAGAGAAAAACAATGCAGCTACCGCAATAGCGTCAGCAAAAAAAGAAGCAGCAAGTATCATTAAAAATGCTGAGAAAGATGGAGAGTCTCTAAAGAAAGATAAGATGCTACAGGCCAAAGAGCGCTTTATTGAACTTAAATCAGAGCATGAAAAAGTGATCAATTCTCGAGAAAAAAAGATGGTAGAGGCAGAGAAACGAACAAGAGACAAAGAATCTCAAATATCAAGTGAGTTGGCCAAGAGTAAAAAATTTAACGATGAGCTAGAAAACAAAAAGAAATCTTACACCGAACGTTTGGTTTTTATTGAGAAAAAGCAACTCGATTTAGACAGAATGCATAAAAACCAAGTAGAACAGTTAGAGGTTATATCAAGTCTATCTGCAGATGAGGCAAAAAATCAATTAATTGAGACCCTAAAGGATGAGGCAAAAACAGCGGCCATGGGGTACATACAAAACTCTGTAGAGGAGGCCAAGATGACCGCACAGCAAGAGGCCAAGAAAATCATCATTAGCACCATACAACGTATTGGTACAGAAGAGGCCGTAGAAAACTGCGTCTCAGTGTTTAATTTAGAGAGCGATGATGTAAAAGGGCGTATTATTGGTCGTGAGGGAAGAAATATTAGAGCTATTGAGGCTGCCACTGGAGTAGAAATTATTGTGGATGACACCCCCGAGGCAATTATCCTTTCTTGTTTTGATAGTGTAAGAAGAGAAGTAGCTAGATTATCGTTACATAAACTAGTAACAGACGGCAGAATACACCCAGCAAGAATTGAAGAAATTGTAAAGAAAACAACTAGACAAATAGAGGAAGAAATCATCGAGGTTGGTAAACGTACGGTTATTGATTTAGGAATTCATGGCCTACAACCAGAACTTATTAAAGCAGTTGGTAGAATGAAATACCGCTCTTCCTACGGTCAAAACTTATTACAGCACTCCAGAGAGGTTGCTAAGCTTTGTGGGGTTATGGCTAGCGAACTTGGTTTAAACCCAAAACTGGCTAAAAGAGCAGGACTGCTGCACGATATTGGTAAAGTTCCAGAGACAGAAACAGAGCTACCTCATGCAATTCTAGGGATGCAATGGGCAGAAAAGTATGGAGAGAAACCTGATGTGTGTAATGCAATTGGTGCTCACCATGATGAAATAGAAATGACAAGCTTACTCTCACCAATAATACAGGTTTGTGATGCTATTAGTGGAGCTAGACCTGGTGCAAGACGCCAAGTGCTTGATAGTTATATACAGCGCTTAAAAGACCTTGAGGATATTGCCTTTGGTTTTGGTGGTGTAAATAAAGCCTATGCGATACAAGCAGGCAGAGAGTTAAGAGTTATGGTAGAGAGTGAGAAGGTATCTGATGATAAAGCAGCCCAATTATCTTTTGAAATTTCACAAAAAATCCAAACAGACATGACCTATCCAGGTCAAGTAAAAGTAACAGTAATTAGAGAAACTAGAGCTGTAAATATTGCTAAGTAATTTTGCAAAAACACTTATTTAAAAGCTTTTTTAATACTTGTATTGAAATTCTTTTTTTTGGTATTATAAGAAATTTCGTTCTACATAAAAAGGGCCAAAAGGCACCACAGAACAGATAATAGCTATCATAAGTTTTTTAACACTCCACTGTAACACGCGCCAAGCATACATTGCAAAAACAATGTATAGCATAAACAAAACACCATGTGCCATACCCACTACTTGAACCATTAGTGGCATATCCCAAATGTATTTTAAAGGCATTGCAACACAAAGCAGCACAATAAATGATACGGCTTCTAGAGAACTAATAATTTTAAATACTTTGATACCTTTTTTCAAACCAACAATTTTCTACAAATATAGTTGCCAAATATCTACCTAGTAGGTGTTTTAAGAAAATTTTCACCCTATATTTTCTAACAAAATAGTACCTTTCCTTTTTTGTATTGAACCTTAAAAATTACATTTGTTACAACAGATAGATATGGCTGGTAATACCTTCGGAAATTTTTTTAAACTAACCACCTTTGGAGAATCACATGGAGAGGCTATTGGAGGTGTCATTGATGGCTGCCCTGCTGGAGTATCTATAGACCTTAATTCCATTGAAAATCAAATGATGCGCCGAAGACCTGGGCAGTCTGCTATTGTCACCCAGCGTAAGGAAACAGATACCGTGCGTTTTCTCTCAGGAATATTTGAGGGTAAAACAACAGGCGCCCCTATTGGTTTTATTATAGAAAATACCAATCAAAAATCTGCAGACTACTCTGACATTAAAGATAGTTACAGACCTAGCCATGCAGATTATACCTTCGATAAAAAATACAACCACCGTGATTACAGAGGCGGTGGACGCTCTTCTGCCCGTGAAACAGCATGTAGGGTAGCGGCAGGAGCCCTTGCAAGTCAGTTATTAGGTTCCATATCTATAACTGGATATGTGTCTTCTGTTGGGGATATAGTATTAGATTCGCCATATCAAGCGTTAGATTTTAATACAATAGATAGTAACGTTGTACGATGTCCAGATGCACAAACGGCCTCTAAAATGATTGCTAAAATAAAAGAAATTAAAAAACAAGGTGACACAATAGGAGGTACCGTTAGTTGTGTTATACAAAATGTTCCTGTGGGTTTAGGCGAGCCTGTTTTTGATAAATTACATGCACAACTAGGCAAAGCAATGCTCTCTATAAACGCAGTCAAAGGATTTGAGTTTGGTAGCGGCTTTAAGGGGGCCACCATGAAAGGAAGCGAGCATAACGATCTTTTTAATCAAGACGGGACTACCAAAGGCAATCTATCTGGAGGTATTCAAGGAGGTATAAGTAATGGTATGGATATCTATTTTAAGGTAGCTTTTAAACCCGTAGCCACCGTAATGCAAAAACAACAAACTATAAACAGCAAAGGTGAAAAAGTAGAAATGCAAGGCAAAGGACGTCATGATCCTTGTGTTGTTCCAAGAGCTGTACCTATAGTAGAGGCCATGGCGGCCTTGACTATTGCAGATTTTTGGTTAGCCAATAAATTATCTAAATTGTAAGTTTAGTATCCACTTTAATTTTATTATCAACTACAGTATATGAAAAAATTAGCATTACATTGGAAAATCCTTTTAGGTATGTTAGTGGGAGTGCTCTTTGCGCTATTGCTCACTAATTTTGATTGGGGCGCTTCATTTATTGGAGATTGGATCAAACCCTTCGGAACTATATTTATAAGTTCTTTAAAACTCATCGCAATTCCACTTATTTTGGCGGCTTTAATCAAGGGTATTTCAGACCTCAAGGACATTTCAAGTTTGTCTAAAATGGGCATGCGGACAATTTCTATATATGTAATAACAACAGTAATTGCAGTATCTATAGGGCTTACTGTGGTAAGTTTAATACAGCCTGGAAAAACAATTAATGAAAACACACGTAATGAACTTGTTGAAGCCTATGGCGGTGATGCAGATGCAAAGCTTCAAGCTGCCGCAGCACAAAAAGATGCTGGTCCTCTTCAGGCGCTTATAGATTTAGTACCAAGTAATATTGTAAATGCTGCCTCAAGTAACAGAAATATGTTACAAGTTATCTTCTTTGCAGTGTTTTTTGGAATCTCATTAATTTTAATTCCAGAGGAAAAAGCAAAGACTGTCAAAGAATTTTTTGACGGGCTTAATGAGGTTATTTTAAAAATGGTAGATTTAATTATGCTAGCGGCTCCCTATGGTGTATTTGCATTAATGGCTGCATTAGTTGTGGAAGCCCCAAGTGCAGATTTATTTGCAGCCCTGGGTATGTATGCGGTTTCTGTAGTTTTTGGTTTACTATTAATGGTAGTATTTTATATAGTACTTGTAAAGGTATTTACTAAAAAGTCACCAAAGTTTTTCTTGAACGGAATTGCTCCTGCGCAGTTGTTGGCATTTTCTACTAGTAGTAGTGCAGCAACGCTTCCCGTGACTATGGAGCGTGTAACAGAGCATTTAGGAGTAGAGGAGGAGGTTTCTAGTTTTGTGTTACCAATTGGAGCCACCATTAATATGGATGGAACAAGTTTATACCAGGCAGTTGCAGCGGTTTTTATAGCACAAGCCTTTGGTATGGATTTAAGTTTCGCAACACAACTGGGTATCATTGCAACTGCAACACTAGCCTCTATTGGATCTGCGGCAGTTCCTGGTGCTGGCATGGTAATGCTTGTTGGAGTATTGGGGTATGCAGGTATTCCTGAGGCTGGACTCGCGTTAATATTTGCCGTAGACAGACCTTTAGATATGTGTAGAACAGTTATAAATGTAACTGGTGATGCAACGGTATCTATGTTAGTTGCAAAATCTCAAGGTAAATTGGGAGATCCTAAAGTAAAGAATTGGGATGATACTTATAACAAATAAGCTACTATTAAACCATATAAAAAAAGGCAGTCTCTAAAGACCGCCTTTTTTTATGACTACAAGGGTATTATTATTTTTGAATTTCAACACTATGCGGGTAAGGAATTTCTATACCTGCTGCATCAAGAGCTATTTTTGCTTCTTCTAAAGTTGTGCAATAAACCTGCCAGAAATCTTCAGATTTAACCCAGCCCCTGACCGCAAAATTTACAGAGCTATCAGCCAATTCAACAACATCTATACTTGGAGCAGGATCTTGTAAAATATTTTTTTGAGAGGTAAGTACGTTTAATAAAACTTCTTTTGTTTTTTTGATATCAGCATCATAAGACACGCCAATTACATGTCGTACTTGTCTTGTGCCCTCACAGGTGTAGTTTGTGATACTACCATTAGATAAATTACCATTTGGTATGATTATTAAATGATTTCCAGGTCCAACAATTTTGGTGGTAAAAATCTCAATTTCTTTGACTGTCCCTTTTTTACCTTGAGTTTCTATAAAATCTCCAATTTTAAAAGGCTTGAATATCATTAACATCACACCGCCTGCAAAATTAGAAAGTGATCCTTGCAGGGCTAGACCTATGGCCAATCCTGCAGAGGCAAGTACAGCAGCAAATGAGGTGGTTTGAATGCCCAGATTACCCAATATGGAAAGTACAAGCAACACTTTTAGCACAATACTAGCTAGGTTTAGTAAGAATTTTTTTAAACTCTCATCATAATGGCTTTTGTCCATAAGGGCATTTGCAGCCTTCATTAGTTTTTTAATTGTCCATGAACCTATAATCCAAATGGCAATGGCGCCTATTACTTTGATGCCATATTCGCTTGATATACTTATTACTTTATCTAATACTATTTGATAATCCATTTTTTTAGTTTATGCTGTAAAAATACTACTCATTTTGAGAAAATGTATATTTTTTTCTTATTTAATAAAACAACACCTTTTTATACTATAAAAACTTTTCTATTAAGCCCGGTGTTGGTATCATACACTGCTCTTTTTTGCCAAACCACTTGTAACGGTTTTTGGCAATAATATCATAAATACCATCTCTAATAAAGCTGGGTATGATGAGAAGTACAAAAAATAGGGGCCAAAGACCTGATAATTTTTTTGTAATACGGAGCGCCGCAGAAGACTTTATATACACCTTTTCATTCTCGATAAGCACTATAGATTCTAGCTTTTGGATATCGATAGCATGCGTTTTTAACAATAAGGCTCCTTGTTTTTCTTGGAGAGGAGCAAATTTAAACACATTTCCGGGATCTCTTTTTATCACAAAATTAACGGCTCCGTTGCATAAGTTGCAAACACCATCAAAAAGAATAATACTGTGTGTTGATTGTTTATTCATACCGCTCAAAAATAGTCATTACCGCGTAACAATGAGAATGTTATTTATATTCAATGCATTAAGATACTTTTTCTAAGGCATCTAGATTTACGTTAGTGGTGAAAATACCATAGTTAACAATGGCTTTTTTCTTTTCTATGGTGTCTATAGTGCCTATTGCCTTACCATCTAGCATACGTACTCTATCACCAACTTTTAAGGTTACTTTGGCTACAGGTGGTGGCGCTTTTTTTGCAGCCGCTTTTTCTTTCTTTTTACGAGTTCGTATTTCTTCAACTTTTATATCTACCTCTTGTTGGGTGATACGTTGTTTTGTTGTAACCTCTTTTTTTTGTTTTGGGGCTATTTTCTTACGTTTGCTGTTTTCCACCATTACTAGTTTAAAGAGCTCTTCCTGTAACAGTTTTTTCTTTTTGTTATTATGATATTTTTCAGAGATTTGGTCAAACTTCTTACCAATAGCAATTAATTTTTGGTTGCTATCATACAGCTCCTGATAACTCTCTAGCTTGTCTTTCACCTTTACATTAACAGCCTCTAACTCTTTCTCTTTCTTTTTGGCCTTTTGAGCAGAGCTCTCAAGATATTCAGAGTTTTTTCGCAATTTTGACCGTTCTTTTTGTAGGTCTGCTATAGATTTATCAAAGCGTATTTTACCGCCTTCTACCTTTTTTTTGGACCTGTTAATAAGGCTGTATGGTATTCCGTTTTTTTGAGCAACTTCAAATGTAAAAGAACTTCCTGCCTCACCTAGGTAAAGTTTATAAAGAGGCTCAAGGGTTTTACTATCAAACAGCATATTAGCATTCACGGCATGAGGAAGTTCATTTGCTAAGAGTTTTAAATTAGCATAGTGAGTGGTTATAATTCCAAAAGCTTCTCGCTCGTAAAACACCTCCAAGAACGTTTCAGCAAGTGCACCACCAAGTTCTGGGTCTGAGCCGGTACCAAATTCATCAATTAAAAAAAGCGTGTTTTTATTGCATTTACGCAAAAAATGATTCATCTTTTTTAATCTGTAACTATAAGTGCTTAAGTGATTCTCTATAGATTGATTATCACCAATATCTGTAAGTATACGGTCAAACAAGCACATTTCACTATCTGCTTGCAGGGGAACTAAAAAACCACTTTGTAGCATTACTTGTAATAAACCAACCGTTTTTAAGGTAATACTTTTTCCTCCTGCATTAGGCCCAGAAATAACAATAATACGCCCTTGTTGGTTAAGTGCAATACTTTGAGGATAGGTTTTTTCTTTTCGTTTTTTGTTTGCTGTGTATAATAAAGGATGGTATGCGTTTACTAAAGAGAGTCTTCGTTGTGTTGTTATAAGGGGTAATACTCCATTAATCTCAACGGCATACTTAGCTTTTGCAGATACGGTGTCTACGTGTATTAAATAATCTTGATAAGCTGCAAGAAGAGGGGTATAGGGCCTCACATACTCCGTAAGCATTTTTAAAATACGTTTAATTTCTTCAAGTTCTTCATATACTAAATTACTCAACTCTGTAGTAAACTCAAAGGTTTCTTGGGGTTCCATGTAAACAATACTACCAGTTTTTGAAGTGCCAAGCACGGTACCTCTGACTTTACGTCTATACATAGCCTTTACCGCCAAAACACGTCTATTCTCTACCACAGATTCTCGTATCTCATCAAGGTAATCGTTGCCAATATATCTTGTTAAGGCTTTACCAAAAGAGGAGTTTACTTGTCCTTTTACTACATTTAGCCTTTTTCGAATTTGAGATAATTGCACAGAGGCATCATCTCTGAGTTCTCCATATTTATTAAAAATAGCTTGAATTTCTGTAGCTATATTTGCACGATAGTCTATGGTATCGGCATTTTGGTTTAAGTGAATATAAAACTCTTCAAATTTTTTAAAAAACTTTAGTAGCGTTTGGGCAGTCTGGCAAATGGTTAACATTTTTCTAAATCCAGAAATATCCAGTGAACTGTTTTCTATGTCTAGTAATTGTAATTCTTTAAAAATAGGTTCAAAGCCGTGATTGGGTACGGGAGCGTCACTACCAAAAGAGGCGGTGTATTCTTTAACTTGTTGTAAAGCACTTTGGATGTACTCTTTATCTTCAAAAGGCTTAATGGAAAGTACTCTTTGTTTACCAGGATCTGTGATGCAAAAATCTGAAACCTGCTGCAATACAGCAGGGAACTCTAAATCTTCAAGGGTTTTGGAATCAATTTTAATCATACTTGTAAACAAGGGGGTTGTTATATTTTCAATAATTACTTTCCAATAATTAACAAAAGAAGTAATTTTAGAACACAAAAATACACATAATGCATGTTAATATTTCCCCAACGTGGCTACCTATTTTACAAGAAGAATTTAGCAAAGATTATTTTAAGTCTTTAAGCTCATTTGTGGATAAAGCCTATCGAGAGGCTACTTGTTATCCTGCCAAAGAAGATATATTTAAAGCCCTACACCAAACCTGTTTTAATGAGTTGCGTGTAGTTATTATAGGCCAAGATCCCTATCATGGTATAGGGCAGGCCAATGGGCTGAGTTTTTCTGTGAAAGATACTACTGCGCATCCTCCATCACTTATAAATATTTTTAAAGAACTAAAAAGTGATTTAGGTATAACTGTACCCAAATCTGGAAATTTAGACCGGTGGGCAACCCAAGGAGTACTTTTGTTAAATGCAACGTTAACAGTAGAAGCTCATAAACCTGCAAGTCATCAAAACAAAGGCTGGGAGAATTTTACAGATGCTATTATATCTGAAATATCTATACATAAACAAGGAATTGTCTTTTTATTATGGGGAGGTTTTGCTATGAAAAAAGCAAAAAATATAGATACTACAAAACATGTTGTGTTTACAAGTGGACACCCATCACCACTTAGCGCAAATAGGGGGTACTGGTTTGGAAACAAGCACTTTAGCTTAACAAATGAGTTCTTAGTAGCCCAAGGGCAAAAACCAATTTCCTGGTAAAAAAAAAAATAAAAAAGCTATTGATTCTAAAGAATCAATAGCTGGTAGTCTTAAACTATACTTACTTAAAAAAAAACTTACTCTTTATCTTTTTTTGAAGGCTCTGTAGTATCGTTACAACTAAAGTGTAACAAAAAGAAAGTGGTCGCTATTAGAGAGGCTAAAATAATAAGAAATGTGTTCATGTTTTTGTCGCTTACTCATATTAGATGAACAATAAGATAAAGGGTTGCGTAGGGTAGCATAAAAAAAATAATAGCATATAAATGATTTGAAAATCAAAATAAATAAGAAATTCACAAACAGGTATTTAGGTTATAAACCGAGTAGAATTTTATCTTGTGAAACGATGTTTTCAATTAATTCTAACTGCATTAACTTTTCTTGAACATGCCCAAGATCATTAATTGAAAGCTGTTTTTGACTCCACTGGGTGAGAGATAGCCACTGTTGTACATCTTCAATTTTTTGTTTGTATCTGTCGGCAATTAGAAGATCCACTCCAGGAGTTTGCTTAAATTTTTTGGTAGTATTGTTAATGATACTCAAAATATCCTTTACAGCAGTAGGGTCTTGTTCTAATATATCATTTCTTACGGCTATTACAAAACAAGGCCAAGGAGTAGGGCACTCTCCTAATAATTTGAATGGGCCATTGTCTACATATGGTTTCGTAGTAAATTTCTCCCACATAAAATAATCACCTTTCCCTTTTGGAAGGTTTTTAAGGGCACCCTCTAGATTTTCAATGACTTCAAAATCAAGCTCTTTTTCTATATTCCAGCCTTGATTCTCAGCATTAACATAAGACATTAAGTGTGACCCTGAACCATATCTGCTAACAGCAGCTTTTGTTCCTTTTAAGTCTTTAATAGAGGTGTAGTGGCTATTTTTAGCCACATGAATTCCCCAAATTAAAGGAGAATCGATAAAAACTTGTACAATTTTACTGGGATTTCCTTTGGTAATATCTCTTACAATACCTTCGGTTAAAATAACCGCCATATCAATCTCACCACCACGAAGGGCGTTACACATCTCCCCAGTACCACCTTGGTAGTCTTTCCAACGTAAGTTGATATTTTTATCCTGGTACTCTTTGTTTTTTAAAGTTAGGTACCAAGGGAGGTTAAAGTGCTCTGGGACACCACCAATTTTAAAATTTTTCATAGAATAACCAGCATCATTTAAAGGGTAATTTGATAGCCTTGTAAAAATACAAGATTTATACTTTATTGGCTATAATATTAAGAGTTGTTGTAATTAATCTGGCAACTGTTTTGTTTGGAGAAGCGCTAAAGGTTTGAGTAGCTCTATTGGCTAAAATAGCATTTAGTGAAATAGCTTGATGGCCTAATAATGCCGCTAGTCCATATATACCAGAGGTTTCCATTTCTAAATTAGTGATTTTAACACCTTGATACTCAAAACAGGCAAGGTTATTATTTAAGTTTTCGTCTTTTACCTTAAGGCGAAGTGTCCTTCCTTGTGGTCCATAAAAGCCAACATTAGTTGCCGTGCAACCCCTACTAAATATAGTGGCGTTAAAATCTGAAAGTAATTTTTTACTTGCATTTACCACATAAGGGGAAGCGTTTTTAGGGCTCCATTTACAGTGAATTTTTAATGCATCAGAGAAGCCGTCATCTAGAAGACTACCGGTGTCATAGAAACGAAGTAAATTATCAAACCCTATTGCTTTTTCTGAAATCAAAAAACTATCTATAGGTATATTTTCTTGTATGGCGCCACTTGTGCCAATTCTAATAAAAGTTAGGGTAGTATGTTCTTTTTTTATAGTTCTTGTACTAAAATCAATATTTACCAGTGCGTCCAACTCATTAAAAACAATATCTATGTTGTCTGTGCCAATACCTGTAGAGATTACCGTAATTCTTTTGCCTTTATAGATGCCTGTATGGGTTTTAAACTCTCTTTTATGTTGTTTAAATTCTATGGTATCAAAATATTTTGAGACCTCTGTAACTCTATCTGGATCACCAACTGTGATAATAGTAGTAGCTATATCTGCAGGTTTTAAATTTAAATGATAAATACTACCATCTGCATTTAATATAAGTTCACTTTGGGTAATTGCTCTCAAGAGTTGTATTTTAAAATTATATTTTAAAGGGGTACTATATTTGTTTTGGTGGCATTAAGAAATCTATTTATCCGCCAACACGTTTTGTTTTAAAACCTTTTGTTTGTAAAAAATTCATTATTTGATCTCTATAATCTCCTTGAATGATTATTTGCTCATTTTTAAAGCTTCCACCCACACTAAGGAGTTGCTTGATCTGCTTTGCAAGTTGTTTAAAATCACTCGGGGCACCCGTATATCCTTCTATGATTGTGGTGGGTTTTCCTTTTCGTTTTTCATACTTACAAAGTAACGGATCCTTTTGTATCCAAACTTTTTGGTCTTTCAGTACAACTGGTGGGGTGATTTCAACGTGTTCTGGATATAGCTTTTTAAGTTGGTCTTTTAAATCCACGGTTATTTTTTTAAATGTCCAATTTCAATTAAACGTTGTATTAAAAAATCACCGGCCATAATATCATCAAATGATTTTGGATGTTGCTCATCAATACATAAGTCCATGCAGCTTAAATCCATATCACCCCTTGGGTGCATGAAAAACGGAATTGAAAACCGAGGGCTATCCCACTGTTCTTTGGGAGGATTTACAACTCTGTGTATTGTAGAGCGTAATTTGTTATTTGTATGTCTCTCTAGCATGTCTCCAACATTAATCACTAGCTCATCTTCCTGAGGGATTGCATCTATCCATACGCCGTCTTTCCGCAATACTTGTAGTCCTCCTGATGATGCTCCCATAAGCAAGGTTATGAGATTTATATCTCCATGTGCTCCAGCTCTTACGGCTCCTTCTGGTTCTTTGGTAATAGGAGGGTAGTGGATAGGTCTTAAGATACTATTTCCGTTTGATGCCCAGTGGTCAAAATAGAATTCATCTACACCAATGTATAGCGCTAAAGCTCTAAGTACATAGATTCCTGTTTTTTCAAGCATTCGATATGCCTGCATACCAGTGGCATTAAAATTTGGGAGCTCATCTACCTGCACATTTTCTGGATACACCTCTGTGAGGTTTGCATCCTCACTTGGCTCTTGGCCGAAATGCCAGAACTCTTTTAAATCTCCCTCTTTTTTTCCTTTGGCATGTTCTTTACCAAAAGAGACATAACCTCGCTGTCCTGAGAGGCCCTCAATTTCATACTGCTTTTTCTTTGCTAAATCTAGCGCGAAAAATGCTTTTACTTCTTTGTAGAGATCTGAAACAAGAGCATCATCTAAAAAATGGCTTCTTAGTGATACAAAGCCAATGTTTTCATAGGCAGTGCCAATTTCATTTACAAATTTTTGTTTACGATTAGGGTCTTCGCTTAAGAAGTCTGCCAAATCTACACTTGGAATTTTATTCATGAGCTAAAAATTTACATACAAATATATTAAAATACGAAGGTTATATTCGTGTTTGAAAAAAATGTATTTATTCAATTTGAGCATTTTCTTTTTTTATACATTTGAAATCTTATACAAACATCTATGAGCTTGCAAGCAGCGTCAAAAATTAATTTCGATTACCAAACTCAGAATATCACTAAAGATAGGTTGGTTTTTCTTTACAAATCGATGTTAAAGCCTCGATTAATTGAGGAGAAAATGCTGATTTTATTACGTCAGGGTAAAATATCTAAGTGGTTTAGTGGTATTGGGCAAGAAGCCATATCTGTAGGTATTACAGCTGTTTTAAACAAAGAAGAGTATATTTTGCCGATGCACCGTAATCTAGGTGTGTTTACAACTCGAGAAATACCTTTATCAAGACTATTCTCTCAGTGGCAAGGAAAAGCCAATGGCTTTACTAAAGGCCGTGATAGGAGTTTTCATTTCGGAACTCAGGAATTTAACATCGTGGGTATGATTAGCCATCTAGGACCTCAATTTGGTGTAGCAGATGGTATAGCGCTTGCAAACAAATTAAAAAACAACAAACAGGTTTGTGCCGTATTTACAGGAGAGGGTGGAACCAGTGAGGGAGATATTCATGAGGCACTAAACGTTGCCTCTGTTTGGCAATTACCCGTACTTTTTTGTATAGAAAATAATGGCTATGGACTCTCAACCCCTTCCAGTGAGCAATATTTTTGTAAGGATCTTGCAGACCGAGGGAAAGGGTATGGCATGGAGTCTCACATTATTGAAGGGAATAATATAATTGAGGTGTATACCAAAGTACAAGCCCTTGTTGAAGATATGCGTGAGCATCCAAGACCCGTACTTTTAGAATTTAAAACCTTTAGAATGCGTGGTCATGAAGAGGCTAGTGGTACCAAATATGTACCTCAAGACTTGTTAGACACATGGGAGGCTAAAGATCCTCTTATTAATTTTGAAAATTATTTACTTGAACAAAAACATCTTACCCAGAAAGATATTTCTGTTTTTAAAAGTGACATTAAAAAAGAGATTACTGATGGCTTAGATTTGGCATTTAATGAGCCAACAATTATTGCCAACAAAGAGCAAGAATTAAAAGATGTATACCATCACTACGAGTATCAGGAAATAGCACCTAATAACCAAACCAAAGAACTACGTTTAATAGACGCTATCTCCCAGGGGTTAAAACAATCCATGGAGCGTCATGACAATACGGTAATTCTTGGACAAGACATTGCAGAATATGGCGGTGTATTTAAAATCACGGATGGCTTTCTAGAAGCTTTTGGTAAGGATAGAGTTAGAAACACACCCATTTGTGAATCAGCCATTGTCTCTGCAACCATGGGGCTTTCTATTTGCGGGTATAAAGCAATTATGGAGATGCAGTTTTCTGATTTTGTAACCTCTGGTTTTAATCCTATTGTTAATTATTTAGCAAAATCACATTATCGTTGGGCTCAAAAAGCAGATGTAGTAATACGTATGCCTTGTGGCGCCGGGGTTGGCGCTGGTCCTTTTCATAGCCAAACCAATGAAGCTTGGTTTACACACACCCCAGGATTAAAGGTGGTATACCCAGCCTTTCCTTTTGATGCCAAAGGGCTTCTGGCTCAGGCTATAGAAGACCCAAACCCAGTATTATTTTTTGAACACAAAGCATTGTACCGCAGTATTCGTCAAGAAGTGCCTACGCAGTACTATACTCTTGCTCTTGGTAAAGCTGCTGTTTTACAACAAGGAGAACAAGTAACGATAGTTACTTATGGTATGGGTGTGCATTGGGCATTAAAAACCCTAGAGAGTGATACCACTATAAAAGCAGACCTTATAGATTTACGAACTTTATCTCCACTAGACACACAGACTATATACGCTTCTGTTAAGAAGACTGGGAAAGTCATCATTCTGCAAGAAGATTCTATGTTTGGGGGTATTGCTAGTGATATTTCTGCTCTTATCTCTGAGCATTGTTTTGAAGATTTAGATGCGCCTATAAAACGTGTCGCAGGATTAGAAACTCCAATTCCCTTTGCGGCAGATTTAGAACGGGAATACTTAGCAAATGATAGGTTTGATGCTGCATTAAAAGAATTAATTGCTTATTAAACAAGGCGCTAATTATTTAATCTCTAGTTGAGATTACGTATTGTAGCTGGCTAATGTACAATCTATTACTGGTTTTAAATTACTTTAGCAAACCTAACAAAAAAAGACCTTTATGGAAGCACTTTTTACACTTGAAAACTTTCATCACCCTTGGCCTATTAACCTTATTACAATGTGTTTTAGGGCTAGATAACTTACTTTATATTTCTCTTGAATCTAAGCGTGCTCCAGTAAAGGATCAAGCTAGGGTCCGAAAAATAGGTATCATTGGGGCAATCGTTTTGCGTCTAGTACTACTGTTTGTTTTATTAAAAGTAATTGTACTTTTTCAAGACCCATTGTTTGAAATTAATCTAGAGGGTATTGTAGCCGGCGTTTTTAACTTACATAGTTTAATTGTTTTGGTTGGTGGGGTCTTTATAATGTGGACTGCAGTTAGAGAAATCATGCACATGATGGCTTTGGAGGCTCACAATCAAATAGATGCAAAACCAAAATCTGTGTCTATGATTATTGCCTCTATAATAGTCATGAATTTAATTTTTTCTTTTGACTCTATCCTTGGAGCAATTGCCTTGACTGATGTTTTTTGGGTAATGGCCACTGCAATTGTTATTGGAGGAGTTGTAATGATTTGGTTAAGTGGTAAGGTTACAGATTTTCTAAAGAAGAACCGTATGTATGAAGTCCTAGGGCTTTTTATTTTACTAATTGTAGGTATCATGCTTTTATCTGAGGCAGGACATCTTGCCCAACTCGAGCTATTTGGAAACCACGTCACGCCAATGAGTAAAACTACTTTCTATTTTGTAATTGCTGTACTCATACTTGTAGATTTGGTGCAAAGTAAATACCAAAAAAACTTAAACAAACATATTTAGTGTATACCCAATTATTACCCCAAGGTGCCCCAAAAGTTTTAGCAGTTAAACTCAGTGTAATTGGAGAACGCAGTGTGCGCTCTAACCATCCATGGATTTTCACAGACAGCATCGAAAAAATTAATAAAGAAGGAATATCAGGTGATATTGCTATCATATTTAGTCATTCAAAAAACAAAGCAATAGGTGTTGGTTTGTATGACCCAGATTCTCCAATTAGAATTAAAATGGTCCATTTTGATGGTGGAGCTACCTTAAACAAAGCTTTCTTTTCAGAAAAGATAAAAAAAGCATATGCTTTAAGAGTACCCTTGCTAAGAACAAAAACAAATAGCTATAGGTTACTTTTTGGAGAAAATGATGGCTTCCCAGGATGTATTGCAGATGTGTATGCTAATGTATTGGTAGTAAAGTTGTACAGTAAAATTTGGATACCCTATTTAAAGGATATTATAGATAGTCTTATCGCTGTATCTGGAGTTGAAACAGTAGTGATACGTTTGAGTAGAAAACTACAACAAGATACTAGTGTTACTCTTGAAGACGGTTGCGTAATTTACGGTTCTCTGGACAATCAAACCATTGTATTTAAAGAACATGGCATATCCTTTTCTGCAAATGTAATTAAGGGCCATAAAACAGGTTATTTTCTAGACCACAGAGAAAACAGAAGAAGGGTAGGGGCATTAAGCGCTCAAAAGACAGTTTTAGATGTTTTTAGCTATGCAGGGGGTTTTTCTGTACATGCGCTTGCAAATGGAGCAAAACAAGTAACAAGCCTTGATATAAGCAGCCAAGCACTTGATCTAGCCAAAGCAAATGGTTTATTAAACAAGCATAAAGGCTCACATAAAACAATAACTGGTGATGCATTTGCAGAAATGCAGACTCTCATTGATAAGGGTACACGTTTTGACATTGTGGTTATAGACCCTCCAAGTTTTGCAAAGAGTAAAAAAGAAATGGTAATAGCCAAAAAAAAATACAAACAATTGGCAGCCCTAGGAGAGAAGCTAACAGCAAAAAAAGGAATTCTGGTTTTAGCCTCTTGCAGTTCTCGGGTAGGAGCTGAAGATTTTTTTAAAATTAATACCACAACCCTAGACAAGCAAAAAAGAAGCTATACCACATAAAGCAAACCTACCACGATATAGATCATCCCGTTGGTTTTCTAGAGGGCGCATATTTAAAGTGTGGGTATTATCAATTTAGCAGATAACAAATTGTACTAAAAAAGACCTTGATACTTACATCAAGGTCTTTTTTAAATACGAAAGTATAATAAGTGTTAATGCATTTGCATTTTCTCTTTTTTACGTTGTAGTTGAGATTTTACATCACTAGTAGCCTTTGCAATAGAGGCCTCTAATGAGCCGCTATTTGATCCTGCAAAGAGCGTTGCTCCGGGAATGTTAACTCTAATTTCACAAATTAAACCTGTTTGAGGAGAACTCGTGTTTTCTTTTTTAAGATACACATCACAGGTAACTATAAAATCATACTTGTCTTCTAGTTTGGTAAGTCTTTCTAAGACCATGTTTTCTAGTCTTTTACTTGCAGAAACGTCTTTGTACTCGAAGTTGATATTCATAAGCTGGTATTTAAATATTATACTTAAAGATATACTAGATCAATAACAAAAGCAACTTATTTAAACCTTTTATGAAATATTTAGGAGCCGTACTCTATATATGCAGACTATATACTAAAGTATCTGATCTATATTATTTAGGAGTTATAGCACAGTTTTCTAATTGCTATAAATAGAAACACAAAGACAGATAATACTATAAATAGAGGGATTATAACATCTTTAAGCCCTAAAACAAGTAATACCCCAATAAGTAGTAATTGAAAGCCTAACCCAAAAAAGGAAAGACTGGTCATAAACCAATTTGGGAGTATGCTGCCCGTAAAGGCATTTCTATCTAAAAAGTAGATAATAGCATCAAAGCCTCCGTATAATATACGGTAGGTAATAAATAAAAGGGTGACTGTTTGTTGTTTTTCGCCAGGTAGCGCAGTAGGTGTTTTAGTTTCAAAAACCCTACTTGTGGTATCACCCTCTACTTTATTTCTTAAAATCACATAATAGTAATTGTAGAGTGTGCCCTGGAGCTGTAAACAAGCAAAGGCAATGCTAACCATACGCAATGAACTTGAGGTAATGGTATATAACGTATAGAAGATGGCGGCATTTAATAAGATATCAGCCACTGAATCAAAATAGCGACCTGTAAAGGAGGGAGTTTGTTTTAGTCTTGCCAATTCTCCATCTGCAGCATCTAAAATAGATTTCAATAATAAAAAAAAGAGTGCCGTTATAAAATAACCATATTTCATAGCTATAATGGCAATTATTCCAGAGATAATAAACATACAAGTTACTTGTACTGGAGTGATGGAGGTGTTTACAAAAGATCTAGCGATATATCTTGCAATTGGCCGACCATAATCTGAAATATCTAAAAACTTATACTTGGAGGGTACTTTTGACATGCGTGTTTAGTGAGCATTTTTAGCAGGTTTCAAGGAAAACACCTTGTATTTACTCTAAAACAGCACGACTAATAAATTCAAAAATACATAAAATTCAAACGAGAATTAAAAAACATAATTGGTTTAACAGTATTTTATACGCAAAAAACGGTAAAGACTACCCAAGTACTCTTTTTGCATCTAGTTTAATATACCATAAAATTAGAATAGAAATACCAGAACAACAGGCAAAGCCAACAAACAGAGGCAGGGTGGATGTAGCCACAAAACGACCTATTAAAGTACTAATAGGCACTGCCATCATAGTAGATATAAAACCGGTAATAGCCGCAGCAATACCAGCTATATGACCAACGGGCTCCATAGCAAGGGCTCTAATATTTCCGAAGAGAAAACCTATGAAAAAGAATTGTAAACCAAAGAAACTGAGAAGATAATATATGTGCGGGGTTGGTGTGTTGTAAAAAATAACAATATACAAGACAGATACTATAAAATACCCAATAAGGGAGAGCGTGACGAGCTTCTCCATACCATATTTTACTACAAAAGATCCATTCAAAAAAATAGCAATACCAATAGCAATGGCAATGCCTGCAAAAATATAAGGGAACTCTTGTTTAAGACCATATTGCCCTTGAAATATTTGCTGAGAAGCGCTTAAATACACTAAAAAAGACCCTACGATAAATCCTGAAATCAAAGTAAAACCAATGGTTCTCTTATAACTCAATGTTTGTCTAGCGCCACGGATTAGTCTATTTAATTTAAAAGGAATTCTATTGCTTGGGGCAAGGGTTTCTTTTTGCCGTAGCCAAAACCAAATGATGACCAAAACGCTAATGGCTGCTTGAACATAAAATATTGCTTGCCAAGTATAGCTATCTAGCACAAATTTACCCATAGCTGGTGCCACGATTGGAATTAAAAGAAACACAATAGTTACAAAAGACATCACACGAGCCATATAATCTCCTTGGTATAAATCCCTAATAATAGCAATACAAATGGTTCTAGGGGCAGACAGGCCAATACCTTGAAAAATACGCCCAACAATCATCATCTCTAAATTAGTAGCATTAACGCACAATAGACTCGCCAATAAAAAAACACCAAAGCCCAAGTATACAGATGGTTTTCTGCCAATAGTGTCAGATAAGGGGCCAAACAATAAAGGACCCAAACCTAAGCCCAAAAATATCATGGTAATTAATAGTTGATTATCTGCTTGTAATACCACTCCTAAATCTATGCCTATAATGTCTAATGCTGGTAATAGGGCATCTATAGCCAATGCTGTTACAGACATTAAAGCAGCCATTAAAGCAATGAATTCAAGTTGAGAGGAGTGGTTTTTTTGCATCTGGCAAAAGTAATCTTTAATCTTTGTAGTTATGCAGTGATTGTATAAAAGATATGTTATTAAGCATTGCTTTAAATAATCTTTGAATGTGCCATAGTAGGATTGCTGCCTAAAAACTCTATTTTACATAATATAAATTATAGAACATTAAGTGTAAAATTAATATTCTGACCGTGTGGTAAGAAAATAGCCAAATATGCGATTCTCAGAAAGAGATTATTGTAAAGAGAATTAAAACAACATTAAAAAATTTGGCTTATATAAATAGTATCTTTGCCTTGATAAAATATCTATGTAATACTACTTACTATTTATATAATTCTATGGTCTTTAATAAATTACATCCAGCAATTCAAGAGAAATTAACTTCTCTAGAATTTGTAGCACCAACTGCATTTCAAAGCAAAAGTATTCCTGTAATTAAAAGTGGCGCTAATGTATTTTGTATTGCTCCAAAAGATAGCGGAAAAACAACAACACTAATACTAACTACGTTACACAAATTAAAGTACGAGGCTTCTGGAAACGCTCCAAGAGCAGTCATTGTAGTAGAAAACACAAAAAGAGTATTAGAATTGCATGAGGCTTTTTTATTGTTTACAAAACGTAGTTCTATACGTGTTTATGCTAGCCATGATGAGCTTCATATTGATATGCAAAAATCTGAAATATTTGAAGGTGTAGACATTTTAATTTCTACACCTAAGATGTTAAACAAATTATTTTTAGCAAACGGGTTACATACCTCTCAAATAAATTTATTTAGTATTGATGATGCAGTGTTTCTATCATTAGAAACACCCTATAGAGCCATGATGTATATTACTCAAAGTATTCAAAAATGCCAGTATGTGATCTATACAGATAACTTACATCCAAAATTAAAACGCTTTGAATCTTATTTCATGGAGTATCCCAGAACAGTTAAAGTATAGTTTTTTTAAATACATAGCTAAAACACCAGATAATGATTCCTAAATTACACTATATTTCACAAGGTAATACCCCTAAAGAGCACCTGGATAATATCCAAAAAGCATGCACATCTGGTATAGAATTAGTGCAG
This sequence comes from uncultured Ulvibacter sp., assembly GCA_943789105.1. Lineage (GTDB taxonomy): Bacteria > Bacteroidota > Bacteroidia > Flavobacteriales > Flavobacteriaceae > Patiriisocius. The sequence continues at coordinate 223,819 of CALSSW010000004.1, read as the reverse complement.
TTATCTCTTGATATTACCTCCCAAAATAAACCTTTAAATTATGCCTGGCAGGCCAGGGATATTACCGCTCATTTTCAAACCAGACTAATAATTACAGACCATTGTAAGATAGCAAAAATTGTAAAGGCAGATGGGGTTCATTTTTCTTCCCTAGGCTCCTTCCCTGGCAATGTAAAAACAGATCTATACTCTTGGCAACTTGTATCTGGGAGTGCAAATACAATACAAGACTGTGAAAAACTGCTAGACAAACAAGTAAATTATATCTATTTAGGGCCTTTTAAAGCAAGTGCTAAAGATACTACCCTACCCCTTTTGGGTTTAAAGGGTTACTTGGGTATAACTGCGCTATTAAAAACCGGTACTCCAATAATGGGTTTTGGTTGTATAAACACTCAGGATGTTAGTGCAATACTTAAAGCAGGTCCTTCTGGTATTGCTGTATCTGATGCTATTACCAATGATTTTAATGCCATTAAAATTTTTCATGAGTTACTGAAATCTTCAGCAACGGCAGAACAGCGCTACAGCATGCTTTAATATCTTACAAGTTATCTATAAAATTATGTATATAGCTAATTAAATAATGTATAATCCTATGGTGGCTATCATTACAAGCTGTACCTTTATATTTATGACATTAATTGATGTGCTTTCTATGTTTTCTGGTAGTTCTTTCTTGTTTTATGGTCTGAGCTGTTTGTTCTCAAACCACATGAAAAATGAGTTTAATCGCTTTGGAATATCCCAATTTTTAAAATTAACAGGCACCCTACAAATTCTTGGAGGATTTGCATTGTTAATCGGGTTTTGGAAAATACCGCTTTTAGCTTTTATAGGCGCAGCAGGGCTTGCACTGTTAATGCTACTTGGCTCTATAGTTCGTATTAAAATAAAAGATAGTTTCTTGCACTCTAGTCCAGCCTTTATTTTTACTATACTAAACAGCTACCTGGCGTATACCTTTGGTAAGTTAATATGGTCTACAACACTATAATTGCTAGACAAAACAATAAAAAAAGAGCTGCAGGAAATGACTTAATTAGCGCATCTTTTATCTTTATGTGCATAAGTATAGATCCTGTAAGTAAAAGCCCAAGTACATAGGATGCAACACGTTCTAGATCAACAAACCAAATAGATGCTATTAAAGCTAACGCGAATACTACTTTTAAAAACCCAACAACATAACACATTGTGCTACCAAGGCCATAGACATCAAATTCTTGCAGCATCGTTTTTGCATCACCACCTCTCCATCTTGAAGGTTTGTTATATTGCAAAAGCCAAACATTAAGTAAACTTAAACCAACAATAATTTTTAATACCATTTTTACTTGAAGTATTGCTTCCATAGTTTTTGTTTTTAGTCTGTAATAATTATCACTATTAACTTTAATTATAAAGGTAAAAAAATAAATAGTTCTTAAACATATATGTATACATTATGTTTTTAGTTTTTTGGTAAATAGTAGCTTTTTATAAGTGAGTTTTAAAAAGTAAAAATAAAAAGCGCTACAGTATTGAATGGCAATGATTCAATGACATAGCGCTTTGCTAACCTTTTAATAGTAACTCTACTATTTTTCTAATTTAACTTTAACTGCGTTCATTCCTCTTTGCCCTTTTTCTAATTCAAAAGAAACTTTGTTTCCTTCTGTGATTTCGTCGATAAGACCACTAACATGAGTAAAGTATTTTTCTTGATTCTCTGAGTCAATAATAAAACCAAAGCCTTTTGATGTGTCAAAAAAGTTAACAACACCAATGCGTACAGGATTAAATGCCTCTCTCTCAGATTCTAAAGTTTTTGGGATACTAATTGCTATATCTTCAATCTCTATCTCAACTTTTTGAGATGGATCTGGCGGCGTATCAACAAGATTTCCGTTATAATCTACATAAGCAAACTCAATACCAGAAGTGCCGTTTTCTTTCTTTTCAAGTTTTCTGGCCTCCATTTTCTTGCGCTTGTCTTCTCGTTTTTTTAAACGTTTCTTTTCTTTTTCTACTTTACTAAAGGTTTGTTGTGATTTTGCCATTCGTTATTTTAAATATATACTTTAACTTAATAATCTACAATTTCTAAAAAAAATGCGATTTTTTAAAGAAAAAACAGACTTCTTTCTGTTTTATTTTATAAACTATTATTTATTTTTCTTCTTCAACTCACTCGTTTTTACAACCACGTATTTGTTTGTTACAATTGTTTTAATTTCAATTTTCTATCAGTTCATTTTTTGTAAGATGATGAAAAACAGTATTTTTTCTGGTTTTTAATTCTATAGAAATAGCTTTGTTTTAATATTTTTTTAGTGGGTATTGGTAAATAAAAAAGCCCATCTTTTAAAGATGGGCTTTGTTTGAAAATATTTGGATATTAGTTAGACAACTTTAACGTTTACCGCGTTTAATCCTTTGTTTCCTTCTTGTAGTTCAAAAGTAACCTCGTCACCTTCTCTAATCTCATCGATTAATCCTGAAATGTGTACGAAGTGGTCTTTTTCAACTCCTTCTTCTGTAATAAATCCAAAACCTTTAGTGTCGTTGAAAAATTTTACTGTTCCTTTGTTCATTGTAATATAATTTAATGTTAATGTTTTATAGTTTGCAAATATTACTCTATTAAATTGATTTAACAAACATATTACCCTATAATAGTGATTAATACAGAGTAAACAAGCCCCACTACCCTATTATAGTGATTCTTTGAAAAATGATAAAATGAGTTTAGTACTATAACAGCTATTGATTTTTATATATTTAGCTTGTTACCTCTCCACTTATCTTAAGCTAAGGATTGTTTACTACAATAAAGTGATGCGTACTTTTTTCTTTTTCAAACGTGTATTGTTTGTTTTTTCAACAATCTCAAGGGCTTTTTCTTTCGGTACGCCAACAAATGCACAGTCTTGTTTTAATTCAATAACACCAAGTTCTTCCCCTTTAAGGTTACCTTGTTTAAAAAAGAGTCCTGCAATGTCTCCCTTAGATATTTTATCTTTTCTTCCACCAGAGACAAATAAAGTAGCCCATTTTGAAAATATTGTAGTTTCTTTATCTTGAAGTTTTAGGACATTTGTAGCATCTATAAATTCTGGCAAAGATTCATCAATCCATTTTAAGACATAGGCAGTACCACTAGCATTCATTCTTGCCGTTCTCCCGTTTCTGTGAGTAAACTCTTCCAATTTTAACGGTAGTTGATAGTGAATTATAAAGTTTAGCTCTGGGATATCCAAACCACGTGCTGCCAAATCTGTAGCAATAATAATTTGATGCGTACCATTTCTAAACTTAATTAATGCTCTTTCTCTCTCTATTTGCCCCATGCCACCATAAAAATGTCCATGAGGTATATGCTGTTGTTTTAAAAAATCACTTACATAGTTGATGGTGTTTTTGAAATTACAAAATATAATACCTGGTTCATTGCCTATGTGGTACAGCAGATCAACCAATGCTTGTAATTTGTTTTTTTCCTGCGAATTCACTATTTCTATTGACAATTCGGTCGTCTTTGTGTCTAAATAATTTATAACAACTTCATTTTTAATACCAACAAACTCAGGGATTTCTATATCCTGCGTAGCAGAAGTTAAAATGCTTTTCTCTATTTGCTTAAGATTCTCAATTATTTCTCGCATTTCTTTTTCAAACCCTACCTCTAGAGATTTATCAAACTCATCTAAAACTAATGTTTTAATAGATGAAGTAACAAAAGTTTTTCTACGCATATGGTCTGCAACTCTTCCCGGAGTACCTATAATAATACTTGGCGTGTGGGCAAGGTATATTTTATCTTTAGAAATTGGTCTACCTCCGTAAATAGCATTTGCCTTATAACCAGAACCCATCTGCCGTATCACCTGTTCAATTTGTATGGCCAGCTCTCTTGATGGAACCAATATTAATAGTTGTACCTTTTCACAATCTGGGTCTAACCCTTGTATGGTTGGTAATAAAAAAGCAACGGTTTTACCAGTACCTGTAGGAGATAGATAGTACTGTATTTGCTACAGAAGCAACGGCAAGCAGCACCTCTTCTTGCATTTCATTTAAAGCAGTAATGCTTAGTTTAGCAAGAAGTTCTTTTTGTGATTTTCTAAAATGAGTCATTATTAAAGAAGTTATAACAGCCCAACAAAGTATTTGTTAAGCTAATAATGTTCAAAGGTATTCAAAAAGTTATCCTTGATCCTTTAATGTGTTTTCTTATTATAAAAAAACTGCTTGCAATAGATTTCTCTAAAGCAAGCAGTTCTAAAATAAAAAATTAAAATTACTCAATAGTTACATCAAAAGTTGTAGTAATGTCTGTCTCACCACCTGCACTATCTAGACCATCATTAGGTTTAACAGGCTCATGACGTAATGTTACTGTTAATGACCCTTCGCTTGCTGCACCAGTAGTTAATGTAATTTGAAGTCCAAGAGGATTACCTTGAGAATCTTGATCCTCATAGGTAGTCTGGATATTTAAACCCTCAGTAGTGGTGTAAAAGACTTGGTGCTCATCAGCCTCTTCTAAAACTTCATCTGTAATCTCCTCAGCTGGAGTTTCAGTTTCGTTTAAGAATCGAACAGCTCCTTGATATTGAGTGCTTTCAGAAAAACTTCCTGACATAGTTGTCACCAGCTCACCTGGCCCATCACCATCAAGATCTATAGCTGTTAAAACTACTTCTTCACCACTCTCTGGGGTTAGGGTTAAAATTACAGTAGTAATAACTTCTTCCTCGTTAACAGGTAGTGGTGCAGCATCATCGTCACTACAACCGATCATTGCGATTGCTAGTAAAGCATACATTGAACATCTTTTCATTGTTTTCATTGTTTTCATTGTTTGAAATTTAAAATTAGTAATTGAATTTAATTGTAAAGTTTTCATTTTTAAGTATTAAGGTTAGTAATTATATTTAAGTTGAAGGGTAATATTTCTTCCTAAATCATCTGCGTAATAGCGCAACCGATTTAGATAATTTCTATAAGAGGTGTTTAGTAAGTTGTTGACATACAACCCCACTTTCATATCAGGGTTTATTGCTGCTGTTAAGTTGAGATTCAATAAGTGATATCCAGCTGGGGGTGTGCTAATATCAATGTATTCTATAGATTCTGGTAATACAACCTCAAAATTTGTATTTGGAAATTCGTTTTGTCTAAATACATAGTTGCTTTGGATAGCTATTGAGAGGTTTTTAAAACCTGGATTTGTGTACACTAAACTATTTAATGTGCTTGCAGGAGGCATACTAATAAGAGGTTCATTAGAGGTTTTATCATATCCTTTTACTAAAGAAAACTGATGTACAAAACGCATGTTGTCAGAAAGTGACAGGCTTGCATCAAGATCTAGACCATACATTTGGGCATTGGTTTGTCTGTATTCCCAAACTTGAAAATTACCTCTAATGGTTTGCCTAATTCCAGTAGGTTCGATAAGAATAAAGTCATCAATCTCAGTAGCAAAAGGGCTTACAGTAAAATCAAACCTTTCCCCTCTTTTTTGCAAAGTCAACGAAATTTTATGTGCAGTTTCTGAAGTAAATTGTAAGTCACCTAGCTCTATTCTTGAAGCGCTATGATGTAAACCCTCACTAAATTGCTCTGATGGATTAGGAGCTCTTGAGGACATCGAATAGTTGGCAAACAATTTATATAAGCCAAAACTATATTTGGTGCCAATAGTAAGAGAAGGGTTATAAAAATCTAACTTTGGGTTTACAAGGAGTTGGTTTCCATACTCTTCAATAACCAAATCTGAGAATTGGCTGTTATAACCCCTATCTTCCCAAAAAGATCTTCGATAAAATTTAAACACGTTTATGTGGGTATAATCAAATCTTAAACCTGCTTCTAAGACCCATTTTTGATTTATGGTAAAATCACCACTGGCATAGCCAGCAAAGCTGTATTTATCATAATCTGGGATAAGGCGCCTTATACCTGTTTCTGGGTTTGCGTAGTTTGTTTGTAGACCTCCTACAACTCCAAATTTTGCACTTAATTTTTCTGAAATTTCAGTTGCTACATCTATGGTTAATGTTTGGGTATCAAGAACAAGATCTAGTGATGCTCTACCGCTATTTGACCCTCTTCTAATATCAAACTCTAATCTGTTGTTTTGTTGATAATCATATTGTAAAGAAATGCGACCTATATTTTCTATATCCTTAAAACCTTTTATGCGGCCAAGATGATGCGTCACATCTTGTCTTGGATTACCTATACTATAGGTGAAATCTTTTATTATAGTTGGTACAAGACTCCCTAAAGCTCGTACTTGATCTTCAGCTCCACCAATATGAGAGGCTCTCAAGATTCCAATTTCATTCTTAAAGAGAGAATAATAAGCCTCTACCCCATAATCTATTCTATTAAAACCGATTTTGGCTGATATGTTTCTTTCAAAAACCCCTGTATTACTCAAATTATAGTTTGGAGCATTAAAATCACCAAAGCGCTTTAAACTCCCCTGAACAGATACATGTAAGCCATTTTGATAACTTTTTGTTAGAGATGATGACACGACACCACCCAATCCATTGCTTGAACTACTTAAAATAGTTCTTCCATATAAAGAATCTAATAAAGGAACCTTGGGAGCAGAAGCAACGATAACACCTCCAATGGCACTCCCACCATATTGAAGCGCACCAGCACCTTTTATTACTTTTAATGATCCCACAGAGTTTATATCAATACTTGGAGCATGTTCTGCACCCCATTCTTGATCTTGCATTTGTACTCCGTTATTAATTATAAGAACACGACTACTATGGAGTCCATTAATCATTGGTTTGACAACTGTATTTCCTGTGTTAAGAGAAGAAACACCACTAATACTATTTAGAGCATCACCAAGAGAACCACTACTATAGGTAGTAATTGTTTGCTGATCAACAAGATTTTCATAAATCGATTTTGTAGCTCTGTTAGTTGTTTTTCCATCAACTATGATCTCATTAAGCAACTCCAAATGGTGCTCCAATTTAAATGTTTTTTGAGTTTTGCCCTGTATTGTTACAGTAAAGATTTTGGTTGAACATGATGGGTGAGATATTTGCAATTGATAGGTGCTTTCACACAAAAAATTAATTGTAAAATTCCCATCCAGGTCGGTCTGAGCCGCAACACCAGTTTGTGTAACAACAATAGTAGCTCCTGTAAGCACAGAGCCATCATGTATATCTAATAAAGTACCATTTAATGTATTATTACACTCTTGAGCAAAAGAATGTATACTGCTAATTAGCAGAAATAATAACGCAAGTAATCGCATCGTATTTTTTTAAAATTTTAAAATAAATTAAATCTTTAAGAAAAAATAGTTGGCGGTGCGCGTAATTGTTTTGAAGTGAGTTTTTTTGAAAATAAAGATGCTACAACTATGGTAGCCTTTATATTTTGGGGAGTTAAAACAAAGTTAGTAACATAATTCTCTGGCAGAGTATATTGAAAGCTCGTGCTATAAAAATCACAAATATGACACTCTGGTGCATCTTCATGGAGATGAGTTGCTTGCTCTTGGCAAACTTCATGTTCATGCGTATCAAAGAGATGAAAAAAGTGCACAGAGGTTGGAAGCATTAACACAAAAACAAGTGCAATTGCTCCAACGTACTTTGATATGTAGCTTTTTAATTCCATACCTAACTAACTACAAAAATAGGACATACAAAATTAGTAAACATGAAAATCCAAATAATTATTAAAATATTTTCTGAGAAAATAAATTTATAAGTCACTTTAAAAACTTTAAAAACTCAGGAACGTTTGTGTTTTTAGTACCTTTGTAATATATAATATTTCATATGCATGAAGACTGATAAATTAAGAATTGTATTTATGGGAACCCCTGGTTTTGCGGTAGGAGTTTTAAGTACCTTAATTAGCAATAGTTATAATGTTGTTGGTGTAGTTACTGCTCCAGATAGGCCTAAAGGCCGTGGGCGATCTCTTCAAGGCTCTGAAGTAAAACAACATGCGTTACTTCATGGTATACCAGTCTTGCAACCTACAAACCTTAAAGACCAATCTTTTTTACAAGAATTAAAAAAACTGGCACCCACCCTACAAATTGTAGTTGCCTTTAGAATGTTGCCTAAAGTAGTTTGGCAAATTCCAACTCTTGGTACTTTTAATCTTCATGCTTCTTTATTGCCCGAATACCGGGGAGCTGCTCCTATTCACTGGGCTATTATAAATAAAGAACAAATAACTGGTGTCACCACTTTTTTTATTGATGAAAAAATTGATACAGGAGAGATCATTCTTTCTCAAAAAGTGGCTATTGACAAGGAACAAACCGTGGGCAGTCTTCATGATATTTTAATGAATGTGGGAAGTAAACTCGTTATTAAAACCTTAGAGACTATCAAACAAGAGGGTTTTAAAACAATTCCCCAACCTCTTGGAGAAGACTTTTCTAGGCTAGATTTAAAACAAGCACCCAAATTAACTCCAGAGAACACCTATATAGATTGGAGTGCCACCTCAGGTACTATCGATCACTTTGTAAGAGGATTAAACCCTTACCCGTGTGCTTGGAGTTACCTTGAGCAGGAAGGCGAGAAAATTAAAATAAAAATTTATAAGGTAGCAATCATCGAGCCAGCTCAGGAAAATTCTGTATGGTTTACTACTAAAGATGCAGGAACTAAAATTTCAGAAGAAAGTGAAGTTGGTGCTCTAAGAGTTATCCAGAAAAAACTGTATGTACAACTTCAAAATCAGGTATTAGAAATTAGAGAAATTCAACTTCCTGGAAAGCGTAAAATGCTGACCAAAGATTTATTAAACGGCTATGATTTCAAGCCAGATGCAAAAATGATTGTAAACCCCTATGCTTATTGAGACGGCAAAAAACAGCATTTTTTTGACTCGCTTATTAACAATCACCCCAAGTTATTAACAAAAAGAGGGTTTTAGCGTGGCAATCCTTGTCAATGTTGAATATCCGTTTAAATTTGTATAGGTACTAAAACGTATTTTTAATCAATTTTTTAATTTAAACAAATATTATGAACAAATCAGATTTAATCGACGCAATGGCAGAAGATGCTGGAGTAACAAAAGCAGCAGCTAAAAAAGCATTAGAGTCTTTCCTAGGAAACGTACAGGGATCTCTTAAAAAAGGAAACAGAGTTTCTTTAGTAGGTTTTGGTTCTTGGTCAGTAAATAGAAGAGCTGCAAGAGAAGGAAGAAATCCTCAAACAGGAAAAACAATCCAAATTGCTGCTAAAAACGTTGTAAAGTTCAAAGCAGGTTCAGACTTACAGACTAGTGTAAACTAAATCACTGTAACTCACAACACAAAAACCCTCTTTGCAATTGCAAAGAGGGTTTTTTTATTAGAAAATGTACTGCTCCTAGTTTTTAGTTGGATTTTACAAAAAAAAATAGTAGGTTTAATTAACCTATTAAATAACAATGACGCTACTCAAACCCGATAAAGGTCTTTTACTGGTTGCAAAGCCGTCCATAATTGGAGATGTGTCTTTTAGTAGATCTGTTATACTACTGGCAGAGTATACTATAGCAAATGGAGCTGTGGGTTTTATTCTTAACAAACCACTACAGTACACTCTTAAAGATTTTATTCCTGAGGTTAACTCTAACCTACCTGTATATAATGGTGGCCCCGTAGAACAAGACAATCTTTATTTTATTCATAAAATACCAGAACTGATTCCAGGAAGTGTTGAAATATCTAAAGGTATATATTGGGGAGGAGACTTTAAAGCTATCTCTAAATTATTAGCAGATGATACGCTAACTCAAACTCAAATACGTTTTTTCTTAGGCTACTCTGGTTGGTCTGCTAAGCAACTAAGTGAAGAGTTAGAACTAAATAGTTGGGTGGTTACACCAAATGATTACAAAAACAAAATCATTGGAAACACCAATATCAATATTTGGAAAGAGAAAATGCTTGAATTTGGCGGAAACTACAAATTATGGTCTAACGCTCCACAAAACCCTTCCTACAATTAAATTACTTTGTGTTTTTGGCAAGACTATCCAAGTCTAGCCTTTGTATTTAGTTTTCCCAGTAATTCTTTTGCCATGGCATTTGTGTATAGTTTCTTTCTGTACTTTGTGATGGATTGAATCCCTGTAATAACATTAGTGATAAACATCTCATCAGCCTTTTGCAATTCAAAAGGAGAGATAGAGACTTCTTGCAGATCATAATCATGCATGCTAGCAAGTATAGTAAGAAGCTGTTTGCGCATCATGCCCTTTAAACAACCATCTTTTAAAGGAGGTGTTTTTATAGTCTCCCCTTTCACTAAAAATATATTTCCGTTTAAAGCCTCAACAATTTGCTTTTTTTCATTTAAAAGTAGGCAGTTATTATAATTATTCTCCTTGGCATAAATACTGCCTAAAACGTTTATGATTTTATTATTTGTTTTTAAAGTAGAAAGCAGTCCAGAGGTGATATAATGGTCCTTAAAAAGTTCAACCTCATATAGATCTTGGTTTAGTATGTAAAAAGGATGTTGCAGATCAATACACGCTATAGAGAAATCAATTTTTTGTGTGGCAGGACAATAAAGACCACCTTCTTGGCGCCAAACAAGAATTTTAACCCTGTAAGCAGCAGTTAAACTTCCATTAGCTTCTATGGTTGCTATAATTTGTTTTTCTAAATATTCTTGAGTAAAATTCATTGGAATTTCCATACGCAGTATGCGCATAGAGGCCATGAGTCTAAAGTAATGATCTTCCCAAAAATAAATTTTGCCAGCGCCAACACGCAAGGTTTCAAAAATTGCATCACCATAGTTTAGACCTCTATTAGAAACAGAAATAGCTGCCTTGTGCTCATCGAGTATGGTACCGTTAAAATTTATCATAAAAAAATGCCACTCTAGTTTATAATATAGTGGCACAAAGATACAGGTATCTATATTTATTTTTTAGGTTGATCCTAATATTTGTTTTAGCTCAGAAACCATGTTTTCCCAGAGCATCTTTCCTTCTTCAACTTCACCATCCTCAGCAAAGTCTGTGATCATCAGTGAAACATCTTTGGTAATCTCATCTACTTGAATGCGTAATTCAAAATAATAATCTGTGCCAGCATCCACATCCCACCTAAATTTAACGCGTTCTGCATTCTTTTTTGTTAGCAAAACTGCTTTTTCTTCGACACCATCCCAAATAAACTCAAAATTTTCTCCTCTAGAGTTTACGTTGTCTGCATACCACTCAGAGAGTCCAGATGGTGTGGAGATATAGGTGTACAATAATGAAGGGGAAACTTGGATTGGAATTTCCATTTCGTATTTTATCTTTTCTTCCATTGTTGTTTGTTAATTAGTCCAATATAGATATTAAATATAATAACCAAAAGAAAGAAACCTATTATTTAGGGCTAAAAAATGATATTGTGTTCTAAGGCATTAGATTATTTAAAAAACTGCAATGAAATACTATCTTCTATAGTTACGTCTCTTTTTTGCACCATCTTGTGATAATGACCTTGATTGTGAACGAGTGTTATTTCTACCTCCACTGTTATGTGCAGCTTTATTTTTTGCCTTTCTAGACGCTACTTCATGCAGTGTTTCGGTTGGTTCAAATCCTGGGATGATTGTACTTTCAAGTTTAATATTGAGCAACTTTTCGATACCTCTGGCGTAGGCATATTCATCAACGCTAACTATCGATATTGCTTTTCCACTGGCCCCTGCCCTACCTGTACGTCCTATTCTGTGAACATAGTCTTCTGGCACATTTGGCAATTCAAAGTTTATTACATGGGGAAGCAACGGAATATCTAGTCCTCGTGCTGCTATGTCTGTGGCTACCAAAACAGAAATAGTACCCTCTTTAAAGCCAGCAAGTGCTCTTGTTCTTGCCCCTTGACTTTTATTACCATGTATGGCAGCGGCTTTGATACCTGCTTTCTCTAATTTTTGAGAAAGTTTATTAGCTCCATGTTTGGTTCTGGTAAATACCAAAACTTGATTCCAATTACCTTCTGTTATGAGTTTTATTACAAGAGCTGTCTTTAGTCCTTTGTTGGTTCTATATATGATTTGATCTACTTTCTCGGCTGTTGTGTTTTGGGGAGCTGCCTCCACCATAGCTGGATTATGTAAAAAGCTATTTGCTAGAGTTTTAATTTCTTTTGAAAAGGTTGCGGAGAACAACAGGTTTTGACGCTTATTTGGCAACAGCGCTAAAATCCTTTTAATGTCTCTTAAAAAACCCATATCAAGCATTCTGTCTGCCTCATCCAACACCAAGAATTGAATCCCAGAAAAATTAATTACACCTTGACTGTGCAGATCTAATAATCGTCCTGGGGTAGCTACCAATATATCAACTCCTTGACGTAATGTTTTTATTTGCGGATTTGCATTCACGCCACCAAAAACCACAGTGCTTTTAAGATTTGTAAACTCTGAATAGGTCTTAACATCATCCAATACCTGGGCGGCAAGCTCTCTAGTTGGAGTCAATATTAAAGATTTTATTTTTCTTCTTCCTTGATGTTGGCCCTCGTTGGCTAGAAACTGCTGCAGCATTGGTAGTGTAAATCCAGCTGTTTTTCCTGTGCCTGTTTGAGCGGAAGCTAAAACATCTTTACCCTCTAGTATCTTAGGGATTGCTTTTTGTTGAATTGGACTAGGTGTAGTGTATCCTTTTTTGCTAATTGCTTTAAGCAAGGCATCAGAGAGCCCTAATGATTGAAATGACATAAATAATGTTAAAAGAAAAGGCAAGAACCTCTCCCTAATGAGTGGCAAATGTACGGCTTATTTACTCAGAAATTTTAACAGAAATAAAATAGAATAAAAAATGATGGATTGTTTGCCTCACACTTTTTTGTTTTTATCTTTGCAGCCGCTTTTATGTACAATATCTGCAATAAAGCACAACCAGTAACATTTGGCGAGGTAGCTCAGCTGGTTAGAGCACTGGATTCATAACCCAGAGGTCGGCAGTTCAAGTCTGCTCCTCGCTACAATAAAAAAGCCCATACTACATGTATGGGCTTTTATTATTTAGTTTAGAAATTAGGCTAGTATTTCAATTAACTCCTCAAGGCTAAGGCTTTGTTTTTGCCCTGTTTTCATATTTTTAATAGTGTAAGTATTATCCTTAATTTCTTGATCATTTATTAATACTACATACAATATACCTTTTCGCTCTGCGTAGGTGAGTTGTTTTCTTTCTTTCTTTTGATTGGTTGCAGTATCTGGGTAAAGCTCAGCAGAGATTCCTTTACTTCTTAACTTTTTGATGGCCCTCATCGCAAATAAAGCTTCTGTTTGGCCAAAATTAAAAAACAAAATATCTGTACTTACAATTGTAGTTTCTGGAAACAACCCAAGTTCTTCAAGAACTAAATAAATTCTATCCAAACCAAAAGAAATACCAACACCACTTACGTCTTTAAGACCAAAAATACCTGTGAGGTCATCATAACGACCCCCTCCACCAATACTACCCATAGTAACACCTTGTGGCGCACTTACCTCAAAAATTGCTCCCGTATAGTAGTTTAAACCTCTAGCCAAGGTAACATCAATGGCAAGTGTGGCTGTTTGCAATTCTAAAGCTGTAACATGAGTGACAATAAAATCAAGCTCTTGTATTCCCTGCATACCAATTTGAGAAGATTCAAGCATTATCTTTAAGCTTTCTAATTGTTGGTTTGCATCACCTTTCATACTAAACAAAGGCTGTACTTTTGCAATTGCATCTTGTGTAATACCTTTTTCAAGCATTTCTTTTTTAACTCCATCTGCCCCTATTTTATCTAGTTTGTCTAGAGCCACTGTAAAATCAATAAGCTTGTCTTGTGCTCCAATTACTTCAGCTATACCACTTAATATTTTACGATTGTTGATCTTTATTACAGTTCCTTTTAATGAAAGATCTGTAAAAACTGCATCATACAATTGCACCAACTCCACTTCTTGTAATAAAGAGGGGCTCCCAACTACATCTGCATCACACTGGTAAAACTCTCTGAAACGACCTTTTTGAGGTCTATCTGCACGCCATACTGCTTGCATTTGGTATCGTTTGAATGGGAATGTAATATCGTTTTGGTGCTGTACAACGTATCTGGCAAATGGTACTGTTAAGTCATACCTGAGTGCTTTTTCACTAATTTGTCCAGTTAGTTTTTTGCTTTCTTTATTTATTAATAAAGTATCGGTTGCTTTTTTTAAATAATCCCCGCTGTTAAGAATTTTAAAAATTAACCGATCTCCTTCTTCACCGTATTTTCCCATAAGGGTTTCACTCTTCTCGAAACTAGGTGTTTCTATAGCTTGGAAACCAAAACAAGAGAAATGCTGCTTTATGGTATCCATAATGAAGTTGCGCTTGGCAACTTGCGTTGGAGAAAAATCACGGGTTCCTTTTGGTATAGATGGTTTCATGGTACTTCTATTAATAATACAAATATCATAATTAACGCTGTCTTCTACTAGCATTGTTATACTAAATTTATGTTATGTCCTAACATTTGGCAACCACGTGATAAAAATCTTAGTTAATATTATACAAAACTGTAACTTTACCCAAAGACATTAGTCTAACAAAAAATTACTATTTTATGTTTTCACTGTTTCGAGAAAATGTGCGTATTGCACTAGACTCTATAAAAACACAATTGCTCAGAACCATTTTAACCATTGTTATCATGGGCATAGGAATTTGGTCTCTTGTAGGTATTTTAAGTGCAGTAAAAGCACTTGAAACTAACATCGCGGGTAATTTTGCCTCCATGGGTAGTAATACCTTTAATATTGAGAGATATGAATTTAATCTTAACCGAGGGGGTCGTGGTGAACGTAAAAAGATAAATCCTATCATTAGGTATAATGATGTGCGTAATTTCATAGATACCTACGAGTATCCTTTTACAAGTACATCTGTGTCTTTTGCTGGAACTGGATCTGCAGAAGTACGCTATGAGGGAAATAAAACAGACCCTGAGGTACAAGTTTATGGGGTTAATGAAAACTACCTAGACAATACAGGAACCCTAGTAGATCAAGGAAGAAACTTTACTGTTTTTGACATTCAAAACAACGCAAAAGTTTGTCTTATTGGTCCAGATTTTTTAAAAAATATTTTTGAAAATGAAGACCCTTTAAATAAAACCATAAGTATTCGTGGTGTTAAGTTTAAAATTATTGGTATACTAGAATCCAAAGGGGCTACCTTTGGTAACAACCAAGATCTAAAAGTGTTACTTCCCATTCAAGTGGCCAGAGGAATTTTCACACAACCAAATATAAACTACACCATTAGTATAAAGGTTGTAGATAAAGCAATGATGCAAGGAGCCCAGGATGAGGCTTTAGTCATATTTCGAAACATTAGAGGGCTGAGCCCTATAGAAGAAAAAAACTTTGGAATCCTGCGAAGCGATGACCTATTAGCACGGGCGTCAGATATTGGTGGCGTATTAGAGACCGCGGCCTGGATTATAAGTATCATAACTATTTTAGGCTCTTCAATAGCTCTTATGAATATAATGCTAGTATCTGTTACAGAGAGAACTAGAGAGATTGGTGTGCGTAAAGCTTTAGGTGCTAAAAATGGTACAATATCCACTCAGTTTTTAATTGAAACAATTGTTATAGGACAGTTTGGATCTGTTCTAGGAATTATCTTAGGAGTCCTTACTGGTGTGGGATTTGCTACTGCTTTTGATTTTGAATTCACCCTACCCATTGCAGCGATGGTCTGGGCAACTATTATAACATTTGTGGTAGCCGTGCTTGCCGGTGCATATCCTGCTGTTAAAGCAGCTAGACTAGATCCTATAGAGAGTTTGAGATATGAGTAAAAGCTTCTAAGTAAATAAGTACGGTTCTTATTAGCTATTTAGGATTCCTTGAAAAAAGCCGTATAAATCTCCCTTAGTAATTGCAGCCCCTTGTTGTATAAGCTTAAATATATCTAGGTTTTTATCTTCTGTATAGGTTTTTGTGGCTGTATAAAACTCCACATCATCTGTAGCGTAATTTTTTTGAAGCCAAGAGTATCCCTCCTTAGTTGTAATATCAATACCCTCTTGAACTACTTTTACAGAAATTAATGACATCTGCTGTGCTTCTAGTTTAAATAAAAACAACAATTTTGGAGAAATATTTTCTAAAAATTTGGCCTGGCTAAGAGCACCTTCCCACACAAGGTCACTAAACACATCAAGTTCTTGCTCTGCTAACTGTGGCTGCTCTTTTTTAATGGTTTGCCATTCTTGTGAAGTAATAGTCTGTGTGGACAAAAAGTTTATAAACTCTTGTTGCAGAGTATCGAACTGTTCTTTGGTAAGTCTTGCGTATTTCATCGTATAAATATAAGAGTACTAAGATTTCATAAAAAAACCCCTCACATTGCTGAGAGAGGTTTAGTGTACTTTAAAAATAATTTTACTTGCTTGCTTGTGCAACCACGTCAAAGGTAAATGTAGAAATTACATCTCTGTGAAAACGTACACTAGCCTCGTATTGGCCAGTACGCTTAATGATTCCACCTGCAATGGTGATAAACTTCTTTTCTAACTCAATACCTTCTTTTGCAAATGCCTCAGAAAGATCTGCATTAGAAACAGATCCAAATAACTTGTCTGCTTCACCAGTTTTTACCAAAATTTTGAAATCTGCTAATGCAGAAAGCTTCGTCGCCTCTGCTTTTGCAGCATCAATAACCTTTTGCTCTTTGTGAGCACGTTGTTTTAACGTTTCAGCCAGCATCTTCTTTTGAGAAGGTGTTGCTAATACAGCATGACCATTTGGTATTAGGAAGTTTCTTCCGTACCCGTTTTTTACATTTACTAGATCATCTGCAAAACCAAGATTCTCAACGTCTTTTTTTAATATAAGTTCCATAATCCTATCTTGTTTTTATTTTAATAAATCGGCAACATATGGCATAAGTGCCAAATGACGTCCTCTTTTTACTGCAACAGCTACTTTACGTTGGTACTTCAAAGAAGTTCCTGTAAGTCTTCTAGGTAGTAATTTACCCTGCTCGTTTACAAATTTCAGTAAAAAATCTGGATCCTTATAATCAACATATTTAATACCAGACTTTTTGAAACGACAGTATTTTTTAGCTTTTGACGTTTCTATATTTAAGTGGAGTTAAATATCTGATTTCTCCATCTTTTTTTCCTTTTGCTTGTTCTTGTATAGATGCCATAATTATAGTGTTTTAATATTATCACGCTTTCTTCTTCTCTCTGCCCAAGCAATTGCATGCTTGTCAAGAGCTACAGTAAGATAACGCATTACACGCTCTTCTCTTCTGAAAGCTATTTCTAATTCGTTGATAGCCTCACCAGTTACGGTGTATTCTAGCAAGTGATAAAAACCACTTTTTTTGTTTTGAATGGCATAGGCTAATTTTTTTAGCCCCCAATTCTCTTTTGATATCATCTTAGCACCTTTAGAAATAAGAATATCTTCAAATTTCTTTACTGTTTCCTTTATCTGCTCTTCAGATAAAACGGGATTTAAGATGAAAACAGTTTCGTAATGATTCATTTTAAAATCTATTATTTATTAATATTAAATCCTAGCATGATGCTAAGAGTGTGCAAAAATACTACATATTTTACAAATAACAAACGCCTTAATCAACAAATAACCTACAGAGCAAAAGATAGATAAAGAGCATTTTTTTACGATTAAAATTGAATAAAGTTGTATTTCATCGATAAAAGACTTATTTTTGATGTTATAAAACCCCTGATAAAATGGAAAAAACGTTACTTAACTGTGCCGTTGTGGATGATTCTACATTACAGAGATTATCTATTGTTAAATTGATAGAAAACCACAATCCCTAAACTTGGTTGCACAGTACAATAATGCTATTGAAGCAAAAGAAGGGATTGCCACCTCAGATATAGATTTAATATTCCTAGATATTGAAATGCCTATTCTTTCGGGCTTTGATTTACTAGATGATCTTATAGAAAAACCACAAATAATTTTTGTAACAGGAAAAACAAAATATGCCTTCAAGGCCTTTGACTACGACGCCATAGATTATTTGCGAAAACCCATTTCAAAAGAACGTTTTTTAAATTCTGTGCACAAAGCTGTAACAAACTATAAACTCAAAAACGAAGAGGGGTTTGATGATGAAGATTTTATTTTTGTGAAAAGTAACTTAAAAAAACGTAAAGTATTTTTGAATGAACTAAGATTTATCGAGGCCCTAGGAGACTACGTTAAGATGGTAACAGAGCATGACTCTTTGGTTGTGCTGTCAACCATGAAAGCTTTTGAAGCCCTACTTCCAAAAGATCGCTTTTTACGAATACACAAATCCTACATTGTTAATCTTGATAAGGTAATACGATACAACAGTAAAATAATTGAGTTAGAAAAAGAAAAACTTCCACTTAGTAGAAATAGAAAAACAGATCTTGTTCAGGCATTGGCCGCAAACAACAAAGATTAATACTAAAAAAAAGATCCAGTTGGGTCTTTTTTTTTAGTATTAACTATTAAATTGATTAGTAATTATCTACATCTATGGTTACCCGAATAGAAGAAAACTGTTTGGCGGCATTAAAACTGCGTTGCACACTTGCAATGTAATTCTTGGTTTTTTGCAAAGATTGATTTTTAGGAATTTTCACCAATACAGCAGTGATAAATTGATTTCTTACCCTTGCTACTGCTGGTGCCTCAGGACCCAACACATTGTCTTGAAGATGTTGTTTAAGTGCCATAACATACCACTGTGCTCCACTTTCTACCTTTTGCAAACTTCTATCTTTAAATGTGATTTTTATGGTTCGATAAAAAGGAGGATATTTAAAATCATACCGCTCTTGGGTTTGAACACGATACATTTCTTGATATCCATTAACACTAACTTGCTGTAAAATTGTATGATATGGATTGTAGGTTTGTATTAGCACACGTCCTTGCGCTTTGGTACGCCCTGCCCTACCCGCTACTTGAAATA
Source organism: uncultured Ulvibacter sp. (assembly GCA_943789105.1). Taxonomy (GTDB): domain Bacteria; phylum Bacteroidota; class Bacteroidia; order Flavobacteriales; family Flavobacteriaceae; genus Patiriisocius. The sequence goes on along the minus strand of CALSSW010000004.1, from coordinate 204,844 downwards.
GTAATTGAAAACTACGTTCATGTGCTCTAAAATCTGGGAAATTGAGCAGGTTATCTGCATTCATAACCCCTACCAAACTAACATTTCTAAAATCTAAACCTTTGGCCAACATTTGTGTACCAATTAAAATATCAATTTCAAGATTCTCTAGCCTATCAATTAATTTTTTATAGGCATGTTTGCCTTTGGTTGTGTCTTGATCCATCCTAGCCACTGTATGCTTTGGAAATAAGGCTAATAGCTCAGCTTCAATTTGCTCTGTACCAAACCCTTTACTATCTAAGGTTTCAAGACCACATGCCATACAGCTCGTTTGCATTGGTGTATTATGGCCGCAGTAATGACACCGCAATTGATTTTTGTATTTATGAAATGTGAGACTTACATCACAATTTGGACATTGTGGTGAACTCCCACAAGTTTTACACTCCACAATGGGAGAAAAACCCCTTCTGTTTTGAAAAAGTATAACTTGTCCGCTATTGTTTAAAGATATTTTTATTTCCTCCAACAATCGATCACTAAAATGACCTGTCATCTTCTTCTTCTTGTGTTTTTCTTTAATATCTACCAATTCTATGGTTGGCATTTGAATATTCCCGAAACGTTTATGCAAACTCACCAAACCATACTTCCCCTCTTTTGCGTTGTGGTAACTCTCTAAAGAAGGAGTCGCAGAGCCCATCAGGAGTTTACCTTGATGTATTCTTGCCAAGACTATAGCACTATCTCTTGCTTGGTATCTTGGGGCTGGATTGTACTGTTTAAAAGATGGTTCGTGAGATTCATCAACTATAATAAGTCCTAGATTGTTAAATGGTAAAAATAGTGAAGAACGAGCACCAATTATAATCTGTGCCTTGGCCTTGTTTTGCAATACGTTATTCCAAACCTCTACACGTTCATTTATCGAATATTTTGAATGGTATACCCCTATTTTTTCTCCAAAATAATATTGCAACCTAGAAATAAGCTGTGTGGTTAATGCAATTTCAGGCAACATATACAACACCTGTTTATCACTAGAGAGTTGCTGTTCTATAAGTTTTATATAAATTTCAGTCTTACCACTGGCAGTAACCCCATGGAGCAAAACAACATCCTGTTTTTTAAAACATGTGCTTATCTCTGTATAGGCTTGTTGTTGGGCATCACTTAAATCCATTATAGCCTCAGCGGCTTCACCTTTGAAATTAACTCTATCTTTTTTGAGATAAAACTCCTCTAAAATTCCTTTTTTAACCAAGGCTTTTATAGCACTAGGGCCAGCACCACTAGCTTTTTGAAAAGAAGTAACTCCAACTGCTTTTTTAGTTTGCGCTTGTAGGCTAAATAATTGCAATAAAATTTCTTTTTGCTTAGGTGCTCGAGAAAGACTTTCAAGCAAAACAGAAAGCTGCACTTGTTCTTTATATACACTAGCAATTCTAATGTATTTTTTGAGTTTAGGGGTGTATTGTTCATACATTTCTTCCTGTACCTCTATCACGCCCAAATCTAAAAGGTCTTTAAGAACTTTCACTACTTGAGTGCTATCCAATACAGCTCTCACATCATTAATATGCAAAGGCGAGCGTTGTTGTAAGGCCTCAACAACTAAATAAGCTGCATCTGAAATTTTTGCTGGATCTACATTAGTATTGCTACATAAAGATACAATGGTCTCACTTTCTAATAAAAAAGCACTGGGTAGTGCCGCTTTAATTATTTCGCCAAGAGTACACATGTAATAACTAGCCATCCACTGCCAGTGTTTTATTTGCTGTGGTGTTATAATAGGAGTTTGATCTAGGATTTGATCAATGCTTTTGGTCTTGTAACCCTCTGGTGCTTGATCATGCACTTGGTACACAATAGCGGTATACACCTTAGACTTTCCAAAAGGGACCGCAACTCTATGACCTTGTTTTAAAAAACCTGCCTCATCCTTGTTTACACTGTAGGTAAAGGTTTGTTTTAAAGGTATGGGTAATATGACGTCTATATAGAACAAGCTATGGATATGGGTTTTTATTGAGTAGTAAAAATAAAAAAGCTACTTAGTAATTAAGCAGCCTTTTATTGATTTTATACACAAGTTATTAGTTTTAGGGCATACTATAACTCCATTTATTAAAAAAATCCAGTATGCTTATTTAATAATAAGACATACTGGATATTCTGTTTAAAAAATCTGAAATTAAAAAGAAAATTATTTTCCTAACATTCCTCTTTTAAGATTAGAATCTGCAGGGTTTTTACCTAACCAGATACCAAAAAGGGCTTTTTTGAAATCCATACCTTCAATAGATCCAAGCTCTTTATTGTTTTTATAACATACAACTCCTTTACCGGTTTGGTAGGTGATGTCATAGGTGTCACCTTCAACAATTTCCTGGCTAAAAAAGCCCATAAATGTTTTAATTTCTGTAGCCAAAGCATCTGTGTTTCCCATAGTAGAAGCTTCAAAACCATCTTCTACCGCTTCACTCATAGCCTCACTGGATACAAAACTTGAAGTAATCACGAGTTGTATTGCTTGGTTTTGATCTGCACCAATAATAGCGGCTGCGTCTTTGGTTTTACTTGGCAGGTATAGGCCGCCAGAATACAGTTTAAGCACCATGGCTTTTTTACGAATACCTGCTCCATTAAGAAGTAAGGTTTCATTGTTGAATTCTAGGGTGTTAGGAAGTGTTACTTCACCAACTTGAGTTTGTGCCGTAGCCATATTAATGGTGAACACTGAAATTGCAAGTAGAATAAACTTTTTCATTTTTGTTTGTTTAAAATTAATTTAATTCATTTTGTTTGTTTCGTAAACGCTGTAATGTAATATTAAGCTCAAAGCCTAAAAGTAATAAATTACTATTTATCCAAATATATAACAACATTATCAAAAGTGCCCCAAGAGAACCATATAACTCGTTATAAGTTGAAAAATTATTGATATAAATACCAAAAAAATATGTTGTAGACAAAAACAACAAGGTTGTTACTAAGGCCCCTAGAGATAAAAACCTGGATATTTTTCCTTCTTTGGTTCCAAAATAATACAAAGTTGATATTGTACTATACAATAATACCACAAAGGCGGTAAGTTGCAAAGCAGATAACCAAAATACATCTTCACTTAAAAAAGCCCTTCCTTGAAGATCTCTAATACCGTACTCACCATATAAAATAATAACCACTGTTATTATTAATGCTACTGCAAATAGCACAGAAACTCCTAAAGCAACTGCATATTGCTTAAAGAAGCCTCTATTAATCTTTACATGGTAAGAGTATTCAAAAGCAGAGAAGATAGCGTTTACACCATTGGCTGCTAAAAATATAGATAATAAAAACACAAAAGATAATAAACCACCTCTTGGATTAATTGCTATATCAGAAATTACAGGTATAAAGAGAGATGCCGTTTGTGGGGGAAGAAATCCTTCTATAAAGATTAGAAACCTAGACTGAAATCCAACTATAGGGATATAGGGTATGAGATTTAGTATAAAGAGTAAAAAAGGAAATATAGCTACAAAAAAACTATATGCTATAGAACTCGCCCTTGGCGAAAAGGTTCCTTGAAAGATGCCTTGAAGGTATAATTTAATAAAATCATAAAACGTTAAGCCACCCATACCAGGGAGCTTAATTTGTTTTGTAAGCCATAGTATTTGCTTAATTACAGGGATTTTAAGTAAGGTATCCTCAAGTGTAGTACTAATATGTGTTTGATCCTCTTGCATCATATTGCTTTTAAACTTAAATCCATATTATACACAGAATGTGTTAAGGCTCCACTAGAAATATAGTCTACACCACATTTTGCGTACTCTACAATAGTATCTAAGGTAATACCACCACTAGACTCTGTTAGGCAACTATCGCCAATCATAGCAACCGCTTTTTTAGTGTCTTCGAAGTTAAAGTTATCAATTAGTACTCTATGGACACCTGTTGTAGATAAAATTTGCTGTATTTCATCAAAATCTCTTGCCTCTACAATAATTTTTAAATCTAGGGCATTGTTCTTTAAGTATTGTTTTGTTATTTCTATTGCTTTAACAACGCCTCCACAAAAATCGATATGGTTGTCTTTTAACATAATCATATCATAGAGTGCAAATCTATGGTTCTCACCTCCACCAATGGTAACAGCCCATTTCTCTAAAGCTCTTATTCCTGGTGTTGTTTTTCTGGTATCTAGTATTTTTGTATTGGTTGCTTCCAAAAGTTTTACATACTGATTTGTTTTGGTTGCAATAGCGCTCATTCGCTGCATGGCATTAAGTACAAGTCTCTCTGCCTTTAAAATAGATTGCGAGCTTCCTGATACTATAAAGCAAACATCTCCAACTTTAACTGGGCTTCCGTCTTTAATTTTCACATCTACAACTAGAGAAGGGTCAACAAAATCAAATACCTGCTTTGCGAATGCAACTCCTGCAATAATACCATCTTCTTTTACAAGCAAATGAGCACTACCTTTAGCCTTATTAGAAATACAAGCCAAGGAGGAGTGATCTCCCTCACCCACATCTTCACGAATTGCATTGGCAATAATGATGCTAATTTCTTTATTAAATTGTTTGCTTGAGATCATGTACAGACATTTTTCTGCTAAGTTAAATAATAGGAAGCATTACACACATACTCTTGTCATTTTTTTAACCTTGTTCCTCTTGTGCTCACTAATAAAAAAAAATGATAAACAAGCGCAATAATCTTTGTAATTTAGCCGTCTAGATTTAACATAAATACCGAAAGGTAATTGACCTATTTTGTTACACACATGCCTATATATCAAAATATAATTACTCTTGCAACCACCCTAATTGGACGCAGTAACGCTTTTAAATACGGATTTAACCTCTCTCCTATGTACAGAAGGAGTACCGCCAAGATTCTTTCCATCTCAAAAGACATGTTATGTATAGCTATAAAACTACCCATAAGTTATAAAAACAAAAACTATGTAAACTCTATTTTTGGTGGTAGTATGTTTTCTGCTACAGACCCAATTGCTATGACGCAGCTCATAAGTATTTTGGGGGATAATTATGTAGTTTGGGATAAATCTTCGGAAATATTTTTTAAAAGACCGGCCAAAGAAAACTTGTACGCAACCTTTACATTCACTAAAGAAGAAGTTCAAGCAATAATAGATAACGTAGCTACAGAAAAAGAAACAACTATTACCAAAGTAATTTCACTCACTAGTAAAGACAAAACTATTACCTATTGTGAAGTACATAAAGTTATTTACATTGCTAGTAAAGCGTTTTATAAAGAAAAAATAAAACGACACAACAAAAAAAATAAGCATTTATGAAAATCACGCTATACGTTATAGGGAAAACAGACAATCCTCATATTAAAGCACTTACAAATGTATACATGCAGAGACTGCAGCATTATATAAATTTCACCCTTGAAGTTATTCCAGACATTAAAAATGTAAAAAAACTAAGTGAAAGCCAGCAAAAAACTACAGAAGGAGATGCTTTACTTAAAAAATTACAAGCCAGTGATTTTTTAACTGTCCTAGACGAAAAGGGTAAGACATATACCTCAGAGGATTTTGCAGGTTTTTTACAAAAGAAAATGAATAGTGGTCTTAAAAATTTAGTGTTTGTAGTAGGCGGCCCCTATGGTTTTAGTGATGCTATATACCAAAGAGCAAATGCTAAGATATCTTTATCTTGTATGACTTTTTCTCATCAAATGGTGCGTCCGTTTTTTTTAGAACAATTATACAGAGGCTTTACGATTTTAAAAAATGAGCCGTATCACCATAAATAGTATCTTATTTGAAATTCTAAATTAAAACGAGCCTATTGTTAAACTTTAAGATTTTACCATCCTGGTACAGTCTATTTTATCTGCAAGCTATTGTCTAAATATACTAAAACAAAATACGGTAATTATTTTCCTCTATTTAAAACACGGTATTCTTCATAGCATTCGCTAATGGCATCTAGTATTTGAAGGTCGCTTGCAGCTTTAATAAAATCACTTGAGTAGGTACAATTATTTAATATTTCGTCAATATCTAGACGCTCTAACTGCAAGACAGCCATTAATGTTTCTCTGTCAAACTTACTTGCAAGAAGATTTCTTATGGCGTCATTTTCTTTCATTTTACGGAGTTTCTTCATCTGCCTAGGGCGTTTACCAAAAACATTATAAAGAAAATCTGCAGGATTAAACACAGAACTCAATACCTTAGATAGTGCACTTGGTTGTTTGTCTCCACCTTCGTATCCACTACCCCCTATTCCATCAATACGGTAACGATAGTTATCATAGATAGGAATGGTACGGGCATCTACCTCTATATAACCTGTGAGAGTAACAGGCTTCACTATTACTTCCTCTAGGGCAATACCAATTTCTGTCATCTTAATTTTTACAGTACCGTATGAGAGCCAATCGTTGGTAACACGCACCCTAATTGATTTAAAACCTAGGTAAGAAAAAAAGAGGGTGTCATTAACAACGGCTCTAATCTCAAAGGCTCCTTTTTTATCTGTGGTTGCTCCCCAAACTTGGTTTAAATTAACAATATTAACGTTTTCAAGAACTCTGTCATCAGAGGCATTCTCGACAGTTCCACGAATAGATACTACCTCCTGAGCAACTGATGTTGGTACTATTAATGAGAAAAATAAGAATGTAATTAGTTGTTTCATAAGCTGCGTTTACAAATGTACAGATTATAGACGGTAAAATAATGCCAAAATTTCAAGGCAAAAAAAACATAAAAAATGTATAGGATAAAATCCATAAAAAAGGTTTGCAAGCACTAGACCAACAAACCATTTGTAACATAAATGTTTTAGAGAAAGTCGTTAATCACTTCTTCTCCTTCTACCGCCAGTACCACCGGTGTCTGGCTTAGATTTTCCACGACGTTTTCCGCTAAATTTAGACTTATTGCCACCTTCAGAGAAACCACTTCCAGATGTGCTCGCAGCATTACTTGATCTAGGTGACCTTTCACTTGAATTAGTATCTCTTCTTTTACTTCTATCTCCACCATAGCCCCCGCCAGTATTGTCTCTTCTCTTTCCTTTGTAACCACCGCCACCACTTGAGCCGCCGCTTCTAAAACCTCCACTTCTACCACGAGATCTACTACCACCGCTTCTGCCACGAGATCTATCTCCACCACCAAAACTTCTTTTGCCACGACCTCTACCACCGCCTCCACCAGAATTTTCAGAAATCTCTACATTTACATTTCTTCCTTCTAGTTTAAACTCTTCAAAAGCCTGCAACACTAGATCTTTATGCTTTTCATCTGTGTTAAAAAATGAAAAACTATCTTTCACATCTACCTTATATACATCATCTTGCCCTAGACCTAAGATATCCTTCAAGAAATCTTTTAAACTCATCCAGTCAAAATCATCTTTATTACCAATGTTTAAGAAGTAACGAACACTACCAGTATCATCACTATACTCGCGCTGAACACCTGCTTTTGCATTAATGTCTTTGGCTTTGTTGTAATAATTATAAAAACGAGTAAACTCTACAGAGAAAAACTTCTTAATAAGTTCTTCTTTACTGAAATCTATTAAAGCCTCGTTAATTTGCGGTAAATAGGTGTCTATATCGTGGTTTATTTCTGTTTTCTTAATATTATTGGCAAGATGCATTAACTGCTTTTCACAAATAGCCATTCCAGATGGAATGTCTTTTTTCTCAAAGGTTTTTTGAATCTTCTTCTCTATACTTTTTATTTTGCGAACCTCACTCTTAGTTACAATTACTATAGAAATTCCTTGATTACCTGCACGGCCTGTTCTACCACTTCTATGGGTATAGGTTTCTATCTCATCGGGTAATTGGTAATTGATCACGTGTGTAATGTTATCTACATCAATACCACGGGCAGCAACATCTGTTGCAACAAGCATTTGTATTTGACGATTTCTAAACTGCTTCATTACAATATCACGTTGATTCTGGCTCAAATCACCATGTATGGCTCCCGCATTGTATCCATCTGCAATAAGTTGCTCGGCAACTTTTTGTGTATCTCTTTTTGTTCTACAAAATACTACAGAAAAAATCTCTGGATTTGCATCTGCAAGACGTTTTAAGGCCTGGTATCTATCTCTTGTGTTCACAAGGTAGTACTCATGTGATACATTACTAGATCCTACATTTTTAGATCCAACAGTAATTTCTTGTGGATCATGCATAAACTTTTTAGCAATTGATGATACCTCTCTTGGCATTGTTGCACTAAATAGCCATGTACTCTTCTCATCCGGAGAGTAGGATAATATCTCTGTGATATCTTCATAAAAGCCCATATTTAACATTTCATCTGCCTCATCAAGTACACAATACTCAATTTTAGAAATATCAATCATTCTTCTGCTAATCATGTCTTTCATCCTTCCAGGAGTAGCCACAATTACTTGTGCCCCTTTTTTGATGTTTCTTGCTTGGTCTTGAATGCTTGCTCCTCCATAAATTGCCACTACGTTTAAGCCTTTTTTGTGCTTTCCGTAGTTAATCATTTCATTGGTGATTTGTAAACATAGCTCACGCGTTGGGGAGAGTATTAACCCCTGTGTGGTACGGCTCTCTATATTAATTTTTTGTAGCATTGGAAATCCAAAAGCTGCTGTTTTACCTGTTCCTGTTTGAGCTAAAGCCACTAGATCTGTGTCTTTCTCTAGTAAAATTGGGATTGCTTGCTGTTGAACCTCTGATGGGGTTTCAAAGCCCATATCAGTAATTGCTTGAAGTAATTGCTCGTCTAGCCCTATAGCCTTAAATGCTGTCATTGTATTGTATAGTATAATTATGCGTGTGCGTTGAGAAGCTATGGACACATAATACCTATGACTTCATTTTGCACTACCTCACCCTGAGGATTTTTTCAAAGTGCAAAAGTACTATTATTTAATGGATTGCAAGCTATAATTGATTTACTATAAAATACTAGGGCTTTATCTGTAAGAAATGTGTTATTAATTTTTGTATTGCCTTACCGCGGTGTCCTATGGTGTTTTTTTCTTTGATTGACATTTCAGCAAAGGTTTGGTTTTTACCATCGGGTAAAAATATGGGATCATAGCCAAAACCTTTATCGCCTCGTTTTTGAGAAATAATAGCCCCTTTACAAATACCTTCAAATAAAATATCTTCCCCTTTAAAGCTAAGTACAATAACCGTTTTAAAACGAGCTGAGCGATCTTGCATATCACGCATGTTATCTAGCAGCTTATTGATGTTGCTTTCTGCATTTGCATCTGGGCCTGCATATCTTGCACTATACACTCCCGGTGCCTTATCTAATGCGCGAACCTCAAGACCTGTATCATCAGCAAAACAATCCAGTGCGTAGTTGTCTTTAATATACTTTACTTTTAAAAGAGCATTACCTTCAATGGTAGCTGCAGTCTCTGGGATATCATCATGACAGCCTATATCTGTAAGACTTACAAGTTTTATGGTATCGGGAAGCAAAGATTGTACTTCTTTAAATTTATTTAAATTATGTGTAGCAAAAACCAATTTCATTGTTGTTTGGGGTGTTTTAGATAGAAACGAGCTATGATATCATCTACACTGCGGATGGTCTTTTTAGCCCAGAGTATTCTGAGAATATTTTTCTGATCTGGGGTAAGGCTCCAGTCTACATCACTTTGCTTTAATTTAGTAACAACATATTGTAATATAATTGCTGCAGATACTGATATGTTTAAACTTTCTGTGAAACCATACATAGGGATTTTTAAACTAACACCTGCCTGATCGAGAACTGTTTTACTTAAGCCATCACGTTCTGTTCCGAAGAAAAAAGCACTCTTTTTAGTAACATCAAAATCGTGCAGGGCTACACTTTGATGGTGTGGCGAGGTAGCAACTATTTGATATCCTTGACTTTTTAAAGTATCGATGCAGGTATCAACAGTATTATATCTATGAAGATTAACCCATTTTTGAGCTCCCATGGCAATTTCCTTATCAATACTTTTAGCGTTTGCTTGCTCCACAATACTTAAATCCTGAATTCCAAAAACATCACAACTACGCATTACAGCACTGGTGTTATGAAGTTGGTATACATCTTCTGTGACTACCGTAAAATGGCGTGTTCTTTTTGATAAAACGCTCTCAAAGGTTTCTTTTCTTCTATCTGTGAGGAAGCTTTGTAAATGTTCTAATAAATCTAAATCCAAAATAATAATAGCTTGTTTTTGTAAATATAAAATAAAAGTTAGGATATAGGAAGTCACTAAATATTGATATAAATGGCAAATTAATAGAAAAACCAACGGCAGGACTACCTGTAAGAATATTACTATAATACACAACTATTAGCTGCTAAAAACGTATCTTTGAAGGCTTAAAATTCTATACGATATGGCAAGCCAAGCACTACAAGCAATTTCACCTATAGACGGAAGATATGCATCTAAAACAGCATCTCTTATCCCTTTTTTTTCTGAAGAGGCTCTTATAAAATACAGAGTAAAAGTAGAAATTGAATACTTTATTGCACTAGTGGAACTTCCCGTGCCACAATTGGCAGACTTTGATACCGCATTATTTGATGATTTGCGAAGTCTCTATACTGGGTTTAGTACTGCAGATGCACAACATATCAAAGACACAGAAAAAGTAACTAATCATGATGTAAAGGCTGTAGAATATTTTATCAAAGAGAAATTTGAACTTCTTGGACTACAGAAATACAAAGAGTTTATTCATTTTGGACTTACCTCACAGGACATAAATAATACCGCCATACCACTGTCATTAAAAGAGGCAATTGAAAAATCATATCTACCTATTTTTTCTCAAGTACATGAAAAATTAAAGGCACTTTCTATAGAGTGGAAAGATATTGCAATGCTTGCAAGAACACACGGCCAACCTGCGTCTCCAACTAGATTAGGTAAAGAAATACAAGTGTATGTGGTGCGTCTAGAACAACAACTTGAACTATTAAAAAACAGTAAGCATGCTGCCAAATTTGGTGGTGCAACGGGAAACTTTAATGCCCATTTTGTTGCTTATCCATCCATAAACTGGAAAGGATTTGGACAAAATTTTGTTGAAAAACAACTTGGACTCCACTACTCCTTCCCTACTACACAAATTGAACACTATGACCACATGGCCGGTTTGTTTGATTGTTTAAAACGCATAAACACAATTATTCTAGATTTGGATCGAGATATTTGGACCTATGTATCTATGGATTATTTTAAACAAAAAATTAAAAAAGGCGAAATAGGATCTAGTGCTATGCCCCACAAAGTAAATCCTATAGATTTTGAAAACAGCGAGGGAAACCTCGGGATTGCAAATGCTGTGTTTGAGCATCTATCTGCAAAGCTACCCCTTAGTAGATTACAACGAGATTTAACAGATAGCACAGTACTTAGAAACATTGGAGTGCCTATAGGCCATACCCTTATTGCATTTCAATCTACTCTAAAAGGGCTTAATAAATTATTGCTTAATGAGTCGAAGTTTAAAGCAGATCTTGAAAACAATTGGGCTGTGGTAGCAGAGGCTTTACAAACCATCCTAAGAAGAGAGGCCTATGCTAATCCTTATGAAGCCCTTAAAGGTTTAACGAGAACCAATGAGACAATTGGTAAAAAATCTATTGCAGATTTTATAGAAACACTTGATGTTTCTCCAGAGATAAAAGCAGAAATGCGTTTAATCACTCCAGAGAATTATACCGGAATATAAGAAAGCCTGTGGAAAATTAGAGGATTTTCATATCTACATTGGGATAAAACACATCTTGCAACCCTGTAAGGCTAGATAAATCAAGGTTTCCGCTTTCAATCATTTCAGAAAGTTTAATAACATCACTGGGTTTCATGTCTTTACCCAAAAGTCTGAAAACAGCCAATCCTGTTTGATTGTCTGAGGCGTATACAATAACCTCGTCTATGGTGTTTTCTGAACCTAAATACATCAGGGATATTTTTTGAGCCTTTGTTTTAAAATTTACAAGTTCCTGGTATTTTTCTTGACCAAATATAAGTGACAACCTAGCTGTCTGCGTATCATAATCTTGTTGGGTACCTTGTTTTTTAGGATACGCAACTACATTAATTTTTTTAATAGACGCTAAGACTTGTTTTTGGTCTTGTGGGAGCGAATCAATCTTACCAAGCAGACTTGTTGCCAGGTCTATCTTTAAAAACCTGTTATCTTCTTGTTTCTCTACAATATAAGATTGTAAGGATTTACTGGTGTCACAACTCAAAAGAGTAAGTAAAGCTAGAGAAATTCCAATAATATAATTTGTTATTGTTATCATGATAGGTTGTATATAATATACTAGTTTTGTGTATTAATATTTTTTAATTGTTCGCTACCAGGAACCTTAAGCTCTTGAGTGAGTTTACCAATTTGTTTTAAGTCTATAGCTCCAGTAATACTCATAACTACCGTCATTGACGCTCCGTCCACCAATCCATCTAGATGCATTAAAAGCTCACTAACAAGAGTATCTGTAGTTCCTTGTTTGGAGTAAAATCGTATGTTTTTACCGTCATCTTTTACTCGCATTAACTCAAATAACTCATCGTTGGAGGAAACATAGCTCTTCACCTTAGAAGACATTCGCGCAGCAACTTCTGGGTTGTCTGTAGTAAAAATCTTGATGGTTTCAAGATTATCTACCATTTTTAAATAATCTTCTACTTCTGGGTCATTAGAGTTTAAATCCATCTTACTTAGTAGCTTGAACATGTTCTTTGTTACCACAACAGAGGTAACATCTTTTTCATTCTCGAAAGAATCAAAACTTCCTTGTGCAGACGTTGCTAAAGGGATAGAAATAAAGGCGAATAATAAGGCTATTTTTTTCATGATATTTGTGATATAGTTATTTTAAATATTTGTTTTTAGTTTCTTGAAATTTATCTACCAAAGAGAGCTTTTGTGTGGCTATATTAAATTGGCTTGCCATTAAATACATGGCATCTTTACTTTGTTTTAAAGACGCTAGAGCTTCTCTTTCTTGGATGGTTTTACTGTTTGAATACATAAAACCTGCTACACCAATAATTGAAATCATTACAGCAGCTAGCTTTAACCACCACTTTTGATTGGACCTGGTTTTTTCAGGAATTTGCAATGACCCTTTAAATACATCTTGTGCTACTTTGTCAAAGGTATTAAATAGAGCTGTATATGGTTTAAAAGGATCATCAACATCTTTACTTTTAAAATAAGTGCGCAAGGACTTCTCTTGGGCTAATGTGGTATTGCCCTTAAAATACAAATCTAGTAAATCCTTAATTTTACTGTATTCCATGATTGTATTGTTTTAATAATAAATCCTTAATCTTTTTTCGAGCTCTTGAGAGTGTTACACGAACACTAGTTTGAGTACTTGCTGTGATTTTTACTATTTCAGAAAATTCATACTGCTCAACATCTCGCAGATGTAATATTAGTTTTTGCTGTTCAGGCAATTTCTGCATTAATGTAAAGAAAAGTGAAACTTCATCTTTTGCCTCTATATCTTTGTCTAAATTAGTTCTATTTTCAAAATTAGTATGAACAATTTTTAAAGTAGACGCCTGTTTAGATTTTAATCTATCCAGACAGTAATTTTTAGTCATGGTGAAAGCAAAAGCCTCTGGGCTATTATAGTTTTTAATAGATTCTTTATTTTTCCATAATTTTAAAAAAACCTCTTGAATGGCATCTTGCGCCTCATCTTTAGATATCAAATAACTTTTAGCAAGTCTATACAAACTATCTTTTATAGGCAGTACAATATCCAAAAACTCTCTTTGATTCATAACTTCCTATTGGTGCTGCTTATCTTATTGACGAACTACATTGGATTTTGTAACAGCAATACCTAAAAAATTAATTACTATATTAAAATCAAGACCTCACAAAACAAGTCTTAGTATTACAAACGGATACACAACTGTTTTTTGCCAATGTAATAAAATAAATAGATAACGTTTGTTTTTTATATTTATTTGCATCCTTACAATAGCTTACAAGCAAAAAATCTAAACTATTTGTGAGGATATAAATACAAAGAATTTTATGATGTATATTGTAACAAATCATTTTCAATACACACTAATCTGCAAGACAACAACCACAACCATTGAATAAAGAACTTGAACATAATTTTGTTACCCAATTAGAACAAAACCAAAATATAGTGCACAAGATCTGTCGTTTGTATACCAACGACAGTCATGCTCACAATGATTTGTTTCAAGAAATTACCATACAGTTATGGAGGGCATATCCAAAATTTAGAGGAGATTCCAAGTTTAGTACTTGGATGTACCGCGTTGCATTAAATACAGCCATAACGCTATATCGTAAAAGCAAAAGAAGGGTAGTAACTCAAGATTTTGAAGGAGTCAGTTTTAAAATAAAAGCTGATGAGTATGATGATACCGCAGAGGTGCAGCTATCGTTAATGTATGCAGCTGTTAAAAACTTGAATGACATTGAAAAGGCCCTTGTTTTTTTGTATCTCGAGGACAAGAATTATAAAGAAATATCTAGCACACTAGGTATTAGCGAGGTTAATGCCAGAGTAAAAATGAATAGAATTAAAGGGAAATTAAGAAAAATTTTAAATCCTTAGTTAATATGGATGAGTTAGAATTATTAAAATCAAAATGGCAAGATGGGAATCAGGAGCTCCCAAAACTGTCTTATAATGATATTTACAGGATGCTACATAACAAATCTGCATCTATTGTAAAATGGATTTTTATTATAAGTATTTTTGAACTCGTTTTTTGGATAATCCTAGGCTTATTAAGCCCAGAGTCTAACAAAGAATTATTGGTCCAGATTGGTCTTCAAAATACCTTAACTATTTTCTATGGTATCCACTATGTTGTAATTGCAGTTTTTTTAGTCTTATTTTATTTAAACCAAAAAAATATAAAAACTACTGACACAGTAAAGAATTTGATGCATAGCATCATTAAAACTCGCAAAACAGTAAGCTATTTTGTTATTTACAATGTTGTGAGTACAGCATTGATTTTGGTGTATATTAACCTTTATTTCTTTACTAAAAAAGATCAATTATACACGATACTTATTAAAGAAAATGAGGCCTACCAGGGGGTTCCAATTGAAACTTTTACATCGGTGTTTTTTATAGCACAGTTTATTGTAGGGCTTCTTTTTATAGGTTTTGTTTTACTCTTTTATAGAATTGTATACGGTATACTACTAAGAAAGTTAAAGCATAACTATGGAGAATTAAAGAAAATAGAACTGTAGTTTATACAAAATTTAAAAGCCCTAGTGAAAATTTTTAACTAGCACTTTTTGCTTTTATTAAAGATCTTCACAGTGTTAATAACTCCATTCTCTTTGAGAATTTAAATCCTCTTCTTTTTTAATTTCTGAGGCGGGTATTACTTTTAGAAATGAAGGATGTTGTTCTATAGCATACTCTAGTTTCTCAACTAAATCTGCAACAGCTATGTTATCGTAATCTATATCAAGAGGCTCTTTAATCTCCATTGACTGCAATATACCGCGCTTTTTGATACGCAAGCCTTTACGGTCAAAAGAACGTCTAAAACCATCAATTACAATAGGAACCACAATAGGTTTGTTTTGCTTGATAAGATGCGCTGTACCTCTTCTAATTGGCTTCCAAGGTCTTGTTGTGCCCTGCGGAAATGTTATAACCCAGCCATCTTGAAGGGCTAAAGCTATATTATTAACGTCACTCATCTTAACTTGACGGTTAACATCTTCCCCCTTAGCTCTCCAGGTACGTTCTATACTTACAGATCCTGCATAGGCTAAAATCTTTGGTAATAAGCCCGCTTGCATAGTTTCTTTAGCGGCAACAAAATAAAGATTAAGCTTTGGCCTCCATAGGTAGCCAATATTTTTAATATTATCATCACGCCCACTTAAACTGGCATTAAATACATGAAACATAGCAACAACATCAGCAAAATAGGTTTGATGATTGGAAACAAATAAAACATTGTTATCTGGGAGATTACGAAGTATTTCAGATCCTTCGATTTCAAGTTTATTAAAGCCTTTAAAACGGCGATGTGTTAGAGATCCAAAAATTCGGATCAACCACAGTTTTAAAAATAAAATATGTCCAAATGGATTTTTCTTTAAAAGCCCCATAAAAAATTATTTATCTAACAAGACATTTAAAAAAATGCCCAACAGCAAATATACAAAAAACTAATGGTTGTTAAGTTGTTTAAGCAACTCTCTTACCTCACAGAGCATCATAGCTGTTGCTCCCCAAACCACATGTTTATTCAATATATAGGCAGGAACTTCTATATCAGTAGCGTAAGATGTGGATAGCTTTCTTGTGCAAAAGATGCTATCCTTTAAAAAATCAGATAGCTTTACTTCTATTAGGGCCTCAACCTCTGATTTTTGCAAAATAAATTGTGGTGTTTTTTTACAAATACCAATAAAGGGTTGCACAAAAAAATTACTTGGAGGTATGTAAATTTTGGTGAGTTTTTTAAGTACTGTTATATCCTCTTGCGGTACTCCAATCTCTTCTTGAGTTTCCCTAAGCGCAGTATGCGCAGCAGAGATGTCTGTGGGTTCCTGCTTTCCTCCTGGAAAACCAACCTGAGCAGAATGAACTCCTTTATAGGTTTTCCTTAAAATTAAAGCTAAATGGGTGTGGTGATCTTTGTTTGGATAAAAAAGAGCAATAACAGCAGCCTTTTTTGCTTTGTTATTTTTTAAAGATTTCTTGGTTACTTCTTCTAGACGCTCAATGGGTGCCATTTTATGATGAGAAGCCTCGCCTGGAAGATCTAAATTGGCTATTTTTACAATACTTTTAGTAAAATCAGAAAATGTCATACGCGGGTAAAATACTATTAGTTTGTGGGTCTATACTACTGCTTCTTGTTCAATGTGAAGATACAAAAAACAAAGAAAATGCTGTGCCTACAGATCAATCAAGTTCTCAAATCAATAGCACAGATAAGACAAAGCAAAGCACTGAACTATATGTATCAAAAGATAGTATAACCCTCCCCAACATACCAGAGAAGATAACTCCAGAAAACGTTGTTTCATTTTTAACAACCTATGGAGAAACCCATCCACAAACCAAGGTGAAGTTTACAACTCCCTATGGCACCATTGTAATACAGCTATTTAAAGACACACCACTACACAGAGCAAACTTCATCTATTTGGTAAAACAGAGTTATTTTAATACCACTTATTTTCATAGGATAGTTTCTAATTTTATTATTCAAGCTGGAAGTAGTGACAACGCCTTAACTCAAAAGGCTAGGTACGCCCTAGGGCATACCTATAGAATTCCAAACGAAATCAAACACAATCACTTTTATGGCTCACTATCTGGGGCCAAATATTACAGAGATAATGATGACCATAAAACAGAGCCTTTTGAATTTTTTATATTCTTGGGACCAAAATCTTCAACAACACATCTAGATGGCAACTATACGGTATTTGGAAAAGTAATTAAAGGTATGGATGTAGTAACAAAAATTTCAAAGCTCCCAAAAGATGCTAAAGAATGGCCCCTAAAAAATGTAACAATTCAGGCTACCCTACTACCCTAATTGTCACCTCATAAAATTAATTGAAAACAAAAAACGCTTTAAGAGAATTCTTAAAGCGTTTTTAATAGTAAATTACTTGTAGGTAGTTTCTAAAACTTATTACGTTTTCTGTCTACTTCTTTTAAAAACACTTTTCGTATTCTTAAATAATTAGGAGTTACTTCAACATATTCATCTTTTTGGATATACTCAAGTGCTTCTTCTAATGAAAATTTAATGGCAGGAACAATCTTTGCTTTGTCATCTGCACCACTAGAACGAACGTTACTCATCTTCTTTGTTTTGGTAATATTGACAGCCATATCGTCTTGACGTGTGTTTTCTCCAATAACTTGTCCTTCGTATATATCCTCTCCAGGCTCAACAAAGAAACGTCCTCTATCTTGTAACTTATCAATAGAATAAGGAATGGCACTTCCGTTTTCCATAGATACTAGAGATCCGTTTTGACGTTCTGGAATACCCCCTTTTAGAGGTTGGTATTCTAAAAATCGGTGTGTCATAATTGCCTCACCTGCTGTTGCTGTAAGAAGTTGATTACGTAGGCCAATAATTCCGCGAGATGGAATTAAAAACTCACAAATCATTCTTTCACCTTTAGCTTCCATAGAGACCATCTCTCCCTTTCGAAGCGAAACCATGTTTACTGCAGTACCGCTAACGGTTTCTGGTAAATCAATAGTTAAAGCTTCAATGGGCTCACATTTCTTACCATCTATTTCTTTAATAATTACTTGTGGCTGCCCTATTTGTAATTCATAGCCTTCACGACGCATTGTTTCTATCAATACAGAAAGGTGTAATACTCCACGACCAAACACCAAAAACTTATCTGCACTGCCCGTTGGTTCCATACGGAGGGCTAAATTCTTTTCTAATTCTTTTTCAAGTCTCTCTTTAATATGTCTTGAAGTAACATATTTCCCATCTTTTCCGAAAAAAGGTGAATCGTTAATAGTAAACAACATACTCATGGTAGGCTCATCTATTGCAATTGTTTTCATTCCTTCTGGATTTTCTAGATCGGCAACAGTGTCACCAATTTCAAATCCTTCTAAACCAACAAGTGCACAAATATCTCCTGCTTGAACTTCTTCTACTTTTTTACGACCAAGCCCTTCAAAGGTATGTAGCTCTTTAATTTTAGTTTTTACTATACTCCCATCTCTCTTTACTAAAGCCACTTGCATACCGGTCTTTAAGGTACCTCTTTGCAGACGGCCAATTGCGATACGACCAGTAAATGAAGAAAAATCCAATGAAGTAATTAACATTTGCAGGCTTCCGTCTTTAATCTCAAAAGAAGGTACATGCTCTAGTACCATATCTAGTAATGGCTCTATATTATCTGTTTCATCTTGCCAGTCTTCACTCATCCAGTTGTTCTTTGCAGAACCATATACTGTAGGGAAATCTAACTGCCACTCCTCTGCGCCCAGCTCAAACATTAAGTCAAATACTTTTTCGTGTACCTCTTCTGGTGTACAGTTTTCTTTATCTACCTTATTAATTACAACACAAGGCTTTAACCCTAGGTCTAAGGCTTTTTGCAATACAAAACGTGTTTGTGGCATAGGACCTTCAAAGGCATCTACAAGCAAGCAAACACCATCTGCCATGTTTAATACACGTTCTACCTCACCTCCAAAATCGGCGTGACCCGGAGTGTCAATAATATTAATTTTCGTGTCTTTGTAAACTACAGAAACATTTTTTGAAGTAATAGTGATACCGCGTTCACGCTCTAAATCATTATTATCTAGAATTAAATCTCCTGTGTTTTCGTTTTCACGAAAGAGGCTACAGTGATGCATAATTTTATCTACCAAGGTTGTTTTACCGTGATCAACGTGTGCAATAATTGCAATATTTTTAATTTTCATACTCAAAGGGCTAAACACCTAAAGTGTTAGTTATTAGCTTATTTACTGAAATATGAGGACCTTATCAAAGCCTAATGTTTCAGCGTGCGAAATTACTGTTAATTAATGGATTTATTTCTACA
The DNA here is from genome assembly GCA_943789105.1 of uncultured Ulvibacter sp. Taxonomy (GTDB): domain Bacteria; phylum Bacteroidota; class Bacteroidia; order Flavobacteriales; family Flavobacteriaceae; genus Patiriisocius. The sequence goes on along the minus strand of CALSSW010000004.1, from coordinate 185,257 downwards.
ATAGGGAATTTATATTTTTGACAAAAAACAGTTGGCAATCACATCGTAAACTATTGCATATAAAAACCGCCTTTATTTTAAATAAAGGCGGTTTTAAAATAGTTGCAATAAAGGCTATTAATTATTCCCTAAAATTAAAGGTAATCCTCCTTCACCTCCACCAATTACGATAACTTTGGTGTTTGGAGATTCGCTCAATTTAAGGGTAGCATCAATCCCTTTATCTTGAAGTATTTTATCTGTTAGAGAAGCACTTAAAATACGGTTAGCATCTGCTTTACCTTGCGCTTCAATAGTTACTTTCTCTGCCTCTTTTAAAGCTGTCACTAACCTAAACTCATACTCTAAAGATTCTTGCTCTTGACGCAATTTACGTTCAATAGCCTCTTTAATAGTGTTTGGAAGTGTTACATCTCGAACCAAAACTTCATTTAATTGTACATATTGCTTTTCTAGAATTGTCTTTGTTTCTGCAAAAATTTCATCTTGAATTGCATCACGCTTGCTTGAGTACAATTGTTCTGGAGTATAACGTCCTACTACACTACGGGCCGCAGAGCGGATAGCAGGCTGTATAACTCTACCAAGATAATTTTTCCCAAGAGATTGGTGAAGATTTCCAAGTTCACTATACACTGGCTCATACCATGCTGAAGCATCAATTTGTATTTCCAATCCGTTTGAAGATAAAACTTTCATTTTCTCGAAAAGTTCTTGTTGTCTAACCTCATAAATAAATACTTTGTTCCAAGGAGCAATAAAATGAAAACCTTCACTAAGTGGCGGCTCATCAATAACAACACCTTTGTCAAAAGTTTTATACAACACTCCAGCCTCACCAGAGTCTATAGTGATAGCAGATTTAGTTAGCAATACAATAGTAAGTACGATAATGATAATAATTGGCAAGCCAATTTTTGGTAATTTTTCCATGAATTTTAATTTTTATATTAGTCCGTTAAATTTTCTGATAAACCATTCTATAAAAAGGCATAGAGCAATAAGCGCTAAGAGCCATTTAATAAAAATCAAAGGTACTTCTTTTTGCTGGCTTTTTTGAATAGAAACATAGCTTTGATTTGTAATTAATTGATTTATTAATGCATCGATTTGTTCTGGATAATACGCAGCTCCTTTTGTTTTTAAGGCCAAACTTTGCAGGGATTTACTATTTGCGTTTAAAAATTGCTGCTCTATATTAAATTCTATAATTGTGAAATTTCCACTTCTAGCTATTTGCTGATCTTTAACAGAAATAGTGTAGCTGTAAGTGCTAGGCTCTAAAGTATTTAGAACTGCCTCATAAAAGTTGTTTTTCAATAGTAAAGGAAAAACGGTTGATTTTTTAGTTTTAGTGTCTACAACAGTAATTTCTAGTTCAGCTCTGGGGTCAAAAACAAAACTCTTATCAAAATACTGCGCACTAATAGTAATGGGTGTGTTGTTGTAATAAAAAGAGTCGCTATTTACCTCAAGCCTACTGCGTCTTTTATTTGACCCTAGGTATTGTACCATCTTCCCTATAAAAGCATCAAAATCCTCAAAGCTCTGGGTATCCCTGTAGGATTGAGATCTCCATTTCCACAGATCTTGTCCATCCCAAATAGCATGTCTGGTACCTTCTACCTCTATTGTGGCAAGCATAGGACTTTCACTAGCAATACCATCCACATATTGTTCTAAAATAGTTTGATGTGGTGTGTTTATATAAAGTGATCCAAATTTGGTTTGTAAGGGCGGAAAATCAGAAAAACCAATTGAAGAAATCCCAAAGGCTCCATAACCAGAGTTTAAACGAGCAGTTACTCGTTCGTTTTGATCTACAACTTCTTTACTGTAATAATTTTGTGCCTTATTAACAAAATTCCAGTCTGTCTGTACCCCTGTAAATACAAAGCTATTTTTTTTAAGCTTTTTGAGCTGCTTGTAAACAGGTCCAAACGCACTATTTGGTTGATACAAAATAACCAACTGATAGTCATTTAATACAGCAGCTGCGTCTTGAGGCTTAATAAATGTAACACTACGCTGCTGGTTTGTGGTAATAGCCTTTTTTAACATCCCTATATCTGGATGTAGCAACCCGCTTACTATTAACACATTTGTGGTTTGATCTATCACATCAACGGCAAAACGCTTGGTGTTGTTTACCTTGTTTTTTTCAACTTCAAAGTGCGCGTTATGGCTGCCGTGTAATCTTGTAGGCCAACACGCTGAGCTGGAAGAGAGAAAGACACGGAATGTGCGTGTTATTTGTCTGTGAAAACAGAAACCGATTTCACGGTACACAACCCTATCCTTTTTTTGTTACCACAAACTCAGAAGAGATACGCTACCTGTACCGCTGTAGACTAAAACAGCCTCTACAGGAAATTTATTTTTCAAAAACGAATACCGGTTACTAGTAAGGCTTTGAATTTTAAGGTCTTGATACTTGATTGAATCTCCAAGTATTACAGGATATACTGGATGTTTTAGTTTTGAATGTACTGTATTGGTAATCTGCACCAAGGGTTTGGTTACCGTCACTAACCAAAATAGTGGGCGCTATCTGGGAGTCAAATAAGTTCTTGTATAGCAGAGCTTAAGGCGCTAGAGATGTTTGTGTTGTTTTGATCAAAACTAAGGGAATCTAATGATTGAAAACTAGCACCAAACTCAAAGTATAGGCACATCAAATTTATCGTTTAAAGCCTTGTTTTGCTTTAACGTTCTCAACCACACTAATGAGCCTTTTGAGTTTGATCTAAAGAGGCAACTGAGAAATGAGTTGTCAAGCAGAACAGGAAGCTTTGGTTTTTCAATGCTATAGGTTTCGCTCTCAAAGGTTGGGTTAATTAAGCAAAACCAATATACAAAAGAGGGTCGTAAAACGTAACAGCCCAAATATCCACCTAGTAACCTAACTAGTATACTTGGTTTTATATCCATAGATAAAGACAGTAACTATTAAAGAAATAATTGCTGCAATTACAATATAAAGAATAGTTTCTAGATTCAAACTTGAGGCAATTAAAGGGAATAAAAGTGTACCTAGCATAAAAGAGTTACATTACAATTAAGGCACATTAAGTGAGCATACCTCCGTCTACATTAAGGACCTGTCCTGTAACGTAACTGGAGAGGTCACTGGCCAAAAACACACATGCATTTGCAATATCTTGTGGAGAACCACCGCGTTTAAGTGGAATCGCATCACGCCATGACTGGACGGTTTGCTCGTCTAGTTTACCAGTCATCTCAGTTTCAATAAAACCTGGCGCAATTACATTACTGCGTATATCACGAGAACCCAGTTCTAGTGCTACAGACTTGGAAAAACCAATAATACCTGCTTTAGAGGCAGCATAATTTGTTTGTCCAGCATTACCCTTAACCCCAACAATAGAACTCATATTAATGATAGATCCTTTTCGTTGTTTGAGCATGGTACGTTGTACCGCTTTGGTCATGTTAAATACAGATTTAAGATTTACTTCTATTACTTGGTCAAAATCATCTTCACCCATACGCATCAGTAAATTGTCTTTTGTAATTCCTGCGTTGTTAACTAAAATATCAATCCCATCCAAAATCTTCTAATACAGCTTTCACTAGTTCATGAGAGTGATCAAAACTAGCAGCATTACTCTTGTAAGCTTTTGCTTTTACTCCCATAGCAGAAATCTCTAATGCAAGAGCCTCTGCTGGAGCCGCAGAAGAATTGTAAGTAAATGCTATAGTTAGCACCATGCGCTGCAAAAACTTCAACTATTCCTTTTCCTATACCTCTACTTCCACCAGTAATAATGGCTGTTTTTCCTTCTAAAAGCTTCATACGTTTATTTTAAATCAATATTCTATAATTTGTTCTCAAATGATAAATATAATAATAACTATATCCAAAAGGAAATATTAACCCATTCAAAATCCAATTAAATAAGCTTTAAAAGCTAAAAAAACGTTTGAATTTTCTATAAATCCAAACGTTTTTATATGATGTTACAGAAGAAATTAGCCTAGTACTTCTGCAACTTTTTTTCCTATCTCTGCTGGAGATTCAACTACATGAATACCACAAGAACGCATAATTTTCTTTTTAGCCTGAGCTGTATCATCACTACCTCCTACTATGGCTCCTGCATGACCCATTGTTCTTCCTGCTGGAGCAGTCTCACCTGCAATAAAGCCAATTACAGGTTTTGTACTACCGCTAGCCTTATACCAATGTGCAGCATCTGCCTCAAGTTGCCCACCAATTTCTCCAATCATCACAACAGCCTGGGTTTGTGGGTCGTTGATTAAGCAGCTCTACAGCTTCTTTGGTAGTGGTTCCAATGATTGGATCACCACCTATACCAATAGCTGTTGTGATACCTAAGCCCTGTTTTACAACTTGATCTGCTGCTTCATAGGTAAGTGTTCCAGATTTTGAAACAATACCAATAGTTCCTTTTTTGAATACAAAACCTGGCATGATACCAACTTTTGCCTCTCCTGGAGTAATAACACCAGGACAGTTAGGACCAATTAATCTACAGTCTCTATCTTTAATGTAGTTTGCCGTTTTAATCATATCGGCAACAGGGATTCCTTCTGTGATGGTAATTATTACTTTAATTCCAGCATCTGCAGCCTCCATTATTGCATCAGCTGCAAATGCAGGTGGTACAAATATAATGGTAGTATCTGCTCCTACTTTAGCTACCGCTTCTGCAACGGTATTAAAAACAGGTCTTTCAAGGTGACTTTGTCCTCCTTTACCTGGAGTTACTCCACCAACTACATTGGTACCATATTCAATCATTTGGCCGGCGTGAAAAGTACCTTCACTACCTGTAAATCCTTGAACTATAATTTTTGAATCTTTATTTACTAAAACACTCATGAATATATTTTGTGTATGTTAATGTATCTCTTGAAACAAGAGGCTATGGTTAGGTTAAAATTTCAGTCAAAAAATAACCAATACTTTTGCGCTGCAAAGGTACTATTTTTGTTTTGGGTAAGAAACAAAGTTTAAACTTTTACTTTGTTGTAGGTACCGTTAGAATCATCAATACTCATTACGGGTTGACTGATTTGATGGCCACGATATAGTTTACCATCTTTAATTTCCCAAATAGCAATAAAATGAGCAATACCAAGCTCCTCGTCAGGGTTTTCTATCGTTCTAATGTAGTACTTGTATCTAATGGTTACAAAATTCTCATCCTCTAAAACATGGCTTACCTCAATACGAAGCTCATCATAGGTTCTACTAATTTCTTCGAATGTATCAACAATTTCTTTCTGATGCATTATGGTGAGTCCCTCTGTACTATTCCAGATACCAGAACAATATCATCATGTAAAAGACTTTTACCTGCTTGGGCATCTGTCACAAAATCTGTTTGGTAAAACTTCTTAACTATATTTTTTGCGGTTGTACTCATTATAAATTATCTATTTTTTCAATAATACTTGGTATAAGCTTTATGGAAGCTAGCTCTTTATGTTTTTTTCTAATTTCATCTGCAGGGCTACCAAAATAGGCCTTATATCCTTCAAGTGACTTACTCACACCACTTTGTCCCGAAATTACAGCTTTTTTACCAATAGTTACACCACTGGTTATACCTACTTGCCCCCAAAGTGTAACAAGGTCTTCTATAACAACACAGCCCGCAATACAAACTTGCGCTGCAATTAGACACCTTTTACCAATAACAGTATCGTGGCCAACATGTACTTGATTGTCTAGCTTTGAACCTTGACCAATTGTTGTGGATGCGGTTACCCCTTTATCTATAGTACACAGAGCGCCTAAATCCACATCGTCCTGTATGACAACATTACCGCCACTTAGAAGTTTGTCAAAAGATTTTGGCCTGTTTTTATAGTAAAAACCATCTGCTCCCAAAATAGTTCCTGCATGAATGGTAACGTTATTTCCAATTACCGTGTTATCATAAATAACCACATTGCTATGTATGACGCAATTAGTACCTATACGCACATTATTACCTATAAAAACATTGGGTTGTATAATGGTATTTTGCCCAATAGTAGCAGTACTAGAAACTAGATCTGTCGCTTTTTTAAAAGGATTGAAATGAATTGGTGAGTTTATTAAAATCACTAAAAGGGTCTTCAGAAATTAACAAAGCTTTTCCAGGTGGGCAGGCTACTTTTTTATTAATTAAAACAACACTAGCGGCAGAGTTTAATGCCTTATCATAATATTTTGGATGGTCAACAAAAACAATATCACCTGGCTCCACCACATGAATTTCATTCATGCCAAGTACAGCAAAATTAGAATCACCTACAAAATCACAACCTAATATAGTTGCGATGTTTTCTAGGGTTTGAGGTATAGAGAATTTCATTGTTTATTTTATTGGGTTACCAAATATAAAAAATCCCAACGTATTGTGACATATGTTGGGATTTAAATTACTGGTAAAGAAAATCTATTCTTTAACGCGCTCTTTGTAAGCACCTTTTTCTGTATCTACTTTTATTTTATCTCCTTCATTTATAAACAATGGTACGTTTACAGTTGCGCCAGTTTCTACAGTAGCAGGCTTTGTTGCATTTGTAGCAGTATTACCTTTCATGCCAGGCTCTGTGGCAGTAACCTCAAGAATAACACTAGCTGGCAAATCAACAGAAAGCGGTGCGTTGTCTTCAGCGTTAATGATCACTGTAACCACTTCTCCCTCTTTCATGAGTTCTGGTTTGTCTAAGGCAGCTTCCACTAATTGAATTTGAGAGTAGTCTTCTTGGTTCATGAAATGATAAAAGTCACCATCGTTATACAGGTATTGAAACTTATGAGTCTCTACGCGTACATCCTCTAGCTTATGCCCTGCAGAAAAGGTGTTGTCAATAACCTTTACCATTGGTAACACTCTTTAGCTTTGTTCTTACAAATGCAGGACCCTTACCTGGCTTAACATGTAAAAACTCAATTACCTTAAAAATGTCGTGGTTGTATTTAATACATAAACCGTTTCTAATATCTGATGTACTTGCCATTATTATTGTATTTAGTTTGAAGTGATAAGACGTTAAAAGTGGACCATTCATTCTATTAATATGTAATGTTTCAGTATTAATTATTGCTTAAGTATCCTTTCATGATACCTCGTTTAGCGTTTTTAATAAACTCTAGTATCTCATCACGCTCAGGTGTTGCTTCCATCTCAGCTTCAATAATAGAGGCTGCTTGAGAAGTGTTGTGGTTTTTCTGAAACAAAAGTCTGTAAATACCTTGTATCTCTTTTATTTTATCTGGAGAGAAACCCCTACGTCTTAGACCAATAGAGTTGATACCTACGTAAGATAAGGGTTCTCTGGCAGCTTTCACAAATGGTGGCACGTCTTTACGCACCAAGTGATCCCCCAGTAACAAACGCGTGATTTCCTATCATGCAAAATTGATGAACCGCAGTCATCCCTGCAAGAATAACAAAATCTCCCACTGTACAGTGCCCTGCCAAGGTACTATTATTTGAAAAAATACAGTTGTTACCTACAATACAATCATGGGCGATGTGGCAATAGGCCATAATAAGGCAATTGTCACCAATTACAGTTTTTCCTCTATCTACAGTACCTCTGTTTACTGTAACATATTCACGAATAGTTACATTATCTCCAATCTCAACGGTAGTTTCCTCGTCTTGAAATTTCAAATCTTGGGGTACAGCTGAAATTACTGCTCCTGGAAAAATATTACAATTTTTTCCTATTCTGGCACCTTCCATGATCGTTACATTAGAGCCTATCCAGGTTCCATCTCCAATAGTCACGTTATTGTGGATGGTTGTAAATGGTTCAATAACTACATTTTTGGCAATTTTAGCGCCAGGATGCACATAAGCTAGTGGTTGATTCATTTAATTATTTTTTTGTTTTAACAATCTGAGCCATTAACTCGGCTTCAGTAACAATTTTATTATTTGCATAAGCTGTTCCTTGCATATGCACTATACCTCGGCGTATGGGAGTTATAAGTTCTAGTTTGAATATCAAGGTGTCTCCAGGATTTACTTGTCTTTTAAATTTTGCATTGTCAATTTTCATGAAAAACGTTAGATAGTTTTCTGGATCTGGAACAGTGCTCAAGGCTAATATACCACCTGTTTGAGCCATTGCCTCAACAATTAAAACCCCTGGCATTACAGGTGTTCCCGGGAAATGACCAACAAAGAAAGGCTCATTCATGGTTACATTTTTAAGGCCAATAACGTGATTGCTACTAAGTTCCATGATTTTGTCAACCAATAAAAAAGGAGGACGGTGAGGCAGCATTTCCATAATGGCATTTACATCCTTTAGAGGAGTTGCAGTGATGTCAATCTTTGGTATGTTATTTCGTTTTTCATTTTTAATTATTTTGGAAAGCTTTTTAGCAAACTGAGTATTTACATAATGTCCTGGTTTGTTTGCAATAACTTTACCACGAATGCGGGTTCCTATCAGTGCCAAATCACCAATAACGTCAAGTAACTTATGTCTTGCGGCTTCATTGGGATGGTGCAAAGTAAGATTATCTAAAATACCATTTGATTTCACTGAAATAGTATCTTTCCCGAAAGCATGACGTAATTTCTCCATCGTTTTTTCAGACAATTGCTTATCAACATATACAATGGCGTTATTTAAATCACCACCTTTTATAAGACCGTGATCAAGCAGCATTTCTATTTCATGAAGAAAACTAAAGGTTCTTGAGTCAGAGATTTCTGTTTTAAACTCAGAAATATTTTTTATTGAAGCATTTTGGGTGCCTAGTACCTTGGTGCCAAAATCAACCATTGTTGTTACTTGGTAGGTATCTGAAGGGAAAATCGTTATCTCACTTCCGGTTTCCTCATCTATGTAATTTATAATCTCTGTTACAACGTACTCTTCTCTAACAGCATCTTGAGTTATAATGCCTGCCTTTTCAATAGCTTCAACAAAAAACTTTGACGATCCGTCCATAATTGGTGGCTCTGAGGCATTTAATTCTAAAATACAATTATCAACCTGCAAACCAACCAAAGCTGCCAGACACGTGCTCTGATGTTTGGATGGTTACACCATCTTTTTCAAGATTAGTACCTCGTTGGGTATTGGTTACATAGTTTGCGTCTGCGACAATACAAGGTTCACCTTCTAGGTCTATACGCCTAAACACATACCCTGTATTTTCAGGGGCCGGCTTGAAAGGTTAGTGTTACATTTTTACCCGTATGAAGCCCTACCCCATTAAGGGTTACTTCTTTTTTAAGGGTACATTGATTTTGAAGAATATCACTCATCATTTATTTTTTTTTCTATGGCATTAAAGCGTTTCATTATTTTAGGCAAATTCTTAAAATGCACATAGCTTTTACTAAAATCTCCATAGTTAAATGATGGAGATCCTTGAATGGTTTCATTGTCTTTAATGTTTCTTCCTACACCGCTTTGGGCTTGTATACGAACATTGTTGCCTATTGTTAGGTGTCCCGCAAATCCAACCTGTCCTCCAATTAAGCATTGAGAACCTATCTTGGTAGACCCTGCAATTCCTGTTTGAGCAGCAATTACTGTGTTGTGACCAATCTCAACATTGTGAGCGATTTGAATTTGATTATCTAGTTTGACACCTTTACGAATAATGGTAGACCCTAGGGTAGCTCTATCTATAGTGGTAGCAGCCCCTACATCTACATAATCTTCTAGAATAACATTTCCTGTTTGAGGCACCTTAGTAAACTCTCCTTTTTCATTGGGAGTAAACCCAAAACCATCTGCTCCTATAATAGCACCACTATTAATAACGCAATGGGCACCAACTATAGTTTCTGAATATAACTTTGCCCCAGAGAACAAAACGCTATGATCACCTATTGTCACATTATCACCAATATATACATTTGGATATATCTTAACATGGTCTCCAATTGTTACATTCTCTCCAATATATGCAAAGGCACCAAGGTATATGTTGTCTCCTAAAGAAGCTGTTTTTGAAACAAAAACAGGATCTTCAATACCCGCTTTATTCATTTTGACCTGATTGTAATATTCCAGGAGTTTCGAGAAAGCCTCGTACGCATTATCAACACGTAGTAATGTTGTAGTATATTTTTGTTCTGCAACAAATGTTTTGTCTACAATGGTAATGGATGCTTTTGTAGTATATAGGTAAGGAGTGTATTTTGGATTAGCTAAAAAAGTTAAACTCCCTGGCAAGCCTTCTTCTATTTTTGAAAGTTTAGACACCTCAATAGATGCATCACCATCTACCTCACCTTCTAGAATACCTGCTATTTGACTTGCTGAAAATTTCATGAAATTAGTAGGGTTTGCTGAGTGTATATCTTTAACCAAAAAGTATGAAAATCTAATTGGATGCTTGTGTGCTTATTCATAATTACAAAAATAGAAAAAAAGCGCAATTAAAGCGCCTTGGGATAACACAGATAGTGTTTGGTTACTTTTTTAGAAAGCGCTTCAATGTTTAATTGGTCACTAGCCCTTGCTACATCTATCACCTCACCTTTTTTAGTGACTAAATTAATAGTGTCTTTATCCATTCGGTAGGCTTGATTTGAGATAGAATCACTAAAAACAAAATACGATGCCTGGTCCTCAGTAAGGTTATATTTCTTCATTACTTGCTGCTTTTTATCTGAAATTTTATGTGCAGGGAATTCTTTATGCTGAATTTCAATTTTCAATAAGTCTCTATTAAGCAGCATACTAGAGAGTGTTTTTAAAACAAAATCTGTATGGTATTGCCAAGATTTCATGGCTCCTATAATATCATAATCATCAAGTTTTGAGAACTTTTCTAAAACAGATGTGTTAAAATCTTCTTGAGTTATTACTGTTTTTAAAAAATAAGAGAGCGCTTGACTACTCTCCAGAGTCTCTCCTTGATGAGATAACACTTTAGCACGTTTCAATAAACGCATCAATAACTGTTCTGCCACTAGGCCTGTTTTATGCAAGTATACTTGCCAGTACATTAACCTTCTTGCTATAATAAATTTTTCTACAGAGTAAATTCCTTTTTCTTCTACCACTAACCTATCCTCTTTTACATGCAGCATTGCTATAAGGCGCTCACTATTTATAGATCCTTCACTTACCCCAGTATAAAAACTATCACGACGTAAGTAATCTAGGCGATCCATATCTAGCTGGCTAGATATTAACTGATGTAAAAACTTACGATGGTATTGGTTTTTAAAAATAGTGATAGCAAGTGTTAAACTATTATTAAATATAGTGTTAAGCTCTTCCATGAAGAGTAAAGAAATTTCTTCGTGAGAGATGTTTTCTACAATGCTATGCTCCATAGCGTGAGAGAAGGGACCATGACCAATATCATGTAATAAAATAGCAACAAGAAGTGCCTCTTTTTCCTTATCAGATATCGCAACACCTTTAGACCGTAACACTTGAACCGCTTTTTGCATTAAAAACATGGCGCCTAATGCATGATGAAAACGAGTATGATGTGCACCGGGATATACAAGGTAAGACATACCCATTTGTGAGATCCTTCGAAGTCGCTGAAAATAGGGATGCTCAATTAAATCGAAAATAAGCACACTAGGTATGGTAATAAAACCATAGATAGGATCGTTTACTATTTTAAGATTGTTACTCAAGTTTAATGGTTTATTTTTCAGGAGATTAAAATATAGCTTCAAAATTAAGCAATCAAAAACGTAAAGCTGTGCAATGCTGTTAAAAATTCGGGATAAAATATCATTTTAGAAACATACATTATTATTAATAAACGCTACGTTTGTAGTAAATACCATAACAAAATGAGCAATATAAAAGTACTTTGGGTAGACGATGAAATTGATTTATTAAAACCACACATCATGTTTCTAGAAAAAAGAAACTACCATGTAACAAAAGCTCAAAGTGGGTCAGAGGCTATTGAGGAGATAAAAAATACTGCTTTTGATATTGTTTTTCTTGATGAAAACATGCCAGGACTCACAGGTCTAGAAACCCTTGCAGAAATAAAAGAAATAAACGCTTCACTTCCCGTGGTAATGATTACCAAAAGTGAGGAAGAATATATCATGGAAGAGGCTATAGGATCTAAGATTGCAGATTATTTAATTAAACCTGTTAATCCAAATCAAATATTATTGAGTTTGAAAAAGAACCTAGACAATTCTAGATTGATCTCAGAAAAGACCACCTCAAATTACCAACAAGAGTTTCGTAAAATTGCTATGGATCTATCCATGGTTAATAGTTTTGAGCAGTGGACAGAGATGTACCAAAAACTTGTTTATTGGGAACTGGAATTAGAAAACATTGAAGATACTGGGATGTTTGAAATTCTTGAATCTCAAAAAACAGAGGCAAACAATCAATTTTGCAAATTTATTGACAAAAATTACCCAAAATGTTTTGACAATAGTATAGACCCCCCCACGATGTCTCATACGCTCTTTAGAGACAAAGTAGTACCACAATTAAAAAAGGGCACCCCAACACTTTTAGTGGTTGTAGATAACCTTAGGTATGACCAATGGAAAGCTTTTGAACCTATTGTTGCCAATAGCTACAAGAAAAATACAGAAGATATGTACTTCGGTATTTTACCCACAGCAACACAATATGCAAGAAATGCAATATTTAGTGGCCTTATGCCAAGTGACATGGAAAAACTACATCCAGATCTTTGGTTAAATGATACCGATGAAGGAGGAAAGAACATGTATGAAGATAAATTTTTAGCAGCACAACTAAAGAGACTTGGCCTGCATTTGGATTGGAGTTATCATAAAATATCAAGTCTAAAGCAAGGAAAGCGGCTGGCAGAGAGTTTTAAAAGTCACAAAAATGAAGACTTAACAGTAGTGGTTTATAATTTTGTAGATATCCTCTCTCACTCTAAAACAGAAATGGAAGTAATAAAAGAGCTTGCCTCCACAGATAAATCATACAGATCATTAACTCAAAGTTGGTTTAAAAATTCACCCTTGATGGATATTATCCAGCAGGCATCTCAACTTGGTTTTAAACTTATGATTACCACAGATCATGGAACTATAAACGTGAAAAATCCTAGCAAAGTAATTGGAGATAAGAACACAAGCTCAAATTTAAGGTATAAAACCGGTAAGAGTTTAACCTATCAAAGTAAAGATGTATTGGCCGCAAGCAACCCAACTACCATACAGCTGCCTAAAATTAACATGAGTAGTTCGTTTATTTTCGCTAAGAGTGATTTGTTTTTTGCCTATCCTAATAATTTTAATCATTATGTTGGGTATTATAGAAACACCTACCAACATGGTGGAGTGTCCTTAGAAGAGATGGTTATTCCATTTGTTACTTTGTCTCCTAAGTAAAAATTATGTAGGAATATTCTTGAAGTTCTTTTTTTTGGGTTAAAATAATTCGTTAAAAGACATAATTTAGTATATTTACCACAATTTTTTATGGAAATTACGTTTTCGCTCAATGAAATTAAAGCGGTTGCTTCTAAATTAATTAGCCATTTTTCTGAAAAAACTATTTTATTTTATGGAGAGATGGGTGTTGGTAAAACAACGTTAATCAAGGAGTTAGCCAAACAGCTAGGTGTTGTTGAGACATTGAGTAGCCCTACGTTTTCTATAGTAAATGAATATCAAGCTAAAAATAGTTTATTATACCATTTTGATTGTTACAGACTCACCAGTGAGCAGGAAGCATTCGATATTGGGATTGAAGAGTATTTAAGCGCTGGTCATTTTACATTTATAGAGTGGCCTCAAAATATAGGAAGCTTTTTATCAACAATTAAGTGCAATAGAATTGAACTAAAATTGAATGCTAATGGAACAAGAACAGCAATGGTAATGCCTAAAGGCTAATTTGCTTTACTACCTTTTTAAATTATAATATCTAAACGGTATTTTGTTAATAAAAAAAATGTTAGAAGAAATACTAACTATTTTTTAAAAAAGGATAACCTAACAAGATATGACGAAGATAATTTCGAAACTTGTCTTTTTTCACGATAGTTTTGTGGTATAACTCTCACAAAATTATAGCTTATGAAAAATTTAAAAACTCTTAGCATTATAGCAATAGTATCATTAGGATTATTTGCAACTTCTTGTACTCCTGAGAACTTAGATAATGATCAAACAGAACAACAAGTTAAACACAAAAACAACAGACCAGCAGCCAACGGATAAAAAAATCCTTACTGGTAGTGTAGTGGTTTTTTATAATAGCTATTACACCTTTCTTGTTTTACTTATATAAAAGTTTCCCAAATGTAAAAGTTTGGGAAACTTCTTTTTTTAGTTTAGAAACTACTTTTTTTTCTTGGTTTGATTATGCTTGGTATATGGCAAACAAATTAATCCCATTACTTCTACTATTCATATGGTTTTTTACCTGCAAGCATTGGTGGCATTGGATACTACTTGTGCCCATTGGCATGTATTCCTTTCAAATATGGGGACTTATACAAGAAAATGAAGGGGTTGACGAGATAGAACTTTATTACGTATTTCCTATCATGATGATTATAATACCTTCAGTTTATTTAATAAGGGCAAAATTATTTAATACTCTAAGAGCTACAGACCTTGAAGCATTTGAGGAAGAACTTGGAACCAATAAAACCCTATTACAGCAATTAAAAGATTTATTTAGGTGAGTATAATTAATTTTAGTATTCTTTTACATCATAGCCTTTTTTAACCCACACTACCCTATTTCTATATCTTACTTAACTGCTTTATATAAAAAGATGGATAAAATCCAGTTTGTTTATAAAAAGCCCTTGAAAAAGAGGTAGCATTTGTGTAGCCGCACTCCAAGGCAATTGCTTTGATTGAGTATCGTAAAAATGTTGGATTGTCTTTTAGGGCCTCTAAGGCATACCCAATGCGTAAATCGTTTAAATATTGAGAGAAGTTCTTATCTCTATTAAAATTAATAACCCTAGAAAGGTAATTGGGGTTTGTATGTAAATCCTTGGATAAACTTTGTAAAGACACCTCTGGTATCAGGTATTTTTTTTGTTTTTCAAATACCGCTAGCCGCTCTAAAATATCCTGGATAAGCTCCTCAGAAATATTTAAATCACCTTGCTGTGTATGGCCAGTTACTTCTGGCTTATTTTGCTGCATAACAAGCAATTGATGGTATCTTTTTTTATAAATTTTTTGTTTGTGAATGTACCACAATAACACGCCTATAATTACTACAAAAATTAACACAATGTAAACACCCTGTTGTTTAGATTTTCGAGTTTGTGTTGCTAGTTTAAATTCTACCTCTTGTTTTTCTTTTAATAGCGTTGGGGATTCTATCCTACGTACTATATCTGTCTCAAAACCACGGGTTTTTGCAGTAAGTAAACTATCTAGTAATAGCTGCTTATTTAGATACTTGATTTGGTTTTTATAATCATTAAGGCCGCTATAGTGGTATTTTAATTTTTCAAACAATAAATTATCCTGTGGCTGAACATTAAGCCTAGCTCCATTTTCAAATATAGAGTCAGCTTTTTTTAAATATTTTAAACCAACAGTATGTGTACCGTTGTCATAAAGAGACATCCCCTTAAAAAAAACAATGTTTCTGAAATTTGAATTTAATCCCTCACTATTATTTGCCAATGAATCATTGTACTTTAAAGAGGTATCATACTCCTTTTTAAAGTAAAAGTGTTCCATGTTTATCTCATAATATATAGATTTCATGGCATTAATATTATTTGGCCAGTTAGTGTCTATGAGGTCTTTTGCTATGTCTAGATAATACTTTGTAGAATCTCGCTGGCCCAAGTAATGATGGCAAATAGCAAAGCTTAAATAAGAATCTGTTTTTTGTTTGGTATAATAGCCATCTATACTATCTCTGGCGCCCTCTCTTGTGGCTAGGTATAATTTTTTCAAATAGGTTTTACTCATTAACAGTTGATGCCTTTTTTGCTGCAAGGCAAGTGCTTCTTTTTTATTACCCCAAACCACTTTATTGAAAATAAAGGCCTCAAGAATATATAATTGTTGGCTCAAATTACCAACTTCCAAGGCATGATTGTAGGCTATGTAACTGTACTCATTTGCTTTTTTGAATTGATCCAACTTATCATAATTGTATGCTTTTAAAATATATCCAAAGGCTGGGTAAGTAATATGTTTTGATCTTGCAGTCAGTGCAATCACGCTGTCTGTGTATTTAATATTGGTATAAGGGCTATATGATTGCGCTAATCTATCAAATCCACGAGCCATCATAATGGTATCTGACCTCTGCTTACCTCGCTGTAGGTATATGCTAGCTACAAAGGAGGCCTGTAAAGAATCATGTCTTACAGTTTCAAAATATTCAAGTAAACCCTCATCTTCTAGCGATAATAACTCAATGTTAGACAACTCTTGAGAAGATACAGATATCGAAAACAATAAAATTAACAGGGTTTTAAAATGCATTGTCATGATTTTTAGTTTGTTATGATAAATTTAGTAAAAATCATGGGGCATATTACACTCAAGCTATAAAAGGCCGTAATTAAAAACATAAGTAACTGAAATACAATAGTTTAAAATATAACTACATACTAGTAATTCAAGAATTAATAGTGCTTTTTAATGAATACATAACAGCACCATTAGGAAACAAACAGATATTGTTAAATATTTGACCCAGCAAATCATCTGATTACTAACATGCTATAACTGGGGAGTTATTTTCATAGAGAATGAAAAGGTGATTTGCTTTTTTTTTATGGTGTGGCTAAAAAAAATTGTAAATTGTTGCAGTTAACCATGCATCATGTCAAAACCCACCTCTCCATTTACTAAGGATCAATTACTTCCCCAAGAAGAAACCTTAGAAATTTCAAAACAAAAAGGAGCCTTATATATAGGCTTACCTAAAGAAACACACGCTCAAGAAAAACGTATTTGCTTGACTCCAGACGCTGTTGCAGCCATTGTTGCAAACGGCCATAGAGTTTTATTAGAAGATGGTGCTGGGCAACAGGCAGGATTCTCAAACACCGCATATAGTGAAGCAGGTGCTGAAATAACCACAGAGACAAAAAAAGTATTTGGGTGCCCCATCATATTAAAAGTGGAGCCCCCTACCCAAGAAGAAATAGCTTTAATTAATCCAAAGACAGTACTGATATCTGCCCTGCAGCTTAAAACTAGACAAAAAAGTTATTTTGAGGCATTGGCAAAAAAGAAAATCACAGCCCTTGCCTTTGAGTTTATTAAAGATGAAGATCATTCCTACCCAGCCGTTAAAGCCCTTAGTGAAATAGCTGGAACAGCATCTGTGCTTATAGCCTCAGAACTTATGGTGAATGCTAAAAAAGGAAAGGGCCTATTGTTTGGAAACATTAGTGGAGTTCCACCCGTAGAGGTTGTAGTAATTGGAGCAGGCACAGTTGGGCAATTTGCAATACGATCTGCCCTAGGGCTTGGTGCAAATGTTAAGGTGTTTGATAGTTCAATAACCCGTCTTAGAGAACTGCAATATAAAGTTGGTCATACCCTTTATACCTCTACCATACAGCCAAAAAATTTAATGAAATCTCTTCGAAGATGTGATGTTGCCATAGGGGCCATAAGAGGCACTAACCGCTCCCCTATTATTGTTACTCAAGATATGGTTGAAAACATGAAAGAAGGAGCCATCATAATTGATGTTAGTGTAGATATGGGTGGGTGCTTTGAAACTACTGAAATGACCTCTCATGACAACCCAACGGTTATTAAGCATGGTGTGATTCATTATGGGGTGCCAAACATTCCTGCTAGGTATCCAAGAACCGCTTCTATTTCAATAAGTAATATTTTTACTCCCTATTTATTACAAATAGCAGAATCTGGGGGCTTGGAGCAAGCCATCCGTTTTGATAGGGGATTAAAAAATGGAGTCTATTTTTACAGAGGTATTTTAACTAGTAAGGCAGTAAGTAATTGGTTTGATATGCCCCACAGTGATTTAAACTTGTTAATGTTCTAGAGTATTTCCAGAGTTAACAAAGGTTTTTAAGGTTTGTACAACATAATCAATTTCATCTTTAGTGTTAAAGGTAGAAAAAGAAAAACGTATAGAAGGCTTCTCTAAATCTTCGTCGTTTAATATTTCAGACAACACATGAGACCCCTTATTACTTCCGCTCTGGCAAGCACTGCCTTTAGAACACGCAATACCTTTTAAATCTAATTGAAACAATAACATCATCCCTTTTTGTGGAGAAACTGGAATACACACGTTAAGAACGGTGTAGGAACTTTTGGTATTATCTTCACATTGGCCATTAAATTGAATTTCTGGTATTTCTCTAACCAATGACTCTTTAAAGTAATCTTTTAGCCCTGTGATGTATTTTTTTTCTTGCGCTAAGTTTTGATATGAAATTTTTAATGCCTCAACCATCCCAACTATGGCATAAACAGGCTCTGTTCCCGCCCTCATTCCTCGCTCTTGAGCTCCTCCAACAATCATGGGTTTTATACCAGAGTTCTTTCTAATAAATGCAAAGCCAACTCCTTTTGGCCCATGAAATTTGTGAGCTGCAACAGCCGCAAAATCTATTGGGATGTCACTAAAATCTAAATGATAATGTCCTATAGATTGAACCGTATCGCTATGAAATAAGGCATTGTATTTTTTACAAAGATTGGCAGTACGTTTTAAATCTAGAATATTACCAACTTCATTATTGACATGCATTAAACTTACCAGGGTTTTTTGGGTAGTATCTGTAAGGAGACTTTCTAAATGTCCAAAATCTATGGCCCCACAATGGTCTAAAGCAACATACTCAACAGTAATATTATGGCTTGTTTGCATCTCTTGTATGGCGTGTAAGACAGCGTGATGCTCAATTTTACTTGATATAATTCTAGTAATATTAAGATTTTTAACACAGCCATTAAGCACCAAATTATCTGCTTCTGTACCACCAGAGGTGAAAATAATCTCAGAGGCAGAAACATTTAATATTTGAGCTACTTCTTTTCTGGCAGTTTCAATTAATGCTTTAGAAGACCTCCCAAAATCATGGGTAGATGAAGGGTTTCCAAACTCAGTTTGCAACACTTGGGTCATGGTACTAATTACCTCTGATCTGAGCTGTGTTGTGGCAGCATTGTCAAAATATACGTTTCTCAATGATAAGATATTAAAATGTGAATTAAAATACTCAAACAAAAATACAGATAAATTTTTGATGATTAACACCCCTATCCTAAAGAAATACGTTACTTTGTATTGCTGTTTAATTCAAGACCATACCTATATGAGAAAGCACTTATTTATATTTTTATTACCCATACTATTTCAAGGTTGTAATGACGGTGATTTAATTGTAACAAATTTTGATTTTGAAGATGCGCAACTACAACGTTGTGGAGATATTACTAATAGTGTTTTTTTTAAAATAAATCCT
The DNA here is from genome assembly GCA_943789105.1 of uncultured Ulvibacter sp. GTDB lineage: Bacteria > Bacteroidota > Bacteroidia > Flavobacteriales > Flavobacteriaceae > Patiriisocius. The sequence continues at coordinate 165,861 of CALSSW010000004.1, read as the reverse complement.
CAGGTTAATGAAAGTATTTCTTTAAATATTCCTACAACCCAAGAGCTGTTTACAGAAACTGGCACTCAAACATTTAATCTAAGTACAACGGGAAGTATCGTAAATTATAGAGGTTTTGATGACAGTGTTACCTCTAGTTATTTTTGTAATCCTATACCTCCTACATCTCCCGCAGTAGTTCTAGAATACATTGGCACCTCTGGCGAGGCTAGACTTATATCTGAGACAACACTAGATGATTTTGATGGTATTGATTTTGTAAATTCTGATGAGTTATCACAAGAAGGTTTTGGAGATTTTGATGGTGATGGTATCCCAAATTATCACGATTTTGATGATGACGGTGATAATGTAGTAACTTCTCAAGAAATTGGTGATGATCCATTAAACCCGAGAGACACAGACCTTGATGGTGTACCAGACTACCTAGACACTGATGATGACAACGACGGGGTACTCACCATAAATGAAGATATAGATCAAAACCTCAATCCTGCAGACGATATAGCAACTCCCGGAGGTTTGCCAAATTACCTTGATCCAAATCTAGCCATAAGTGTTACTATAGAGGCCTATAAGGAGCATGTATACAACACAACAAGTGATGGAACCATCATCATAGACAACCTAGTTTTAGTAAGCACACAGGAGCAAATTATTATTGAAACCTATACTCTTGGTGTTATTGAACAAATAAGAAATGAAACTATCACGCTAACTCCAGAGTTTTAAACGCTATAGTTTACTTTGGTGTATGTAAACCTCTGTAGCTCCTCTACCATATTTTTGGAAATTTGCATCCTCAAAGCTAATAGCATCGTATCTTTTTAAAAGATACTCTAATTCTTGTCTTAAAACCCCAGCTCCAACTCCATGAATAAACACCACGCGATGTATTTTTTTTTTCATAGCAAAGAGTAATTGCCTTTTTGCGGTATCTAATTGTATTTCAAGCATATCATAATTACTTAAACCTCTTTGAGAAGAAACCAATTGATGTATATGTAAATCTACCTCCATGGCAGGCTTTACACGTTGTTTTGGCTTTTCTCCCTTCGCATTTTTATGAGTAACAACTTCTTTGTTTTTTAACACCTCAGAAATATTAACCACAGAAAATTCTTGAGAAGAGATTGGGTTTTCTAAAACCAGTAGTTCCTGGCGCTGATAAGCTATCTGGAAGCCATCTAGAGTTTCAACAACAACGGTACTGTTTTCAATAGAAACAATAGTTCCTTCAACGTTATCATCAAGAACCTGTACGGTATCCCCTTTTTTCATTGTGTTTTTATTTGAGATGTTAAAAATAACATAGATTTAAAATTATGAAAATATCTATTACTTCTGCAAAATATTTTAGACAAAAAAAGGAGTAACTTTTACAGTCAATCCTTTTATAAATCCGGAGTTACAAAAAATTATGCTTCAAATTCTTTTAGTGTTTCAGTAATAATAGAAATACAATCGTGGAGTTGCGCCTGAGTCATTACAAGTGGCGGAGCAAAACGAATAATATTTCCGTGGGTAGGTTTTGCCAACAAGCCATTATCACGTAGTCTCATGCAAATATTCCAAGCAGTAGCACTCTGCTCATCATCATTGATAAGTATTGCATTTAACAATCCTTTACCCCGTACTCCATTACAAATAGTGCTAGTTTGTATGTATTTATTTAGTTCTGCTCTAAATATGTTTCCAAGCCTATAGGCATTTTCTGCAAGCTGCTCATCTTGAACAACCTGCAAAGCGGCCATTGCAACAGCCGCTGCAATTGGATTACCTCCAAAGGTAGACCCATGAGATCCTGGTGTAATTACCTGCATGATAGCATCATTTGCCAATACAGCAGAAACTGGATAGGCACCACCGCTTAGCGCTTTTCCTAGAATTAAAATATCCGGTTTCACATCTGGGGTACCGCTACAGTTTCTCTTTTCACAAGAACAGTTACCACAAGTAGCTAGCAATTTACCTGTTCTAGCAATTCCTGTTTGAACTTCGTCTGCAATAAAAAGCACATTGTGTTTTTGGCATAATGCTTTAGCTTCTATTAAATAATTATCACTAGGTACAAAAACGCCAGCCTCTCCCTGTATAGGTTCTACTAGAAATCCTGCTACATTTTTATTAGACTCTAGGATATCTCTTAAAGCCTGTAGGTTGTCATACTCTACTTTAATAAATCCATTGGTATAAGGTCCAAAATTTGACTTTGCAACTGGATCATTAGAAAATGAGATAATAGTAGTTGTCCTACCGTGGAAATTATTATTGCAAACAACAATCTCTGCTTTGTTTTGCTGGATTCCTTTCTCTTGGTAAGCCCAACGTCTACAAATCTTTAAAGCTGTCTCTACAGCCTCTGCACCGGTGTTCATGGGTAGTATTTTATCAAAGTTAAAATACGATGCTGCAAACTCCTCGTACTTTCCTAACATATCGTTGTAAAATGCACGGGATGTTAGACTCAGAGTTTGTGCCTGAGTGGTCATTGCTCCAACAATTTTTGGATGACAGTGCCCTTGGTTTACAGCACTATATGCAGAAAGAAAATCATAATATTTTTTACCCTCTACATCCCAAACAAAGACCCCCTCGCCTTTATTTAAAACAACTGGTAGTGGATGGTAATTGTGAGCTCCATATTTATTTTCTTGATCAATGGCTTGTTGAGACAATGTTTTCTCTGTTATAGACATAACATAAAATATTTAAAAATTAATACATGAAATTCCTACAATACCTTTATTTTCTTGATTGCTCAAAAATTCAGCGGAGGAGAGAAATCATCCTTTTGTAAAATTACTAAATTTAAAATGTTTTTTTAAAGTCGTTCCACAATATTAATAAGGCATTTATAGTATTTTTACACTATGGCTAGAAAAAAATCTAAAAACCGAATTGTATTAGAACATCTTCAGGTAATTGATGCTGGCGCAAAAGGAAAAGCAATTGCAAAAGCTGCAGATGGACGTGTGGTATTTATAAACAATGCGGTTCCAGGAGATATTGTATCTGTGCAAACTACCAAAAAAAGAAAAGCATACTTTGAAGGTACTGCAATAAAAATACACAAAGCCTCAGACAAACGTGTGGATCCTGTTTGTGAACATTTTGGTACTTGTGGAGGTTGTAAATGGCAACATATGGGGTATGAGCACCAATTATTTTTCAAACAAAAAGAAATAGAAAACAATTTAAGCCGTATTGGCAAAGTTACTTTGCCGGATATAACCCCTATTTTAGGTTCTAAAGAACAGTATTTTTATAGAAATAAAATGGAATTTTCATTTAGTGACAGTAAATGGCTTACACTAGAACAAATTAAAGGGGATACTATTATTACAGATAAAAATGCGCTTGGTTTTCATATTCCTGGCATGTGGGATAAGATTTTAAACTTAAATAAGTGTCATCTGCAGAAAGATCCAAGTAATGCCCTTAGAGATTTTATAAAGAAAACTGCTGAAAAACTAGAGATTCCTTTTTTTAACACAAGAAATCAAACCGGTATATTACGCAGCTTAATGCTAAGAACTTCTAGTACTGGAGAGTTAATGGTTTTACTGCAACTCTTTGCTGAAGATAAATTAAAAAGAGTGGCGCTACTAGATGCTATATACAAACAATTTCCAGAAATTACCTCTTTACAATACGTCATTAATGGTAAAGGAAATGATACTATTTATGATCAAGAGGTTATTTGTTATAAAGGGAAAGACCATATATTTGAGCAAATGGAAGGATTGACCTTTAAAATTAATGCAAAATCATTTTATCAAACCAATAGTGATCAAGCATTCGAGCTTTATAAAATAACTAGAGACTTTGCAAAGCTATCGGGCAGCGAGCTTGTTTTTGATTTGTACACCGGTACTGGAACCATCGCACAATTTGTTGCTGCAAAAGCAAAAAAAGTAATTGGTATTGAATCTGTGCCAGATGCTATAACTGCTGCCACACAAAACGCAGAGCGAAATGGCATTACCAATTGCGAGTTTTATGTGGGTGACATGAAGCAAGTTTTTAATCAAGAATTTATAGCAAAACATGGTGTTGCAGACGTTGTCATTACAGATCCTCCTCGTGATGGTATGCATAAGGATGTTATAGAACAGCTTATCTTGTTGAGCGCTCAAAAAATTATCTATGTAAGTTGCAACAGTGCAACACAGGCAAGAGATTTAGCGCTATTGGATGAGCACTACAGGGTAGTTAAAGTACAACCTGTAGATATGTTTCCGCAAACACACCATGTTGAGAATGTAGTCTTGCTTGAAAAAAAATAATATAACTTGTAGCTTTACATTTAAGTATGAAACGAGAATTAACACTATTGCTATTAACCACAGTCTTTCTTTGGGGCTGTACACGTGATGATATTTGCCCTGATGACACTCAAACAACACCACTACTTGTTATAAAATTTATGGATATTAGTAATCCTTCGCAGGTAAAGGCAGTAGAAAATTTAAGAATTACATTGGCCAATACATCTCAAACAGAAGTTGTAATAGCAAGAACAGATACCCTTTATAAAATACCACTAAACCCAGTAGCTACAAGTGTAGATTACAATTTTACAAAAGGGTATGAAAGTACAGAGCCAAATACAGACGCATTTAATATCACCTATCAAAGAGGTGCAGACATATACATTAATAGAGCCTGCGGATTTCGAACCAGCTTTACAGATATAGACCCAACAATACAAGCAGAGGGTAGTGCAAACTGGATGCTTAGTAGCAGTATTAATAACACTACGGTAGAAAATGAAGATATTACCCATATTACTATTTTTCATTAGTACTTTTTTTGTTACCCTAGATACGGCGGCGCAAGAGAACCTAGAAAAAACAAAAGACACTATAGCCCAAAAAACCAAATACGGCTTAAGGTTTGGTGTAGACCTATCAAAACCTTTGCGCAGTGGTTTGGAGGATGGGTATCAAGGTTTTGAGCTACTAGCAGATTTAAGAATACAAGAAAGATTCTACCTTGCGGCAGAGTTAGGTAATGAAAAAAAAGACTATTTCGAATCCAATATAAATGCGCTCACAAAAGGATCCTATTTTAAAGTTGGGCTTAACTATAACGCCTATTTAAATTGGGCAGGTATGACCAATGAAATATTTACTGGGCTTAGGTATGGGTTTTCAAGTTTTAGTCAAGAATTAAAGGGATATGAAATCTACTCCACTAACCAAAGCTTTCCTCCTACTTTTGTTACACAAAATATAGAGTATAGTGGGTTAACCGCTCATTGGGCAGAATTTATACTTGGAGTAAAAACAGAGGTGTTAAACAATGTCTATTTGTCTTTAAATCTGCAACTTAAAAGAAAGTTATCTGAGGTAGTTCCAGAGAATTTTGACAACCTATACATCCCCGGTTTTAACAGGACCTATGATTTTAGCCAATGGGGTGTTGGGTATGGGTACAACCTAACCTATCTGCTGCCATTAATTAAGAAATAACTATTGCTTTTTGGCTTTTTTACTTCCTGGGTACATTTCATACTGCACAAGTTTACTTTCTAATTTTCCATTAAAAAGCTTAATTTTTTTTGATGGACGCAAACCAACATATTTGAGTGCCTCAAGATTTGAGGTAATCATCCAAGCTTGTGAGTCTGGGTAATTTCTTTTTAGTGTGTTCCCGATATTTGCATAAAAACGCTCTACATTATCTATAGAGATTCGTTCATCATAGGGAGGGTTAAAGATCAAAAATAATTGTCTATCCCTACCTTTTTCTGTTTCAAAAAAATCACAATGCTCAAGGGTTACAAATTCTGAAAGATTAGCAGCCACTATATTTTCATTAGCTTTCTTTAGGGTAACAGCATCTGTATCATAGCCCACAATTTTAAAATGAAACTCTTTTATCTTTTTTAAAGCAGCATTTTCTATGAGCTCATATAAATCAACATCAAAATCTGGCCATGTTTCAAAACCAAACTCTTCTTTATTTAAATTTGCAGGGATATTACACGCTATCATAGCAGCCTCTGCCAAAAGGGTTCCTCCACCACACATTGGGTCAATAAAGTCACTCTGGCCTGTCCATCCTGCTTTTAAAATCATACCAGCCGCCAATACTTCGTTTATTGGCGCTAGGGTATTTGCAACTTTATAGCCACGTTTGTGCAAAGATTGTCCTGAGCTGTCTAGAGATACGGTACAGATATTTCTATCTATATGGATATTAATACGTAATGTTGGGTGGTCTAGATCAACATTCGGTCTTTCACCTTCGATGTCTCTAAAGCGATCTACAATGGCATCTTTTGTTTTTAGAGCAATGTACTGAGAATGCTTAAAGTAGTCAGAAAACACTGTTGCATCAACCGCTAGGGAGCCTTTTACATCCATATACTGCTGCCAGTTTATGTTATAGACCTTTTGATAAAGATCTTCTTCTTTAAAAACATTAAAAGCAGTGATTGGTTTTAAAATTTTAATTGCTGTTCTACAGCAAAGGTTAGCCTTATACATAAAGCCGGTGTCTCCTTCAAAGGAAACATTACGCACACCAATCTCTATATTAGAGGCGCCAAGTTGTCTTAATTCTTGAGCTAATATTTCTTCTAGACCATATAAGGTCTTGGCAACCATTTTAAAATTTTTTGTCATAACATTTCATTCATTCTCCTGCAAAAATACAGTATTTTAGCAGTGTAATATCATATAATGCAAAAAGAAGACACAACTTGGTTTGCCTCATGGTTTGATAGCCCTTATTATCATATCTTATATAAAGATAGAGATGATAGCGAGGCTGCAAATTTCATGGATAGACTCACACAACATTTACACCTGCACCCTAGTAGCAAAATATTAGACCTTGCTTGTGGCAAAGGGAGACACTCTAGGTACTTATCTAGTTTAGGGTATGATGTAACGGGGGTAGATTTATCTAGTCAAAGCATTTTGTATGCAAAGAAATTTGAAAAAGATAATCTTATTTTTTCTGTTCATGACATGAGCCTTCCATATACAGTATCAAAATTTGATGCTGTGTTTAATCTATTTACAAGTTTTGGGTATTTTGAAAAAGAAGAGGATAACCTAAAAACAATTAAAGCCATTAAAACCAACTTAATAAATAATGGCGTAGCAGTTATAGATTTTTTAAATGTGGCGTACGTGGCTTCAAATTTGGTCAAAAATGAGACTAAAATTGTAGAAGGCATCTCATTTAAAATTAAAAGAGAAATCAGTAATGGGTATATCAAAAAACACATTTCTTTTTCTGTGGATAATAGAACTTATAACTATACAGAAAAAGTCAAAGCGATAGCCCTAGAAGATTTTAAGAGCTATTTTAAGAACGCTGGTTTACAATTAAAGCAAACTTTTGGAGATTATCATCTAAATCCTTTTGATGCTGCTACTTCTGAGAGATTAATTCTTATTTTTGCTGTATGATATATTTAGTTCTATTCTTTGCTGTATTTGTAGGGTATGGTATTGCCTTGCTTGTTAAACAAAACAATGCACAACAGTTATCGATGCCCCTTGCCTTTAGTGGTGCTTTTTTATTGGCAGTTACTTTGTTTAAATTACTACCAGATGTATACCAATCTACAAATGAGTATGTGGGGCAATTTATTATGGTAGGTATACTGCTCCAAATCTGTTTAGAGTTTTTAAGCAAAGGTGCAGAGCATGGTCATGTTCATATACATACAAATAAAAAGAGTTTTCCTTGGCTTTTATTTATTAGTCTTTCTATACACGCTTTGATTGAAGGTTTTCCAATTGTAGGGCACTCTAGTATGTTTATAGGTGTTTTAGTGCATAAAATTCCTATCGCGATGATACTTTCTTTCTTTTTTATTAAAGCGAAATATCCGCTGGTTACCATACTTCCTTTTTTGTTGTTATTTGCTATTATGACACCACTGGGAAGTTGGCTTTCTTTAAACAGCCCAGTATTAATGGTATATAAAGATGAGTTAAACGCTATATCAATTGGTGTTTTCTTACATGTATCTACTACTATTTTATTTGAAATTAGTAAAGATCATAAATTTAATTTAGCCAAACTTAGTACTATCATAGCAGCAATAGCTATTGCTTACTTTATATAAGTTCAAGGTAGATACTAAAAATAATGGAAAATACTTCCTACCAGTACAAATAGGTGCCAAAGCACATGGTTCTATTTTAAAGAATTTCAAACATAAAAAAATACAATACTGCAATTGTCTAAAAACATAAAAATTGTTTATATTTCATATTTAAAATATTATACAAATGAAATTTTACCCGCTACTATTTATTTCTCTTGTATGTTCCTTTTGCACCAAAAACAAAAAGCAAACAGAACAACAATTAGATACAACAACTGTAGTTGTTGAAGAAAAACAAACCCCTCTTTTCTCTGCAGTTTCTAGTGAGCAATCTGGAATAAATTTCAATAATTTTAACATCGAGAATCAAGGCGCTAATTATTATCATTATGAATACTTTTATAATGGTGGTGGTGTTGCAACTGCAGATTTTAATAACGATGGCCTTTTAGATGTTGTTTTAACTGCAAACATGGCTCCAAACAGACTCTTTATAAACAAAGGAGGTTTAAAATTTGAGGATATTACTCTAAGCGCTGGAATAAACTCAAAAACCGCTGATTGGTGCACCGGTGTGACTGTTATAGATATAAACAAGGATGGCTTTCAAGATATATTTATCTCCAGAGCTGGATGGTTTAAAGGAACAGAAAAAAGCAAACTCACAAACCTTCTCTTTATTAATAATGGAGATTTAACCTTTACAGAGAGTGCAGAAAAATTTGGCTTCACAGATCAATCTAGATCAACACAAGCATGCTTTTTTGACAAAGATAATGATGGAGACCTAGATGTTTACATCATTAATCACCCTGTAAAACACACATCATTTAATCAATCTACAATTACCGGAGAGGTATCCTACCAGGATAAAGGAGCAACATACAGTGATAGTGATAAACTTTATGAAAATCGTAACGGTACATTTGTAGATATTACAAAAAAATCAGGGCTTCAAAATGTAGCTTTTGGGTTGGGAGTTATCGCTGCAGACCTTAACAATGATGGTTGGCAAGATTTGTACGTAGCAAATGATTATTCCAAACCAGATTATGTATTAATAAATCAAAAAAACGGGCGCTTTAAAAATGAATTATTTAGTGCCCTAAAGCATATGTCAAAGTTTTCTATGGGCCTAGATATCGCAGATATTAATAATGACGGTTTACTAGATATTTTTAATTCTGAAATGCTTGGTAATGACAATTATTCGAAGAAGGTGAATATGGCATCTATGAATCCAAAATTATACCAAGGTTTTGTTGATGCTAAACTTCATTATCAAGACATGCATAACAGCCTGCAGTTAAATAACGGTAATGGAACTTTTAGTGAAATATCATGGATGGCAAACATTGCAGAAACGGACTGGTCGTGGAGCCCTCTTTTTGCAGATTATGACAATGACGGGTATAAAGATTTATTTGTTTCTAATGGATACAAAAGAGATGTAATGAATAAAGATTACACCTCTAAAAATAAAGATAAAGGTGTGAAGAATCCAAAAATATTTGACATACTACAAGCAGAAATTCCTGTATCAAAAACCTACAATTACATATACCAAAACAACGGAGATCTTACCTTTAAAGACCAAAGCGCATTATGGGGTCTTAAAGATGCAGCTTTAAACACAAATGGCTCTGCATACGCAGATTTGGACAATGATGGAGATCTTGATTTGGTATTAAACAACCTAAACGAACAAGCAGTAATTTATAAAAACAATAGCACAAAAAACAATTTTATAACCCTTGAGTTAAGAGATAAGGCCACGATACCATATGGTGCAAAAGTTTCTATTTTAGATAAAGGAAAACAGCAATACTGGGAGCTAGCAAACGCAAATGGTTTTCAATCTCACTCAGATTCAAGAATTCATTTTGGCCTCGGAGCATCAAAGACTGTAGATTCTATACTAGTACATTGGCCAATTAAAGGATTGCGATTATATACTTCATTAGAAGTAAATAAAATACACCAACTCGCTTTTAATGAGGGCACCCCTTTCTCTTTGGAAAAAGAAACTAAAGCAACATTAATGACAAATGTTACTGGAAAAATAAATATTAAAGACAAACACAAAGAGTATGATTATGACGATTATATAACAGAAATACTCTTGCCACATAAGCAATCTCAGGAAGGTCCCTTTATAGATGTTGCAGATGTAAACGCAGACGGCCTAGAGGATTTCTATCAAGGAAATGGTGTTGGCTATCCTGGAGTGCTATACCTCCAAAAACCAAATGGCACATTTATTAAATCAAAACAAAAGGCTTTTGAAAAGGATAAAATGAGCGAAGATTTAGGCGTTTTATTTTTTGATTTTGATCAAGATGGAGACAAAGATTTATATGTTGTAAGTGGAAGTAATGAGCATGATTTAAAAAGCACCCTACAACTTGATAGATTGTATAAAAATGATGGTATAGGAAATTTCACTAAGACTTTTGGTATTATCCCTAGTGTATATGCTAGTGGAAGCTGCGTTAAAGCCTCAGACATAGATAATGATGGGGATGTAGATCTTTTTATTGGAGGATTTCAAAAACCAGGGAACTATCCTCAGGCTGGAGAGAGCCAGCTATTGATAAACAACAATGGTGTTTTTAAAAATGAAATTGTTAGCCGAACAGATAACATGAGTAGTATAGGTATGGTAAAGGACGCCGTGTTTACAGATATAAATAATGACAACCAAGAAGACCTTGTGATTGTAGGACACTGGATGGCAATTGAAATTTACATAAATAATAAGGGTGCTTTTACAAATCAAAGCAAAGCTTATGGTACAGACAAAAATATTGGATGGTGGAATACAATTACTGCAACAGATACAAATAAGGACGGAAACATTGATTTATTAGCAGGAAATTTAGGAACCAATAGTAAACATAAAGCTACAAAAGAGCAGCCGTTTGTTATTATGGCCAAAGATTTTGACTCAAATGGAACAAATGATATTGCCCTAGGATATTATAATGATAATCAACTATATCCAGTTAGAGGGCTTCAATGCTCATCAGAACAAATACCTGGTATAAAGGCAAACATTAGCTCTTATGCAGAATTTGGAAGTCTTACTTTTGATCAGGTGTATAGTAATTTTGACACAAACAATGCTGAAATACACAAAGCAACCTATTTTGAGAGTGCGATATTACTAAACCAAAACAATCAGTTTACATTTACACCGCTACCAAATACAACGCAAGTTGCTCCTACAAATGGCATTTTAGTGCTAGATGTTGATAGTAATGGTACAGATGAAATAATCTCTGTAGGGAATCATTTTCCGGTAGAGGTAGAAACCGGAAGATATGATGCCCACATTGGCAGTGTTATGACTAACGATTTTAAAACTGTTTCATTACAAAACTCTGGATTCTTTAATGATAAAGACGCTAGGGATATTGATGTGATTACTATTAAAGGAAATAAACACATCATGGTAAGTAACAACAGAGATCGTATTGAGTTTTTTAAAATCAAGACACGCTAAAGGCAAAAGACTACCTATACCTATAGTATAAAATTTACTATTTGTAGAATGTTTACTTAGGTGCTTTTACATCCCAATGAGATGAGAGCTCTAGAAAATCTATCTTAAAAAATGGAGCTTGTCTTTCTAAAATTTCTGCTTGAAAAGAACGCTCTAGTATATCCTCAATAAGGTAATCTTCCTCTACAGAAAAAGGAGTATACTCTTGTTTTAAAGAGATGTTAAAAAAGCTAGCCGTTGTATTATACCAAAAGGCTCTCCAGGAGGTACGCAACTCCTTGACCAAATCATAGGCCGTTGTGCCTGTTTGTCTATGGATTAACTTAACAAGTATCTGCCCCTCTGTTCTAGTGAGTTTTTTAAGTTTTTCAGAAAACTCCTGCTCAATATATTTTTGGATACGTTTGGTATACTTGGATGCTTGACGCTTTTTTTTAATAGTTTGTAGCCTAGTGGTCATCGTGAGGAGTCTTTCTGAGGCTAGTTTTGCGTAAGGATATACTTTACGTGTCTTTCGCCTTAGTATAAGATATCTGCGCCTATCTATTTTATTGTTAAACGACAGCTTGTTTAACAGTACTACTTCTTCTAGATCTATGTACTCTCTAGGTATAGTGTCTCCTTGTACAACATAATAATAGGTTGCTATCGAGTCTTTTTGCTGGGTCTTGTATTCTTTTGGTATTTGTGCCCCACAGGTTACACTAATAAAAAAGATACTGAAATATGTAAAACAAGTCAAATTCATTTATAAAAATTGATTGTACTGAGGCAAACTACTAAAACCATTCCAAAAATAATAAATTGAACGTGTAGACTTCGCTATTAATTCTCTAATTTTGAGATTCAAATTAAAAAACATACTTCATGGCAACATCTATATTAAATAAAAAATCATTACGCTTTTTAGAAAAATACCTAAACAATGCTGCACCAACAGGTTATGAATGGGATGGTCAAAAAATATGGATGGACTATGTAAAGCCCTACGCAGATGAATTTATTACAGACACCTACGGCACGGCCGTTGCGGTTATTAACCCAAAAGCAAAATATAAAGTAGTTATAGAGGGCCACGCAGATGAAATTTCATGGTATGTAAACTACATTAGCGACAATGGTTTGTTATATGTAATACGAAATGGAGGAAGTGATCACCAAATTGCCCCTTCTAAAATTGTAAACATACATACCAAAAACGGAATTGTAAAAGGAGTGTTTGGTTGGCCAGCGATACATACACGCAACAAAGGCAAAGAGGAAGCGCCAAAACTTGATAATATTTTTATTGATATAGGAGCCAAAGACAAGCAAGAAGTTGAAAAAATGGGCGTCCATGTGGGTTGTGTAATTACCTATCCTGACGCGTTTTTTATTCTCAACAAAGACAAGTTTGTATGTAGAGCATTAGACAACCGCATGGGAGGTTTTATGATTGCAGAAGTAGCGAGACTTTTAAAAGAAAATAAAAAGACCCTACCCTTTGGTCTATACATTACCAATAGTGTTCAAGAAGAGATTGGCCTAAGAGGAGCACAAATGATTGCAGAGCGCATCAAACCTAATGTAGCTATAGTTACAGATGTAACCCATGACACAACCACACCAATGATAAACATGAAAACCCAAGGAGATGCTCAAATTGGTAAAGGTCCAGTTATTGCATATGCTCCTGCTGTGCAACAAAAATTGCGTGATCTTATAACAGATACTGCGCAGTCTAATAAAATTCCTTTTCAGCGTGCAGCATTATCAAGAGCTACGGGTACAGATACAGATGCCTTTGCCTATAGCGGCAGCGGTGTTGCCTCTGCCCTTATATCATTACCCTTGCGCTATATGCATACTACCGTAGAAATGGTACACAGAGAGGATGTAGAAAACGTTATTAAATTAATATATGAGTCTTTACTGAAAATTAAACACGGAGAGAGTTTTAGTTATTTTGAGTAGACGCTATTACTCATAAAAGATGGTATTTAAGTTTTGTAGTATTATATTTTACTTAAAATTTCTAAAATAATTTTGTTTTAATTATGGCCTGAAATGAAAAAACTCACGCTTTTATTGCTACTGCTTTTTTCCATGTTCTTGATCGCACAACAAGAAAACTATGGAGATAACAGCACTATTGTTTTTACTCCAGAAATAGTAATAGGTAAAACACTACCCTCAAACTTTGGTTTTCCAGAAACCAAACTGCACAAACAACTGTTGTTTAATATTTCAAAAAACCATGAAAACACACAAAGGGAGTGGGCGCATCGGCTGAAAGGACTTCATACAGGTGTAAGTCTTGGACTCACAGATTTTGGACAAGTAGATAGTCTAGGCATTGCCATAAGCATGATTCCTACCGTAGAGTTTAATGCTTTTAAATCTAAAAGGTTTAAAATCCTAACAGGTCTTGGAGCATCCTATTTTACAAAAAAATATGACCCCATAACAAACCCCAATAATAGAGCTGTTTCTACAGACATTACATGGGCCTTTAGATTTTTGTTAAAGTACGAGTTACTGACAACAAAAAACGTAGATTGGAACCTTGGTATTGGACTATCACATCACTCAAACGGGCATACAAAGTTAGATAATAGAGGGTATAATACTATTGTAGGATCAATTTCTGGGGCAATACACAATCCCTTCAACAAAAACAAACAACAAATCCTAGACAAACCACTATACCAAAACAGCAGGTACACCTATTTAGAGATAAGGGCTGGACACGGCTGGAATGTGCTGGCAGAAGCCTTTAATACAGCCAAAGCAGTGTATACCACCTCTGGAGAGTATGGATATGTATTTAACAATGTTTTTAAACTAGGGGTTGGGACACATTATAGATTCTACCAACATTACTATGATTATATAAATAACAATGAATCTTTGGTGCAAGAATCTAGAGAATTTGAATACTTAAAACAAAACCCCTTTAAAAATGCAACAAGCCTCTCTTTATATCTTAATACCGAAATTTTACTAGATCATTTTGGTTTAGATTTTAGTATTGGGTACAATCTATATAAAGAAGCGTATCAAATAGATTGGCGTATCAATGAAGGCTGGGTAAATACGCCCAGAGAAATACCAGAAGGTTGGGTCCTTGGTGAGTTTAACACTAAATACAATCTTAAAAAATCTATCAATACAAGATTAGGAATTAAATACTACCTGATAAGCACTCACAAAAAACCAAAGCATAATGCATATGCAGGGGTACATTTAAACTCAAATCTAGGCCAGGCAGATTTTACAGAAATAACCATTGGGTACACCTACAGTTTCTCTAAACAATAAAACTATATTTTATTGTTTTTTTTCAAATAAAAGAGTAATGCGATGGGAATTGCCAATAAGCCTACTATCCAAAGACTATCAAAGAGTATATAAGGGGCAAACAAGAATGTCAAAACATAGCCAGCTATTGCACCTCCGAAATGAGCGTCATGGCCTATATTATCTCTCTTATTTAACATCCCGTAGATAGAATACAGCAAATACCCAACGCCAAAGAGCCAGGCAGGAATTGGTATTGGAACAAAAAACAAATACAAGCTCATGGTGGGATTTAACAATATGGCTGCGTACAAAACACCAGTAACCGCTCCACTTGCACCAATGGCACTGTAATAAGGCTCCTGTTTATGAAATACAAAAGACAACCAACTTCCAGCTAGAAGGGCAGCTACATAAATACAAACAAAAAGCGCTGTACTCAAATAGGACACAACAACAGGGGCAAAGAAATAGAGTGTCAGCATGTTAAACAGCAAATGATTGACATCTGCATGTAAAAAACCAGAAGAAAATAGTCTAAGCTTCTCCCCTTTTTTTATTCCAGCAATATTAAATTTATATTTTTCGAAAAAAGATCTGTCTTTAAAACCAATTAAAGTAATAATTACAGTAGAAGTTATAATTACAAGGGTAGCTAAATTTATATTTTGCATAAGTGTTTGTGTTATTAACTAAGAGATTATATACTACAGCTTAAAAAACTACAAACCTGCAATTTGTTTGATTTCTTTAATAATAGTATTTGCCAAAGAATCTGCGGCATCTTGTGTTGCCGCTTCTGTATATATTCTGATAATTGGTTCTGTGTTAGATTTACGCAAATGAACCCAATTGCTCTCAAAGTCTATTTTAACACCATCAATGGTAGTTATTTCTTCTGTTTTATAAGTGTCTGCCATTTTCTCTAAAATAGCATCTACATCTATCTCTGGGGTAAGCGCAATTTTTTGCTTGCTCATAAAGTAAGATGGGTACGATGCCCTCAAGCCGCTTACAGTTGTTTTTTGTTCTACAAGATGACTTAAAAATAAAGCAACTCCTACCAAACTGTCACGACCATAATGCAGTTCTGGGTAGATGACACCACCATTTCCTTCTCCGCCAATGACAGCCTTGGTGTCTTTCATCATTTGTACTACATTGACTTCTCCAACAGCGCTTGCGGTATAACTACCATTGTGTTTGTTGGTAATGTCTCTTAATGCTCTTGAGGATGACATGTTAGAGACGGTATTACCAGATGTGTTTGCCAAAACATAGTCTGCAACTGCTACCAAAGTGTATTCTTCACCAAACATTTCGCCTTTTTCATCAACAAAGGCCAATCTGTCTACATCTGGATCTACAACAATACCAAAATCTGCACCTTGAGAAACAACCTCTCTCATTAAATCTCCTAAATGCTTCTTTAAAGGCTCTGGGTTATGAGGAAACTCTCCATTAGGAGTGCAAAATAATTTTACAGGTTGTACTCCTAGTGCCTCTAACAGTAGTGGTATAGCAATACCTCCTGTAGAGTTTACACCATCTACCACAACTTTTAAATTTGCTGCTTTAATTGCTTTTACATTCACTAGATCAAGAGCTAATATTTCGTCTATATGCAAATCTATGTACGCATCGTTTCTGGTGATTTGACCCAGGTTGTCAACAGAGGCAAAATGCATATTCCTACCCTGAGCAATGTCTAAAATTTCTTGACCTGCAGCGGCATCCAAAAACTCTCCCTTATTATTAAGTAATTTTAAAGCATTCCATTGTTTTGGATTGTGGCTTGCAGTAAGAATGATGCCTCCATCTGCATGCTCCATCATAACAGCCATCTCTACTGTTGGAGTTGTAGATAAATCAAGATTAATAACGTCTATTCCTAAACCAACTAATGTGTTCATAACCAATTGCTGAATCATGTTTCCGCTAATACGGGCATCACGCCCAACCACTACCCGGTAAGAATCTTTATCATGCTGCTTTTTTACCCAAGTCCCGTAGGCTGCTCCATACATAACAGCATCAATAGGGGTTAAATTTTCACCTTGAGCACCTCCAATGGTGCCTCTAATTCCTGATATTGATTTTATTAATGTCATTGCTTGGTTAATTTTATAGTTTGCTATATTAAAGCTTTAGGCAATTAAATAGTCTTTATTTCTTTAAAATAAACCCAAAAAAAATAGGCTGTTTTAAGGGCTTATAGTCTTGCACAAATATACTTTTTTAAAAAGAAAATGTTGGTTTGTTATTTGTGTAAATTTACACTATGAATTTTCTAGCTCATATATATCTCTCTGGAGAAGATCAAGGTATAACCATTGGTAATTTTATTGCTGATGGTATTAAAGGAAAAAAATACCTTAGCTATAGTAAAGATATGCAGAAAGGAATTTTACTGCACCGCAGCATAGACAGCTTTACAGATCAACACCCTGTTGTTAGAAAAAGTACTAAACGCCTTCATAAAAATCATGGCCACTACAGTGGTGTTATTGTAGATATTTTTTACGATCACTTTTTGGCAAAAAACTGGGATAGCTACCACCACAAACCATTGAATGAATACGCATCTGAGTTCTATAAACTACTTGAGAAAAACCAAGAGATACTACCCCATAAAATAAAGAGTATGATGCCAATTATGATATCAAACAACTGGCTACTAAGCTATACTACCATTGCTGGTATTAACACCATATTAGAGCAAATGAGTAGGCGCGTAAAACACACCAATAATATGAATATAGCTTGTGTTGATCTAGAAAAGTATTACAAAGAATTTGAACAGGACTTTACCGTCTTCTTTGAAGAGTTAAGGGCATACTCAAAACATAAAATTAAATCGTTATGATGAAAAAAAAACACGTGCTTCTTTGTTTATGTATACAGTTTTATTTTTGGCAATGCGATAGCCCAAAGAAAGAAATTTCACCATATACTCCACCAGTAATGGGACTAATCTCTCAAAAAGCGATGGTGGTATCTGCCAGAGAAGAAGCCTCACGAATTGGGAGTGAAATCATGCAACAAGGGGGCAATGCTTTTGATGCTATGGTGGCAACAGAAATGGCATTGGCAGTTTGCTATCCAAATGCAGGAAATCTTGGCGGGGGTGGCTTTATGGTATACAGAACCCATAGAGGAGAAGTAGGTGCCCTAGATTATAGGGAAAAGGCACCACTTCTATCACATAGAGATATGTACTTAGACCAAAACAAAAAATACATCCAAGACAAGAGTAAAACTGGAGCATTGGCTGTTGGGGTGCCTGGGACAATCGCGGGTATAATTAAAGCTCATAAAAAGTTTGGCTCTTTACCAATGCAAACTATTTTACGCCCTGTAATTTTACTAGCAAAAAACGGCTTTAAAATTACAGAAAAACAGGCAAAACAATTTAATAGGTATAGTGCCATTTTTAAACAAGTAAACCAAGAAAACTCGATTTACACCAAAGCATTTAAAGCTGGAGATATATTTAAAAATAAGGCCTTAGCAAACACACTGCAGCAAATATCAGACCACGGTAGAAAGGCATTTTACCAAGGTGAGATTGCAAAAACACTTGTAGCCTTTCTACAAAAAAACAATGGTATTATTAGTTTAAAAGATTTAAAAAATTATCAAGCCATTTGGCGTGATCCCATTGTTTTTAATTACAAAGACCTGCGTATTATATCTATGTCTCCACCCTCTAGTGGCGGAATTTGTATGGCACAAATACTCAAAACAATAGCAAATTATCCAATTGCCCAGTATGGCCATAATTCAATAAAAACAATACAAGTACTTACAGAAACCCAAAAAAGAGCCTATGCAGATAGAAGTCACTATCTTGGAGATCCAGACTTTATAGATATCCCGGTAGATTCTCTACTAAATGATGCCTATCTCAAAAGCCGTATGGATACCTTTTCCTTTGGGGTTGCAACACCCTCCAAGGAGCTTACACATGGAACCCTCTCTCAAGCAGAGAGCACAGAAACTACCCACTACTCTATAATTGACAGCTATGGTAATGCCATTGCAGCAACTACAACACTTAATGCTTCTTTTGGTTCAAAGTTATATAGTAAAAAACTTGGTTTCTTTTTAAATAATGAGATGGATGATTTTAGCGCAAAGCCAGGTACCCCAAATCTGTTTGGTCTTATTGGTGGTGATGCCAATAGTATCGCTCCACAAAAAAGAATGCTCAGCTCTATGACACCAACACTTGTAGAGAAAGACGACAAACTATGGATGACTCTTGGAACACCTGGAGGATCTACAATCATAACATCGGTGCTACAAACTATTTTAAATGTGTATGAATTTAACATGTCAATGCAACAGGCTGTTGAGGCCCCAAGATTTCATCATCAATGGTTGCCAGATGTTATAAAAGTAGAAGCAACAAGCTTTGACGCTAGAACTATTAAAAAACTTGAAAACAAAGGGTATGATATAGATTATAAAAACGCTTCAAGTATAGGAAGAGTAGATGCTATCTTAGTGCTCCCAGACGGTTCTTTAGAGGCTGGAGCAGACAATAGAGGTGATGATGCTGCAGTAGGTTTTTAAATAAACAATAGAAAGAGGCACTATTACCTGTTGTGCACTTAATCGAATATCTCTAAAATTGTAGGATAAGGACTACGTAATTCTGTAGATTTGGCATTGTTTTAAAAAAGATTAACTAATTATTTACCAACATTTTGGAAATAAATTCTTGGATTAGATTTATAATAAAATGAGTAAAAAATCGTTTTCAGTAAACTATTTTGTCTTGATACCGCTAGTGTTTTCATGCATACTCTGCATTTTCCTTGTATACTTGCTAGATCAAAAAACAACCAATACCGCTATATTTATTGAAACATTACAAGACCAAATTTCTACAATTATAGGTATTAGTGGTTTCACAGCAATTTTTCTGCTCGGGTATATTGTGTTTAGCATTTTTGGTCTTAATCGTATCATAGTCTCTGGAGACAATCAACTCAATGTACTGATTGGAAAAATGAATGCTGCCCGTAAAATTATAGAAATCATCTTTAAAAGTAAACTTTGGGCAACCCAGGTTAAAACCTTTATAGACGATGAGTTTGCAGGGTTAAGCTTTTTTGAAGTTAAAGAATTCTATAAAGGGAAATCTAAACTAGCCATTGAGTTTTTAGAAGAAAAAAAAGGGCTTGATGACACAGATACACTATATCTAGAATTAAAATCATTACTCTTCACACAACCAAAACAAAAAAATCTTCCAACTACCATTGAATATCCTATGCAATACAATCCAGCTATTTTAGAAAAATGGCTAGAACATAAAGTAGGTTCTGGACTATGGTATCACTTTGGTTATAGATTTGGTGATTTCAAAAACACCCTTGATCTTGAGGCTCTTCATGAAAGAGATCAAGATAAAATAATGGAACTTGCAAATAGCATAGACCCAGTAAGCTTTGAAGAATCATCATTTAATGATGTATTTCTCTCCAAGTTTGGTGAGTATATAAATAAAAACCTGATACCAAAGTTATTTGAGGCTCAAAGTAATAAGCGAAATAGTCTTCCTAAAACACTGCAACTTCTTTATATTTTGTTTGGTTTAATGGTTGTGCTTGGCGTGCTAACACCCTTGCTTAGTATTTTGTTAAGTCTGCCACCATTTTTGCTTATTTTAAGCTATTCCTTTGTGATCTCTGCAATTGTATTTATGGTTATTTCTGGGCTTTCATTTCTTAGCAAAACCCTTACTAACTAATTTGTTTTTATCCACTCATGGTTGTTAATTAACATTTGACTAACTACCCTTAGCCTTAAATTTTCATTGACTTTGAGTACCTTTGCAAACTATGGCAAAAAACTTGGCTAGTATTGATGTTTTGGGCGCTAGAGTCCACAATTTAAAAGATATAGATGTTTCTATTCCCAGAGACCAACTAGTAGTCATTACAGGGCTCTCTGGAAGTGGCAAATCATCACTTGCCTTTGACACCATCTATGCAGAGGGACAACGCAGATACATTGAAACCTTCTCTGCCTATGCAAGGCAATTTTTAGGCAATCTTGAACGTCCAGATGTAGACAAAATAGATGGGCTCTCCCCCGTGATTGCTATTGAGCAAAAAACAACCAGTAAAAGCCCCAGATCTACCGTTGGTACCATCACAGAAATTTATGACTTTTTAAGACTGCTATATGCTAGGGCAAGTGATGCCTACAGCTACAATACTGGCAAAAAGATGGTGAGCTATAGTGATACACAAATTAAAAAACTCATTTTGTCTGACTTTAAAGACAAAAAAGTGAGCATCCTTGCTCCTATTGTTCGCTCTAGAAAAGGACACTATAGAGAACTCTTTGAGCAAATTGCAAAACAAGGCTTTTTAAAAGTTCGGATAGATGGCCAGGTTATGGATATTGTAAAGGGAATGAAAATAGATCGTTACAAGACCCATGATATAGAAACTGTCATAGACCGTTTAAAAATTAGTGATGGTATAGATAATGACAAACGTCTAACAGAAAGTATTGTCACGGCAATGTACCATGGTGATGATGTGATGATGGTATTAGATAATCAAACCAATGAAGCGCGCTATTTCAGTAGAGCTCTTATGTGCCCACAAAGTGGTATCTCCTATCCTAATGCAGAGCCAAATAATTTTTCTTTTAATTCTCCTAAAGGCATGTGCCAGAGTTGTAAGGGATTGGGAGCTTTACACAAAGTAAACATAAACAAAGTAGTTCCAGACCAAAGCCTTTCTATAAAAAATGGAGCCTTAGCTCCTCACGGGCCACAGAAAAATAATTGGATATTTAAGCAACTAGAACTCATATCACAGCGGTTTAATTTTAAATTAACAGATTCATTTAAGGACATTTCAAAAGACGCCAAAGAGCTTATCTTTTATGGCGGAAATGATAAGTTTGACGTACCATCTAAAACCCTAGGGATTACCCGCAATTATAAAATAGATTTTGAAGGTGTTGTTCATTTTATACAAAACACCTTTGATGCTAGTGAAACTACTTCTTTAAAACGCTGGGCTAAACAATACATGGATAAAATTGCTTGTCCAGAGTGTGAAGGTAGTAGGCTACGTAAAGAATCCATGTATTTCAAAGTTAATGATAAAAACATTGCACAATTAGCGCAAATGGATATCATAGAGTTGGCCGCATGGTTTGAAGATTTAGAAAATCATCTGAGTGACACCCAACTTAGAATAGCCAGTGAAATAATTAAAGAGGTGAAAACAAGACTCCAGTTTTTAATTGATGTTGGCCTCACCTATTTAGCACTAGATAGGAGCTCTAAATCACTCTCTGGTGGAGAAGCACAACGTATTAGACTAGCAACTCAAATAGGATCTCAACTTGTGGGCGTTTTATATATTTTAGATGAGCCAAGTATTGGCTTACATCAAAGAGATAACGAAAGATTAATAAAATCTTTACTCTCTCTCAGGGACATAGGAAATTCTGTAATTGTAGTAGAGCATGACAAAGACATGATAGAGCACGCAGACTATGTAATAGATATTGGTCCTGCAGCTGGTAAGTTTGGTGGTGAAATTGTAAGTGAAGGAACCCCAAGTGAAATAATAAAACACAATACCCTTACAGCTCAGTATTTAAATGGTAGCAAAGAAATAAAAATACCTAGCAAAAGAAGAAAAGGCAACAAACATACTTTGGAACTAACAGGAGCTACAGGTAATAATTTAAAAAATGTAAGTGTAAAAATACCCCTAGGGATGATGATAGGTGTAACAGGAGTTTCTGGAAGCGGTAAGTCTACCCTTATCAATGAAACCCTCTACCCTATTTTAAATGCTCACTTTTTTAATGGTGTAAAAGTACCAATGCCCTATAAAAAAATTAAAGGACTTGAACATCTAGACAAGGTCATAGACATTAATCAATCTCCAATTGGTAGAACACCACGCTCAAACCCAGCCACCTATACTGGAGTGTTTTCTGAAATTAGAAGTTTGTTTGCAAAAGTGCCTGAGGCGTTAATACGAGGTTACAAACCTGGAAGATTTAGTTTTAATGTGCAAGGCGGAAGGTGTGAAACATGTAGAGGCGGAGGATTAAGAGTAATAGAGATGAACTTTCTGCCAGATGTGTATGTAGCTTGCCAGACGTGTCAGAAAAAACGATTTAATAGAGAAACCCTAGAAATACGATACAAAGGAAAATCTATATATGATGTGTTAGAAATGACCATCAATGAAGCCTGTGACTTCTTTGAAAAGATTCCTAAAATATATAGAAAACTAAAAACTATTCGTGATGTTGGCCTTGGTTATATTACCTTAGGGCAGCAGTCTACCACCTTATCTGGAGGTGAGGCTCAGCGCATTAAATTAGCAACAGAACTCTCAAAAAGAGATACAGGAAATACATTTTACATTCTAGATGAGCCTACTACTGGCCTACATTTTGAGGATATAAGAGTATTAATGATTGTGCTACAAAAACTAGTAGAAAAAGGAAACACCGTTTTAATTATAGAACATAACCTTGATGTGATAAAAACAGTAGACTACATCATTGATATAGGACCTGAGGGAGGAAAAAGTGGCGGAAAGGTGATGGCCACTGGAACCCCAGAAGAAATTGTAAAAAACAATATAGGTTTTACAGCAAAATTTTTAAAGAAAGAATTGCAAAATAAGTAGTAAGTATCAAGGTAAATATGTACTTTGATTGATAATGCATTACTAATTTTAATACAGGTACCATGAGATCTGAAAAAAATCACAAAAACTGGAACGAGCAAAAAACCAATGATTCTTGGGCGATCTTTAAGATAATGGGAGAATTTGTAAATGGATATGAAAAAATGAGCCGTATTGGCCCCTGTGTATCTATATTTGGTTCTGCCCGCACCAAACCAGATCATAAATACTATAAACTAGCCCAAAGCATTGCAAAACGTATTACAGAAAGTGGATATGGAGTAATTACTGGAGGTGGCCCCGGTATTATGGAGGCTGGTAACAAAGGAGCGCACCTTGCTGGTGGAACCTCTGTGGGGCTTAACATCACACTGCCCTTCGAACAACACGACAACCCATATATAGACCCAGATAAAAGCATTGATTTTGACTACTTTTTTGTGCGAAAAGTTATGTTTGTAAAATACTCACAAGGTTTTGTAGTTATGCCCGGTGGCTTTGGAACACTGGATGAGTTATTTGAAGCCTTTACGTTAATACAAACTAAAAAAATTGATCAGTTTCCTTTAATTTTAGTAGGAAGATCTTTTTGGAGTGGTTTAATGCAATGGGTAAAAAACACCCTTCTTGAAGAAGGTAACATAAGCCCAGAAGATCTAGATTTGGTACATGTCGTTGACACAGAAGACGAGGTATTAGACATTTTAAATAACTTTTATAACAAAAACAACTTTAGTCCAAACTTTTAATTTTAATAACTCCCCAGTTATATGCGTCATACTATTATTTTTTTATCGCTACTGTTTTTCAGTATTTCTTGTTATTCACAAAACACTATTAAAACAATGTTTTACAATGTTTTGTGGTTCCCGGAATTAAATCCAAATAGAATCGACTTATTGCAAGTAGTTTTACAAGATTATGAGCCAGATATTTTTATGGTTTGTGAATTACAAAACCAAGAAGGTGCAGATGCTATTTTAAATATAGGCCTAAATAGTGATAGCAATAGCAACTACAGTGCGGCCCCCTATTTTGAAAATCAATCTGGTGGGGGTGATTTGCAACAAGCCCTTTTTTACAGAAACGATATGTTTTTGTTAGAAAACACAGAAATTATAAACACCCCGGTAAGAGATATTAATAAATATACATTGCTTTTAAATACAACCGCTCAAGACACCAATCCTATTCGTATTTATGCCTACGTAACACATTTAAAATCAAGCCAAGGAAGTGCCAATCAGCAATTAAGGCTTTCAATGGTAGAGGCATTTGTTAATGACACCCAGCAGCTTGAAGAGGATTCTTTTGTATTATTTGCCGGAGATTTTAATATATACACCTCTACAGAGCCCGCATACCAAGAAATACTAGATCAAACAAATAGCATAACAATGGCAGACCCTATAAACACTCCAGGGGCTTGGAATAATAATGAAGATTTTAGAGCTATACATACTCAAAGCACTCGCACAAGTTCTTCCGGTTTTGGGGGTGGTGCTGGAGGTGGTTTAGATGACAGGTTTGATTTTATCATGGTATCACAAAATATGATGACAAATCCCAGTCTTCAATACAAAACAAATAGCTACAATGCCTATGGGAATAACGGAAACTGCTACAACAACAATATAAATGACATTAATTGTGGAGGTGCTTACAATCAAAATATACGGGATGCATTATACAATATGAGTGATCATTTACCTGTAGTTATGGAGCTTGAAACAAATCAAGAAATTATAATTTTAGATACTCCTCAACAACCATTAGTTCAACCTTTTTCATTAAAAAACACATTGGTATCTGAGCAGCTTACTGTTTATGCCCCACAATGGGAGATACAAAGTGATACTTTTGGGGTGTTTAATACACTTGGACAAGAGATATTAGATTTTAAAATAAATGCTGCTACTACAGTTGTAAACGTAGCCCAATTAACAAAAGGTGTATACTATATCACCAATAAGTCCTCAAACCAAACATTAAAATTCTTGAAGACTTTTTGATTCCTAAACACTACATACTTATACTATTTTTTGTTGTGAGTTTGCCTATCTGGTCACAACATACAATCACAATAGATGCTAGTTTAGATGACAGTTCTCGCACTCTTGATGTTAAGCAACATGTGCTCTTTGAAAATACAACAGGCACAAGTTTAGATACGTTATACTTTCATAATTGGGCAAATAGTTTTAGCACAAAAAAATCTCCATTAGGAGTTAGGCTTGAAGACAATTATGTGAGTGCTTTTCATTTCGAGAAAGACACTAAAAGAGGCAATACTACTCTAAAAACAGTATTGGACGATACAGGAAACACTCTTGAATGGAATCGTGGGTCTGAGGTCGATTTGCTATACGTAATACTTCCAAAACCACTAAGAAATGGAACTAGCGTTGGTATCAACTTTAGGTACACTGTAAAAGTAGCTCAAGACACCTATACCCGCTATGGGGTTGATAAAGACGGAAACTACAAACTAAGGTATTGGTATGTGTCTCCTGCTGTGTATGACCAAAAATGGCGGCTATACAGTAATAAAAATTCCAATGATCTCTATCAAAGAGCCACACGTTTTAATATCACCTTGCACCTTCCACAGGAGTTTCAAGTAAATACAGAGTTAGACATAATTGACTCTACTATTTCAAAGGGAATAAAAACACTTACTCTCTCTGGTGATCAGAGAATAAAGGCAACTTTGTTTTTAGGTAAGACAAACTTTTTTGAAACTTTTATTATAAGTAATCTCGAGGTACAAAGTAACTTGTCAAAATCAAACATAACATCTTCCATGAGGGCAATTACTTTGGATAGAATGGTGTTTTTTCTAAAACAAAAAGTGGGGTCTTATCCATTTAAAAAAATAATCGTTAGTGATGAGGATACTAAAAACAACCCTGTTTATGGATTAAATCAATTACCTAGGTTTTTAAGTCCATTCCCAACGGGGTTTGAGTATGACATTACACAATTTAAGACCCTGTCCAGAACATATCTCGAAAACACTCTGTTACTAGATCCAAGAAAGGATGTTTGGCTATTTGGTGCCCTACAAATTTACTTAATGATAGAATACGTAAACACGTATTACCCAAAAATGAAAGTGTTAGGCAGTTTAAGTGATTTTTGGATCATACGATGGGCACATATTGCAGATTTAGAGTTTAATGACCAATACTCGCTTTTGTATTTAAACATGGCCCGTAATAACATTCATCAACCCCTGAGCACACCAAAAGATTCATTAACTAAGTTTAATAAAAAAATTGCTAATAATTATTATGCGGGAAAAGGTCTGGAATACTTAAAAGATTTTTTGGGTACTGATGTTTTGGATACAAGTATAAAGCGGTATTATAACATGTATAAACTAAAACCCAGCACACCATTAGATTTTAAACATAGTATTGAAACCCTAAGTTCAAAAAATATAGATTGGTTTTTCAATAATTATGTTCAAAAACGCAGTACCATTGACTTTAAAATTAAAAAAACCACAAAAAGAGCAGACTCTATAGATGTAACCATTATAAACAAACGAGACAATATATTACCTGTATCTATAACTGGAAATAGTAAAGATGGGGCACTCTTATTTAAAAAATGGTCTACACCAATAGATAGTATTGGTATAGTAACTGTACCCTCCAAGGGTCTGAAACGCCTAGAGTTAAACAAGCAAGGCTATATAACAGAATACAACAGAGCAAATAATATAAAAACATTTGGAAGTGTTTTTAACAGGCCCCTTCAGTTACGATTATTTAAAGATGTACAAGACCATCGGTTTAACCAGATATTTTTCATGCCTGTATTTAAATACAACCTCTATGATGGTTTAACTACTGGATTAAAGCTATATAACAAAACAATACTTCCTAAAGGGGTGCACTATAAGTTGGAGCCTCAATATGGTTTTACATCTAAAACCCTTATTGGTAGTGCCTCTGTGCAGTACACCAATCAGTTTGAACAAGGAAAGCTCAGGAGTATTCGGTATGGTTTCTCTGGAAATTATTTCAGCTATGATACTGGACTATTTTACAAACGCTTTACCCCTTTTATGACCTTTGCATTTTCAAACCAAGATATTAGAAATAATGAAAAGCAGTTTATTAGCCTTAGAAATGTAACTGTCTCAAGAGATGCAAATCCAAATAATCCACAACAAGACCCTAACTATAGCATTTTCAATGCTAGTTATGTGTACAGTAACCCAAACTTAATAAACTATTACAGGAGTGTTGTTGATTATCAAATCTCAGGTAAATTTAGTAAAATAGCCCTCACCTTTGATTACAGAAAACTTTTTGAAAACAACCGACAGCTTAACATAAGACTCTTTGGAGGGGCTTTTTTGTTCAATAATACCAAACAAA
Source organism: uncultured Ulvibacter sp. (assembly GCA_943789105.1). GTDB lineage: Bacteria > Bacteroidota > Bacteroidia > Flavobacteriales > Flavobacteriaceae > Patiriisocius. Next base: position 137,919 of record CALSSW010000004.1, on the reverse strand, counting down.
GTGATGACTTTTTTAGTTTCGCCTTAGACCGCCCCACAGACTATCTTTTTGATTACGACTATTATGGCCGTAGTGAAGACTCGGGGGTTTTTAGCCAACAACTTATTGAAGCAGAGGGAGGTTTTAAATCTAATCTAGAGGTAGACTTTGCCAATAGTTGGATAACAACCATCAACGCTAGTACAAACCTATGGCGTTGGATTTTAATTTATGGTGATGCTGGATTAGTACATAACACCGATACGGGCACTAAGGCTGTCTTTGACTCTGGAATACGTATCAATTTAGTTCAGAATTATTTCGAGGTATATTTCCCTTTGTATTCTAGCCTAGGTTGGGAAGCTGGCCTAGATAATTATGATCAAAAAATACGTTTTAAAATTACCCTTTCTCCAAAAACACTCCTAGGACTATTCACCAGAGAGTGGTACTAATGACATCAGGATATGAAATCAATACACAACAATTGGAGGGTTATTATAATAGCTTGTCTAAGCCTAGGTTTGGCACCATTTTTCCCTGAACCGCATCTTTGGGGCAAACTAAAATGGCTTGCTGGTGGTGCTACAGATATGGGCTTTAAAGACTGGTTTGACATATTATTACATGGGCTCCCTTTTGTCTTACTGATTCGTATCGCAAGTAATGAAATTATGTCATTTTTTAAATAATTATCACTTAAACCGCTATTACACTAACAATATCGCAACAATTAACCATTGTTTAGCATCTTGATTTTTAGTACTTTTGCCTTAGGCCCAAACTAGCTAATATCCCAAACATGCAAACAGATCCTAAAACAAATAAAGACATGTCTTTTGATGATTTTAAAACAGAAGTTTTAAATGATTATAAAATTGCTGTTACAAGTAGAGAGTGCAGTCTTTTAGGACGTCGTGAAGTATTGACAGGAAAAGCTAAATTTGGAATTTTTGGGGATGGTAAAGAAATACCTCAATTGGCCTGGGCAAAAGCCTTTAAAGCAGGAGATTGGCGTAGTGGTTACTACCGTGATCAAACCTTTATGATGGCAATTGGAGCATTAACGATACAGCAATTTTTTGCTGGACTTTATGGCCACACAGATTTACATGCAGACCCTATGAGTGGTGGCCGGCAAATGGGTGGTCACTTTGCAACACCAACCATTAACCAAGATGGAAGTTGGAAAAACCTATCAGAACTAAAAAACTCTAGCGCAGACATCTCCCCAACTGCAGGACAAATGCCAAGACTTCTTGGACTAGCACAGGCATCAAAAATATACAGACAGGTTGATGGGCTCGACCACCTGAGTCATTTATCCTCTAAAGGAAATGAGGTGGCTTGGGGAACTATTGGTAACGCAAGTACAAGCGAAGGTTTGTTTTGGGAAACTATAAATGCAGCAGGTGTTTTACAAGTACCTATGGTTGTTAGTGTTTGGGATGATCAGTATGGGATTTCAGTGCATGCAAAATACCAAACCACTAAAGAAGATATTTCTGAAATCCTCAAAGGATTTCAGCGAGATGAAAATGGTAATGGCTATGAAATTATTCGTGTAATGGGTTGGGATTACCCAACACTAATTGATGCCTACCAAAAAGCCTCAGACATAGCAAGAAAAGAACATGTACCGGTTCTAATACACGTAAAAGAATTAACACAGCCACAAGGACATTCTACCAGCGGGTCTCATGAGAGATACAAAAACAAAGAACGCTTGGATTGGGAGGCTGCTTTTGATTGCAATGTAAAAATGCGCGACTGGCTCCTAGAGATTGGTGTTGCCTCACATAATGAATTGCTAGCTATAGAAAAAGATATAAAAACACAGGTGCGTAATGGTAAAAAAGCAGCTTGGGAGGCTTTCGTTGCTCCTCAAAAACAAGAGCAGCAACAAGTAATAGCTTTACTTACAGAGTTGGCAAAAAGCTCTGAAAACAGGAGTTTTATAGACCTTATTACAAATGAACTAGCCGCAGAAAAAGAACCTTTAAGAAGAAGTATTGCTGGAGGGGCAAGAAAAGCACTACGGTATGTAATTAATGAGCAAAGCCAAGAAAAAGAACAGCTTCAAAGCTGGTTAAATAACTATTTTGAGACCACACAACCAAGTTACTCTTCAAACCTTTTCAGTGAGAGTGCTATAAATGCAAAGACAATTACAGAGGTGCTACCTACCTATAACGCAGAGGCAGAAGATGTTGATGCTCGTATCATTCTTCGAGATAACTTTGATGCTATTTTCAGTAAATATCCTGAGGCTTTAATCTTTGGGGAAGATGCAGGAACAATTGGAGATGTAAATCAAGGTTTGGAGGGTATGCAGGAAAAATACGGTGAACTTAGAGTAAGTGACACAGGTATTAGAGAAGCTACAATTCTTGGACAGGGTATTGGAATGGCCATGAGAGGGTTACGTCCTATTGCCGAAATACAATACCTAGATTATATTTTATATGCCTTACAAATTATGAGTGATGATTTGGTGACGGTTAGATACAGATCAAACGGGCAACAAAAAGCGCCCCTTATTGTTCGAACACGAGGACACAGGCTGGAGGGTATATGGCATAGCGGATCGCAAATGGGAGGTTTGATACACTTATTACGTGGCATGTATATTTTAGTGCCTAGAAATATGACAAAAGCAGCTGGATTTTATAACACACTGTTATCTACAGATGAACCAGCTTTGGTTGTAGAATGCTTAAATGGATATAGATTGAAAGAACCATTACCCACTAATTTAGGAGAATTTAAAACTCCAATTGGTGTGATAGAGACCATTAAACAAGGAACAGATATTACTTTAGTATCTTACGGAAGCACCTTGCGCATTATTGAGCGAGCTGCAAAAGAGCTACAACAAGTGGGTATTGACGCAGAATTGATAGACGTACAATCATTACTACCCCTAGATACAAACCATCAGATGGTAAAAAGTGTAGAGAAAACAAACAGGCTACTTGTTATAGATGAAGATGTTCCTGGGGGGGCATCAGCGTATATTTTACAACATATTGTAGATCAGCAGAATGGATACCAACATCTTGACAGCAAGCCACAAACCTTAACTGCGAAGCAACATCGTCCTGCTTATGGTACAGATGGAGATTACTTTAGTAAACCATCTGCAGAGGATGTTTTTGAAAAGGTATATGATATGATGCATGAGGCAGATCCATTAAAATTTCCGAAACTACGCTAATACATATATTATGAGAGGATTCTTTTTTATTGTTGTAACACTAACTTTTTTTAAAACAAACGCTCAGAAGGTATTTTCTGTAGATCAAGCCTATAAGGCAGATGTTAAGGTATTTGTAGTAGATAACAACTACAAAGCAGATCTACTGGTATACAGGGTAGATGCAGCATATAAAGCAGGGAAAAACGATGGTAAATGGTTTTTCACTGATGCAGAATACAAGGCTAAAAAGAAAATATATTTTGTGGATGCTGCATACAAAGCAGATTTGAAAATTTTCTTCGTGGATGCTGCTTATAAAGCAAAATGGGAAGATAAATCTAAAATCCACCTATTATACTAAGCACTAAGCTATTAAACAAAACTAATATAAGCGCTAATAAGATATAAAAACAACTATGTTTTTTTATTAGCAAAGCAAAGTTACGACACTAAAAAACCGTAAGGTGTATTTCACTAATAGTTTCGAGTTAGTTTATTGTCCTCAAGCTTCGAATGATTTGAAATACGATGCTATTTTGAATATTTTAAAGCCCTTTAGATTTTATAATTTAAAACTAAAAATAAATAATTACTATTTTTTAATATTTTCCTACACCCCCCCTATTTTTTTAAACTTAGTCCTAAAAAAAGTAGTGTTTTTAGATTTTATAGTAAAAAAATAGGGGTGTTTTTGTTTTATATCATATAAAATTAGAAAAATTTCAAATTATTCCATTATCAATACTTCATTTTTAAAGCTTAAAGACTTAAATAATTATCATAATCGCTATTTTAAACGTCTTTTTTTTTCAATATGTTACCCAATGTTAATTAATCTATTTTTATTGTTTGTTATTGTAAAAAAAGGCTGAATTTTGCTGGTTAAATTTAGTTTATGATAAATGCTTACATAAAAGGAACAGGGTCTTACACCCCTAAAAACGTGGTAAAAAATGATTTTTTCGAGAGCGTTGGATCTTCAGACAAATGGATTTATGAAAACCTAGGTATAAAAGAGCGCAGGATTTCAACTGGAGAAACTACAAGTGATTTGGCCTACCAAGCAGGCTTAATTGCAATCCAAGATGCTGGCCTAAAGCCGCAAGACATTGATCTTATTATTATAGCCACAGCAACTCCAGATAGGTTGGCGCCTTCTTGCGCATGCTTTGTTCAAGAAAAATTAAAAGCAAGCAATGCTGTTGCTTTTGATATCTCAGCGGTGTGCTCTGGAGCACTATTTGCAACCGCTACAGCAGTACAATACATTAAATCTGGAATGTATAAAAATGTCCTGGTAATAGGTGCAGATACCTTTTCTACCATTACAGATTGGAACAGAAGAGATGCTGTCTTTTTTGGAGATGGAGCTGGTGCTTTATTACTCTCTCATACAACAGAAGACAAGGGGTTTGTAGACTTTTTATTACACACTGATGGGACCGGTAAAGATCATTTCACTATTCCTGGCGGAGGTTCAGAAAAACCCTCTTGTGAACAAACCCTAAAAAACAATGAGCACACTTTTAGAATGAATGGGCCGCAGGTCTATAAAACTGCCATAGATGTTGTTCCTAAATGTATTGACGAAATACTATCAAAAAACAACTGTAGTATAGATCAAATTAAATACCTACTACCCCATCAACCTAGTATTAAAATCTTGCAGGAGGTAGCTCGTAGGGTTGGGTTGCCATTTGAAAAAGTAAAAACAAACATGGATAGATACGCCAATACATCTGGAGGGACTATACCTATTATTCTTGACGAAACGCTAAAAGAAAACACATTTGAAACCGGCGATTTATTATTATTTGCTGCCGTGGGAGCTGGCTGGACATGGGGAACCGCCCTCTACAAATGGTAATTTTATGATTCACTATTCTTAAATATAAAAAATATGCTTTCAAACACAACATTTCTAATTACCGGTATTGCAGACAAACACTCACTGGCCATGTTTGTGGCAAAACAGATTATCAAAAAAGGTGGTAAGGTTGTTTGTACTGGACTTGGTGTGAGTAAACATCACACAAATTTATCAGAAAAAGCAAAAGGGTTTCTCAATAAAAATTATGAAGATTTTAAACTAGCTGTTTCTCAGGAGCTTGGTGAGACTCATGTTGAAATACTAGACGCTTCTTTGGATGAGAACATTGATACTTTTGCTCAAGAACTCTCTAATAAAGGAGTGAAACTAAACGGTTTTCTGCATGCAATAGCCATGGATAAGACCATTCGTAAAAAAGAGGTGAAACCCCTTCTAGATGTTACAAAAGATGAGTTTTGTGACACCATGAATGTATCTGCCTACTCTCTTATAAGATTATCTCATTATTTGCTTAAATACGATGTATTACAAAAGGGCGCTTCTATTTGTTCTTTGAGCTATATAGCAGCTGCTAAGGTAACGTTTCATCCCTACCGAAATATTAGTATTGCAAAGGCGGCATTAGAAAGAATAACCGTAGAGCTAGCCGATGAGCTAGGAAGATCTCATGGCATTCGAGTTAATGTAATTAGGTTCTCAACCTACATGGGTAGTAAAGCTGGAAATGCAACATTAACAGACCAAGACATTGAGACTGCAAATAAAATGAGCCCACTTGGTAATGCAAAACCTATGGATCTTGCCCATGAGATTGTACACCTATTTAAACCAGGACTCTCTATTACCGGAGAAATAAGACATGTAGATGGTGGGTATAATATTACAGGATAAGACATTAAATTTTAAATAAATAGTTTGCCATATGGGAAAAAAAATCTACTTCTTCGTATTACTAGTAATCGTTATTATTTGTGTGTATAGTGCAAGTAATTACCAGGAATTAACAGCTACAATAGATTCTGGGGACACTGCTTGGATGATAGTAGCTAGTGCATTTGTATTACTGATGACCCCAGGGTTATCATTCTTTTATGGAGGCATGGTATCTAAGAAAAACATCATTTCTACGATGCTTCAAAGTTTCATTGCACTTGGTGTGATTAGTATTCTTTGGGTGTTGGTCGGTTTTAGTTTAGCATTTGGTGATAGTATTGGAGGTATTATAGGTAATCCTCTCACCTATTTTGCATTTAACAATGTAGGGCTAGAACCAAACTCAGATTTTTCTTCAACAATACCGTTTTTACTTTTCGCGCTATTTCAATTAAAATTTGCAATTATTACACCAGCTTTAATTACTGGCAGTTTTGCAGGTCGTGTTCGCTTTAGAAGTTATATCTTTTTTATGGTGCTTTTTAGCCTACTTATATATAGCCCCCTTGCACACATGACGTGGCATCCAAATGGTCTTTTTAGAAATTGGGGTATTTTAGATTTTGCAGGAGGAACCGTGGTACATATGTCTGCAGGATTTGCTGCCCTTGCTGGTGCTTTATTTTTAGGTAAAAGAAAGGAGATAATAGAAAGTCCTGCAAATGTTCCATATGTAATTCTAGGAACTGGACTACTTTGGTTTGGATGGTTTGGATTTAATGCTGGTTCTGCCCTTGGAGCAAACTCAGATGCAGTAATTGCATTTGCAAACACTAATATAGCCTCTGCAACTGCAATGATTACTTGGATTTTCTATGAAAGAATGCTGGGAAGAAAAATGTCTGCAGTAGGCGCCTGTATTGGTGCTGTAGTAGGTCTGGTGGCTATTACACCAGCGGCAGGTTTTGTTAATATTGGCCAATCCATGTTTATTGGATTTATAGCGGCTATTATTTCAAACTATGCCATCCACTTAAAAAACAAAAGCAACGTTGATGACACCCTTGATGTTTTTCCAAGCCACGGTGTTGGTGGCATTGTTGGTATGTTACTTACAGCTGTGTTTGCAAAACAGGTGGGGCTTATATACGGTCAAACAGATACATTTTTGTACCACCTTTTAGGATTGGTACTTGTATCGGTGTATTGCTTTTTTGGAAGTTACCTACTGTACATGATTGTTGACAGGGTATTAACAATGCGTGTAAGAGAAGATCAAGAAGAAAGAGGGCTTGATTTGAGCCAGCACGGAGAAAAATTAGAATAAATAATTTTAACAGTAGCATGACAAAATAAAAGCCTCATTTTAATGAGGCTTTTATTTTTAAATTTAGCTTTTTAGTACTTTACATTAAAGAGAAATAAAACCTCCTGTGTAATTAGCGCTTATATTACCTCCATTTGTTGTTACTGTTACTTCTATGGTAGTATTAGATCCTGAACCAGTAATAACAACTGTACCGTCTTGACCTTGGCTAAATCCAGACTGGCATTCAAGTCCATCAGAATTCTGACAACCTTCAATTGCTACCCAAGTAAATTCTTCTCTTTCATAATTTGGAGAGAAAGTATAGGTTCCAGCCCTAAGACCATCAGCGTTATTTGTGTTTAAATCAAGATATAATGTAGCACCAGAACCATCAAGATCTTGATTGTTTACAATTAAACCTTCTCCTAATAAGACAACATCCCAATCGTAAGAACCATCTTCGTTTTCGCCGTATTCAATTAAAACTGCTTCTGAAATATCAGACTCTACTCCTTCTATATTCATTGAATTTGAAGATGACCCATTATTATTATTATTATTATCATCATCATCACTACTACAAGAGACACCTGCTAAACTTACTACTATTGCTAATAAAATTAATTTTAAATTTTTCATGTTTTATTTATTTAATTGGATTATTAAATTGTAATATACTCTTTTAAAATTTATTGTCACAAAAAAAGAAAAAAAACGCGTCTATTTTATAAATTTACACTTTTATATATAGTAAAGCATGGAGCATAAACATCTAAAATATTTCATTAAAAATGTCCTAGAAAATATGCCCTCAGGATGGTTACATTCAACTACACACCGGCTTGATATTTATAATGAAGGGTTGGCTAAAACCGAATTTACAAATACACTTGAAGCACTATACAAAGCAAATAACTTCTCATTAAAAGCACTTGAAAAGCTACCAACTGCCTATGATTACATTAGGCTAGGACACCCTTTGTCATGCTTTTTAGAATGGAGTATAGCAAAAACATACAACCTAGATTCAAAAAATGTTATTGGTTTTTCTTCTAAAACAATGCCACTATTAGCCATTTTAAGACAAAATGCACTAGAGAAAAAAAGCACCCAAATTGTTTACACCCATGAGCAACCAAATTTAAAACACCTAGAGGTACTAAAACAAGTATATGGATATACCTTTAGTCTAAAACGTTTAAATACACCAGAGGTTATTGAATCTTTTGATGGCAGTACCATTTTTATTTCAGAAAATAAGGATGTGACAACATTAGATTTTCATAAAAATATTGACTTTCATGTAACTATATATAAGAGCCTTGGTAGTGTTTTGCTAGTTAATGGAGATCACAATAAGTCTTATATTTCTCACATACAACATGTTCGAAGAAGAGAGTCTATAGCCATGACTCCTGCTAACTGTCTGGTAGCATTGCAAAAACTTTTACACATTTCTGTAAAAAAAACAACAACTACCTTAGAGGCAAATAAAGCAGCTGTTCTCTCTAGTATAAAAACTATTACAGACACAAACACAAGACCACTTGTAGGTTCAAGTGGATTGTCTATCCAATATGCAATTATGATGGGCCTTGTAGAACATGCAATGCAAAACCATATGGGCAAAGCCATAAAATTTGTAGTACCTCCAAACTGTTATGGCGGCACAAACGACCAGGCAAGAAGGGTTGCAGCCGCTATAGATTGTGTTGAAGTGGTCGATTTACCCGTAGATGGAGACAATGATATGGTGCAAAGTATTGATACTGTATTGGCAAAAATTGCGCAGCAAGATGCCATAGCATATATAATCGCAGAAATACCCACAAACCCAAGGGTTGAAGTTCCAGATCTTGAAGCGCTTAAAAAAGTGTTAAGCGCTTCAAGAAAGACCTCTAGTGGTGAAAAAGCAATAGACCCTGTATTTATATTAGACCAAACATTTTGCCCTAACCTGCACTTTTTAAGTGATGGTGCTACCCTATCTGGTGTTAAGGCAATAGCATACGCCAGTGGATCTAAATTTCCAAGTGGAGGACTATGTACTGCAGGATATTGTATTGCAAATAAAAAAGGGGATGTGTTTACAAGTAAAATTGCATTACATCTTGAGCTTTGTGATAATGAAGCTACAGATTTACAGTATGATATACTTGCAAAACAATTACCATCCATGAATCAAAGAATAAAAGACGCCTATAAAAACACCCGTGAATTTGTAAACTTTATTGAAAAGGTGTTACCACAGGCAAAAATCAACTTTGTGTCTCAGGCATTAGCAAATCAAGGCTTTACTCCCTCTGTATTTTCTTTAGACCTACCTACCAAAGGAAATACAGCACAAGAGAAGGAAACCTATAAAAGAGCGTTAAACCATAAACTCATTAAGGCCATGATTACACAAATACCAGATCAAAGCAAATACTGTGTGAGTTATGGGCAATTAAAGGGTTGTTACTGGACCATTCCGGCCACATCTACCCAAGGCACTACCAAAGAAGGAGATAAAGATTATATAGCGCGCGTTTCAGTATCTCCACAGATAAATCTAGCACTTCATAAAAAAGTATTTTTAGATTTTGTTCAAAGTATTTAAACTGCTAGTGATTTACTAAAGGTTGTGATTATTTACATAATGTTATTTACCTTTTCATTGTGCAAAACCATAGTGGTTTGCGTGCTTTGAATATAGTCTAGAGTAGATAAACGGTCTAGGATATTTAATAAAAAAATGAAGTATTATAGCTTAAATAGAAAAGCCAAAGAAGTATCTTTTAAAGATGCTGTTATTAAAGGATTGGCAGATGATAAAGGACTATATTTCCCTAAAAAAATAACACCCTTATCAAAGTCGTTTTTTAAGAACATAGATACCTTATCTAATGTTGAGATTGCTTTTGAGGCCATAAAACAGTTTGTAACACCTGAAATACCTGAGGGTATTCTAAAAAAAATAATAGAAGAAACCCTATGCTTTGATTTCCCTGTTGTATCGCTGAGTAAAAACATATCAACCCTGGAGCTCTTCCATGGACCAACCATGGCATTTAAAGATGTTGGAGCGCGTTTTATGGCACGTTGTTTAGGGTATTTTAATAGGGGCACAAACCAAGTGACTGTATTGGTAGCGACCTCTGGAGATACAGGAGCAGCGGTAGCCAATGGTTTTTTAGGGGTTAAAGATGTTAATGTAGTGATACTATATCCAAGCAAAAAAGTAAGTGATATCCAAGAAAAGCAAATAACAAGCCTTGGGCAAAACATAAGCGCCCTGGAAGTGCAGGGCACCTTTGATGATTGTCAAGCCATGGTTAAAAATGCTTTTTTAGATAAAGATATTACCAATAAAATACAATTAACCTCTGCAAACTCAATTAATGTGGCGCGTTGGTTGCCTCAAATGTTTTACTTTTTCTTTGCCTATAAAAAACTGTATAAAACACATAAAGATATTGTTTTTTCTGTGCCAAGTGGAAATTTCGGAAATGTATGTGCAGGTATGATGGCACAACAATTAGGGCTTCCTATCAAGCATTTCATAGCGGCTAATAACGATAATAATGTGGTGACAAGATATCTAAAAACACAGCTGTACACGCCTGTGAAATCTGTGCAAACCATTAGCAATGCCATGGATGTTGGAGATCCTAGCAACTTTATTAGAATCCAAGAAATTTATAAAAATAAATTTGACAGTTTACAAAAAAATTTATCTTCCTTTAGTTTTAACAATACCCAAACAAGAGTGGCTATGTTTGATATCTATACCAAGCACGGCTATGTGGCAGACCCTCATGGAGCGGTTGGCTATTTAGGCTGTAAGACATATTTAGAAAAAAATACAAAGGCGCATTGTGTGTTTTTAGAAACAGCACATCCTACCAAGTTCCTAGATGTTGTTGAACAGGTTGTTAAAACAAAACAGGACTTACCAAAACAAATACAAGCTGTCATAGCAAACAAAAAAGTGGCAACCACAATTTCAAACTATAGTGATTTAAAAGCATTCTTGTTATTGTAAATTAAAGTTAACTTATTTCTACTATCTTGGCAAAGGGCTTTTACACTATTAATTTTTGATCGTATGTCATGAAATTCCTAGAAATATACCCTAAGTTAACATGAGTGATAAAAAAATCGGATTTTGGTCTAGCACTTCCCTAGTAGCTGGTAACATGATAGGATCAGGAGTTTTCCTGCTACCTGCATCATTGGCAGCATACGGTTCTATTAGCCTGTTGGGTTGGTTGTTTTCTTCTCTTGGGGCGTTACTGCTTGCAAAAGTGTTTGGAAATCTGGGACGTATAGCACCCAATACCATTGGTGGTCCATACGCCTACACTAGACTTGGTCTTGGAGAGCTTCCTGGATTTTTAGTTGCTTGGGGATATTGGATTTCTATTTGGTGTACCAATGCGGCTATTGCCGTTGCTCTAGTTGGTTATTTAGAGGTGTTTTTTCCTGTTCTTGGCGAAAACAAATTTGCAGCTATTGCCACAGGTTTGGGTGTTATTTGGTTTTTTACTTGGATTAATTCTAAAGCCTTAAAAACAATAGCGCTGGTACAAGTATTAACTACCATACTAAAGATTGTACCCATAACCCTTGTAGGATTAATTGGTGTTTTTTATCTAAATACAGATCATTTTTTTCCAATTAACTTAAGTGGTAGCTCTAGCTTTTCTGCCATTACAATTACCACCACCTTAACCTTATTTGCCTTTTTAGGAATGGAAAGTGCTACTATAGCAAGCAAACATATTGTAAATGCAGATACGATTATAAAAAAGGCTACCATGGCAGGCACGCTGATAACAATTGTAGTGTATATTATGAGCTCTATTGCTATTATGGGTATCATACCACCAGATGTGCTAACCCAATCAAACGCGCCATTTGCAGATGCTGCTGGTGTGTTTTGGGGAGATTGGGCAAAGTACATTGTTGCAGCTGGTGCCGTTATAGCAACCCTTGGTGCACTAAATGGGTGGATACTTATCCAAGGACAAATACCAATGGCAGCAGCTCAGGACACATTATTTCCAAAAATATTTGGAAAAACAAACACCCATGGTGCTCCAATTTCAGGGATCATACTATCCAGCATTTTAGCCTCTATTTTAATGGGGCTCAATTATACAAAAGGACTCATTGAAGCTTTTACTTTTATGATGAAGCTCTCAACGCTATCTGTGCTAACCCCCTACTTGTTATCTACCATTAGTTTTCTTATTTTAGAGCGAAAGAAAGAAGATACTATTTCCTTGAGTAAAAAACTACTGTCTTACACTACACTATTATTTTGCATATGGGTAATTATAGGGTGTGGTATAGAAACTATTAGTTGGGGTATTGTATTACTGGCAATTGGTGTACCTTTCTATATTAAAATAAAAAAATAAATCTAATACGCTACTATGGAAAAATTCTATATCAACCCAGATATTACTAGTGCCCAGACACTTCCTGCAACTTTTTATAGAAGTCAAGAAGTATTTGACGCCATTAAAGAGCGTGTTTTTGATAAAACATGGCAATGGGTTGGTGATGCTAACACCAACATACCACTGGTGGAGTCTGTATATCCCTTTACTCTTCTAGACAATTTTATAGCAGAGCCTATGATGCTAGTTAGAGATAAAGAGAATACTATTTCTTGTATCAGCAATGTATGTACACACAGAGGTAATATAGTAGCGCATTATCCAGGAAAAATGAAGCAATTAACCTGTATGTATCATGGAAGACGTTTTGAGCTTGATGGCAAATTTAAAAGTATGCCTGAGTTTGAAAAGGCAAAAGATTTTCCTAGACCATGTGATGGTTTACATCACTTTAAGCTACATAACTGGTGTAGTCACTTATTTGTTGGTCTAGACCCTGTCTTTGATTTTTCTAAGGTTATAGATATAATGAACAAGCGTGTTGGCTTTTTACCTTTACATGAGTTTAAACTTGACACAAGTGCTAATAAAGATTATATCATTAATTGCCATTGGGCACTGTATTGTGACAATTACCTAGAAGGATTCCATATCCCTTTTGTACACGAGGACTTAAACAAAGCGTTAGATTACGGATCTTATAAAACAGAAATTTATGAGCACTTTAATTTACAAATAGGCTATAATGAGGGAGGTGAAGAGGTTTTTGATTTGCCAGAAGGCCATCCAGATTATGGCAAAAACGTTGCCGCTTATTACTATTGGGTGTTTCCTAACATGATGTTTAACTTTTATCCTTGGGGGCTTTCTATAAATATTGTAAAACCTATCTCTTTGCACAAAACCAAAGTATCTTTTATAACCTATGTGTATGATGAAAGTAAAATTAATCAAGGGGCTGGAGCGCTTTTGGATAAAGTTGAGCGTGAAGATGAGTTTGTTGTAGAGGGGGTCCAAAAAGGCCTGCAGTCTAAATTTTACACCTCGGGCCGTTTTTCTCCTACACGAGAAAAAGGAGTACATCATTTTCATGGCTTGCTTGCCAAATATCTAAACAATAATACACTATGAGAATAATTAAAATATGGGCACTTATAGGGATTGTAATGATGGGGCTAATTTCTTGTGGTGATGAGCCCATAGAACAAACCAACACAAACACCAATACCACAATAAATAAAATAATGGCCCTTGGCGCCTCTAGAGTTGAAGGTAATAGGCCACAATATGAGAGTTTTAGGTATGAAACATGGAAAGATTTAATTGAAAACAACTACAGTATTGACTTTATTGGCACCCAGAATGACCCTGGCTCCTACCCTGTTATTGAAAATTTTAATTTTGATCCAGATCATCAAGGAAGAGGCGGTTGGACCTCTGGAGATATTTTAGACCAATTAGAAAGTGACCTTAATTTGGCAGGTATACCAGATGTTGTACTATTTAGTTCTCCTGGAGGGAATGATGCATTACAAAATCTCCCCTATGATGAGGCAATAGGCAATATAAATGAGATTGTAGATATACTTCAAGATGTTAATCCTAATGTTACACTAATTATAGAACAAATGGCTCCTGGGCGCACCGATATCATGACAGAGGAGCTTTTGAATTATTTCAACCAATTACAAGATGAGATATTAATTATCGCTAACAATAAAGCTACCACTACCTCACAGGTCATAGCCGTTGATATGTTCTCTGGCTTTACTGACGCTATGCTTGCCGATGATGTACATTACAACATAAAAGGAGCTATGTTTATAGCCCAACGCTATTGTGATGTGCTTACCCAGATACTAGAATAATAGTAACAGAAAATAACTAGTTTCTTAATTTAGAGAAAACTTTAAAATAAAGGCTATTGGCACAATACACTACATTAACAAAAAAAGAAGTTGAAACTATTTTAACACCCTATGGCGTTAAACAAATAAAATCCTTAAAAATTTTAAGCGGGGGTTCAGAGAATACAAACTATAAAGTACATACAAAACGTAAAAAACTTGTAGTTACAATTTGTGAATTAAAAACAGAGAAAAATGCTACAGAACTTGCGCAATTACTAGAGCATCTTGCTCATAACAATTTTGAAACCTCTACCCTTATAAGAACCCTAGACAATAAATTACTTACCCTTTGGCAAGGAAAACCTGTGATGGTAAAAAGTTTTGTTGAAGGAACGATAATAGAACACTTGCCAAAGCACTTAATAACATTAATAGGATCTCAGCTTGGAAAACTTCATAAAGTAGAAGCGCCAAAGTATTTACAAAATCATGCTAATTTTGGAAAACAGGAATTTAGCAACATAAAAAAATATGCAGCAAATTCATTGTTTGATACTTGGCTCACACAAAATCTTGAGTACATACAACCCTTTATTGACTCAAAACTACCACAAGGGCTTATTCATGCAGATGTTTTTAGTAACAATGTTATTGTAAATGAGTTGCAGGATACTGTAGTTATTATGGATTTTGAAGAGGCCGTAAAATATTATAGGGTGTATGATATTGGTATGACCATTATTGGAATTTGTGCAGAAGGCAACACCATTAATTTTGAAAAAGTAAGTGCTCTTTTAAAAGGCTACCAAAGAGAGCTTACACTACTAGATATAGAAATAAATGTCCTACAAGCCTTTACTGTATATGCAGGATCTGCTATGACTTTTTGGAGACATTCTCATTTTAATTTTATAAAGCCAGATCCTAATTTTTTTGACCATTATAAGGTTTTACAGTCATTGACAGATTTTGTAAAGCAACAACCCGAAGATTGTTTTAAAAAACTAGCCCGTTAAAAAAATAGCGTAATGGAACTTAAAAGAGTAAGCTACAAACACAAAAACAATAAGGCTGCCTATTATCTGATTAATTACATTAGGCAATTCATACCTAGTTCATTTTATCAAAAAAAGCTAGCGCAAAAAATACATAGTAAAAAACAACATAGTGGTATCCAAAAAAGAGTAGATTATTACAACAAGCTATCAAAAACCATAACCTTAAAAAGCCCTTTGCAATTATCTGATATCAAAACAGTCCCGGGATCAAAAGTATATTTCTTTGATCTGTATCAATACAGCAGGTATTTTAATCAAAAACTAAAAGGTTTATTTCTCTTTGGTGATGTTGTAGAAGTGCCTGGCCAACCAACTTTTGTGAAAAGCAGGCCTATACTTCATAACAATGCAAATTCGGTACTACTTAAATGGAATAAATTGAGGCACTTTATGTTTATAAAAAAGGACCCAAAAACCTTTCTAGAGAAAAAGAACATGCTAGTTAGCCGGGGTAAGGTTCATAAAACACAAGCACATAGAATTAAATTCATGGAAAAATATTTTAAGCACCCAATGTGTAATATTGGAAGGGTAAACACAAATGATTTAAATCCTCTTTGGAAAGTACCTAGGCTCACCATAGACCAGCAAATCGACTATAAATTTATTTTATGCCTTGAGGGAAATGATGTGGCAAGTAATTTAAAATGGGTGATGTCCTCACAGTCAATTGCAGTAATGCCTAAGCCAAAATTTGAAACATGGTTTATGGAAGGATTACTTGAGGCAGATGTTCATTACATTATAATTAAAGATGATTACTCAGACCTTGAAAAGCGGCTAAACTACTATATCAAAAATCAAGACAAAGCACTACAAATCATTGAAAATGCCAATGCATATGTACAGCAGTTTAAAGACACAAAAAACGAGAGGCTTATTTCGCTGCTTATCATGAAAAAGTATTTTGAGAAAACAAACCAAACACAATATCTATAGAAAACTTCTCTAAGGTCATTAATGCTTAATTATATTGTAAAAAACACACAAACAAATGTTAAGAATATGTATTGCATATGTATCTTTTTTATCTTTGTAGTGTATGGTTTTTTTAAACACGATTAAATTTTACAAATGAATAGAATACAACATATAGAACAAGAAATTTCTGGATTAAGAGAACAACTTAAAACACATAGACTTTATGAGAATTTAAAAACCATAGAGGATATCAAGTTGTTTATGGAAAATCATGTGTTCGCAGTTTGGGATTTTATGTCACTTTTAAAAAATCTTCAAATACAAATCACAACTGTAAAAACCCCTTGGACACCACCAACAAACCCAACCTTATCTAGGTTTATCAATGAGATAGTACATGGAGAAGAAAGTGATCTAAACGAGATGGGAGTTGCTAATAGCCATTTTGAAATGTATCTAGAAGCAATGCTACAAACTGGTGCAAATACTGATAAAATAGACACCTTTATTAATCTTATCACAGATGGAAACACCCTGGAAGATTCATTCAAAGAGATTAAGTTAGACCAAAGAGTCATAGATTTTGTTAGGTTTACATTTTCAGTTATTGAAACTAAAAAAACACACATGGCTGCCTCTGCATTTACTTTTGGCAGAGAAGATGTGATTCCAGATATGTTTATTGAAATTTTAAAAAGTGCTGATTCAGAAAACAAAACCTACAGCAAATTAAAATATTATTTGGAGCGACACATAGAATTAGACGGTGATGAGCATGGTCCACTCTCACTCAAGATGATATCAGAATTATGCCAAGACGATACTCAGAAATGGCATGAAACACTCCTTATTGCTAAGCAATCTCTAGAAAAAAGAATAGATTTATGGGATGCCATTAATGAAAGTATAACCGCTAAAAAATATCACTATAGTACTGTAAGTAAGTAACAATCCCTTTTGCAGATTGTTATATTGGTGCTCCTAATGTTTTTGATTAGGTTTTTATTTGCTACTTTAGGAGTAAATAAATGTTACTTATTTTATAAGTCATATTAAAACTGCTTTTTATGAATAAGATTACAAACACGATGGCCTATGTTTTTGATATGTTTCTTTCAGAGAAAACCAGATCAATGACAGAAAAAATTATACTGAGGCTTGCTCTAGTTAGTTTTTTTATACACTTAGCAGTGATCTATTTAATAAAATTTGATTTCTTAGCTCAACCATTAAATTCAGAACTTCTTTCAAACCCAATATCGGCTGTTTATACGCCGTTCTCTTTTATTTTGATCTATGAGGTTTATCTATTAATTTATTACCTACCAAAATCTTTTACAACCTATATTACTAAACAGTACGAGATAATTACACTTATTATTATCCGTAAATTATTTAAAGATCTATCTAACCTGGAGCTTTCTGCAGATTGGTTTGAGATAAAGGGGGATTTGCAGTTTACCTATGATATATTAGCATCATTGGTGCTCTTTTACTTAATATTTTTATTTCAAAAACAAGGAAAACAAAAGGTTGTAAAACATATTGAAACAAATAATATTATTCAAAGATTTGTTAGAAGGAAAAAAATAATTGCAGTGATACTGGTGCCTTTATTTTTTGTGATGGCACTTTACACATTAATTGATTGGTCTACTGCAAGTGTAATAACCACCAATAGCATACCCTCCTTTGAAAGTATAAATAATTTATTTTTTGATCAATTTTTTACGGTACTCATTTTAGTGGATGTCGTTTTATTATTGATCTCATTCTTTTACACAGATCAATTTCATAAAATTATTAGAAATTCTGGTTTTGTTATATCCACCATACTAATTAGGATGTCTTTTGGTGTCAGTGGTTTAATAAGTACAATTTTAATTATTGTAGCTGTACTTTTTGGACTGGCAATAATAGCCATACACAACAAGTATGATAACAAACCCCTTCCCGATAATGTAAATTAAAAGTGCTGCATATAAAATTCTTTGATAGAATAGCAAAATGTTATTTTATAAATGCTTGTGTAACCAGAGTTACTTTAAATCTGGTAAATTTCACTTATTACTGTTAGCTAATCAATAATGAAGTATTTTATGTGTGCTCAATAAATTTTGATGAATTTATTTAGTAAATTGTGAAAAATCAAATAAAAACTAAATGCAACAAAAATTCATTTTTATAGCTCTTATAACATTATTTACCCAAGAAATAATTGCCCAGTATACAAGTTTTGAGCACGATGGTCTTACAAGACAGTATATTTATTACGAGCCCGAAAACTTAAATGAGCAAATGCCACTAGTCTTTGTAATGCATGGCTATACCGGTGATGCAAATAGTATTCGAAACTATTCTGAGATGAATGATTTTGCAGACCAATACGGTTTTGCAGTTTGTTACCCAAGGGGTACTGTAGACGCTGGAGGAAATAGATTTTGGAATGTAGGATATGCCTTCCACCCAAATGAAACAGTCGACGACGTTGGATTTTTAACTCAATTGGCACAATACCTGCAACAAAGCAATGGGTTAAACCCAGATTACACCTTTGCAACAGGTATGTCTAACGGCGGGGAGATGTGTTACATGCTTGCTTGCCAAGGGTATGATACATTTAAAGCTGTAGCGCCAGTGGCTGGAATGATTTTGCAAGATATTCTAGATGATTGTGATGCTGCTCCCGCAATACCCGTTTTTGAAATTCATGGATCACAAGATGGGGTAACTCCACTTGCAGGTGATCCAGACAATAACGATGGATGGGGCTCCTACCCTAGTATTGCAGATACCATTGATTATTTTGTAGAAAAAAACAACTGTACGACACTAGTAGAAGGGACTGTGCCAAATACAGACACCTCTGATGGTAGCTTTATAGTGAGTGAAAAATATATCTATGGTATTAATCAAAATGAAGTTTGGTATTATAAAGTTGTAGGAGGTGGTCATGATTGGCCAGGTAGCGGCGGTAACATGGATATCGAGGCTGGAGAACAGGCTTGGCTCTTCTTTCAAAATTATATTGACAATAATGTAGTTGTATTAGATCTAGATGCTGCTATTTCTGTAAATGTACCAGAAACTAACTGTGGTGATACAATAATAATGCCATCTGTTAGTCTTACTAATTTTGGATTAAATAATATTACAGTTGCCCAAATGACATGGCAAATTAATGATGGTGATCTCCAGACAATTAACTTTAATGGCACCTTAACTCAAAACCAAACGCAAACCTTTATACTAGACCCGATTGATTTGACAGAGGGTTCATATACTTTCAACGCATCACTTATCTCTGTTAATGGTGTTATTGACCAAAATACTCAAAACAATGACGCAGCAACATCTTTTGACATTGGCGGTAATGAATATGTAACACAGCAAGTTACTTTAGAATTATTGACTGATAATTGGGCAGAGGAAACTTCTTGGGAGTTTAGAGAAATTGGAGGTGCTGTTATAGATACTGGTAATTATAACCAATCAGATGACAACACAACATTTATAGAAACCTTTGAGGTTGCACCAGACAACTGTTATGAGTTTGAAATATTTGATTCCTACGGAGACGGTATTTGCTGTGAATTCGGAGAAGGATTTTATAGTTTAACTACAGACAGTGGAGATGTAATAGGTGGTGGTGGAGAATTTAGTAGTAGTGAGATAACAGAAATAAGTATTGGTGAAGAACTGTCTACTAATGATGTTATTATAAGTACTATTTCTTTATATCCAAATCCCGCAAAAAGTGAGATTACACTAAGTATAGCAAATACAAATGATAGTTCCTTATATCGTATTTACAATACATTTGGACAATTATTACAAGAGGGTACCCTACAGTCAAATAAAGAAGTAATCTCTGTTTCACAATATACTGTTGGAATATATTTTATTGTGGTAAAGAATACAGCTACAAATATTGAGTCTACTTTGAGGTTTATCAAAGAATAAAAATGGTGTTTTAGAGTAAAAAAAAACAATATTTATGATGGAAAAATTAAATATACTTATTGTTGAGGACAACAAAATTGTTGTCATGGGAATCAAAAAAATTTATAATAAACATATTCCTGATGCGACCATTACTAGTGTAGAAAATGGATTAGAGGCAATAGAGTTTTTAACCAAAATAGAGAACCCTCAAGAACTTCCTTGTTTTATAATGCTTGATTTAAACATGCCAATACTCAATGGCATAGAATTTCTTGAAATTATAAAAAAAGATGAAAAATTAAAACAAATCCCTGTTGTTGTGCATACCACTAGCTCTAGTGTTGAAGATTATAAAAAATGTATTACAGTAGGTATTAGTGGGTATTATGTAAAACATATCGATTTTTCGATTTATAAAAACAACCTAATTACAATAGCAGATTATTGGAAAAACTCTTATAGAAACAAATTATGAAAGGTTTTATTTTTACAAATTTTCTAGATTTTGTAGAAAAATCGAATGGTCTGGATATGGTAGATCAAATGCTAGGTGAGTGTGACTTAGCCTCAGATGGTGTTTATTCAGCCTTTAATAGTTATGAGTTTGATGAACTCGTTACTCTTTTAACTTATGTTTCAACCAAAACAGGTATTGCACCTCAAGTGTTACTGGAGGCCTTTGGGAGGTTTGTATTTCCGTACCTTATAGGGAAACATTCTTATATAATTGAGAAGTATAATAACCCTCTAGATTTATTAGCTGGTATTGAAAGCCATATTCATATAGAGGTTAAAAAGCTATATGAAGACGCAGAATTACCTACATTTTCTGTAGCAGAAAAAACAGAAAGCAGCTTAACTTTAATCTATACTTCCTCAAGAGGTCTTACCTATTTTGCTATAGGTCTTATGAGGGAAACCCTAGATTTCTTTAGGGTTAAAGGGGAAATTAGCATGGAAGAAAATTACAATAACGATGGAAGTATTAAATTCAGTATAGAGGTATTGAGTTAGTCTAAAAGTTAGTGTTAAAGAGCTATCTACATCTTTGTTTTGCTAATTCTGGCCCACTTATTAATTTTGTATTATTATAAACGACCTGTATAGTGTTAAGTAAAAAAATTGAAATTCTAACAAGAGCGCTTCAAAGAGAGCGAAAAGCAAAAGAAATTGCTGAGGGTATTATTGAAAATAGACTAAGAGAACTATATGATAGCAACCAAAGTCTCACTCAAGACATTATACAAAAAGAAAAATTTCAAAAAAACCTTATCGATAATTTAGTTGACGCATTGATTGTGTTTGATTTTGATATGAACATATTGAAAATAAATAAAGAAGCGCTAAAACTAATTGGTGCAAATAAAGAAAAAGCGCCAAAAAGTATAAATGATTTTAAAGGTAGCAATCTAAAAAAATTAAAAAAGCTTTTTAAGTTAAACTCATATTCTTCTGAGAATAAAACGAAAGAATTTTCATATGATTTTATTAATAGAAATAGAGAAAGAAAATTTGTAAACATTAAAGCAAGTGTTCTTAGAAACTCTGAGAATAAGGCCTATGCCTATCAAACAATTATTAGAGACATAACAAAAGAACACCTATTAGAAATAGAGGTTTTAGAGAATCAAAAATTAATACTAACAGAGAGTTTAATATTAAAACAACTAGTAAATGATCCAAATTTATTTAGAAATGGTAAATATATCGTAGAAATTATCTCTGATTATTTAGGCTCTGATGACTGTGTTTTCTATGCTGTAATTGAAAATAAATTACTCCAAATAGCAGCAACAAAACAAAAGTTAGATAGTGAGAATAATATCAAAAATGCTTTAGAAATAGAAATTGGTGAGGGAGTCGTGGGAAAAGTAGCGCAAAGTAAAAAAGGAATTATTATTAATGACACTAGAAAAAATTTAGATTATATAGTTGATGATCAGGGTAGACTCTCTGAAATAACTGCACCCATTTTATTGGATGGCGAATTAATTGCTATTATTGATTCAGAGCATCCAGATAAAAATTTTTACAAACAAGAACAATTAGATTTTTTATCAAAAATATCTTCTATGATAAGTATTTCTTTAAAAAAGAACATTATAGAAATTGAAAAATCTAACAAAGAAATAGAGTTAGCTTTAACTCGAAATAGGTTACAACTTATTTTTGAAAGCTCCTCAGATGCTAAGGTTATAGAATCAATAGACGGTTATATAGAACAGGTAAGTCATGCATTTTTAGATCTGTTTAATATCCCTATTAGTAAGAAATCTAAAATTATCGGATCAGATTGCGAGTCTGCACGTAATATGCTAAAAATGATGTTTGTAGATCATGAAAAATTTTCTGATAGAATTATAGAAATTGTTGAAAATGGAACAATTATTATAGATGAAATGTTAGAGTTAAAAGATGGTAGAATTTTATCTCGTGACTATAATCCAATTTTTGAAGATGGCAAACCTACTGCACATCTTTGGACATATAAAGATGTTACTTTAATTATAAACTATGACAAATCCTTACAATTTCAAAGCAAAAAGTACAAAAGCATTATTGAAAACATGAATTTAGGCCTTATGGAGGTTGATAATAATGAAACCATATTAAATGTTAACAATGCATTTGTAAAAATGTGTGGATATAGTGCCGAGCAACTTGTTGGTTTTAAAGGCAGAGACATATTGTTGGTTGGAGAAAAAAAAGAGTACATGAAACAAAAAGTTAAGTCTAGAAAAAAAGGACTTAAGGACTTGTATGAAATGGAAATAACAACAAAAAATGGTGAAAAAAAATACTGGCTTATTAGTGGTGGACCCAATACCAACATTAATGGGGAAATCATTGGATCTATAGGGATACACTTAGATATTACAGAATTAAAAATGTTAAACATAAAGGCAGATTCATTGATTAATGACTTAACTATAAGAAATGAAGAGCTTTCTCACTATGCCCATATAGTATCTCATGATTTGAAAACTCCTCTAAGAACAATCTCAACTTGTATTAATTGGCTTTTAGAGGACAATACAGAGACTCTAGACAAAGAGAGTCAAGGATATATAGATACCGTTGAAGAGGCCATAAAAGATATGGATAAGCTAATTTCTAGCACATTACAGTATACAGAGATTAGGACTTCAAAAAAAGAGAACGCAGAAATGCTAGCCCTACAACCCGTTGTTGATTCTATTATTAGTTTTTTAACTAAAAATCAAGAGGGGGATTTTAATTTTAATATAGTTAAACCACTTCCTGTTATTAATTTAACAGAAGTAAAGGCAAGACAGATATTTCAGAACCTTATTGAAAATGCCTATAAATACAGAGATCAAAGCAAAAAAAGTTTCGTTAATATAAACTGGACAGAACAAGGTAGCTTTTATAGGTTTTCTGTACAAGACAATGGAATAGGGATTAGCAAAGAGCATTTTGATTTCGTTTTTGAGGCCTTTAAGAAGCTAAACAACCGGACAGACTCCAGTGGTATTGGACTATTCATAATTAAAAAAACTATCACATCTGGTGGAGGTAAGATATGGGTAGAATCTAAAAAAGGAGAAGGAACTACTTTTTTCTTTACCATACCTAAATAACACGAATTGTTGCCAAAAGAGTTTTAAAAAATTAGCCGATATTAGTATACTTCTCTTTTAATAACCAAAGGGCTAGGTTTTAAATGTATGATCCCTAAAAAGTTTAAAAACTGCATAACCTTATAGGTTACATCAATCTCATGCCAGCGTACTCCGCCAAAATTAGGACTACTACTATGTTTGTGATGATTATTATGATACCCCTCTCCCATCATTAAAAAATCAAATTTAAATAGGTTTTTGGAGGTGTCCTTGGATTTGAAATTTACATAACCAAAAATGTGACCATACCAGTTTATAATAACTCCATGAATAGGTGCCATTAGCAAAACAACCGGAAATAGCAACCATTGCCAAAGAGAAGTAGTGTACATCAAAAAGAAAGAGAAATAAGCAAAACTCCAAGCAAAACGTGAAAACCAAGAACTTGCAAAATCATCAAAACGTTTCCACTGCGGAACGTTTTTAGTAAACTTTGGGGCTACCTCTATTTGCTGCTTATTAATTTGATAGTAGATGTTTTTAGTTTTCCACATCATAGAAATTATGTTTAAATCATATTTAGGAGAGTGAGGATCTTTTTCTGTGTCTGCGTATGCGTGGTGCATCCTGTGCATTACCCCATATCCATAGGCACTCAAATAATTTGAACCTTGAAAAATCCATGTTAAAATAAAAGTGATGCGCTCCATGGTTTTAGACATGGTATAGGTTTGATGGGCAGCATATCTGTGAAGAAAAAACGTTTGAAAAAAAAGCCCGCCGTACCATAGCACGATAATAAATAGTAAAATAATCATAAGTCAAATTAATATATAAATTTAAAACTATTGCTACGATTAAACAATGAAACAAAATCAATAAATACGTTTTCTTATAAACTCCATTAAACAGTATGTTATAAAAATTATTTATTTTTTGTTTCTCAACTTAGTAACAAAAAATTAAGGCAGCCATTTTTTCTCAAAATTCGGAGCTCGTTTTTCTAAAAAGGCATCCCTTCCTTCTTTAGCCTCATCTGTCATGTAAGCCAGACGCGTTGCCTCTCCTGCAAATACTTGTTGACCCACCATACCATCATCTGTTAAATTCATCGCAAATTTCAACATTTTAATAGACGTTGGAGATTTACCTAAAACTTCTTGAGCCCAATCAAAGGCTGTTTGTTCTAATACATCATGCGGTACAACAGCGTTAACCATGCCCATTTCAAAGGCCTCTTGTGCACTATAGTCTCTTCCTAAAAAGAAAATTTCTCTTGCTCTTTTTTGACCCACCATTTTGGCTAGATAAGCGCTACCATAGCCCCCATCAAAACTTGTTACATCCGCATCTGTTTGTTTAAAAATAGCATGCTCTTTACTTGCCAAGGTCATGTCACACACAACGTGCAGGGAGTGCCCTCCGCCAACGGCCCAACCTGGTACAACACAAATAACAGCTTTAGGCATGAAACGTATCATACGCTGAGCATCTAAAATATTTAATCTATGGTAGCCATCATCTCCAACATAGCCCTTTTCACCCCTAGCCTTTTGGTCTCCACCACTACAAAAGCTCCAAACCCCATCTTTACTGGAGGGTCCCTCCCCAGATAATAAAACTACACCAATACTTGTATCTTCCTGTGCATCATGAAGCGCATCAAGTAATTCAGAAGTTGTTTTTGGCCTAAAAGCATTTCTAACCTCTGGCCTATTAAATGCAATACGGGCCACGTTATTAGACTTTTTATAAGTAATATCTGAGTATTCTTTTACGGTTTTCCAGTTGGGTATCATAAGTGATTTGTATTTTAGCTCAAATATAACAATTAGCAATGTGAACCAATATGCTTTAATTTCAAATTATGAAAAACCTATTTACAATTATCACGATAATTTTTAGTGTTAGCATATCCTTTTCTCAAAATGATTTTGAAACAAGGTATTATACAATCGGCCCTACTTCTTTGGTAGTGCCACCCAGTATTGAATCTGTTATAGATGAAATACCATATAAAATTAATAGCTCCTTCACCCTGGGAGATGCTCCAAGCTATCAAAACACGTTAAATACAAATACAATAAGCCCAAGTAATTACTGGCAGCCTGTAGATATTGCTATGGCAATGGCTAGTAATACCATTGCATATAATAACTCACAGTTTGATACCTCAAGACTAAAAGAGAAACAATTTGGATTTTCTATCCAAGGCACCGGTGGAAATACAAGTTTTGAATTTAGCGATGGCCAAACCAGGGTGCGCAATGATGTCTATAAAGAGCAAGGGATGCCATTTTTACAAAATAGATACCAAAGGCCTTATTATAGAACAAATCCTTTTAGGGTAAATAGAGGTATTTACTATGGTAACTAAATATGATTCATCTATTTAGACTACCAATTCTATACCGTCAGGCTTAATTACTATCTGCTTGTCTTTGTAAAGAGTGCCAATTGCTTTTTTAAAGCTCTTTTTGCTCATCCCTAGCTCATTTTTAATATCCTGTGGGTCAGACTTATCATGTAGCGGCATAAACCCTCCTGCTGCCTTAAGTTCATCTAATATAAAATTGGCGTTAGGTTCTATACTTCTATATCCTGGAGATTGTAATACTACATCTATTTTATTGTCCTCTCTAACGCTTTTAACAAAAGCTTTCATGGTATCTCCAGTACGAATGTCTTCAAAAATATCATTAATAAAAATAAGCCCTTTATGTTTACCATTTATAATAACATTAGCACCAAGGTCTGTAATATGAGTTACCATAATGGAAATTTCATCAAATTTTTCTAGGGTTACAGTATCGTTGTTTAAATATTTATTTGTTTTACTGGA
Source organism: uncultured Ulvibacter sp. (assembly GCA_943789105.1). Lineage (GTDB taxonomy): Bacteria > Bacteroidota > Bacteroidia > Flavobacteriales > Flavobacteriaceae > Patiriisocius. The sequence continues at coordinate 111,141 of CALSSW010000004.1, read as the reverse complement.
ACCCACAAGCCTGCTAGTTTGCTCATCCATAGACAAATAAACAATATACCAATTACCCACCTTCATTGGCCTAGCTTGTTCTTTAAAGGGTACAAATAATTGTTTTTGTACACCCCAGTCCATAAAGGCTCCAAACTCATTTACATCACTACAATGCAGGTATCCAAAATCATTAAGAAGTACATGAGGAGTTAAGGTAGTTGCAACTGGACGCTCTTCATAATCAAGATATACAAACACTTCAAGCATATCGCCAATATTGAAATTCTCTGGTTTGTATCTATGTGGTAGTAAAACTACATTTTCTTCAGTATCACCCAAATACAAGCCGGGATCTGTCTCCCTTAAAATCTCTAATGTATTGTATTCTCCTAATCGTATCATAGTGGCAAAGGTACACTTTTCATCTATCAAAAAAATAATAAAACCTTTAATTAACTAGCAGTAGATTGGGTTTAATGAAATAAGTATAAACCCTATTTTATATAGTCAAAATAAGACAACAGTATAGTTTCATTAATGTCTGAGGGAGTAAATATTTCTAAAATTTGAGGTGTCTCAGAATTTTTAAAAAAGCTTGCAAGTTGCGTCTTTAAAGTAGGCATATCATTGGCGCTTTGGTACCCAAAACCATGCATTTCACTTAGCTGTTTGGCAGTTAGTTGATGCTTAGTTTCAAAAAACGTACTAAATGAAGGAACCTGTTTTGCATTTGGCAGAATTCTAAAAATACCTCCACCACTATTATTAATGATTATGATTTTAAAATCACTTGCAATATATTGGTTCCAAAGTGCATTGCTGTCATAAAAGAAACTCAAATCACCGGTTATAAAAACCGTTGGTGTTTTACACACGTGCGCCGCACCAATAGCTGTTGATGTACTGCCATCTATACCACTGGTTCCTCTATTACAAAAAACAGAATGTGATTGGTTCATTTCAAATAATTGCCCATAGCGTATGGTTGAACTATTACTTAATTGTAATTGTATATCACTAGGTAGCGTTTTAAAGAGTTGAGAAAAGACCGAAAAATCTGAAAATGGAATCTCATTAAGATACAAATCGTGTTTTTGTAATCTTTGGTTTTTAACTCTTAACCAATCTTGTTGGTAGGTACTAATGGTTTTTTGGGTAAGGGATAAAAATTCTTTAAAAAAGTGGTTTGGAGAACAAGGCACATGCTTTGTCAAACAAAAATAAGTGTCAAATGCTTTTTTTGAATCTATATGATAATGAACCATTGGAGGGTAATCCCTTAAAAATTTCTTTATCTTTTTTGATACCACCATACCACCAAAAGTGATTAAAACCTTGGGCTGTAAGGCTTCAAAATCACTAGTATGTAGTGGAGCTATTAATTGATCTATAGCGGGGAAAAAGTTAGAGTGATGCACATTAGAGGTGGTCTCTGTTAACACAACTAGGCTAGTATCGTCTGCTAATTGACTAATAATTGAAGCGTCCAGGCTATCTGGAGCCAATACACCGGTTAGAATCATTTTCTTTGAAGATGTATTCCAGTGGGTTACGATTTCAGAAATTAGCTCTTGATTATCATTTTGTTTTGCAACAACAGCAGAGGAATTATCTGGAAAAACTGAGGGTATAGCTACTATATCATATAAAGGCTCAGAAAAAGGCAAATTAATATGTACAGGGCCTCTTCGGCTAATGGCTATAGAAAGCGCTGTATTTATTTGGTTTTCATTATAACTTTGGTGTGTATCTCCTTCTTTACAAGCCCCGTTAAATAATATATGATTGGCAAATACATTTTCTTGTTTTATGGTTTGGCCGTCTCCAATTTCAAGCAAATGAGCTGGACGATCTGCAGATAAAACCACCAAAGGCACATCACTATAATACGCCTCTGCAATGGCAGGATAATAATTAAGTAGTGCAGAGCCTGAGGTGCAAACTAGTGCAACAGGACGCTGTAATTGCTGTGCTAGCCCTAATGCGAAAAATGCTGCACAACGCTCGTCTACAATTGAAAAGTTTGAGAAAGACTCGTTACCCGTAAAGCCAATAGTCAGGGCTGCATTTCTGGATCCAGGAGAAATAACGATATGATCAATACCTTTGTCTAAGCAGAGTTTTGTTACGGTTTGAGAGAGTATTTTACTAGAAAATTGCATCTAAGCAAAGATAGTGATACCAATAGAATTATGGTACCATTGCGTCAAGTACTGAAAGCATAGTAGTCATTTTATTTTTAGTTTCCTGCCACTCCTGCTCTGGGCTAGAATCTAAAGTAATACCGCCACCCACAAATAGCGTCGCCTTTGTAGGACTTATCTTCATACACCGCAGGTTAACATATAATTGAGCTGTATTTTTTTTGGTATCTAAGGGTCCTAAAAAGCCTGTGTAAAACTCACGATTATAGCCTTCAAGTTGTTGTATAATAGCAAAAGCGGAATCCCTTGGCGATCCACAAACAGCGGGTGTTGGATGTAAAACAGAGGCTATTTTAGCCAGAGTTGTTTTTTGTATATCAAAGGCTCCCTTTATCTGCGTTTTTATATGGTATAAGGATCCTGCTTTGTGGGTCTTTGGAGAAGACACCTTTAATGATGTAGTAATTTTTTTAAGATTTGTAGTAATTGCCTGGGTTACTAATTGTTGCTCAAAGGTTTCTTTTTGGCCCCAAGTAGGATTTGTATCTAAGGATACTTTTTGTGTTCCTGCCAAGGCCATTGTAGAAAAATTAGCTCCTTCACTCACCAGTAAAACCTCAGGAGAAGCGCCACACCAAATACCTGTTTTTGGGTGATACCAAACATATCTAAAGGCCGCAGTATCCATTGAGATAATTCGCCTTATTAATTCACTTAAATCAAAACTAGTAAGAGAAATTTCTTTTTTTCTAGTGGCTACTACTTTTTCAACTGTTTTGTTTTTGATGTTCTCTAAAATTTCAGACACATATACAAGGTGTTTTTCTTTATCTGAAACAAGTTCTTGAAAAAAGGGAGTATCAGTATTTAAAACACTAGACCCATGTACCTCTAGGGATATTTTTTCTGAAAAGGCTTCGGGGATACAAAACCATGTATTTGTGTTGTCAAAGGGTGCAAAAACAAAACCGGTACTGGTAAAACCTTTAGCACTATAATAGGTAGCATCTTGCTGTAATAAAACGTGTGCTTTGGTTTGCTGAGGGGCAGCGTATATTACAAATGGAAGCTGTTGCTCCCAGTGTGTTTTTATTTTTTGAAGTAGGGCTGTATAATCCATTAATTACTTAACCAGGGTTAAGGTAGTTAATTTCACTAATGAGATTAATTCTTTGTCCTGATTCTCAATCCTAATCTGCCAAAGTTGGGTAGTTCTACCTTTGTGTAATATAGTGGCATGGGCATATACAAAACCCTCTCGAATACTTTTTACATGATTTGCTGCAATTTCAATACCACGAATACTTACATTTTCATTTGGTAGAAAAATATAAGCGCCTGCACTACCAACACTCTCTGCCAGGGCAACAGAGGCGCCTCCATGCAATACTCCATCTGGTTGATGTACTCTAGAATTTACTGGCATTCTTGCTGTGATGGTATCTTGAGTAACATCTACAAACTCAATATTCAAGGTTTCCATTAATGTGTTTTTACACATCTGTGCACAGCTTGCTAAAATTTCGTCTTTAGATAGTTTCATATGCTTGTCTTACATTTGTAAAGTTACAAAACAGACTTTAAAAAATGGGATTAGAAAAACAAGTTTCTTACAAATCAACCAATACATACCAAACTCTTAACTCTTACAGCAATACAACTAAAAATGTGTGGCTTGTTTTTCATGGCTTAGGCTTTTTGAGTCGTTACTTTTTACGTCATTTTGAAATACTAGATCCTACAGAGAATTATATCATTTGTCCACAAGCACCATCAAAGTTTTATTTAGGAGAGGACTTTAAACACGTGGGGGCATGCTGGCTTACCAAAGAAAATACTGTTTTAGAAACCAATAATGTGTTAAGATATGTAGATCAAGTAGTTGCTCAAGAAAACATAGACCCAAACACAAATCTAATTGTTTTAGGATACTCCCAAGGAGTCTCAATTGCTACTCGATGGTTGGCCTCTAGAAAGATATCTTGTAAAAAGCTTATTTTGCACAGTGGTGGCATCCCAAAAGAATTAACCCCAAAAGATTTTAGTCATCTTGATGGTAGTACCCATACTACCTATCTATATGGAGATAAAGACCAGTATATCACTAAGGCCAGAAAAACAGAAGAAACACGTAAAGCAACAGCCCTTTTTGGTCCTAACCTTACCTCCTTAGTTTTTGATGGTGTCCATGAAGTTCATGGACCATCGATACTCGGGATTGCTACTAATTAAGTATTCAAATTTTTGAATAAATACTATAGGTATTAAACAAAAAAATCCCGCAACGAAGTTTCGTTGCGGGATTTATATATATATACTTGAGTTGTATTATTTTACTTCCTCAAAGTCTACATCTTCTACATCTGCACTTTGATCACCCTCTGCTGGATCTGCTGCGGGCCCTTCGCCTGCTTGTCCATCTGCTTGTGCTTTGTACATTTCTTCACTTGCTACTTTCCAAGCTTCATTGATCTTATCTAGCGCTGGCTGGATTGTTTCAAGGTCTTTGCTATCGTAGGCTTTCTTGAGGTCTTCTAAAGCATCTTGAATTGGCTTTTTCTTATCGTCAGATAATTTTTCACCAAACTCTGTTAATTGCTTTTCTGTCTGGAAGATCATACCATCTGCTTCATTGATTTTGTCTGCCGTTTCTTTAGCAATCTTATCTGCATCTGCATTGGCTTCAGCCTCTTGCTTCATCTTTTGGATTTCATCTTCTGTAAGTCCTGAAGAAGCTTCGATTCTAATATCTTGTTTTTTGTTGGTAGCTTTATCTTCAGCACTTACCTTGATAATACCATTGGCATCAATATCAAAGGTTACTTCAATTTGAGGAACTCCACGTTGTGCTGGTGGAATATCACTTAAATGAAAACGACCAATTGTCTTGTTGTCATTTGCCATTGGGCGCTCTCCCTGAAGCACATGAATCTCTACAGAGGGTTGATTATCTGCTGCTGTTGAGAATACTTGACTCTTCTTTGTAGGAATCGTAGTGTTTGCCTCAATAAGCTTTGTCATTACACTTCCCATGGTTTCAATACCTAGAGAAAGTGGTGTTACGTCTAAAAGCAATACATCTTTTACATCTCCAGTTAATACTCCACCTTGAATAGCGGCACCTACTGCTACCACCTCATCTGGATTTACTCCTTTGTTTGGCGCTTTACCAAAGAACTTCTCTACTGCTTGTTGTACTGCAGGAATACGTGTTGATCCTCCTACTAAAATTACCTCATCAATATCACTGTTGCTTAGTCCAGCTGATTTCATAGCAGTTTGGCAAGGCTCAATAGTTCTTTTTACTAAATCATCAATTAACTGCTCAAACTTAGCAAGTGTTAGTGTTTTAACCAAGTGCTTTGGCCCACTAGCTGTTGCTGTTACGTAAGGCAAGTTTATTTCTGTTTGTGCAGAAGAAGATAATTCAATCTTCGCTTTCTCTGCAGCTTCTTTTAAACGTTGTAATGCCATTGGGTCTTTACGAAGATCCATGTCATTTTCTGATTGAAACTCGTCTGCTAGCCAGCTAATGATTTTTTGATCAACATCATCACCACCAAGGTGCGTGTCACCATCTGTTGCTAATACCTCAAATACACCATCTCCTAATTCAAGGATAGATACATCATGAGTACCACCACCAAAATCAAATACTACAATTTTCTGGTCTGTGCTTTTCTTATCAAGACCATATGCTAATGCAGCCGCTGTTGGCTCATTAATAATACGTTCTACTTTTAATCCAGCAATCTCACCAGCTTCTTTAGTGGCTTGACGTTGGCTATCATTAAAGTAAGCAGGTACCGTAATTACAGCACGTGTTACGTCTTGGCCTAAGTAATCTTCGGCTGTTTTTTTCATTTTCTGCAATATCATTGCACTCAATTCTTGTGGGGTATACAAACGACCATCAATATCAACACGTGGTGTATCGTTATCTCCTTTTTTTACAGTAAATGCAGCACGTTTAGCTTCAACAGAAGATTCACTGTACTTATTTCCCATAAAACGTTTTATAGAAGATATGGTTTTAGTAGGGTTTGTTACTGCCTGTCTTTTGGCAGGGTCTCCTACTTTAATTTCACCACCCTCTACAAAAGCAATTACAGATGGTGTTGTTCTTTTTCCTTCAGCGTTTGGGATTACCGTTGGTTCGCTACCTTCCATTACAGATACGCAAGAGTTGGTTGTCCCTAAGTCTATTCCAATTATTTTACTCATAACTTATAAATATGTATTTTAAAATTCAGTTTAATTATCTAAAGGAAAATATTCCTAAAGACATTAACCATAAGTCAATGATTGTGCCACCCAAAAAAGACTGACATGGTGGCAGATACACACTTATTTATTTGTTTTTTAATTCTAATAATTCCCCCCACTGTGTGGTGTAGCGGTTGCTACGGTCTTTTTTGACAAGCTCCCACTGCGCTACTCTAGTACCCACCAGTGCAGATCCTACTGTAGCTTTGCCAAACTTATGGTTTAGCGCATCTATTACATTCATTAAACGTTTATCATATAAGGCAGGGCTTTGAAACAAGTTACCTTGTACATACTGCTGAGGTATTAATCCTGTAAGATTAACACCAACCTTTTTATAACGGTAGCCTGGCCGGTATATACGTTGTAATGCTTTGCGTGCCTGTTGTGTTAATATAAAGGTGTTGTTTGTAGGTACGGGTATGGTAATGGTACAACTATTACTGTACTGCTTATCGGCATTGCTGTACCGATTTGTAGTTATAAAAACCTGTATATAGGTTGCACAAGATTTTTGAGCCCGTAACACCTCAGCTACTTCACTTATATAATACGCACAGGCCTCTTCTATACGCGGTAAATCTTCTAGTTTTTTTCCGAAAGATTTGGAAGTCCCAATTGCCTTTTTACTCTTTGGCATGGTCTGAAACTCAATACAAGACTCCCCTCTTAGCTCTCTCCATAGGCGCTCTCCAACTACGGTCATTTCTTTTCTCACCCAAGCCAAAGGAAGTTGCGTAAACTCATAGGCTGTAAATACTCCTATGTTTTTAAGGCGCGCCTGGTGTTTTTTGCCCAAACCCCAAACATCTTTAGTTTGGGCCCATTTAAGCGCTTTAGTTCGTTTTTCATCTGTGTCAATAACACATACGTAATCAAACTTTTCTACCTTTTTTGAAATCTTATTTGCCAATTTAGCCAATACTTTAGTTGGTGCTATGCCTATACCCACAGGCACTCCTGTATGGGTAACTATGGTGTCTTTTATAAGGGTTGCATACTGCTTTAAAGAAATATGTGCTATTCCTGTTACATCTATAAAAGCCTCATCAATGCTATAGACCTCTACACTGGGAGAAAAGGTTTCTAAAATATTCATAACCCGCTGAGACATTTCTCCGTAAAGAGTATAGTTAGAAGAAAAAAAAGTGACCTGATTTTTAATAAGCTGATTTTTAATTTTAAACATAGGCTCAAACATAGCAATATGAGTCATTGCCTTAGCCTGTTTGTTTGCGGCTATGATACAACCGTCATTATTACTGAGAACCACCACAGGTTTTCCCCACAAATCTGGACGAAATACCTGCTCACAAGAAGCGTAAAAGCTATTGCAATCTACCATCGCAATCATAAAGTGTTGTGTATTATATATGTAATAGTACCCCAGACAGTAAAAGAAGTACTACCGCTAGTTGCAGGAAAACGTATCACTTTAAAAGCTCCTAGTTGTACTATTAAAACTAAATTTCCTGCCTTAGGGGTGAGCGCTCTATCTATAATTAAAACATCGCCATCTAGCATTGAAAACTCAGACCACTCATTACCAGATACGCGCACATAAAAAGTAGCATCTTTATAATATATAAGCTCTTTATTGAGATCTATAGAAGGCTCCAAATAATGGGTCGCAGGACTCGGAAATCCAGTTTGGGTAGAAACATTGGGCTTATGATTTGGTGCTTGTTTTTTTATTTTTCCTGCTTGAAAATATTCCATGATGTAAAAATATGGAAATATTCCAAATAAAGGGATTTATTCCTAAATAAGATACTAACATAATAGCAATCGCATTGAAAGAATATAATACCTTTGTAATAAGATACTAAAATAACACGTGATATGAATTCTCAAAAGTGGGCACTCTTTTTAAAAGTTAATTTGGGAGTATTTGTGCTTATTGTACTTCAAGGGTGTAATTCTTCACAAAAACAAGACAGAGAGCACTTGGTCTTTAAGTACAACGAGCATAGCAATATAGCCACTCTAGACCCTGCCTTTGCTAGAAATCCTCAAACCATTTGGCCAAGCAACCAATTGTTTAACGGCTTAGTGCAACTAGACGATCAATTAAACATTCAACCAGATATAGCAAAGTCTTGGCATATTAACGACAGTACATCCACCTACACTTTTACCCTGCGAGATGATGTATATTTCCATAAAAACAAAGTCTTTAAAAAAGATAGTACAAGGAGTGTTGTTGCACAAGATTTTGTATACAGTTTTGATAGGCTATTATCACCAGAGTTAGCCTCTCCCGGGAGCTGGGTGTTTAACGCTGTAAAAAGGTATCACGCCGCCAATGACTCTACCTTGGTAGTACAACTCAACAAACCCTTTCCTGCCTTTCTAGGGCTTCTATCTATGCGGTATTGCTCTGTTGTACCAAAAGAAGCGATTGCCTATTATGGGAATGATTTTAGAAGCAACCCTGTGGGTACTGGCCCTTTTGTGTTTAAGTTTTGGGAAGAAAACGTAAAACTTGTGTTACGAAAAAATCCTATATATTTTGAGACAGATACTCAGGGCAATAGGCTTCCATATCTTGAGGCAGTGGCCATTACATTTCTTCCAGACAAACAGAGTGAATTTTTACAGTTTGCCCAAGGAAACATTGATTTTATGACTGGGCTAGACAACTCCTATAAAGATGAGATTATTACCACCAAAGGAACCTTACAACCAAAATACAAAGACCGAGTACAGCTCATCACTACACCGTATTTAAACACAGAGTATCTTGGCTTTTTTATGGGCTCTACATCAAAGGAGGTAGTCTCTCCCCTTATTCGGAAAGCCATTAATTATGGTTTTGATAGAGAAAAAATGGTAACCTATTTACGCAACGGTATGGGTATTGCCGCCACGCATGGATTTATACCTAAAGGACTAGCTGGGTTTGATTCAATCCAGGGATATAGCTATAATCCAGAAAAAGCAAGAGCGCTTATTAATACCTATAAACAAGCAACAGGAGCCACTACCATAGAGGTTACTATTGGCACCAACAGCCAGTACCTTGATATTTGTGAGTACATGCAACGAGAGTTAGAAAAGTTAGGGATTTCAATTACAATAGATGTAATGCCACCCGCTACACTAAGGCAACTTAAAAGCAGTGGTGAGCTAGATATATTTAGAGCCAGTTGGGTAGCAGATTATCCAGATGCCGAAAATTATTTATCACTATTTTACAGCCCTAACTTTACTCCCAACGGCCCTAATTACACACATTTTAAAAATGTAGTTTTTGATAGCCTGTATGTGGAGGCCCAGAAAATTTCACAAATCAACAAACGTAAACTCTTATACACACAAATGGATAGTATTATTATTTCGCAGGCGCCCATAGTGCCCTTGTACTATGACATTGCAGTTCGGTTTGTGTCAAAAAAAATTTCAGGACTAGGTATAAACCCACAAAATTTTTTGGTACTCAAGAAAGTAAAAAAAAACAAAATAAGTATATAAAATATGCCTTATAACATTGTTCTTATAGAACCCGAAATACCAAACAACACAGGAAACATTGGCAGAATTAGCCTAGGCACTGCATCTCATCTACATCTAGTAAAACCCTTTGGCTTTGAGCTTAGTGACAGTAGGTTAAAACGTGCAGGGCTAGACTACTGGAAACACATAAAGTGTACTATATATGAGAGCGTAGAAGATTTTTTTAAGCAGCACGGCACAAAAAAAATGGCCTTTTTATCTAGTAATGCCACCAAAAATTATTTAGAAATCCCCTTTGAGGATGATTTGTTTTTAATCTTCGGGAAAGAATCTGTTGGACTTTCTGCTGAAATTTTAAAAAACCACCCAACACAACACTATAAAATACCTTTATACAGCGAGCATATAAGAAGCTTGAATTTGGCAAATGCCGTAAGCATTGTGGTATATGAAGGATTACGAAATTTAAAAAAATAATATACACTATGCTTAATCTTAAACTCGCTACAGATCCAAGATGGGTAACTATCGCAGAAAGCAATCTTGAAGAAATACTAACAGATCATGCATGGTGTGAGCAAAAAGCAGCTACCAATGCCATTACCATTATTACTCTAAATAGCCATCTTGAAGATTTAGTGACAGATTTATTAAAACTAGCCCAAGAAGAATTAGAACATTTTGAGATGGTACACAACATCATCAAAGAAAGAGGTTACAAACTAGGGAGAGAGCGTAAAGATCATTATGTAAATCAATTATTTCAATTTACGTGTAATGGAGGCAGCAGGCAACAGGCCATGGTAGATAGGCTTCTATTCTCTGCAATGATTGAGGCTCGCAGCTGTGAGCGATTTAAACTTCTAAGCGAGCGCATTAAGGACGAAAAGCTCTCTGCATTTTATAGAGAACTCATGATAAGCGAGGCTGGTCATTACACCACTTTTTTGGGGTTTGCTAGAAAATATGGTCAAGGAATTGATGTTGAAAAAAGATGGCAAGACCTCATAGATTTTGAAGGAGAGATTATAAAAAACTATGGTAAGCAGCAGACTATACACGGCTAGACATAATTTAATTATTTTTTAAATTGGTATTTCTAAAAAACTGCTTGGCTTGTTATATATTTGTTTAAAACACATCTATTGAAAGCCGCTAGCTTAGCACAAATAAAAAAAGAATTAAAACTTCGTTCTTCTCAAGATATAGAGGAGTTGTGTTTGCGATTGGGACGTTTTAAAAAAGAAAATAAAGAACTACTCACCTATTTATTGTTTGAGGCAGATGATGAGCAAGGATACATCACACATATCAAAGAAACCATTGATGATGAGTTTAACAGTATTACAAACACTAACTTTTACTATCTTAAAAAGAGTGTGCGTAAAATATTAAAAAATGTAAAAAAATACATTCGGTATTCAAATGATAAAGAAACAGAGGTTGCTATTTTACTTCATTTTTGTGAGCGCCTTATTACTTTTAAGCCGTCAATTACTAGAAACATAACTCTTCACAACTTATATGATAGGCAAATACAGCTTATTGATAAGAAAATTGAGACCTTGCATGAAGATTTGCAGTATGACTACAGAGAAGATATGCAACGTTTAAAATAAAACAAAACCATGACCACGCTATATCATAACCCCCGTTGCAGAAAATCCAGAGAGGCACTACAAATATTACAGCAGACAAATGAGCCTGTTGAGATTGTATTGTACTTAAAAGATCCCCTTAGTAAAGATGCTTTAAAAAAAATACTCCAACAATTAGGAGTTTCTGCCCTGGATCTTGTCAGAAAAAACGAAGCTGTCTGGAAAGAAAACTACAAGGGCAAAACACTAACAGAAGTTCAGCTTATCACCGCTATGGTTAACAACCCAAAACTCATGCAGCGGCCTATCGCTATAAAAAATGGCAAAGCAGTAATAGGAAGACCACCTCAAGAGGTATTAAAGGTCCTCTAAGTTTTTTTCACTACATGACCAAAAATGAAAGAGAGAAAAAAACACTGCGAGGTTTGTAGCAAAGACTTTTCTACAATGTTTAGGGTACAATATAAAAATCCTAAAAAATGGGTTTTTGTTTGTAAGGATTGTTTGCTTACTGTAAAAAAAGACAATCCATCCTACAGCTATGGTGGAACTTGGAAAAAATAATAAAATATGATTGCGTACGCTACGTATTGTTCTGCTCAAAAAAACTACTCAAGAAAAACCATGCTGGCTATACAGTTGTATGACAGTGAGAGAATTTCTAAAGTATTTAAATTAGCAAAGAGCCAAAACACTAAGTTTGTAATTCTCTCAGGAAAGTATGGCCTTGTAGAGGCGCATCAGCAAATAAATTATTATGATCACCTGCTTGACCAGACAGAAGTAGAAAGCCACTCGGGTGTAATGGCATCTCAAATAGCTACCAAGGATATAAGTGAAATTGTGTTTTTCACTAAACCTTTAGAGAAAGACCCAAATCTCCTAACATATTTAAGGTGTATTAAACGTGCTTGTGAAATAGCAAAAATAGAGTTAAAGGTACAAGTGATACCTTAAATAAATCGAAGCTTATTTTCACAAATAGCTGTGGATTTAAATATTTCACGTGTTGCCGTGAAGTAGTTAACATAAAATTATTGCATCTTTATACTATAAATAACAAACTACTTATACCATGAAAAAATTTTTACTCACACTTTTTATTGTTGCAGGACTAACACAAACAACAAATGCGCAACCAGACATACCATGCGAGCAAAAAACCTGGGTAGTTAATGTAGGCTCTATTGAAGATCATATTGATATATACCACTCAGGACACTACTTAACAAATCCTAGAGAAGAAAATGCCATCACATGGATCGTTACAGATAACCAGGGTGTCGTTATTGCTCAAGAAACCCTAATTGATGAGGACCGCTTCGATTTTTATCATGATATTCCTACTACACAAACCATGAATATTTCTGCCGAGCTTATTAATGAGACAGCCGAGGTAGCCTGCTTTGTTGAAGATGTATTATTTTGGGACCCCATTAATAGTTCGGGTAGATGGGAGTTTCTTTATGGAAACAATCCAACAACACTGGGAGGTCAAGAAAACCAACCACTAGATATAACCATCAAACCAACCTTAATTGACGGCTATTTTGAGCTTATATCTTTAGAAAGTTTAAATATGACTGTTTATGACAAAAGAGGTCGAAGTGTGAAAAAAAGAAAAATCGCTGCACAAACAACTAGAATATCTATGGCAGATATGCCATCTGGTATTTACTTTGTACAACTTAGCAATGACCAGAATATTTTTCAAACCATAAAGGTTGTTAAAAAATAAAAAAATGCTAACATAAAAAAAGGGCCAATGATATACTCATTGGCCTTTTTTTTATATGATACAAGTGATTACTTGTCTGTTTTGTTTTTTGCTTCTCGTTTGAGCTTCATGTTTTCTATGAGTGCTCCACCAATCCAATAAGGGATGATTGAAACCAAGAATATCATGAGCCAAAAACCAATGGTCAATATTGTTAAAAAAGCAAGGAATCCCAGGTACTGATCAAAATCGAACATAATATAGTATTTATATTTACAAAGATAAACTGATTTTTTTATTTCTGAAAGATTAAAGTACTCAAAAACAAAAAAAACAACTTATAGAGTGAAAGGCACAAATAATACTCCATATATATACAACTAAACTCCTATAAACTAGTATTTTTGTAATATATAAAGTTTTTACTTATGGAAGATTTTAGAATAGAAAAAGATACAATGGGTGAGGTTAAAGTGTCCTCTAATGTATTATGGGGAGCACAAACACAGCGTTCTATAAATAACTTTAAGATTGGAAGACCAGGTTCTATGCCTCTAGAGATTATTTATGGCTTTGCGTATTTAAAAAAAGCAGCTGCATTTTCTAACTGTGAATTGGGAGGCCTTCCTGAGGTTAAAAGAGATCTCATAGCCGCGGCATGTGATGAAATCCTTGAAGGGAAACACGATGCTCAATTCCCGCTTGTTATTTGGCAAACCGGTAGTGGTACCCAAAGTAACATGAACGTTAATGAGGTAATCGCAAATCGTGCACATCAATTGGCAGGAAAAACTATTGGCCAGGGAGAAAAAACACTACAACCCAATGATGATGTTAATAAATCACAATCATCAAACGATACTTTTCCTACTGCAATGCATATTGCATCTTATAAAAAACTCATAGAACATACCATTCCAGGTGTTACCAAATTATACAACACCTTGTTTGCAAAGTCTAAAGGGTTTGATAAAATTGTCAAGATTGGACGTACACACTTAATGGACGCCACTCCCCTAACCCTTGGGCAAGAATTTAGCGGTTATGCCTCTCAATTAGAGCATGGGCTTATGGCATTAAAAAACACCTTACCACACTTATCTCAATTGGCACTAGGAGGAACTGCCGTAGGCACCGGTATTAACACCCCTAAGGGCTACTCAGATAATGTAGCAGCACATATTGCAAAATTTACTGGCCTTTCTTTAATTACTGCAACAAACAAATTTGAAGCATTAGCTGCTCATGATGCCATTGTTGAATCTCATGGGGCATTAAAACAATTGGCAGTATCTCTTAACAAAATAGCCAATGACATAAGAATGCTTGCAAGTGGACCTAGAAGTGGTATTGGAGAAATAGCGATTCCTGCCAATGAACCTGGATCTTCTATCATGCCAGGTAAAGTGAACCCTACTCAGTGTGAGGCGCTCACCATGGTATGCGCGCAAGTAATAGGTAATGACATGGCAATAGCAGTTGGTGGTATGCAAGGACATTATGAACTAAACGTCTTTAAGCCCGTTATGGCCTCAAACATGTTGGAATCTGCACAGCTACTGGGTGATGCTTGCCTATCTTTTGAGGCGCATTGCGCAAGTGGTATTAAAGCCAACGAAGCTGTAATTGACCAACAATTAAACAACTCTCTAATGCTTGTTACCGCTTTAAACACCAAAATAGGCTATTACAAAGCAGCAGAAATAGCAAATACAGCTCATAAAAATGGAACTACCCTTAAGCAGGAGGCTGTAAATCTAGGATATTTAAGTGAAGATGAGTTTGACGCTTGGGTAAAACCAGAAGATATGGTAGGGCACTAAAAACCAATTAAATAGAATGTAAAAAGAGTTTCAGATATACGTGAAACTCTTTTTTTGTGCATTTCATCGATTAAATGCATATTTATTAGTTAAAGTGTAAATGTTTCGTATCTTGCGGGTCCCAAATAAAATAAACCTACTATTATGAAACATCAAACGAATGCCCCCAAGTTTTGTTTGTTTTTACTTTTGTGCCTATTTAGCTATGGTACTGTAACAGCAAAAGCAGATAACAAAAACAAAGAACAAATTACGCAAAGTTCACTATTATCTAGTGTAAGTAACTCTACAAGTATCACTGCGATGGCTTTGCCTTTAAAAGCTACATCTATTGTAAGAGAGGTGTCACAAAAAAGTGAAGCCAATACAACAGCTAGCTTGTTTTTAAAAGGTAGCTTTTATGGAGCAATTAGCATCATCTTACTTTTAAACATAGTAAGCTTCTTTTTATTCGAAGAGAAAATCTTTGGATACTTTGGATTGGCAGTGACAGGAACAGTACTACTATTTTTTGGCGAAGACAACCTCTCAAGTATATTGTTTCAAGACAACTTATTTAAAGGTACTGCCGTTACTACAACTATACTTTGCGCTACCGCAGGTCTTGTAGCCTTGTATTCATCTCAGTATCTAACAATAAAAGAATACTTTCCAAAATTAAAAACATTTACTACACCTCTGTTTTTAGTTGCTGCAGGATTGTCTGTAACACACTGGTTTGTTGATAATGCAATGTTGCCCGTAGCTGTAAACATTATAGCCTTCACCCTATTGACATGCTACTTCGGAGGCGGTATTTTGTTATTCTTAAAAAACAATTATTCAAAATTTTATGTGCTAGGTATGGCAATACCATTAATGCTAGTGCTAGATTACTTCGTTTTACAAGTAATAGGTGTTAATTTTTTAAACGTCTCATTGACAATAGTAAAGGCTTCATTTTTCATTAACGTACTGCTAATGACATATGCCATACTATATAGAATGAAAGATATTAAAGAAGAAACAGCAGCACGTAAAACAGAAATGGAAATATTTTTAAATAAAGAAAAAATGATGGAGCGAGACAATATTATAAAAATAACCGAAGAAATGTATTTAGAAAATCTAATCATGCAGTACGATCTTGACGGTATAGAAATAAAGCTATTGCAATACATTAGCGAAGGAAAAGAAAACAAAAAAATCGCCAAAAAGCTGAATACATCAGAGATAGAGATTGAAGAAATGACAAGAAGCCTATACCATAAAATACAGATTGAAGAGGCTGTTCAAGAAGATGTTAATCTTCTTAATCTACAACCAGATTTTTTATATAACTAAGTAAAGTTTGTTATTGTTTTAAAAGGATAGACCTTAGGTCTATCCTTTTTTTATGTACTGTTTTTTATAAAAAAGATATGACACAATAGCCAATACAACTAAAAATGCTACTAGATAATATACAAAAGAGGGAGTAACGGGTACATCTCCACTTGCATAAGAATGCAAACCAGTTAAATAGAAGTTAACTCCAAAATAGGTCATCATTATAGAACCGTACGCTGCAATAGAGGCCACGTTATAAATCCATTTTCCTCGAAGACCAGGAACGAGTCGCATGTGTATAACAAAGGCATATATCATAATACTAATAAGCGCCCAAGTCTCTTTAGGATCCCAACCCCAGTAACGTCCCCAACTCTCATTTGCCCATTGACCGCCCAAAAAATTACCTATGGTAAGCATCACAAGACCAACAGTTAAGGCCATTTCATTAATGGTAGTTAGTTCTTTAATGTTTAAATCCATTTTTGCTTTGTTAGCGCTATTGGTTAGTATCATTAGTATTAGAACGGTAACACCCAATATCATACCTAGAGTAAAGGGTCCATAACTAGCCACAATAACCGCAACGTGTATCATAAGCCAATAGCTATCAAGTACAGGTACTAGTGTTGATATAGCAGGATCAAGCCAGTTTTGATTGGCTACCCATAATATAATAGCTGCAACAAAAGCAGTAGAGGCAACTGTAAGATCACTTTTCCTTCCAAATGCCAAGCCAAAAAATACAGTAGCCCAAGCCACATATATAATAGATTCATAGGCATCTGTCCAAGGGGCATGTCCAGAGATGTACCAGCGTGCAATTAGCCCAAGGGTCATGGCAACAAAGAAAGACCAAATAACTACTTTACAAACTTTAACAAAGCCATTTACAAGAGGTCCTTCTTTAAATATTTGTATGATAATACCAATAAACATCAATACACCAAAGGCTGTGAAGTAACGAAACAGTCTATTAAAAATATTTATTTTGTTATAGGCTATCTCTGCGCTAATTTTTGAATCACTTGGAAGCACCTCACTACCATGTTTTTTCTGGTAAGCTCTAATTAGGTTTAATATTTCAGTTGGCTTTGTATAATCATTACTTGCCTTTGCAGCACTTAGGCTATTAAAGTATAAAGGTAAGGCAGTTTTTGTAAACATAGAATCTTGCCCTTTAATGGCGCTTTGGTTGAGTTCTGGGTAAGACACCCATTTGTTACCTAGGTCTGCGGGTACTGGAAATATCTTTAAAATACTACCTCCTAAGGCTTGATTGAATATGTAATAGCTCTCATAGGCCTTAATAAAATCTTTTTGAAATTGATTAGGAGTATTTGTAGAGGTAGCAGCCTCTAGGTATGGATCTAGCTTGAAATTAACATCCTGGTCAAACAAATCTATTAAGGCTATTGTTTTTGTGCCTTTAGGAACTCCTACAATATCTCGTATGCTGTCATTACCTCTCTTTAACTTAATCATGGGTACCTGAGACCACAGTCTTGGAAATTGTGTTACAGACATAAACACTTGATTTGCATCTAGACCATTGTAGGAGTCACTTCCACTCACCTTACGTATCAATTCACTTGCAAAAGTACTTATTGGCTTCATGCGGCCATTGTCTTGTATTACCAAACGGGCAAAGGCTGCAGCGTGCTCTTTAGAAACTGCATTGGCGTTAATTAAAGAGTCTATTTGTGTGGTAACAGGATTAAGGTGATTGTGGCTATCTATCTGGCCTATTGCAATGGTACTTACCAAGAACATCAAAAGGCTTACCAGCAATTTCTTCTTTTTCTTTATTTTGTCTAAATACTTTTTGAGATTACCAAATCTGGAATTTCTATCAAACAAAATTGCCATAAGTCCAAAATATAAAAAGAAATACCCTATGTAGGTAATCCAAGTTCCCCACATATCGTGGTTTACAGCTAAAATAGTCCCTTTTTCATCTGGCTGAAATCCAGACTGGAAAAAGCGGAATCCATCTTTATCTAAGACGTTATTCATAAAAATTTCTTCTTCTTGAAATGTTCCATCGGCACTATTAACAGTCACTTTACTCTTAAAAGATTTGTAACTTTTTTCTGTGCCGGGGTATTTCTCGGCAATAAAATCATTGAGGGTGATACTAAAAGGCAATTCTATTGTTTTACTTCCGTAGGTAGCATATACCTCAAGACCATTTATATCAACCTTCACGGGACTTGGTGTAGAGCCTCTACCTCCTAGAAGTTCTAAGGTCTTTGTTTGGCCACCAGAGCTAACATTTAGTATCAACGCATTGGTTACAGCAGGAGCATCTTTAGTGGCTTTTATAATGCCCATACGCCCATTAACCACTGGGTCTGGAATTACAAATGTCATGTCTGCCATTTGATAGAGCGAGCGTAGTTGCAAATTTTGGAGGCTGTCTTTTATAACAATACCTTTTTGTTGATCTGCCATACGCATATACTCACCCCCAAAAGATGATTGTATTTGATACCCCTGAGATTGCTCATCATAGAATATATTAATGGCGCCTTTGGTTGGTTTATTTATAGCAAATAAAATGTTATGAATATTGGAAACCTCTCCTACTTTTACATAATGATCATGACGGGTCCCATCACCTGCTTCAACAATTTTAAGGTATCCTTCTCCACTAGGGTCTTCAACCATTCCTTTAGTGGCACCTTTAATGAAATCTTTGTAGGAGATTGTTACAGGAGTCTGGTTGTACGTTTTATTTATAGAAAACTGATTGTTTAATCTCTGGGAGAGGTCCATTTTTTTTGGCGCTAATTTAAGGCGCTGTTGTTGGCCATCAATGACATAATCTCCATCAATAAAAACATTTAAATAGGCAAACTCAGAGAGTATCTCGTTGGAGGTGTCTCCCTCATTTATTTGCATAACACCCTCATAACCAATATATCTTGTTACAAATGCGCCTACTAGAATAAGTATAAAAGACAAGTGTATCACTAGGGTTGTCGCTTTTTCTTTACTAAACATTTTAAAGCGAACAATATTTCCTAGAAAATTAACCACAAACAACCCCATAATAGCTTCAAACCACCATGCATTGTATATGAGTGCTCGAGAATATGGTGTTGGCGAAGTCTCTGAAGAGGCATCAACCAGGGTACCAACAGCCATTGCTATTGCAAAAACAATAAATAAAGTAGCCGTTAAACGGGTAGAAAATATAATGGAAGCTAGTTTCTTTTGCATCTAGTATTATTTTTTGCAAAAATACTACAAAATGGTCTTTTTGTGCTCCTTATGTATCTGAAATGTGATAGCATTAACACTCTTTAGTGTTCATTCCATAAAAGGCATACTATTGCCATAAAAAATTCTTGTATTTTTACACTATGATTACAGTTGTTATTTTGGGTTTTGGTAATGTTGGATCTCATCTATTTAAGGTATTTGAGACTAGCCCTGGTATTAAGGTACTGCAAGTCTATACACGCAGTATACCCAAAGAAACCACTCACGACAAGATGATTGTAACAAACATACTAGAGATTACACCAAAGGCAGATGTGTATATCGCTGCAGTCCCTGACGATAGGATACACAGTGTCACATCACAACTTCCTTTTACAAATAAATTGGTGGCTCACACCTGTGGAGGAGCTGCTTTAGAAGCTATTAGTAACAACAATAAAAAAGGAGTGTTTTACCCTTTACAAACATTTTCAAAAAACAAAGAGATTGACTTTAAAAACATCCCCATTTGTGTGGAGGCTCAAAACAAGGAAGATCTCTGTTTATTAACAAATTTAGGCACTCTGATTTCCCAAAAAGTGTGTGCTATTAATTCCTATGAGCGTTCAAAATTACATGTTGCCGCCGTATTTGTAAATAACTTTGTGAACGAGTTATATCATATTTCAGAAGATATTTTAAGAAAACAACAATTAGATTTTAGCCTCTTGGCACCTTTAATTAAAGAAACTGCCAATAAAATAGAATACCTCACTGCTGCCCAGGCCCAAACTGGACCAGCCAAAAGAGGAGATAAAAAAACAATTCAGACACATCAAGGGCTTCTTACAGCACAACAACAAGAAGTATATCAACTACTTACACGTAGTATTCAAAAAAGAAACATATCACAAGATGAGTAAAAGCTATAAAGAATATTTGCATCAAATCACCACCTTCGTTTTTGACGTAGATGGCGTGCTAACAGACGGAACAATTACAATAACCACAGATGGAGAAATGCACAGAACCATGCATACCAAAGACGGCTTTGCCCTAAAAGAAGCGCTGCTTCAAGGCTTTAATGTGTGTATCATTTCTGGCGGTACTGATGAAGGAGTTCGTAAACGCCTTGCAGGATTGGGCATTAATGATATACACTTAGGTGCACATCACAAAACAAAAACACTAGAAAAATACCTTCAAGAGAATAACATTACACCCCAGCAGGTATTGTACATGGGTGATGACCTGCCAGATTATAAGGTAATGCAACAAGTTGTTATGCCATGCTGCCCGCAAGATGCGGTGCCAGAAATTAAAGCGCTTAGCAGGTATGTATCTCATCTTAAAGGAGGCCAAGGCTGCGTAAGAGATGTAATTGAGCAAGTGCTAAAAGTGCAAGAAAAATGGAATTACAGCACAACAATAAGCGCAAAGTATGACTAATGCTTAGCTAATTAATAAGGTAAGCAAAAGTAAAAATTACACACAAATTAGTACATTTACACTTTATAAAGCACACTATGTCTACAGCAAAGAAACAATACAAAAGAATCACTACCAAAACCTTGGTAGATATGAAAAATCGTGGAGAAAAGATATCTATGCTCACGGCCTATGACTATACCATGGCAAAAATTGTAGATGGAGCTGGCATAGACGTAATACTTGTTGGTGACTCTGCCTCTAATGTTATGGCAGGACATGAAACTACACTCCCCATAACACTGGATCAGATGATTTATCATGCAACCTCTGTGATTCGCGCCGTAGAGCGTAGTTTAGTGGTGGTAGATATTCCTTTTGGAAGCTACCAAAGTGATCCAAAAGAAGCCCTACGCTCAGCCATACGTATCATGAAAGAAAGTGGAGGTCATGCAGTAAAGGTAGAAGGCGGTAAAGAAATTAAAGAATCTGTAAAAAGAATTTTAAATGCAGGCATACCAGTTATGGGGCATTTAGGGCTTACGCCACAGTCTATATATAAGTTTGGAACCTATACCGTTAGAGCTAAAGAAGATGCTGAGGCAGAAACGCTTAAACAAGATGCTTTACTTTTAGAAAAAGCAGGATGTTTTGCCATTGTACTAGAAAAAGTTCCTGCCAAACTTGCGCAAGAAGTAGCCCAAAGCCTTACTATACCTGTAATTGGTATTGGAGCAGGTAACGCAGTTGATGGGCAAGTACTAGTAACACATGATATGCTAGGTATGACTCATGAGTTTAATCCTCGCTTTTTAAGAAGATACCTAGATATGTATAAGGAGATGACAACGGCATTTAAAAACTACAGTACAGACGTAAAAAGCGGCGATTTCCCAAACGATACAGAACAGTACTAATATCTATTATATTTCGGGAAAAAAAAATACTCATACCAAAACAAACAAAAAAACGACACATAGCACCCCAGATAACCTGCAGGTGTTATTTGAAGACAACCACCTCATTGTTGTAAACAAACGTCCTGGAGACATTGTACAAGGTGATAAAACTGGAGACACGCCCCTTTCTGAAATCACCAAAGCATATCTTGCCAGAAAATACAATAAACCCGGAGCCGTGTATCTTGGGGTTGTACATAGGCTAGATAGACCTACAAGCGGTGTGATTGTCTTTGCCAGGACATCAAAGGCATTACCTAGACTAAACAAATCTTTTGCAGAGCGGCAAACAAAAAAAACCTACTGGGCGGTAGTGAAAAATCCACCACCAAAAGATAATGACACCCTTACCCACTATCTTAAAAGAAATCCAAAGCAAAATAAAAGCTACGCAAACACCAAAAAAGTTCCAGATAGCAAAAAAGCCATACTTCACTATCACGTTTTAAAGAAAATGCAACGCTATGTAGCTTTAGAAATTCTTTTAGAAACTGGAAGACACCATCAAATTAGAGCGCAACTTGCAAGCATTAATTGTCCAATAAAAGGAGACTTAAAATATGGTTTTGACAGATCCAATAAAGACGGAAGTATTCATCTACACGCTAGAAAACTCTCTTTCATACATCCTGTAAAAAAACAAGAAATGACAATTACAGCGCCCTTACCTCAAGATGTTTTATGGGAAAACTGCAAACAATAATAAAACAAACTAAAGCTTTATATTATATATTATAATAAATTGAAAATTAATACATTATATATTATTTTTAGACAAGACTAAATTGGTAAAATATCCTTTTTTACGATCACCACCCATTTTTTAAACAAGTAATTTGTAATGTTTGGTTTACGGAAAACACAAGAGTTTAACACAAAAAAAAGGGAAGCGATAAAGCTCCCCTTTTGTGTGATAAGTAAAAATAAATCTATTGCTTGACATCTTCTAAATTTACTTCCTCTCCTTGTTTATCCAAAAGCAATACCTCATCAAATCCCATATCTCTAAATTGTGTGTGCTGGCTAAGCATCACCTTTTTAAATACTATTACTACAAATCAAACCTATCAAGATTCATCACCTTGGCCCAAGCAGCTACAAAATCTGTAACAAACTTATCTTTACCATCATCTGCAGCGTACACTTCAGCAATTGCCCTTAGTTCTGTGTTAGATCCAAAAATTA
This sequence comes from uncultured Ulvibacter sp., assembly GCA_943789105.1. GTDB lineage: Bacteria > Bacteroidota > Bacteroidia > Flavobacteriales > Flavobacteriaceae > Patiriisocius. The sequence continues at coordinate 88,068 of CALSSW010000004.1, read as the reverse complement.
AATCGGCTCTTGTTCCTCTATATTTGACAACGCCTGTTTTCCTGTCTGATCCTTCAAATAAGGTGTCATCCTCAGAAGTTGCTTTCCAGGTATAACTAAAATCTAAGATATTTACCAAGAAATCATTGGTAAGTGTACCAACAGTATCTGTAAATACACCGTATTTCGAATCATCATAATTGGTTCCTAAAACTCTCATCCCAGCAACTAAAACAGTCATTTCTGGAATGCTAAGTGTTAATAATTGCGCTCTATCAATCAATAATTCTTCTGCTGCTAGATTTAAATCTTTTTTAATAAAATTTCTAAAACCGTCTGCTTTCGGTTCTAAATAAGCAAAAGAAGCAACATCAGTTTGTTCTTGAGAAGCATCTGCTCTTCCCGAGGTGAATGGAACAGAGATAGCATGTCCCGCTTTTTTTGCAGCCTCTTCTATAGCCACACAGCCACCTAAAACTATAAGGTCTGCAATAGAAACACTCCCGTTAAAATTAGCTTTAATTGTTTCATAACTAGCCAAAACAGTTGCTAATTTCTTGGGAGAATTCGCTTCCCAATTTTTTTGAGGTTCCAAACGGATTCGAGCACCATTTGCGCCACCTCTCATGTCTGACCCTCTAAAGGTTGATGCAGAAGCCCAAGCCGTAGAAACCAATTGTGATATAGTAAGGTCTGAGGCTAAAATTAAGCTCTTTAAGGTTGTTAGATCTGTATCAGATAATGACTGCCCTGCTGGAATTGGATCTTGCCAAATTAACTCTTCCTTTGGCACTTCTGGTCCTAGGTAACGATGTACAGGGCCCATATCACGATGGGTTAATTTGTACCATGCTCTTGCAAAAGCGTCTTCAAAAGCTTTGTGGTCTTTGTGAAAACGTTTAGAAATTTCTAAATACGCTGGATCTAGCTTTAAAGCAATATCCGCAGTTGTCATCATTAAATCCTGCGTATTGTTTGCATCACCCGCTTTGGGTGCTTTTTTCGCATTTGACGCTGTGGTTGGTTTCCACTGGTGAGCGCCTGCCGGACTCCTTGTAAGTTCCCAGTCATAGTTTAATAAGACATCAAAATAATCATGATCCCAAACAGTTGGATTTGGTGTCCAAGCTCCTTCTATACCACTTGTAATAGTATCATCTAAAACTCCTGTACCAAAAGAGTTTTTCCAACCAGTACTCATCTCTTCTATAGGAGCTCCATGTGGTGATGGTCCAACATATGTATTTGGATCTGCAGCGCCATGGGCTTTACCAAAAGTATGGCCACCAGCAACAAGTGCTACCGTTTCTTCATCATTCATTGCCATTCTACCAAAGGTCTCTCTAATGTCTTTTGCAGAGCCCATTGGATCTGGGTTTCCATTGGGTCCTTCCGGGTTTACATATATCCAACCCATCATTACAGCACCTAAAGGATCTTCTAATTCGCCTTCAGCATATCGTTCTTTATTTTCTCCCATAACGGTTTCAGAACCCCAATATATGTCTTGTTCTGGCTCCCAAACATCCTCACGTCCACCAGCAAAACCAAAGGTTTCAAATCCCATAGATTCCATTGCACAGTTCCCAGCAAGAATCATTAAATCTGCCCAAGATAATTTGTTCCCATACTTCTTTTTAATAGGCCACAATAACAAACGAGCCTTGTCCAAATTACCATTGTCTGGCCAACTATTTATTGGCGCAAACCGCTGCGATCCAGAACGTGCTCCACCACGCCCATCACCAACTCTATAAGTACCAGCACTATGCCATGCCATACGTACCATAAATGGACCATAGTTTCCATAATCTGCAGGCCACCAATCTTGTGAATCTGTCATAGCATTAATAACATCTTGCTTTAGACTAGCAAAATCTATGGAGTTAAACGCATTTGCATAATTAAAATCTGCACCCATAGGGTTAGATTTTACTGCATTTTGACGTAGAATATTTAATTTGAGTTCATTGGGCCAAAAATCTCGCACAGAAGTTCCATTACCTGCTGTTTGTTTTTGAGTGCCTCCCATAAATGGGCATTGGCTAATATCGCCATCTTTGTGATTATCCATTGGTGTTTTTTTTTGTATAATTTGTGTTGTACCCAAAGTTAATGATAAAGCAGCGTATTTGTATGTGTTTATTATATAATAAAGTAACGATGGTATCAATAAAATCTATACAAAGAACAAAGGCAAACCAAACACAATATAGCAGTAAGCCAACAAGATAAGCCTGAGGCTGGCTACAAATATTTATAGAGTTAAATTTTTAATATTAATAAAAGACATTATCTATCTTTGGATAGAACAAAAACCTTCTTGTAATGCTCAAAAAACACCTGCTTAATTTTGATATTGTCTTAGCTTCTGGTTCCCCGAGAAGACAGCATTTTTTCAAAGAATTAGACATAGATTTTAAAATAGATGTTCGAGAAATCAAAGAAATATTTCCGACACATCTAAAAGCCCAAGAAATCACAAAATATTTAGCACAATTAAAAGCTACCGCCTTTAAGGATATTAAAGAAAAACAAATTGTAATTACCAGTGACACTATTGTATGGAAAGACAATCGCGCCATCGGTAAACCCCAAAACAAGCAAGATGCAATAAACATGCTGCAAGGTTTAAGCGGTAAAACCCACAGTGTGTTTACCTCTGTATGTTTTACCACTAAAGATAACCAAAACACTGTCTCTGATTGCACAAAGGTGCATTTTAAAGAACTCACCAATGATGAGGTTGAGTACTACCTAGAAACATGTAAACCTTATGACAAAGCTGGTAGTTATGGTATACAAGATTGGCTTGGATATATTGGAATAGAAAAAATAGAAGGGTGTTTTTTTAATGTCATGGGCCTCCCCACAAGGCTAGTATACAATGCCTTACTAGAAATAGCAAAGGCAAAATAATCTTGTTTTAAAAAAGCGATAAAGCTGTTAAAGTATCAAACTACTTAGAGGTCTTTGTATCAAAAGCAAACCCTTCTACCATATGGAAAAAACCATTTTTGTGATAAAAATCTGTTTCTTTTATAACTGCCATATTTCCTTTACTATCTGAAATGGTTAACGCTCCTGCTTTTTTTGTTACAGCTAATTTTTCACCCTCAAGAGTTCTAAAATAAGCCATACCTCCAGAGCTAGAAATTGCATTTTCTATCGCATTTTTATCTACTCTACCAGGTATGGTATGAAACTTTACTAATTGTACTATTGTTTGATCATCTGCCAATAATGCTTTGCGTGTATCTTCTTTTAGTGTACTAAAGGAGGCATCGTTGGCAACAAAAACAGTAACCATTTCTTGACTTGATAGCTGGCTGCTCAAAAATTCGTCTTCTAAAATAGCGGCCATTATAGAGAAATAAGTGCTTTGTGCTATGTTTTCTTGCAGCGTTTTATCTGAAGTAAAAGTGATCCCTTGCCAGTCTTTTGATATGGTACTAGTGCTTATGCTTTTATATTTTTGAGCACTAGTAATTGTATACAGGCCTATAAATACAATGCAAAGAATGTGTTTGAAATTCATGGTATTATTTTTTTTTTAAAGATAGGTAATACAAACTTTGTTCTACAACGTCTAATCGAGAAGAATATTTAAAAAAGAGTTAAAAAAATAAAAATGGTTGTCTAACAAACCATTAGAGAGTATTTTTATTTCAAAATTAAAATTTATGTTTCCTAAAACAAATATCGAAATACAATTACAAAAAACAAGAAAAAAGCATACCTCTGAATATGAAATACTTAGAGACGTAAATGAATTATTGAAGCAAAATGAGAATCAAAGAAATACAATAAAAAGAGAACTAACCCATGGGTCAAAACTTAATGAAAACTTTTTTAATCATAAAGCATTAGATGCTTCTAAGGTATTTCACCTTTCAGATATAAAAAAACTATGTATTGATTATAGGTTGCGTTTTTTGGATACTAAATATTTTAAAGCACCGTTCCCAGAAAAGGCAATCTCAAAAATAAGAGCTCTTGAAAAAGAACACAATACCACTTTAAAAGGTTTAAAAATTGTTGCTCCAGCTTCATTAATGAAACTAGAAAATGTAAACGATCCTTTGTTGTTTGCTCCAATTTCAAACGACTATTTTTACCTCATACACAAATGGGGAAATGATTTACATCCTTTTAGAAAAGCATTGGTATGGCCCTATAAAACCTTTGAGAATTTAATATTTACAATATTTATTACTAGCATTTTACTTACGGCTATTACCCCATTGCATCTATTATCTAGAGGCAATCCAAATCTAGAATATTTATTATTCTTTTTGTTTATGTTCAAGGGAGTTGCCGCAACTGTATTATATTATGGTTTTGCCAAAGGAAAGAATTTTAACAACGCTATTTGGAGAAGCAAATACTACAATTCATAAAAACATGAATAAAGATCAAAAAACAATTCGCATATATACTGGGCCAACAATGATAGCTAGCGGCCTTATTGCAAGACTAAACGAAGAAGGAATTTCTCCCATTGTAAAAGATGATCACAATAGCGGTATCACAGGTGGGTTCTCTACAGGAATTCCTAACCAAGTGCGCCTATTTATCAGAAATGAACAGTTAGATACAGCAAAAACAATGATTAATGAATACTTTGCAGAGGTTGGAGAACCTTTGCTTTAATTAATACCTCATTGGAAATACAAGCCTTTAGCCACACCTTTGCGCAAGCCTTTTATAACCTTAACCTGCAGTGGCTAGAAACCTACTTTTATGTAGAGGCTTATGACAGAGAAGTCTTAAGCAAACCCATGCAGCATATTATACATCCTGGTGGAGAAATTTTTTTTATTACCCAAAACAACACAGCCATAGGCACTGTAGCTCTTATAAAAAGAAGTGATGGTGTTTTTGAGCTCACAAAAATGGCCATAGAGCCCTCCAAGCAAGGAAAAAAACTGGGGCAACAACTCTTACAATACTGCATTGATTTTGCAAAAGAAAATAATTTTAAGCAGCTCTATCTTTACTCAAACACTAAGCTAGAAAACGCTATACACATATACAAAAAATATGGCTTTAAACAGGTTGCTATACCCAAGGATAACCCCTACAAGCGAAGTAATATTAAGATGATATACCCTCTCTAACAAAATACATTTACAATACGATATTGACCTAACAACAAGATTAAATTGGAACTAATCCATTAATAAGGAAATAATCCAAATATTTTGTATTTTTGTAGTAATGAAACAAAATATAGACGATACAACCTTTGCAATTATTGATGTAGAAACAACTGGAGGAGTCTCTAAGGGAAAAATGACCGAGGTGTGTATTATCCTTGTAAAAAACAAAGAAATTCAAGATACCTTTACAACACTTATTAATCCTGGATGTTTAATTCCAACAACAATTACTGCCCTCACTGGTATAGATAACCAAATGGTTGCATCTGCGCCAAGCTTTGCAGAAGTAGCCCAGGAGTTATATGACTTTACAAAAGACAGCGTATTTGTAGCACACAATGTAAATTTTGATTTTGGTTTTTTTAAAAAGGAGTTTGCAGCTGTTGGTATTACCTACCTAAGAAAAAAACTGTGTACAGTGCGCTTATCCAGAAAACTAATACCAGGGCTTCCCTCCTATAGCCTTGGTAGGTTAACTAGATCTATAGGCATAGAATTAACAGGTGCTCACCGAGCAGAGGCAGATACAAGAGCTACTGTAAAATTGTTTAACAAATTACTTGAAATAGATGCTATCTCCGAATATAAAGCTATTTTAAAAGCATTGGACGTAACATCAAAAGAAGCTACACTTCCTCCCCATTTACCAGCAGAGGATATTACAGCGTTGCCAGAAACACCTGGAGTCTATTTTTTTAAAAATAAAGCTAAAAAAATGATATATGTGGGTAAAGCCAAAAACATAAAAAAGAGGGTTTTGTCTCATTTGTATGCTAAGGTTTCTAAAGAAATAGCCCTTGCGCAAGAAACGCACCATATAGATTTTGAGCAAACAGGAAATGAATTAACGGCATTGTTACTTGAATCTCACCATATCATAAAGCATTACCCAAAATATAATAAGGTACAAAAAAGACCTATCACAACATTTCAAATTATTAACTACACTAATAGACTGGGGATATTACAACTCGCTATAGGTAAAACCAAAACAACTACAAACTCAATTGAAACACTATATAGTAATGCTTTGGCAATTGAGCATTTAGAACAGCTGTGTCAGGAGTATGAATTATGTCCAAGATATTGTTCACTTCAAAGCCAAGGTAGTGCCTGTTCACATTATAAAATAAAAAAATGTAACGGTATTTGTCAAGATCTTGAGGATGTGCAGGTGTATAATAAAAGAGTACAAGAGGCAATCTACAGCTTTCAGCAACAGCAAGACAGCTATGTTATTAAAGGTAAAGGGAGAACTGCCTGTGAGGTCTCAATAATTTTAATTGAACAAGGACAATATAAAGGCTTTGGGTTTGTAGATGCTCAAGAATCTATTGCCTACTTTGAGGATTTCTCTAATTACATAACACGCTACAAAAGCACCTATTATACGACAAAGATCTTACAGGCTTACCATAAAAAAAACAGCAATAAAGATATCCTTACCAGAGCAAGAACCTAAATAATCAAATCGCTATTTACAAAACAAGCTTATTAAATTTTTCTATCTATATGTTTACCCAAGGATAATGAAAACTTTAGTCAATAAAAAAGGCATAATGAGTATTCATTATGCCTTTTTTATTACTGTCGGGATGACAGGATTTGAACCTGCGACCACTTGACCCCCAGCCAAGTACGCTACCGGACTGCGCCACATCCCGTGCTTAAAAAACACCTTTTCATAACAAGGGTTAAAATATGATTGTAAAAATAATAAAAACTAGTGTCAACAAGGGTAAAATAAATTAAAAAAAGCGTGTGGTATCTATATAAATCATTAGTTTTGCAATCCGAATTTAAGTACTTAATTCGGGGTGTAGCGTAGCCCGGTTATCGCGCCACGTTTGGGACGTGGAGGCCGCAGGTTCGAATCCTGCCACCCCGACTAAAAAGCCGTCTGAAGTATCAGATGGCTTTTTTATTTACAAAACACAGCTTTAATACTTTTACAGGTAGAAAACAAAACCCAGATTGTTATATTTACACTGTTATAAATCTCTAGGGATTTACTAAAAAAACTCAAATGAGTAAGGTATGCTATAGTGCACTATTGGTGATTTTTATACTTGGATGTAATAATACCCCAAAAAAACAAGAGGGTGTTACATTACAAGCTACAGTAAACAAAATACAAAGCCCTCTACAACAAAGTATAGACAGAGGAGCTGTTGTATATAAAAAAGTATGCTCCCAATGTCATAGACCTAGTGGCAAAGGCATTGCAAATAATTACCCACCCTTGGCAGGCTCTAATTGGTTAACCCAAAAAAGACTAGAAAGCATTAAGGCAGTTAAATACGGCCTACGAGGAAACATCATCGTAAACCAAAAACCATATAATGGGGTTATGAGTGCCATGGGTTTAAACAACACCCAAGTGGCAGATGTAATGAATTACACCATGAACTCTTGGGGAAACAAGCAAAAAAAAATAGTAACAGAAAAAGAAGTTGCTTCTGTTAAAAAGTAATGACAAGGTTTAACAGCTAGCACTACAAAATCCTTATTTTTGTAAAAAACATATACTATGTTAATAATTGGTATTGCAGGCGGTACTGGCTGCGGAAAAACGACAGTAGTAGAACAAATTATTGCACAACTTCCAGTAGATGAAGTATGTGTAATATCACAGGATTCTTATTACAAAGACACCAGTGATTTAAGTTATCAAGAGCGCGTTAAAATAAATTTTGATCACCCTAACTCTATTGATTTTGATTTGCTTTTACAGCATTTAAAGACTTTGCGTGATGGAGCCTCTTTTGAGCAGCCCGTATATTCTTTTGTAGAACATAACCGTATGGGTGAGACAATTACAACACATCCAAAAAAAGTAGTGATTGTAGAGGGTATTTTAATACTCACACAACCAGAGATAAGAGCCATGTTTGATGTAAATGTTTTTGTACACGCAGACAGTGATGAGCGTCTAATACGCAGATTGAAGAGAGATATTTCTGAACGAGGAAGAAACATAGATGAGGTTCTTACCAGATACCAAACAACTCTTAAGCCAATGCATCAAGAGTTTATAGAACCTACCAAAGAATTTGCAGACATCATTATACCTAACAACAAATACAATACGGTTGCTGTTGATTTAATAAGAACTATTATTTCAGAAAGATTATAACACATGAATAAAATTTCAGAAATAAAAAAAACAAAGTGGTACCTCTGGCTGGGCAACAAATATGTGATTTTCATGTTGCTGTTTTTAACCTGGATGTTTTTTTTTGATGCTAATAATTATTTTTTTCACAAAGAATTAAGTGATGATATTAAGGCCCTAGAGGAGAATAAAACGTTTTACAAAAAAGAAATAGAGAAAGACAAAGCTTTTATAAAAAAAATGAAAGACAGCTCAGAGATGGAACGTTATGCTAGAGAAAAATACTACCTCAAAAAAGAAAACGAAGATATTTACATCATAGAACATCAAGACTCTGTTAAGTAAGGGTTTGATTTTATGACAATACGCATCAATGAAGAAACATTTGTTGACAGATTTTGATCCGGTTTCTGCAAAAGCATGGAAGCAAAAAATACAGGTAGACCTTAAAGGAGCTGAGTATAATGAAACCCTTGTGAGCAAAACACTAGAAGGGATACATATTAAACCCTTTTACCATAATGATGATGGTATTATTGCCAAGGAGATTCCAGGAACTCCATCTGGTTGGAATATCACACAGGGAGTTTTTATTGACGATGCTAAAATTGCAAATGATATTGCTGTAGATGCTATAGAAAAGGGAGCAGAAGCCATTCTTTTTGGAGCAAATAAACCCTTTGATATCGAGAGTGTCTTTAAAGATTACCCCTACGGTAAGGCAAGTATATATTTCGATTTTACTTTTTTGGATATTGATTTTGTAAATAAACTATCTTTATATCTCACAAATCAAAAGGCTGAATTTTATCTCAACCTAGACCCTGTAGGGAAACTTTCAAAAGAAGGAAATTGGTTTAAAAGCCAAAAAGAAGATTTTAACGCACTTCAAAGTCTTTCACAGTCTGTAAACACTATTTCTGTAGACACAACAAACTATCAAAATGCAGGAGCCAATATGGTTCAGCAATTGGCCTATGCCCTTGCCCATGCCAATGAATATCTAAACCATCAAACTACAAATAGTATTACTTTTAAAATAGCAACTGGCACGCACTACTTTTTTGAAATAGCAAAAATACGCGCCCTAAGAATTCTATACGCTAGTTTAACCAAAGAGTATGACTGCTCCCAAACATGTCATGTGATAGCCCAAGGCTCAAGACGTAACAAAACACTTTATGATTATAATATAAATATGCTGCGAAGCACTACTGAGGCTATGTCTAGTGTGCTTGGAGGTGCAGATGCGGTATGCAACATGCCTTATGATGTATTGTACCATAAAAGCAATGAATTTGGAGAACGAATTTCTCGAAATCAATTATTGATATTAAAGGCAGAGAGCTATTTTGATGTGGTCAGCAATCCTGCAGATGGAGCTTATTACATAGAGAACCTTACGCAAGAATTGGCTACAAAAGCATTAGAGCTCTTTAAACAAATTGAAGATAGTGGCGGTTTTATAAAACAACTACTACAGGGGGACATACAGAAAAAAATTAAAGAAAGTGCTGCCAAACAGCAGGAACTTTTTGACAATGGCAATATTACATTACTTGGAACAAATAAACACCTAAACCCAACAGATCTAATGAAGGAAAACTTAGAACTGTTTCCTTTTTTGAAAAGCAATCCTAGAAAAACATTGATTCAACCCATAATAGCAAAACGTATGGCGGAAGCTATAGAAAAGGAAAGACTAAGCCATGAGTAGAAAAGATGTATCCAACATAACCTTACACAACAACACCCAAAGTGGTATTTCTGGGGATAAAAAAACTGCTTTCAAAACTGCAGAGGGCATTGCTATCAAAAATCGTTATAGCAAACAAGATGTAACTGCCCTAAAACACTTAGATTTTGCTGCCGGTATTGCTCCCCATTTAAGAGGGCCTTATGCTACTATGTATGTAAAAAGACCTTGGACCATTAGGCAATATGCAGGATTCTCTACCGCCGAGGATAGCAATGCTTTTTATAGACGTAATCTAGCTGGGGGTCAAAAAGGGCTTTCTGTTGCCTTTGATTTGGCCACCCACAGAGGCTATGATAGTGATCATGAGCGGGTAGTTGGAGATGTTGGTAAGGCAGGAGTTGCCATAGACAGCGTTGAGGATATGAAAATTTTGTTTGATCAAATCCCTTTAGACAAAATGAGCGTATCAATGACCATGAATGGAGCTGTGCTACCGATTATGGCTTTTTACATTGTAGCTGCTCAAGAACAAGAAGTGGCGTTAAAAGATCTTGCAGGTACGATACAAAACGATATTTTAAAGGAGTTTATGGTACGTAATACCTATATCTACCCTCCTACGCCATCGATGAAAATTATAAGTGATATTTTTCAATACACGTCAAAGAACATGCCTAAGTTTAACAGCATTTCTATTTCTGGATATCATATGCAAGAAGCTGGTGCAACTTGCGATATAGAATTGGCATACACCTTGGCAGATGGCCTAGAATACATCCGTAAAGGCTTAGATGCAGGTATGGATATTGATACCTTTGCACCACGCCTATCTTTCTTTTGGGCCATTGGTATGAATCATTTTATGGAAATCGCTAAAATGAGAGCCGCCAGAATGTTATGGGCAAAACTAGTGAAACAGTTTAATCCAAAAAATCCAAAATCTTTAGCCCTAAGAACGCATTGTCAAACAAGTGGCTGGAGCCTAACAGAGCAAGACCCTTTTAATAATGTTGCACGCACCTGTATTGAAGCTTCTGCTGCCGCCTTTGGAGGAACCCAGTCTTTACACACCAATGCCCTTGACGAGGCCATTGCCTTACCCACAGATTTTAGTGCTCGTATTGCAAGAAACACACAAATTTATCTGCAAGAAGAAACCCATATCACAAAAACTGTTGATCCATGGGCAGGTAGTTATTATGTAGAAAATCTAACCAATGATATTTCAGACAAAGCATGGGCACTAATTCAGGAAGTTGAAGAATTGGGTGGCATGACAAAAGCCATTGAGGCCGGCATACCAAAATTACGCATCGAAGAAGCAGCTGCAAGAAAACAAGCCCGTATAGATAGCGGTCAAGACATTATTGTTGGTGTTAATAAATATAGACTAGAAAAAGAAGATCCCTTGCAGATACTAGATGTAGATAACCAAATGGTTAGAACCGCTCAGTTAGAGCGATTAGCTAATATTAAAGCCACTAGAGATAATAAAAAAGTAACAGATAGTTTAAAAGCTTTAACGCATGCTGCTACATCGGGAACAGAAAATTTACTAGATTTGGCAGTAACAGCGGCCAAACAAAGAGCTACTCTTGGAGAAATTAGTGATGCATTAGAAGTAGCTTTTGGCAGGTATAAAGCTCAAATTAAATCATTTAGCGGCGTGTATAGTAAAGAGATAAAAAAAGACCCTTCCTTTGAAAAAGCAAGAGAACTCGCAAATAAATTTGCCGAGTTAGAAGGTCGTAGACCAAGAATCATGATTGCTAAAATGGGGCAAGATGGTCATGACAGAGGAGCAAAAGTTGTTGCTACTGGTTATGCAGATGTTGGCTTTGATGTAGATATTGGCCCATTGTTTCAGACCCCAAAAGAAGCAGCACAACAAGCCATAGAAAATGACGTGCACATTTTAGGTATTTCTTCATTGGCTGCTGGTCATAAAACACTAGTGCCACAGGTTATTGCACAAATGAAAGAATTTGGCCGTGAAGACATCATGGTAATTGTTGGGGGTGTTATTCCTGCTCAAGATTATCAATTTTTGTTTGATGCAGGTGCACTTGCAGTATATGGCCCAGGAACAAGAATTAGTGATGCAGCCATTGAAATGCTTACTATTTTAATAGACTCTGTGGCAGAGTAATACTTTTTTATTTCAAAGTAACCTATTACAAATCCAAAGTCTATAAAAGGAGGTTAAAATTGTAATCTATTTCAACAAATAAAATGTTTCTTATCGTTGTATATACTATAAACACGCTACCTTTTTAGTCTTAAAAAGATGTTCACTATCTGTTAACAAAAATGATTTTGGATTCGGTTATTAAATAGTATTTTTACTATTAAATCAAGAAATATTAATGGGTAAAATTATTGCAATTGCTAACCAAAAAGGAGGCGTAGGAAAAACTACCACTTCTATTAACCTAGCAGCATCTTTAGGTGTTTTAGAAAAAAAAGTACTCCTAATTGATGCAGATCCACAAGCCAATGCTACATCTGGTTTAGGCATAGATGTAGAGGCTGTTACCAATGGTACCTATCAATTATTAGAGCATTCTACAACAGCTAAAGATGCCATTGTAAAAACCACCTCTCCTAATCTTGATTTAATTCCGGCTCATATAGATCTTGTTGCTGTTGAAATTGAATTAGTAGACAAAAAAAATAGGGAGTACATGCTCAAACAAATGGTGACAGATCTAAAAAAAGATTATGACTATATCATAATAGATTGCGCGCCATCTCTAGGACTATTAACCCTAAATGCTTTAACTGCTGCAGATGCTGTTATCATACCAATACAATGTGAGTATTTTGCACTAGAGGGTCTTGGTAAGCTTTTAAACACAATAAAAAGTGTACAAAAGGTACACAACTCGGGGTTGGATATTGAAGGCCTACTTCTTACCATGTATGACTCTAGATTAAGATTGTCAAATCAAGTGGTAGAAGAAGTGAAAAAACATTTTGACGCAATGGTATTTAATACAATCATTCAGCGCAATGTGCGTTTAAGTGAAGCCCCTAGTTATGGGGAAAGCATTATTAGTTATGATGCAAGTAGCAGAGGCGCCAACAATTACCTTAGTTTGGCAGAGGAATTAATACAGAAAAATAAATAAAAGTAATCGCCTAGTAAATACAATATGGCTAAAGCAACAAAAAAACAAGCACTAGGACGTGGCCTTTCTGCCATTTTGAAAGACCCTTCCAACGACATTGAATCTGCAAATGATAAAAATGCCGACAAAGTTGTAGGAAATATTGTGGAGCTTGAATTAACTGCCATTGAAGTAAACCCATTTCAGCCCAGAACCAGTTTCAACGAAGATTTGCTTTTAGAACTAGCCTCCTCTATTAAAGAGTTAGGAGTTATACAGCCTATAACAGTGCGTAAACTTAGTTTTAACCAATACCAACTAGTAAGTGGTGAGCGTCGTTTTAGAGCTTCTTCACTATTAGGGCTTACAACCATACCAGCCTACATACGCATTGCCAATGACCAAGAATCTTTGGAAATGGCACTGGTGGAAAACATACAACGGGAAGATCTTGATCCTATAGAAATTGCACTCTCCTACAGGCGCCTAATAGAAGAAATTGATTTAACCCAGAGCCAAATGAGTGATCGTGTTGGTAAAAACAGATCAACCATTGCCAACTATTTACGATTACTGAAATTAGACCCTATTATACAAACGGGAATGAGAGACGGGTTTATTACTATGGGTCATGGTAGAGCTCTTATAAATGTTGAAAACCTAGACTCACAGCTTGAAATTTACGCTAAAATTCTAGCTGATAAATTATCTGTACGTGAAACAGAAATTTTAGTGAGAGGTGAAAAAAAGACTAGATCTTCATCACACAAAGCTGTCAAAATAGTGCCAAAATATGTGCTCAAGGCAAAAAAACAACTCATTGCTGCATTAAACGCTAATATTGATGTTAAAGTAAATGATACAGGTAAGGGGCAGTTTATAGTACCCTTTAAAAACAAGGAAGATTTTGACCGCCTACTCAAGCTACTCTCGTGAAGTGTAAACTCCTCTATATTTTTTTACTTATAGCAAGCATACCAGTGGTTGCTCAAGGGCAAGTTAATTCTGTATCCAAGCAAATCAATCTTATTGTTAAAGATACTGCAACTAAAAAACAAGCCTATGATCCTCTAGCGCCTGCAAGGGCTGCTTTTTACTCTGCGGTACTGCCTGGACTTGGTCAAGTAAGCAATAGAAAATACTGGAAAATACCTGTAATCTATGCAGGAATTGGAACGGGAGTCTATTTTTACATGAAAAATGATACAGATTATAATCGTTTTAGAGATGCCTACAAACGAAGGCTTGCCGGGTATACAGATGATGAGTTTTTTGGCCCAGGCAGCACACCACTAATTTCAAACAATAGACTAATTGACGCTCAGAAAAGTGCTCAAAGAAATAAAAATGTTAGTATTATTGTATCACTTGGGTTTTATATATTGAACATTATAGATGCAAACGTAGATGCGCATTTAAAGCAGTATAATATTAGTGATGATCTTTCTATAACACCAAAACTAAATACTACAAATATTGCCCAACCAAGTTATGGGCTTAGCCTTAGATATACACTAAAATGAAAATAGCGCTCTTAGGATTTGGAAAAATGGGTAAGATTATAGCAAAAATAGCTGTATACAGAGGCCATGAAATTGTTTATAAAAGTAGTGCATCTACCCAAAGCGGAAATTTTAAAGATGCAGAGATTGCCATAGAATTCTCTACTCCAGAGGCCGCTGTAACTAATATAACAAAGTGTTTTAAAGCGAAAATTCCGGTAGTATCTGGTACTACAGGATGGTTAGATCAAAAAAAAGCTATAGAAGAGGCCTGTATACAAAGTGCTGGTAGTTTTATTTATGCTTCAAACTTTAGCATTGGCGTGAATTTGTTTTTTAATTTAAATGAACATTTGGCCCTATTAATGAAGCCTTGGAGTGATTACAAGGTATCTGTAGAAGAAATTCATCATACAGAAAAAAAAGACGCTCCTAGCGGTACGGCAATCACACTAGTAGAAGACATACTACCTTATAGCGATAAAAACACATGGAGTTTAGACCATACAACAACAGATGCTGTAAGTATAAAATCCACAAGAGAAGCAGATGTGAAAGGCACCCATAGTGTTGCTTTTACATCAAAAATAGACACCATAACAATTAAACACGAGGCCCATAGTAGGGAAGGTTTTGCAATGGGGGCAGTTATTGCTGCAGAATTCCTTGTAAGTAAAAAAGGAATTTTCACCATGAAAGACGTGTTAGGATTATAAAAATTGAATACTATTAGTAAGTACATAAAACAGATACACGGAATATGTTTTGTATTTCAGAAAATAAAATAAAATATGAGTTTAGTTAACTGGTTGGCATTTATTGTCATAATACAAGTAGTACACTTTTTAGGTACTTGGAAATTTTATGTTGCAGCAGGTAAAAAATCATGGCAAGCAGCAGTTCCTTTATACAATGCTGTGGTATTAATACAATTATTAAAACGCCCGTGGTGGTGGACACTACTGCTGTTTATACCTATTGTGAACCTTATTATGTTTCCGGTTTTATGGGTAGAACTACTAAACAGATATGGAAAAACAAGTACACTAGATAGCTTATTGGTAATTGCATCTGGAGGTTTGTATTTGTTTTATGTTAATTACACTCAACAGCTTACTTATTTACAGGATGAGGATTTAAAAAAACCCAACGCACTGGTAGAGTGGTTTGGCTCTCTAGCATTTGCTATAGTTGCGGCCACTATAGTGCACACCTATGTGATACAACCATTTGTAATACCTACTTCATCACTGGAAAAAACACTTTTGGTGGGTGATTTTCTATTTGTAAGTAAGTTTCACTTTGGTGCCCGCACACCTATGACCCCAATTGCAATGCCAATGATGCATGATGTATTTATGGGTACCAGGGCAAAGTCTTATGTACCAAAGCCGCAGCTGCCAAGTATAAGAATAACTGGCTTTGAAGATATTGAGCACAATGATATTGTGGTATTTAATTGGCCCATTGATAATTTTGTAGATATAGGCCCACCTCCCTCCGGAGAAATGTATAAACCTATTGATAAAAAATCAAATTATGTAAAACGATGTGTTGGTCTCCCTGGAGACTCTCTAGAGGTACGTGATGGGTATGTATACATAAACGGTACAAAAAACGATTTGCCAGATCGTGCAAAATTACAATTTGCCTATACCATTACATCAAAAAGTGTTCTAGTAAAAGTTGACGGTCAAAGAAGGCTTTTGCCTGAGCCAAACAACTACTTTTCTAATAGATATGGAGTTAGTGATATGTATGCCACAGCGCTGGATAGAGCTACGGGAGTATATACTTATACAGCTCATTTAACAGATAAGGCTTACCAAGGCATTAAAAACTATCCAGATGTAATAAGCGCAGAAAGAAAGATGGCAGAGAAAGGCGTGAAAGATCAGGGGATATTTCCTCAGACTGCTGTAAATTCATGGAATAATGATCATTTTGGGCCCATTTACATACCCCAAGCAGGAAAAAAAGTTGCTATTACTCCAGAGAGTATTGCTTTTTACAAACGTATTATAGAGGTTTATGAAGGAAGTGAGCTGGGCATAGACAATACCATAACACAAAACGGTACTACCGTACTTTTAAACGGAAAACCCATTACTCAGTACACCTTTACAATGGATTACTATTGGATGATGGGAGACAATCGCAACAACTCTCAAGATGCCCGTTCTTGGGGATATGTACCTATGAATCATGTGGTAGGTAAACCTGTTTTTGTTTGGATGAGTTTTAATAGCAAAGCAAAGGGCTTATTAAATAAAATACGCTGGGATCGTTTCTTTACTACCGTTAGTGGTAAGGGAGAAACAACCTCTTATTTTATTCCTTTTCTAGTACTACTAGCAGGATGGTTTGGTTTTCGCTGGTTTCAAAAAAGAAAGAAAGCATAAATAAAAAGTGAAGCAACATATCCTAATTTATCCTAGCTACTTCCCACCTATTGCAACAATGGTTGCGATAGCTAAAGCAGATAAAGTAACCCTAGAGATACAAGACAATTATCAAAAACAAACCTACAGAAACAGAGCCTACATAGCGCATAGTAATGGAAAATTACTATTAAATATACCCATACGGCATTCAAAAAATATACGGCATCAAAAAACCAAAGATGTTGCTCCAGAAAACAACTTCCCTTGGCTTACAGAGCACTGGAAGTCTATACAAATAGCCTACAGAACATCTCCCTATTTTGAGTTTTATGAAGATGATTTGGCCCTGCTTTTTAAAAGCCCTGTTTTAAAATTACAAGATTTTAATATTAAAATATTAGAAACTATTGCAGAGCTCATTGGTCTGGAAGCTCAAATACTAAGCTCAAATGTATTTGATAAACACACCCAACTACTAGATATGCGCCACTTGGCAAATTGTAAAAAAGAACCAAGCTATAATTTTGACCCCTACCACCAGGTATTTGAAGCCAATCATGGTTATATCGGGAATTTATCTATTATAGATTTGTTGTTTAATGAGGGGCCTAACACATTAAATTATTTGCAAAGCCAAACTCTGGAAAGCTCACTTATTTAGGTAAACCAAAGACAGCCGCAATAGGAAAATGATCTGAGAAGGTTTGCTCTAAAGAAGTAAACTCTATAACCTCCAACTCTTTTGAGCCAAATATATAATCAATACGCATAGGGTAGAAATCAAACATAAAAGTAGTACCCAAACCCCTACCCTTTTCTACAAACGCATCTTTCATGCCACTGAGTAGTTTCCTATACACATAAGAAAATGCCGTGTTGTTAAAATCTCCCCCTAAAATAACAGGATGTTTTGAGGCCCTTATATGGCTTAGCAATATTTCAACTTGATCTTGCTGTCTTTCAAACCTAGCCCCTGTTCTATTAAACAATTGTTCCTTGTCTTGTTCTTGCAGAGAATTTATAGAAGCGGTAATTCCTAAAGATTTTAAATGCACATTGTAAAGCCTTAGGGTATCTGTGCCTTTTACTAAATCTGCATAAAGGCTATTGTTATTTGATTTTTCAAAATCAAAAGCCCCAGTATTTACCAGAGGATGTTTTGAAAAAACAGCATAACCAAGGCCAATCTTTTTGTTTTTAAAATGAATATAGCTGTATGGATATCCCGGAAACTTCTGTGTTGTTTTTCTATAATATTCTTGGATAAAAATAACATCGGAATTAGCTGTTTTAAGGGTACTGTCTAACACTTCTGAAATTGTAGTCCTATCAATGTCGTTTTGATAGGCATTAAATAAACGCACATTATAGCTTAGTACAGAGATGGTATTCTCACTAGAAGAGAGTTGCTCATTAGAAGGAAACTTATAAAATGGATTTAAAAAAAAATATGCTGCTACAAGCATCACGGCAGATACTATAAATTGTTTTTTTAACTTAACTACCCAATACACTCCAAACAAAAAAGTAAGAACTATTAGAGGAGATACGCCAAGACTAAGTAACGATAAACTCGAGAATTGTTTTGGAGGAAGGTAGGGCACTATAAAAGACACCAAAAGCAACACGGCTACAATGCTATTGCACCAAAATAATATCTTCCCGAAAATTGATAACTTTTTCAAAATTATGTATGTTATTTATCTCCAGCCTTAAATAAAAAATCTTTTTCTTGTTTGGTTAAACTTTCATAGCCACTTTTACCTATTTTATCTAAGATACCATCTATTTTTATTTGACGCTCATCCTTGACTCCAGTTACTTTTCTCTTTGAGCTATTTTTTGGTGTTTTATGCACTTTTCTAAAAGGGGTGCTCTTTCTTGTCTTAAACATATTGGCTAGGCTCGCAACTATTTTTTCAAACCATAGACCAATATCATTCCCTTTTGCCAATTGTACTGCGTATAGATAACCAAAAACGGCTCCGCCTATATGAGAGAGCATACCTCCAGGATTGGTGCCAGATCCTAATCTAAATAAATCTAATAAAAATAATCCTACAGCAAGTTGCCATAGTTTAATGGTCACCATAAAGAATCGAAAAGATATATTGGGAGAGTATGTAGCAGCAAACACCATCAGTGCAGATACAGATGCAGAAGCTCCTAAGAGATACCCAGCCTTACTTTGGAATACTGGAAAGACATTATAGGCCGTCACAAACAAAAGCCCGCCATATAGGGCTCCCAATAGGTATACCGTAAGAAAGCGTTTCTCACTAAAGAGATTCAATACAAATTTAGAGAAGAAGTTTAACCATATCATGTTAAACAAAATATGTAAAAAACCACCATGTAAAAAGCTATAGCTAAGTAAAGACCAAGGTTGCTTTAAAACCTCAATAGGCTCTTCTGGCAAGACAAACCACTGCATTAAGACCTCACTTGAGGTGTTAAATAAAAATGAGGCAATAAAAAACAACAAGAAAACCGCGATGTTAATCACTATCAGCTTGCTTGCAATGTTCAATGTTTTAAATTTATATAATACGTTTTGTCCTTGCATAGGTTAATCCCAACGGGTATAATTTAAATCGTTTTTCTTCCAGTAATAGGCCATAACAAAACCAAATAAAGCCCCGCCAATGTGCGCCCAATTTGCAATGTTTTCGCCAAACAAAGAAAAACCTGTTAGTCCAGAAAATAAATCCATTAGTAATAATCCTGGTATAAAATATTTCGCCTTAATAGGAAATGGTAAAAATAGTAACATCAGTCCAGTGTTTGGGAACATAAGCCCAAAGGCCACTAGTATCCCGTACAAAGCACCTGAGGCTCCTACTGCTGGGGTGTTAAATTCTATAAACAATCGCTCTATAGTTTGCAGAGGGACCGAATTTAAAAAAGCGGTATTGTATTGTCCAGTTGTCATAATTGCGTTGATATCTTCTTGAGACACTCCTGCACTAAGTAAAGCATCCATAGCGCTATGTACTTGGTAATACCCAACCAAAGAGTGAATAAAAGCGGCACCTAAACCAGCCGAAAAGTAAAAAAATAAAAACTTTTTTTGTCCCCAACGTTCCTCTAAAGGAGCTCCAAACATATACAAACCAAACATATTAAAGAAAATATGCATCAAACCATTTCTGTCATGCATAAAAAGATGGGTAATGGGTTGCCAGATTTGAAAATCTGGATGTTCAAAATAATATAAAGAAAACAATCTATAAGCAACATCACCAACAAACACAGAACCTGCATAGACAATGACATTGATAATAATTAGTATTTTAACAGTATCTGTTATTCTTCCCATATAGTGGCCTTTATAAAAGGATGCTTTTTTTATACTTATATAAATTTTTTGTCGAAATCATTTGCATCTAGCGTGATAATAACCGCCTGGTTTGAAGGAGAAACGCTAGGTTCTTTGCACATAAACAATTGGTTTACCAAATGTTCTCTTTCTTTGCTATTTAGTGCTACCCCTGTTTTAATAGCCATGCTTTTGGCCATAGAGCGGACCAATAAATCATTTTGGCTAAATCCAGCATCAGGAACCTCATCGATAATGTCTTGAATTAATTGTTCCAGAACCATACAGGCTTGATCCTCTAACAAAGCTGCAGGAATACCTGTTATAGATAAAGTGTCCTCTCCAAAGGCACCAAAAACAAAGCCTGTATACTCTAATTGTTCTTGAATTTTTTGAAGCACCTCCATATCTGGAATAGAAAAGGGAAGCTCCAATGGAAATAACAGTTGCTGGCTCACGCCCTGATGCACTGTAATGTTTTTTAACAATTCTTCATACAAAATACGCTGGTGGGCCAGATGTTGATGAATAACCATCATACCACTTTTTATGGGGCTAATAATATATTTATTTTGTAATTGAAATGTAAGTTGTGCACTCACAGGGCCTTGCTCCTGAAAAAGAGATCCAGTTACTTGTTCACTTTCAAAGCTAAGGTGTGTTTCTGGAGAATAAGAACCGTCTGTGGCTTGCGTATCATTTAACCCTACATACAAAGAATCCCAGTGGGCTGAAGATTTATCTCTTTTGTAAGGGAAATCTATGTTTTTTTGTTTTGGTGTTGCACTAAAAGGATTAAAATCTTTATCTACATCAATGGTTGGAGTCACAGGTGGCTTATTGCTATAATCATAAGGGGTATCTAGGCTACTCTCTCTGTTAAAATCTAACACAGGAGCAATACTAAACTGTCCTAAACTATGTTTTATAGTTGCTCTAACCATAGCATAAAGTGCATGTTCGTCATCAAATTTTATTTCGGTTTTGGTAGGATGTATATTAATATCTATAGACTTTGGATCTACCTCCAGAAAAAGAAAATAACCTGGATGTAGAGACGGTTTTATCAAGCCTTCAAAGGCAGCGTTAACAGCGTGGTTAAGATAGGGGCTTTTAATAAAACGATCGTTCACAAAAAAGAATTGTTGCCCCCTACTTTTCTTAGCAAAATCTGGTTTTAGAACAAAGCCATCAATTTTTAATATATCTGTAGTTTCTGCAACCGGAACTAATTTTTCATTTGTTTTAGAGCCGAAGATATTTACAATGCGTTGTCTAACATTACTCAGGGGTAAATTAAAAACAAGGTCATCATTGTGGGTCATGGTAAATGCAATATCAGGATGCGCAAGTGCTACACGATGAAACTCATCTATGATATGACGGGTTTCTACAGGATTTGATTTTAAAAAATTACGCCTTGCAGGAATATTAAAAAATAAATTCTTAACAGCAATGGTAGTGCCCTCTGGAACTACAGCTTGTTCTTGGCCCACTACTTTGTTACCCTCAACATTGATCTTGGTACCAATTTGCTGATCATGCAGTTTTGTTTTTAAAGAAACATGTGCAATTGCAGCAATAGATGCCAGGGCTTCTCCCCTAAAACCTTTGGTATTAAGTTTAAATAAATCTTCAGCAATTTTAATTTTTGAAGTTGCATGACGCTCAAAGCTCAACAGGGCGTCTGACGGACTCATTCCTGTACCATTGTCTGTGACCTGTATTAGGGTTTTTCCTGCATCTTTAACAACAAGTGTAATACTTGTAGACTTTGCATCAATAGCATTCTCTAATAGCTCTTTAACTACAGAAGCGGGTCTTTGAACAACTTCTCCAGCAGCAATTTGATTTGCAACGTGGTCTGGTAATAATTGTATAATATCTGGCATTAGCTAGAGAAAATTGATAGGTCAAAATCAATAATATATAAGAAAATAAATACCAACACAGCCACCACAATTAATACTGTTTTATTAAAGGCCATATTATTGCGATTTCGGTTGTGAACCCTAGCATTTTGCCACTGCCCGGCATAATCATTTTCATTGTAGGTATCTGCGTAGGCATCAAACTTTGTGGTTTGCTTTGCATCTTCAACACCTTGTTTTCCTTTGTAGTAGCGTGGAGTATAGTTAAAGCGGTTGTTTGACTTTAACTTTTTTATAATAGTAAATTTTATAGGCCCCATACTTGTGTGCAATTACATCAAAGATACCTAAAAATAGAGTTTTGTTATAGCCCAAGAGCTGACAATTTTTCAACACTATAAAATGTAGTGAAAACTAGTAGAAATAGAACTAAAGGTCTTTAGAAAAATATTCTAAAACCTATTTAAAATACCCCTTAGAAGGAAGCTTCTTTTCGCAACTGAGCCATTTTTATTGCAGCGATTGCAGCTTCTACTCCTTTATTACCATGCGCCCCGCCACTTCTATCGATGGCCTGTTGCATGGTATGATCTGTTAGTACACAAAATATAACTGGTATATCACCTTGGATGTTTAGATCTTTGATGCCCTGAGAAACACCCTGGCAAACAAAATCAAAATGCTTTGTTTGGCCTTCTATAACACTCCCTATAGCTATTACTGCATCTAGCATATCATAGCTTTGTGTTATTTTTTTACATCCGTAAATAAGTTCAAAACTTCCTGGTACATCCCACCTAACAATGTTCTCCTTAATACCTCCACAGTCTAAAATAGCATCAAAGGCACCTTGAAACATCCCGCCGGTTATTGCAGGATTCCATTGAGAAACAACAATCCCAAATCGAAAATTTTTCGCATTTGGGATTGTCGCTTTATCATATACAGATAAATTTGTATTTTTTGTTGCCATATAGGGTATCTACCTGGGTAGATAAAATTATTGCATTGCTTTTGCTTTGCTCAAATACGTCTTGGCTTTAACAGCCTCGGTAGCTTTAGGATATAATTCTGTGATGCTTGTAAAATGAGCTACTGCTTTTATTGTATTTCCAGTTTCTAATGCAACAATACCTGCTTTTAATAAAAAACGAGGGGTAGTAAACTCATTAGCTTGCATGCTTGCAGCACTTTGGTAATACTCAAGAGCTTTATCCATTTGGTTTAACTGTACAAAGGCATCGCCGATAGCTCCTTTTGCTAAAGGACCAAGCATAGCGTCATCACTACTAAAAGCATCTAGATATGAAATAGCATTTTTGTAGTCATTGATATTCAGGTATGCAACTCCTGCATAATAACTTGATACGTTGGCAGCTTTTGTGCCACCGTAGTTTTCTATGATATCTAAGAAACCGTATTTGCTATTTCCTCCATTAAGGGCAAGGTTGTATAAAGAATCACTAGCTACGGGTGCTGTAAGTGCTTGGTCAAAGTACTCTTGAGCTTGGTACATCTCGCTCATGGCCTCTTTCTCTTTTGGCTCTTGTATAACATTTATAAAACCTAAATATGCCAACACAGTAATGGCAATAACACCTACGGCTATTAAAATAACTTTTTGGTTTTTCTCAACCCACTCTTCGGTTTTATTAGCAGTTTCATCTAAGGTATTAAAAACCTCAGCTGTGGTACTTTCTCCTTCTAAAAGCTCAGAATCATTTACTGCCTCTGATTTTGATTTTATTTTTCCGCCTCGTTTTTTGTACGTTGCCATAGATTGATTTTTTGTGTACCGCAAAAATAAAATTTTTATCAGAATATAAAAGCTAAAAGATTTGTTATTTTTCAATAATTTGCAGAAAGAAAAACAAGTCCAAAATAAAAACCTATTTTACTTTTAAATAGTCTGTAAACATCATATTATAATGCAATTAGAGCAACTTTCTTTACTTAACTATAAAAACTTTGAATCGCAGTCTTTTACCTTCGATGCCAAGATAAATTGCTTTGTTGGTCAAAATGGAGTAGGAAAAACCAACGTATTGGACGCTATTTATCACCTGTCCTTCGGAAAGAGCTATTTTAATCCCATTACAGGACAAAACATGCGCCATGGTACAGATTTCTTTGTTGTTGAAGGAAGCTACTTAAAAAATGGCAGACCAGAAAAAATAAACGTGAGCGCCAAACGTGGCAATAAAAAAATAGTAAAACGCAATGCTAAGGTCTATGAGAAATTTAGTGAACATATTGGGTTTCTGCCTCTTGTATTGATTTCTCCTGCAGATCGTGATTTAATTGTGGAAGGAAGTGATACGAGAAGAAAATTTATAGACGGTGTGATATCTCAAGCAGACCCATCCTACCTGCAGCACCTAATTAACTACAACAAAGTGCTCCTGCAGCGTAATTCTTTACTAAAGTATTTTGCGGCAAACCAAACGCACAATCAAGACACCCTAGATATTTATGACGAGCAACTCACACAATATGGAACCCTAATATTTGAAAAAAGAGCAGCTTTCCTAGAAGAATTTCTCCCTATATTTTTGGCCCGCCACAAAGTAATAAGCAATAGTTCAGAAAAGGTTTCTCTTATATATAAAAGCCAACTAGAAGACGCCACACTACTAAGTTTGTTAAAAAACAATATCTCCAAAGATAAAATGATGCAGTATACAGGCTTTGGAATTCATAAAGATGATTTGGTTTTTGAAATAGATGGTCACCCTATTAAAAAATTTGGTTCTCAAGGGCAACAAAAATCATTTCTAATTGCATTAAAACTAGCCCAGTTTGACTTTATAAAAAAAATAAACGGGGTCACTCCTATCCTACTTCTAGATGATATTTTTGACAAACTTGACCAACAGCGGGTTGCACAAATAATAAAACTAGTGCATGATGACAGCTTTGGACAAATTTTTATTAGTGACACACATGCCCAAAGAACAGAAGCTGTTGTAAAAGAAATTCACAAAAGCTATATGCTTTTTAAATTGTAGAAGATGAAAAAGTATGTACATATTGGTTTGTTTTTGATTGTATCTACAAGTATTTTTGGCTGTCAACAAAACACAAAAGAGCTTAAAGAAAATCTTTCTGGTTATTGGGAAATTGAAAAAGTAACTACACTAGAGGGAGAAACAAAAGAATTTAAAATTAGTACTATTGTAGATTATATTACTGTAGATGGAAATTTCGGCAAACGCACCAAGGTAAGCCCGCAATTAGATGGTAGTTTTAAAAACAATGGTGCCACAGAAACTTTTACCATAGATGGATCTTCAGGTGAGCTGATCTTGCGGTATCAAAACCCAGAGAGTATTTGGGTTGAGAAAGTGAAGGAAGCTACCAAAGAAAAATTACGTATTGTAAACAAGCAAGGCAAAGAATATATTTACAAACGCTTTGAGAAATTTAATTTTAAATAAATATCAATAAATACCACTATAAATCATGGCAAAAAGAAACACAGAAGAAGCCACCATTGGTGATGTGCTAAAAGCTTTTATTGGTAAAGGAAAACTTGCAAAAGGCTTAGATAAAGTAGATGCTAAAAATGCTTGGTTAAAAGTCATGGGCCCAGGAGTTGCTAATTACACTACAGAGGTAATATTGGAGAGAGATATTTTATATGTGCAATTAAGCTCTTCAGTGCTTAGAGAAGAACTGAGCTATGGAAGAGAAAAGATAATTCGCCTTTTAAATGAGGAACTAGGCAAAAACTTAATTGACAAAGTAGTGCTTAGATAACTTTTACGGGTACTCTAAATTTAAAAAGCCGTTTATATTTATGATAAACGGCTTTTTAAATACGGTATGTTTAGTACTAAAACATTTCTCTACCTGAGAAATGAAACGCGCCTTCAATAGCAGCATTCTCATCACTATCACTTCCATGAACAGCATTCTCTCCCATAGAGGCAGCATACAACTTGCGGATGGTACCCTCCGCAGCATCTGCTGGGTTGGTGGCTCCAATTAAGGTTCTAAAGTCTGCAACTGCATTATCTTTCTCTAAAATAGCGGCTACAACAGGACCACGTGTCATGTACTCAACCAACTCTCCATAAAATGGACGCTCGCTGTGTACTGCGTAAAATTCCTGCGCATCTTGCGTAGTCATGTGTGTTAATTTCATAGCAACAATTCTAAAACCTGCTGCATTTATTTTGTCTATAATAGCTCCAATGTTTCCTTTTTCAACACTGTCTGGCTTTAACATTGTAAAGGTTCTGTCTGTTCTCATAATCTTATTAAATTTTGTGCAAAAATAAACTTTTATGTTACATTTTAATCCACAATAGTAAAAAAGTGACATTAATAACAATTATTTAAAACCAAAAGGCTCTTGCCCTGTCATATTTAGAGCACTAAAAAACAATGAACCTTTAAAATTTTTAAAGTATATATTGTTATTAATTGTATCTTCGTAGCTTATGAATACAGCAATTACATCTCAGATAAAAGAACTACTTTCTACACCAAAAAATTGTGTGATTATTGGTCATAAAAACCCCGATGGCGATGCTATAGGCTCCTGCCTTGGTTTAAACTTATATTTAAAATCTACAGGTCAAAAAAGTCAAGTTGTAATGCCAAATGATTTCCCTGATTTTTTAACATGGCTGCCAAGTACTAATACTATTTTTAATTTTGAAAAACAAAACACACAGGCGCTTGAGGCTATTGAAAATGCTGATGTAATCTTTACTTTAGATTTTAATTCTTTGAGCCGTGTGGGAGATATGCAAGCCGCCTTAGAGAAAAGCGAGGCTGCCTTTGTGATGATAGATCACCATCAACAACCTGACAATTATGCCCTTATAACATACTCTGATACTACCATGGGTTCTACCTGTGAGATGATATTTCATTTTATAACTTCCCTTAAAGGCCAACAACATATTACTCCACAAATTGCTACCCTTTTGTACACAGGTATAATGACAGATACTGGCTCATTTAGATTTCCATCTACTACAGCCGTCACCCATAGAGTAATAGCTTCTTTGATAGAACATGGAGCCAAAAATGCTGAAATTCATCAAAACGTATATGATACCAACTCTAGTTCTAGAATAAAGCTGCTGGGTGTTGCCCTAGATAATCTAGTAGTACTTGAAAAGTATCATACTGCCTATATTACCATATCCCAAAAAGAGCTTGATGATAATAATTTTAAAAAGGGAGATACAGAAGGCTTTGTTAATTATGCCTTATCTGTATTGGGTATTGTTTTTGCTATTATTTTTATTGAAAACAGGCAAGAAAATATTGTGAAAATTTCACTTAGAAGTAAAGGTGATTTTTCTGTCAATGAATTTTCTAGGACTCACTACAATGGCGGAGGACACACCAATGCTGCAGGAGGAAGAAGCCTATTGTCTCTAAAAGATACGGTAACTCAATTTATTAGTATATTACCAAATTACAAAGATCAATTATAATATGATGCGCACTTTTATTGCATATTTGATGCTTACTTTTATAGGTACTAGTTGCCAAAATCCTGAAGCTAGAACTCCTGTTAAATCTTCTTCTGGAAGTTTTATTGAAGCCTCTGTGGCGCGCAACAAACGTATATACAAGCAGGAGAAGTCTATCATAGAGGCAATGATAAAAACAGACAGCCTGCATGATTATATTTCTTCAAAAAGTGGATTTTGGTATACCCTAACTCAAAGAGATAGCACCATTTCAAAACAAAACCCTGCCCTGGGAGACCTTATTACTTTTACCTATAACGTAAAAGACTTAGAGGGAAATATTATAGTTTCAGCCAAAGAGAACGGAATTCAGACCTATAGGGTAGATCAATCAAACCAGGATTTAATTTCTGGAATTAGAGAGGGCGTTAAACTATTAAGCCCAGGAGAAAAAGCTACTTTTATATTTCCATCATACAAGGCCTATGGTTACTATGGCATTGAAAAAAAATTAGGTACCAACGAACCTATTACCAGTGATATTACATTACTATCAATAAATCAAAATCAATAAATTTAGTTCAATTATCATGAAAAGAATCTCATTAGTACTTTTATTAGCAATAACAATTATGTCATGCCAGAATAAATACCCAGATCTTCCAAATGGGGTATATGCAGAAGTTATCACAAACAAAGGAACCTTTGTAGCAAAACTATACAACGAGGCTACCCCACTTACAGTTGCCAACTTTGTGTCACTAGCACAAGGAACCAACCAAATGGTAGATGACAAACACAAAGGAAAAAAGTTTTATGACAGTGTTATATTTCACCGAGTAATAAAAGATTTCATGATTCAAGGTGGTGATCCAACAGGAACAGGCTCTGGAAATCCTGGATATAAATTCCCTGATGAGATTGTACCAGCGCTGGTTCATGACAGAAAAGGAATCTTATCTATGGCAAATAGTGGTCCTGCTACCAATGGTAGCCAGTTCTTCGTAACACTTAAAGAAACACCATGGCTAAACGGTAAGCACACCGTATTTGGTGAGGTTGTTGAAGGCATTGAGGTTGTTGACGCCATTGGTCTTGTTGATGTACAACCACAAAGCAACAAACCTTTAGATGATGTGATGATTAAAACGGTAAACATCATTAACAAAGGAGGACAAAAAATTACTTCTTTTACAGATGCAATGACCAAAATAGAACAGGAAAACAAAGCCAAACTAGATGCTGTTACAAAATATGCAGATGGTATGAAAGTAAAATTTGATGCACTCAAACAAGATGCTCAAACACTCCCCTCTGGTCTTAAAGTACACTGGGATACCAAAACACAAACCCAACGTCCAACAGAGGGCACAAAAGTGCTAGTGAACTATGCTGGGTTTCTAGAAGATAACGGAAAGTTATTTGATACCAATAGAGCAATCTTGGCTAGAGATTATAACATGATCAACCCACAACGTGAAGCTCAAAATGGTTATACCCCTATTGTAATGTCTTACAGTAAAGACGCACAATTAAACCCAGGCTTTCTTGAGGCGCTCCTTATGATGTCTGTTGGAGATAAAGTAACTGCTTTTGTCCCTTCTTATCTTGGATATGGCGAACGCGGAGCTGGTAATGTAATTCCTCCAAACGCTGACCTAGTGTTTGAAATAGAAATTACAGCCCAAAAATAGAAATTTCATTAAAAAAAATCATAAAAAAAGCCCAACGGTAGATCCGTCGGGCTTTTTGCTGTGTTAATACACCAAATAGATACAAGATTTATTTTAGGGGTATATTTTTTAATATCTCTAAAACAAATTTCCAATATTTTTGTGCGCTTGATATGCTCGCACGCTCATCTGGAGAATGTGCTCCTTTAATGGTAGGTCCAAAACTTATCATGTCCATCTTTGGATAGTTTTGTCCTAATATACCGCACTCCAAACCTGCATGACAAGCAGCCACATTAGGCTTTTCTCCATGAAGAGAAATGTATAAAGACTCTACTACTTTTAAAATAGCACTATCCATATTTGGAGCCCATCCAGGATAATGACCACTGCAATCCACATCATACCCTGCCAACTCAAAAACGGATGTTAATGTTGCTGCCATATCATCCTTAGAAGAATCTACAGAAGATCTGGTAAGGCATTCAATCTTCAGGGTTGCATCTTTAACAGAAATTTTTGCAATATTATTGGAAGTCTCTACAAGCCCCTTAATAGCTGGACTCATTCTATACACACCATTATGGCTTGCATACACTGCATTTATAAATGTGGTTTGATCCTTAGAAGCCATAACCATCTGTGGAGGGTCTATTTTCTGAGTTTCTATGGTTAAATCTGGCTCAAGTAGTCTGTACTCTTCAACCAGGTTAAATTGAAGTTTCTCCATCTGCAATACAAACTCAGAAATATCTTGGGTTGCAACTACAACTATGGCGGTACTCTCTCTAGGAATTGCATTTCTAAGTGATCCGCCGGCAAGAGATGCAATATGGGCAATATCTTTATTTGCAGCCAACAAACGGTTCATCATTTTATTTGCATTTCCTAAACCTTTACTAATATCCATCCCACTGTGTCCACCTTGAAGCCCCTTTACAGTGATACGATACCCTTGGCCCTTTGGAGCTGGTATTTGATGGTAACTTCCACTAGCAGTAACATCTACACCACCGGCGCACCCTACTCCTATTTCATCATCTTCTTCTGTATCTAGGTTTAGTAAAATTTCACCTTCAAGCAAACCGCCTTTTAGGCCAATGGCTCCTGTCATACCAGTTTCTTCATCTATGGTAAAAAGCGCTTCAATGGATGGATGAGCAATGGTGTCACTATCCAAAACAGCCATAATAGTTGCTACTCCTAACCCATTATCTGCCCCTAAAGTGGTTCCATTGGCACGAACCCAATCTCCATCTACATACATCTGTATGCCTTGTGTGTCAAAATCAAATACCGTATCGCTATTTTTTTGATGCACCATATCCAAATGAGATTGCATCACAATAGCTTTTCTATCTTCCATGCCAGGGGTAGCAGGTTTTTTAATAATAACATTTCCTACCTCATCTTCTATTGTTTGAAGCCCTAAAGAGGCACCAAAATCTTTCATGAACTTAATCACACCCTGCTCTTTTTTTGAAGGACGGGGCACCGCGTTTAAATCTGCAAATTTATTCCAAAGCGGTTTTGGAGATAGGTTTCTTATAGCATCACTCATTGTATTGTCATTAAAATTGAAATACAAAGGTAACCTATTTGATTTTTTTTAAACATTGATTTTATGCTAAGATTTTACAAAAGCAACTAAGATTTGTGGCATTAAAACCCTAGAATTACTGAAATAATAAATACCTGTAACTATTGATTTTAATTTAAGATGGTTTTAGTATTTTGCTATCATGTTTAAAAAGAAATCTACACTTGTTATTGCGCTGCTTCTGCCCGTGCAAATTGTATTGATCCAATTTTTAAAACAGTATCCCTCCTTTATAGAAAAATGGTATAGTCTAGGGCTATATCCCTGTATTGGAAAAATAGCTAGAAATCTTTGGGGTTGGGTACCTTTTTCTGTGGGGGATGTTTTTTACACTTTAATTTTTATAGTAGCACTACGTTGGATTTATAAAAATTTTAAGGGCTTTAGGCGTGAGCCTGTAAAGTTGGTTTTTGATATCACAGCCCACCTATCTGTAGTGTATTTTATGTTTCATTTATTATGGGGTTTTAATTATTACAGGGAACCCTTGCATACATCATTACATCTAGGCAATGACTACACCACCGAGCAGCTCATAGATTTGACCAACAGAGTTATTAATAAATCAAATGAACTTCATAACACCTTAGGGTATGCAGATTCGGTAAAGATTGAATTGCCCTACTCTCAAAAGCAAATGCTTGATTTGACAAAAAACAGTTATACAAATCTTCAAAAAACCTTTACCAATTTGTCTCTAGAGCCAACAAGTGTCAAAAAAAGCCTCTGGAGTCTGGGCCTTACTTACATGGGATATAGTGGTTATTTAAATCCGTTCTCTGGAGAAGCGCAAGTAAATGGACTTATAAAGTCTTATAAATTTCCGGTAGTGGCATGCCATGAACAGGCACACCAGTTGGGGTACGCAAAAGAAAATGAGGCTAACTTTATAGCCACTCTTGCAGCAATACACAATGATGACACTTACATTAAATACACAGGGTATATTTTCGCACTTCGGTATTGTGTAAATGAATTATCCTACAGAGATAGAGACCTATACCTGGAAACATTAGAGACCATACATCCTGGAATTTTAAAAAGCTATAAAGAAATGCGTGATTTTTGGGACAGCTATGACAACCCCATGGAAGAACTATCTAAGGCCTGGTACAATTTATTTTTAAAAGCAAACAACCAGCCCAAAGGAATTAAAACATACAGTTATATGGTGGCCCTGATGGTAAATTATTTTGACAATAGACCATTATAAGGTTTGCTTAAAATATTTTTAAATTTTCAATTATGATTTTTTTAACAACTACACATACCCTTTTGGATGCCATATATTGGTATCTTTAAGAAAAAAAACAATAAATCTTCAATGCTATGAAAAAAAACATACTGCTGTTGCTTGTTCTTTGTATTTCGCATATTGGTATTTCACAAGAATACTTTCCAAAAAACGATGGCGTAAAAGAAAACAATGCGCAATACACTGCTTTTACTAATGCAACATTATATGTATCCCCTTCAAACAAAATAAATAATGCAACCCTACTTATTAAACAAGGAAAAGTAATAGCCTCTGGTAAAAACGTAACTATTCCAAGCAATACTGTTGTGGTAGATCTGGAAGGAAAATTTATATACCCTTCATTTATAGATCCCTACACAAATTTTGGGGTTAAAAATCCTGAGCGCACCTCTGGAGGACGCCGTTCTCCCCAATACGGTGCATCACGAGATGGATTTTACTGGAATGACCATATCATGCCAGAGAAAAACGCCATAGATCATTTCACCTATGACTCAAAAACGGCTAAGGCAATGCGTAAGGAAGGTTTTGGTCTTGTAAACACCCACAGCATGGACGGAATTGCACGTGGTACTGGACTACTTGTAGCACTTAACGATCAAGGAAACCAGGCAATGCGTATTATTGATGACGCGTTAGCACAGCACTATTCATTTTCTAAAAGTGTTACTAGTAGACAATCCTACCCAGGATCTCTCATGGGAGCCATGGCATTGCTGCGTCAAGTATATCATGATGCACATTGGTATGAAAAAGGAAACATACCTACCAAAGACAGATCTTTAGAAGCTTTACTTAAAAATAAAAATAAAGTATCCATCTTCGAGGCCGGAAACAAAAGCAACAACTTAAGGGCAGCCAAAATTGGAAATCAGTTTGGAATTAACTACCTTATTGTTGGGGGCGGTGATGAGTATGAGATGATACAACAAACAAAGGCAACCAATGCGAGTTATATTATCCCATTAAATTTTCCAGACCCCTATGATGTAAGTAATCCTTACATGGCCAGTTATCTATCTTTAGAAGACATGCGCGCCTGGAACCAAGCACCAACAAATCCAAAAGCATTACAAGACAATGCAGTACCTTTTGCCCTAACCACCTTTAAGTCTAAAAAACCAAAAGATTTTACTAAAGATCTTTTAGTTGCTATTAATTACGGGCTAGATAAAACAAAGGCCTTAGAGGCACTGACCACAGAGCCTGCACGTATGCTTCAAATTAGCGACAAAGTAGGGTCACTAGACAATGGAAAATATGCCAATTTTTTGATCACCTCTGGCCCTTTATTTGAAAAGGGTACTACACTCCACGAAAACTGGGTACAAGGAACAAGAAGTGTTATCAACACCATGGATCAAACAGATATAAGAGGATCTTACAACCTAGCCTTAGCAGGGCTTAGTTATACTCTAGAAATCTCTGGAGAAGCTGCAAAACCAAAAGCTAAAGTAACTCTAAGCGAAACAGATTTTTCTGCAAAACTAACCTATAAAGACAACTGGATAACTCTTTCTTTTACTGATAAACA
Source organism: uncultured Ulvibacter sp. (assembly GCA_943789105.1). Classification (GTDB taxonomy): domain Bacteria; phylum Bacteroidota; class Bacteroidia; order Flavobacteriales; family Flavobacteriaceae; genus Patiriisocius. The sequence continues at coordinate 54,427 of CALSSW010000004.1, read as the reverse complement.
AACTAATGATGTGTACCGCACAACCGCTATTATTGAAAAAAACACGATGAGCTTTACAGGCAAAGCAGTACTGCCTAGTGGGATAGAAACCACCTTTACTGCTAATAGAAACATGGGCGAGGCCAAAGCCATTTCAGATAAAAACAAAGACAATGCAACTAAAGGTGCCCTTCGTGAGATTATGCCTATAACCTATCCAAATGTAGGTCTAGGAAACCCAACTCAGCCAAGAGAGCAAACCCTACTGTTTAAAAACGCAACGGTTTGGACTAGTGAGGCAGAAGGAATTTTAAAAAATACCGATGTACTTGTAAAGGATGGTAAAATATCTAAAATTGGAAAAAATCTATCTGTTAAAAATGCTATAGAAATTGATGCTACAGGAAAACACCTTACAGCAGGTATTATAGATGAGCATAGCCATATTGCAGCGCTCTCTATTAATGAGGGAGGGCAAAACTCCTCTGCAGAGGTTACCATAGAAGATGTTGTAGACCCTGAAGATGTAAACATTTACCGCAACCTAGCAGGTGGGGTTACCTCCATACAGATACTTCATGGATCTGCAAACCCCATTGGTGGGCGTTCTGCCATTTTAAAACTAAAATGGGGAGAAGATGCAGATGGCCTTCTTTATGATAACAGCCCTAAATTTATCAAGTTTGCACTAGGAGAAAATGTAAAACAATCTAACTGGGAGAGTTACAGTCGTTTTCCGCAAACCCGTATGGGTGTAGAGCAGTTGTATGTTAACTACTTTAACAGGGCTAAAGCATACGATGAATTGAAAAAAAGTGGCAAACCCTACCGCAAAGATGATGAGCTGCAAACCCTAGCTGAAATATTAAATGGGGAGCGATTTATAAGCTGCCACAGTTATGTGCAAAGCGAGATTAATATGCTCATGAAAGTTGCAGAAAAATTTAATTTTCGCATCAACACATTCACACACATATTAGAAGGGTATAAAGTAGCAGATAAGATGGCTGCTCATGGAGTGGGCGCCTCTACTTTTAGTGACTGGTGGGCCTATAAGTATGAAGTGAATGATGCCATCCCTTACAATGCCGCAATAATGGCCTCTCAAGGGGTTACCGTAGCTATTAATAGTGATGACGGTGAAATGTCTAGACGTTTAAACCAAGAGGCTGCAAAGACATTTAAATACGGTGGTATGAGTGAGCAAGAGGCCTGGAAAACAGTAACCATAAACCCTGCAAAGCTATTGCACTTAGACCATAGAGTTGGGAGTATTAAAATAGGAAAAGATGCAGATTTAGTGTTGTGGAATGGCCACCCCATGTCTGTATATTCTAAGGCAGAAAAAACCATTATAGAAGGAAAAACCTATTTTGATTTGGACTTAGATAAGCAAAAAAGAATAGCCATTAAAACAGAGAGAAACAAGCTAATGACTATGATGCTTAATGAAAAGGAAAATGGAGGTAAGACTAAACCCCCAGTCAAAAAAACAAACAAGAATTTTCACTGTGATACAGAATTTTAATAACCATAGCACGAATATATTATGAACACATTAAGACACTTATTAATTGTAATAACGGCTATAACTGGAGTATCTGTAGCCGCACAACAGACCCCTGCTCCTTCTCAAAAGGGAGCCATAACCATTACTGGAGCCACAGCTCATATTGGTAATGGAAATACCATTGAAAACGCAACCATTATTTTTGAAAATGGAATTTTAACAGCCGTTGGAACCTCTGGTATAAGCGCTAAAGGGACTATTATAAACGCAACAGGCAAACATGTATACCCTGGCTTTATAGCACCTGCAAAATCATTAGGCCTTATTGAAGTGAATGCGGTAAGGGCCAGTAATGATCAGGACGAAATTGGTGATATGATACCTCACATTAGAAGTATCATTGCCTACAATGCTGAGAGTAAAGTGGTAGAGTCTATGCGCCCAAATGGCGTACTGATTGGCCAAATCACACCTCAAGGTGGTACGATCTCTGGAAGCTCATCTATTGTACAGTTTGATGCCTGGAACTGGGAAGATGCCGCTATTAAAACAGATGATGGCATACACCTTCACTGGCCAAGCACCTTTAGAAGAGGTAGATGGTGGGCTGGAGAGCCAAGAGGCTATAAACCTGACAAGAACTACACCAAACAAGTCGAAAAAATAACTAGCTACCTTAAAGAATCTAAAGCTTTTGGTACGGGTGAAGACCAACCAGCAAATGAATCATTTAAAGCTATGCAAGGGCTATTTGATGGAAGCAAAAAACTATATGTCTATGCAGATGGAGAGAAAGAAATTATAGATGCTATTACACTTAGTAAGCAAGCTGGGATAGATCAAATTGTTTTAATTGGAGCCTATCAGGGATACAAAATAATTCCTTTTTTAAAGCAGCATGATATCCCCGTACTGGTTCAGCAAACACATGCGCTACCAAAAAGCGCAGATGATCATTATGATTTGCCTTATAAACTCCCTAAATTACTTGTAGAGGGAGGTTTACTCGTTGGATTACAAAATAGTAGCATGTCTAATTTCCAGACAAGAAACCTACCCTTTTATGCAGGACAACTTGTGGGTCAAGGCATGGATAAAGAAACAGCATTGCAGCTTATTTCTGGTAATACAGCAAAAATTTTAGGCCTTGATAAGTACGGAACTCTTGAGCTTGGAAAGAGTGCCACTTTGTTTATCAGCGATGGAGATGCCCTTGATATGATGGGAAATAATTTAAGTAGCGCTTTTATTGATGGCCGTGATATTTCCTTAGAAACCCATCAAACAGAACTATGGAAACGTTATATGGGTAAATACAACCAAAAGTAAAAAACCATTAAATACCCCTAATCGTTTTTTTAGCTATGTATAAAAAAATAAACAGCACACAAAACAGCTTGATCAAACAGTGTTTAGTATTGCTAGAAAAATCAAAAGAAAGACGTAAACAAGGTATTTTCTTGGTAGAAGGCCAGCGAGAAATACAACTTGCCATTGAAGGAGGCTATGAGTTGCAAACCCTGCTGTTTTGTGAGGCAATTTGCCTAGAAAACAGCACTAAGCATACCACAGAAAACACTCAAATTATTGAAATATCGTTAGAGGTATATCAAAAGCTGGCCTATCGTAAGACCACTGAAGGGATCTTGGCAATTGTAAAAACAAAAGAACTCGCTTTAAATAAATTAAAATTTAAAAGTAAAAGCCCTTTACTACTCATTGCAGAAGCTCCAGAAAAACCAGGAAATATTGGCGCTTTACTACGCACTGCAGATGCAGCAAATCTAGACGGATTTATTATTGCCAACCCAAAAACAGATCTCTATAATCCAAATATTATACGTAGCAGTGTTGGATGTTTATTTACCAATAACATTGCAACGGGAAGTACCCAAGAAATTATTGATTTTCTAGCCCAGCAAAACATACAAGTCTTTAGTGCTATTTTACAAGAATCTGAGCCCTATTATAGACAAGACTTTACAAAACCCACTGCCATTATTGTAGGCACAGAAGCAACGGGCTTATCTGAACTTTGGCGCAATCAAAGCACTCAAAATATCCACATTCCTATGCAAGGTGCCATTGACAGTATGAATGTCTCTGTGGCGGCCGGTATTTTAATTTTTGAAGCAAAAAGACAACGAGGTTTTTAAGCGCTGATTTTTTATTTAAAAATTAAACTCTTATAATTTTTTTTAAAAATTGGAATTTGTATTTTTAATCTATGACAGAAATTGATAAAGAGCAGGAAAACAAAGCTATAGCAAAACAGTATAAGGAGCTGCTCAAGATAAGTTATCGTATTTTATCTAAGGAAGACAAAAAACTCATACGCTCTGCCTTTGATGTTGCTGTAGATGCACACAAACACCAGCGCAGAAAAAGTGGAGAGGCCTACATTTTTCATCCTATTGCTGTGGCTAAAATTGTGGCCAGTGAGATTGGACTTGATGCCACTTCTATTGCCGCTGCTCTGCTACATGATGTCATTGAAGACACCAAGTATACCTTTACAGATATTGAACAGTTATTTGGAGAGACAGTTGCCCGTATTGTTCAAGGGTTAACAAAGATTTCTAAAATGCCTTATGAGGGTGATGTATCTTTGCAGGCAGAAAATTTCAGAAAAATGCTTTTAACCCTCAATGAAGACATTAGGGTTATTATCATAAAAATTGCAGATCGGTTGCATAACATGCAAACAATGGACGCAATGCCTAGTTACAAACAAGAAAAAATAGCAAGTGAAACCCTGTATATTTATGCTCCCATGGCGCATCGTATTGGTTTGTATAAAATAAAAACTGAGTTAGAAGATTTAAGCTTAAAGTATACAGAACGTGAAATATACGACGACATTTTAAGCAAAATTAAAGATAGTAAAGAAGAACAAGATGCCTATATCACTGCATTTTCAAAAACTATTAAAAATGCACTAACTGCAGAGAATTTAACCTACGAAATAAAAGGAAGACCAAAATCAATTTTTAGCATACGTAGAAAGATTGCGGCACAAAACGTAAAATTTGATGAGGTTTATGACAAGTTTGCTGTACGTATTATATACAAAAGCGATCTTGCCAATGAAAAATTCTTGGCCTGGAAAATCTATAGTATTGTTACAGACAACTTTCGTCCCAATCCCGTGCGTTTAAGAGATTGGATTTCTTCTCCAAAATCTACAGGCTATGAAGCGTTACACATCACTGTAATGGGGCCAAAAGGTAAATGGGTAGAAGTACAAATACGTAGTGAACGTATGAATGAAATAGCAGAAAAAGGATTTGCTGCTCACTATAAATACAAAAATAATGACAGTGATGAAGGTGGGCTTGATATGTGGCTTAACAAATTACAAGACACACTAGAAAATCAAGATATCAGCGCAGTAGATTTTGTTGAAGAATTTAAACTTAGCCTTTATGCAAAAGAGATTTTTGTGTTTACACCAAAGGGAGATTTATATTCACTTCCAAAAGGGGCCTCTGCCTTAGATTTTGCTTTCCATATACACACAGAAGTAGGCATGCATACAAGAGGCACAAAAGTGAACGGTAAATTAGTTCCTCTGAGCCACCCCTTGCAAAGTGGAGATCAAGTAGAGGTCATAACTTCTAATAACGCAAAACCAACAGCAAACTGGCTTGATTATGCTTCTACTAGTAGAGCACAATCAAAAATAAAATCTTCTCTCAAAGAAGAGCGAAAGCAAATAGCTAATGACGGTAGAGAAATACTACGCCGTAAATTAAAATCACTAAAAATTAATCTTGATGATAAAACAATCAACCAACTAATTCAATTTTATAAAGTAAAAACAAGTCTTGATTTGTTTTACAGAGTGGGCGCTGGCATTATAGACAATAAACAATTAAAAGATTTTGCAGCCTCTAGATCAAATGTGTTGGTGAGTTTTATTAAAAATAAAATTAGAAAACAACCCAACCAAAGTGATATAAATAAAAATGAAATTACAGAAAAATTTGATCAATTGGTTTTTGGAAAGGATGAGCAACAACTAGATTATAAAATAGCCCTCTGTTGCAATCCAATTGCAGGAGATGATGTATTTGGTTTTTTAACCGTTGCGGAAGGAATTAAAGTACACAAGAAAAATTGTCCTAATGCCGTTCAGCTCCAAGGAAATTATAATTATAGAATTCAAAAAGCAAAGTGGGTAGATTCTTCTCAAAGAGAATTTAAAGCAGAATTACTCATAAGCGGTATTGACGTAATGGGCCTAGTTAATAACGTGACAAAAGAGGTGTCTAATAATTTAAATATAGATATGAAAAGGGTACATTTTGATACCAATGACGGGGTCTTTACTGGGAATATCGTGGTCTTAGTTAAAAACAAAAATATTCTTGATAACTTGGTTCAAAACATTAAAAAAATAAACGGAATTGATAAAGTAACTCGTTTGTAATTTTGCTATTTTTGAGCCTTTATCAGATAACATATATTATTTTTAAATTTAAGTATCCGTTGCAATTATATGGCAACCTAAAGGTTATCAATATTGTGTTAATAAAGCTAAGCGATTCATTGCCAAACTATGAGTTTAAAAACTGAAGCAAACAATCAAGATATTGTAAAAAATGTGTTCACTGCATTTTTAGAGACAAAAGGGCACCGTAAAACACCCGAACGCTATGCTATACTGCAAGAAATTTACGACCAGGAAGAACATTTTGATATTGAGTCTTTATATATCATAATGAAAAATAAAAACTATCGTGTAAGCCGAGCAACACTCTACAACACAATAGAATTATTGCTAGAATGCATGTTGGTGCGTAAGCATCAATTTGGACAAAATCAAGCACATTACGAAAAATCATATTTTGACAAACAACACGACCACGTTATTCTAGACAACGGAGAAGTTATAGAATTCTGTGATCCAAGAATACAAAATATTAAAAAAACCATAGAAGATGTTTTTGATATTACCATATCTAAACACTCACTATATTTTTACGGGACAAAAAACACAACCAACCCAGAACAATAGGGAAATACATTACAATTATGGCAGTAGACTTACTACTTGGATTACAATGGGGAGACGAAGGAAAAGGAAAAATCGTCGATGTACTGACAGCAGATTATGATATCATTGCTCGATTTCAAGGAGGTCCTAATGCAGGACACACCTTAGAGTTTGACGGTATTAAACACGTTTTAAGAACTATTCCATCAGGAATTTTTCACAAAACAGCCATGAATGTCATTGGCAATGGTGTGGTGATAGATCCCGTTGTGTTTGTAAAAGAATTGGAAGGTTTAGATCAATTCGATATAGACTACAAAGCAAAGTTAATAATATCAAGAAAAGCACACCTTATTTTGCCTACTCACAGGCTCTTGGATGCAGCTAGTGAGGCTAGTAAAGGCAAGGCAAAGATTGGCTCTACATTAAAAGGCATAGGGCCAACCTATATGGATAAAACCGGTAGAAACGGGATTCGTATCGGGGATTTGGAGATGAAAGACTGGAAAACAAAATACCGCCAACTGGCCAACAAACATGAGGCTATGATTTCGTTTTATGATGTTGACATACAGTATGATTTAGATGAAATGGAAGCTGAATTCTATGAGGCTGTAGACCGCCTTAAAGAATTAACCTTTATTGACAGTGAGCAGTATTTCCATGAGGCTATAAAAGCTGGAAAAACAATATTGGCAGAAGGTGCACAAGGATCTTTACTAGATATTGATTTTGGAACATACCCATTTGTTACCTCTTCAAATACAACAGCAGCAGGTGCTTGCACAGGATTAGGGATTGCACCAAATAAAGTGAAAGATGTCTACGGAATCTTTAAAGCCTACACCACTCGTGTTGGTTCTGGACCATTCCCTACCGAACTTTTTGATAAAGTAGGTGTTGAAATGGCAAAAATAGGACGTGAATTTGGAGCGGTAACTGGAAGGCCAAGACGTTGTGGATGGCTAGATTTAGTAGCTTTAAAATACACCTGTGAGGTAAATGGAGTTACCCAATTAAACATGATGAAAGGAGATGTACTCTCTGGATTTAGTACCCTAAAGGTATGTACGGCCTACAAATACAAAGGAGAAACCATTACTCACCTACCCTACAACATTGAGCCAGAAAACGTTACACCAATTTATACAAGTTTTCCTTGTTGGAAAGAGGATTTAACAAAAATGAGAGCGGTTTCTGAGTTCCCAAAAGAATTAAACCAATACATCGATTTTCTAGAAAAGGAGTTAGAAATTCCAATTAATATAGTTTCAGTAGGTCCAGATAGAACCCAAACAATACACCGTTAAAAAAGAATTTTTCAAACTATATTGGTTTAAACCTAGAGTAGTATATCAAAACAGTATAAAATATATTGCAAAAAAAGTTGCCACATATAGGTCTATTGCTACTGCTCCTTTTCACAGGAGTTACACTAGCTCAAACCAATCAGCAAGCAGATAAAACCAAGGTTGACATACAGTCTGGATATTTAGAGCGTAAGCCAGAATTACCAGATGCGTTCATATACACCAAAGACACAGAAGGACAGGTATATATAATCCATGAAGGTATTAAAATGTGGTGTAATCAAGCCTATGTATACCTCAAAGATAATTTTGTAAAAGCCTATGGTGAGGTTAAAATAAAGCAAGGAGATACTATTTCCATGAATAGTAATTATGCAGAGTATAACGGCAATACTCAATTTGCATTTGCAAGTGGTGATGTTGTCTTTAAAGAGCCCCAAACAACACTAAAAACAGATACCCTTTACTTTGATAGAGTAAAGCAAGAAGCTTACTACAGAAGCGGTGGTAGGGTTGTAGATACCGCCAGCACACTAACCAGCAGAATTGGAAGGTATTACGCATCCCAGAAAAACTACCAATTTAGCAGTGATGTAAAGATTATAAACCCAAAATACACCATAAACTCTCAGCAACTTAATTTTTACTCACAAACAGGTGCAAGTTACCTCTATGGCCCTTCTACCATAGTAAGTGACTCCAGTACTGTGTATTGTGAGCGTGGTTTTTATGATACAAGAGAAGATACCGGTTATTTTGTGAAAAACTCTAGAGTAGATTACCAAAGCAGAACACTTTATGGAGATAGTATTTACTTTGATCGAAATAGAAGTTTTGCTTCTGCCACCAACAACATTAAAGTAATAGATACTAGTAATCAAAGTATTATACGTGGGCATTATGCAGAGGTTTTCAGACAAAAAGATTCTGTGTTTATTACCAAACGAGCCTTGGCCATAACCCTTCAAGAACGAGACTCTGTATACATCCATGCAGATACATTACAAATTACAGGAAAACCAGATAATAGAATTCTTAAAGGGTTTTACAAAGCACGTTTTTTTAAAGAATCAAGCAATCCAGAGCAAGCCCCAACCAGCGGCAAGTGTGATTCTATATTTGTGAACCAGAAAAAAGGAATTACAAAACTCATACATCGTCCCGTTCTTTGGACTGGCCAAAACCAAATGACTGGTGATACCATTCATTTAATTAATAATACCGAAACACAACAACTTGACACCTTAAAGGTGTTTAACAATGCGTTTTTAATACAAAAAGATTCTTTGGGTTATAATCAAGTAAAAGGGAAACGTCTTGTTGGCCTGTTCACCAACAATGAGTTAGATACCATAAATATTGACCAAAACGCACAAGTAATTTATTTTGCACGTAACGACAAAGACAAGCTCATTGGAATAAACAACACTGTATCTAGCTCCATACAGATGTATTTGGAAAATCAAGAAATTGAAGGCATACGTTTTATTAAAAAAGGAACTGGTAAAATATATCCACTCTCAAAAATACCTCCCGAGGCAAGAATATTAGCCGGTTTTGTTTGGCGGGCAGAGGAACGATTACAAGATAAAGATGCATTATTTAAAGGAAAAGCTGTGCCCATACTGCCAAAAATAAAAGGCATACCGCTTCCAAAATTTCAAGAAGCCTTTTTTGGTGAAAAAAGTAAAGAACAATTAAATATTCCAGAGGCATCAAAGCTAAATGCTGACGTTTTTAAAAACAGACCCCAAGACAATCCCTTGCAGGAATCACCCTTGGAAAAAAATGACACCTTAGAACAAAAAGATAAGGTAAAAACCAAGGATTATTAATTTATTTTGAGGGTAATGTTACCTACATTATAATTGTTAGTCTCTATTTTTACAATCTAGTTATAGCCCATTGAAAAAAGATTTCTACAAACACCAAACTCAAACCACCCAGCACCCATTGGCGATGGAAATATCTCATGCCAATGGGAGTTATATTTATGACACCAATGGAGTTGCACATTTAGATTTTGTTGCCGGTGTTTCTGCATGTAGTCTTGGCCATAGCCATCCTAGAGTTGTAAAGGCTATTACTGCCCAAGCGCAAAAATACATGCATGTAATGGTGTATGGAGAGTATATCCAAAGGCCAGCAGTTTCACTCACCAAATTACTTGCAAAGCATTTGCCTAGACCCTTAGAGACTACCTATTTAGTAAATAGCGGTACAGAAGCCATTGAAGGAGCTTTAAAACTAGCGCGCCGTGCAACTGGTAGAGCAGAAATTTTATACGCAAATCTTGCCTATCACGGAAATACAATGGGCGCTCTAAGTGTTATGGGCTATGAGCAGAGAAAAGAAGCCTTTAAACCATTGTTACCCCAGTGTAGGGCTATTTTATTTAACTGTGAAACTTGCTTGGAGCAGATCACAAACAACACAGCAGCTGTTATACTTGAAACTATTCAAGGAGGTGCAGGTTTTATAAAGCCTACTAATGATTATTTAGCAAAAGTCAAAGCAAGGTGTCAACAGGTGGGTGCACTTTTAATTTTAGATGAAATACAGCCTGGATATGGCCGTACTGGAAAACTCTTTGGCTTTATGAATTACAGGGTAGTGCCAGATATTTTAGTGATGGGAAAAGGTATGGGCGGCGGGTTACCCATTGGAGCATTTACAGCATCTAAACCCCTAATGGACCTATTGCAAGAAAAACCAAAGTTAGGCCATATAACAACCTTTGGAGGTAATGCTGTTATTGCTGCAGCGGCTCTAGCAACACTTGAAGAAATTACCCAGAGCACTTTAATGCAACAAGCCCTAGAAAAAGAACTATTACTACGTAGTTTACTTGTACATGATGCTATTAAAGAAATTCGTGGAACCGGTTTAATGTTGGCCCTGATTATGGAAACCCCAGCCATTGCAAATCAAGTGGTTTTAAAGTGTAAAGACAAAAATCTAATTTTGTTTTGGTTACTTTTTGAACCAAGAGCCATTAGAATTACCCCTCCCCTTACCATTTCTAATGCAGAAATTATGGAAGGATGCACTATCTTATCACAAGTACTCAACGAATTATAATTCTTTAATAATTGTTTTAATCTGTTGTTTTTCATTTGGTTATACACTGCTTTTGGCTGTTAACATCTCGTTAACAACAATCGTGGCATATCCTAAGAGCTGTTATTATCCTCACTATCTTTATTTATAGAAAACCCGTAAAATAACTGCGTATGCAATTGCCAACCCCAGACGAGCATAACAACGTATCACTTAGCAAGTTTGAGTCTATGCTCAAGACCAATAATATTCTCTTTTTTGATGCAGATCAATTCGAGGAAATTATTAATCATTACCTTGAAAATGGGAAAATAGCCCTCGCCAAAAAGGCAACAAAACTTGGTTTACAACAGCACCCTAGTTCTACCACCCTTAAATTATTTCAAGTTGAAATGTTCATTTTTGAAAATGAGCTAGATATTGCAGATATATTATTAGATGAGTTATACCAATTAGAACAGTCTAACGAAGAAATATACATTCAAAAAGCAAACATTCTCTCAAGAAGAGACAAGCACAAACATGCTATTGTATTGCTTGAAAAAGCATTAGAGATTACCTTAGACCAAGCAGATGTTCTATCTTTAATAGGCATGGAGTATTTGTTTTTAGAAGATTATGAGAATGCAAAAAACAACTTTATTAGGTGTTTGAATGATCAAAAGGACGAAATACACACAGATTATTCTGCCCTTTATAATGTGATTTATTGTTTTGAATATTTAGAACAAAATCAAGAAGCTATAAATTATCTAAATGTCTTTTTAAATAATAATCCGTATTCTGAAGTAGCCTGGCACCAGATAGGAAAGCAGTATAGTATATTAAAACAATACAAAAAAGCATTAGCCTCTTTTGATTTTGCAATTATTAGTGATGATCGGTTTATTGGGGCCTACCTAGAAAAAGGAAAAATACTAGAAAAGATGAAACGCTATGAAGAGGCCATAGAAAGTTTTATTATCACCCTTGGGCTTGATGACCCAACATCCTTTGCCCTATTGCGTATTGGTAAATGCTATGAAAAAATCAAAAACGATGACATGGCCTTGCAATATTACACCAAGTGTGTTGAACAGGATGGCCTTTTAGACAAGGGTTGGATAGCTATTACAGATTTTCATTACAAAAAGAAAGACTACAAAAAAGCGCTTTATTTTATAGACAAGGCTATCAATATAGATTCAGAAAATGTACTGTACTGGAAAAGATATGCCAAAATCAACAAAAAACTTCAATGGTTTGAAGAGGCTGAAGTAGGCTATAGAAAAGCCCTTGAATATGGAAACTACGAGGAAAACACTTGGCTTACTCGTTGTGATATTTTAATCAAACTTGGAGAATTTGAAGGAGCTATAAACAATCTACATCAAGCCTCAGAATTCTATCCAGATTCTGCAGAGATAGAATTTAGGTTAGCAGGGCTTTATTATGATACTCTAAAGGAAGATACTGGAGCATTTCATCTTAAAAATGCCCTTGGTATTGAGCCTGAATTTCTGCTTATTTTGGAGGAAATATTTCCTCATATTTTAGAAAAAACAGGTGTGAAAGAAATTATTAAGAATCACAAAAAAACTACCCTTTAATCTGTATTTTTGGGCGTAAAACAACACCAACATGCCCAAACGCAGTTTTAAACAATCATTAAGTATTATCTTCAAAGGACTAGCCATGGGCGCTGCAGATGTAGTCCCAGGTGTAAGTGGAGGTACTATTGCCTTTATTTCTGGGATCTATGAAGAACTCATAATCACTATACATAATATAGATCTTGGTATTTTTAAAACCCTAAAAAAAGAAGGGGTTAAAAAAGTTTGGCACCAGTACAATCTTGGTTTTTTAGCTTCACTTTTTACAGGAATTGCAATTAGTATCTTATCTCTTGCCAAAATAATAACATGGCTTTTGGGGCAATACCCTGTCTTGGTTTGGTCTTTCTTTTTTGGTTTGGTCATTGCCAGTATTATATACATTGCAAAACAAATAACAAACTACAGCCCTAAGACTATTATTGCACTTGTACTTGCTGGGGTGTTTTCTTATGGCATAACCTTGGCAGAACCTACAGCAGACACAGAAAGTATTTGGTTTTTATTTTTTGCAGGTTTTATTGCCATTATAGCGATGATATTACCAGGAATATCTGGAGCTTTTATACTGCTACTTATTGGCGGCTACACTGTTGTTATTGGCGCCATAAATCAATTTTCAGAAGCTATAAGCACATTTAACATCAGCTCCCTTGGTAACGCCTTGTTAAAAATTGGAGTCTTTGGATTAGGAGCTATTGCTGGGCTTAAAGTATTTTCTGGAATATTAAACTGGATGTTTGCAAATCATAAAAACACTACCCTGGCTGTTTTAACTGGCTTTATGATTGGTGCACTCAATAAAATTTGGCCTTGGAAAGAAGTAGTACAATACCGTATCAATAAGCATGGTGAAGAAATACCATTTATTGAAAGAAGTATTCTTCCTGGCAGTTATGACATAGATCCTCAGGTAATGGCAGCTATTTTATGTATGCTTGGAGGATTTATGATTATTTTTCTTTTAGAATTTGTTGCAAAAAAAAGCCCTAACTAATATAATGTTGTGAGCATAGAGAGAACTACTATCGATAAATTTTGGTTAATCTTTAAAGGAATTGCCATGGGAGCTGCCAATAAGGTTCCTGGAGTATCTGGTGGCCTAGTAGCTTTTGTTGCAGGATTTTATGAAGAATTTATTTACTCTCTTCAAAAAATAAACGGTAAGGGATTTAAACTTTTGCTTAGAGGTCGAGTAAAGAGTTTTATACAATACACCAATGCAGGCTTTCTTGGGCTTCTTATACTTGGGATGGTTCTCAGCTATTTTAGTGTTTCAAAAATACTTGATTACCTACTCTTTGAGTATGAGTTGCAAGTTTGGAGTACTTTTTTTGGAATGATTATAGGGTCTATCATATACATTGCCAAAGATTTCGGACCCTGGAGCAAAAGATATATTGGGTATTTAACCTTCGGTGTTATGGCAGGTATCGCCATTAGTTTTCTTGAACCAGCTCGAGAGAACGACAACCTTATTTTTGTTTTTTTGTGCGGTATCATTGGCGTATCTGGAATGACACTACCGGGCTTATCTGGGTCTTTTATTCTTATACTTTTAGGTAATTACGTATTGCTTCTTGTAGATTCTGTAAATGCATTGTTTGATACGCTGTCTGAAATAGTATTGGGTGATTTTTCTTTTAAAAACAACACCCAGCGTGTGAGACTATTAAAGGTGTTGACGGTATTCTCACTTGGGTCTGCAACAGGCTTAGTGTCTTTGTCTCACCTACTTGGATATGTGTTAAAAAAATACAAAAAGGCAACCTATGCGGTTATTATAGGCTTTATTACAGGATCCCTTGGGGTGGTATGGCCTTGGAAGGAAAAAATATATAGTCGCAATGCTTTTGGAGAAATTAACCTTGATGCAAACGCAAGAGATATTATTACAGGTTATAACAGGTATTTCCCCTCAGAGTTTTCTTGGGCTACACTTGGGGCAATTACTTTTATTATACTAGGGGTTTTTACAGTGCTTAGTATTAACTGGTATCATCTATATAAAAAAAGAGCTAATGGCTAACTTCGGATTAATTGGCAAAAACATAGCGTATTCTTTTTCTCAAAAATATTTCACTGAAAAATTTAAAAAAGAAAAACTAGCACATAGTTACCATAATTTTGATATAATAACACTTGCGGTATTTAAAAAAATAGTACAAGAAGAAACCTCTTTAAAGGGGTTAAACGTTACAATTCCATACAAAGAAGAGATCATACCATATCTAGATAATCTAGACCAGCAGGCACGCATAATTGGGGCTGTAAATACTATCAAATTTTTAGAAGATGGAACCTTGGTTGGATACAATACTGATCATTACGGTTTTAGTAGATCCCTGGCAAGTTATCCAACACCTAAAAGAAAAACAGCACTTATATTAGGACATGGTGGCGCCTCAAAGGCAATTAAATATGCTCTTGAAGGCCTAGGATATTGCTGCACTATAGTATCTAGAAGTAAAACAAAAGATACTATCACCTATAAACAGGTAACAAAACAAGTCATAGAAAATAATACTTTAATAGTAAACACAACACCACTAGGGGTAGCCCCAGATGTATTAAAATGTCCAGATATACCCTACAGCTACATTACTAAAGAACACTTCTTGTTTGATTTAATATACAATCCCAGGCAGACTATTTTTTTAAAACATGGTCTTACCAAAGGAGCTACAATAGCCAATGGCAGTAAAATGCTAGAGTACCAAGCCCAAGAGGCCTGGAGGATTTGGAATAGCTAAATTTTAAGGGCAGGGTCAATAAACATCTAGAATCTTGGCAATCTTATGGGGAGTTAGTATCTTGAGCCCTCAAAATAAAGAACCTTAACATTGCAAAACATGTCTGACCAAAAAAACGCTACACAAGAAGATAACACACCTAATAAAAAAAGTGTTACTCCAAAACAAGCAACTCCTAGCCAAGAAGAAACTCCAAAAGAGATACCTGTGAAAAAAGCAAACACCTCTGAAGAGAAACCATCGAAGGGTAAAAATGAAGCACCTGAAGTACAAACGGCCCCTACCCCAGAAATCTCTGAAGAGCAAGAAGTGCAATCCTCAGATGCTATAGAGCAGTCAGAACTAGCAGTAGAAAAAGAGCCTACCGATTACAGTAACCTAAATAAAATAGAGCTCATCAATGCTTTAGAGAACCTAGTTAGCGATGGCGCTATAGAAAGTATAAAGGATGAGGCAGAAGAGATAAAAACAGCGTTTAACAATCTGTTCCAAGAAGAACTTACCCAAAAAAGAGAAGCTTTCTTAGCACAAGGAGGAAATAGTATAGATTTCCATTATACCTCCCCAGAGAAAAAAGCTTTTAATGATGTATTTAATGATTACAAAACAAAACGAAATGCTCATTTTAAAAAGCTTAAGCAGGATTTGGAAGGAAATCTTGAGGTACGAAACCTTTTAATTGAAGAAATTAAAGGCTTATTAGATTCTGAAAAAAGCGTAAACAGTAATTATAAAAAAATTAAGGACATCCAAGACCGTTGGAAACAAGCTGGAGCCATTCCTAGAGATAAGTATAATACTGTCTGGAATAACTACCACCATTATATGGAAACCTACTATGATGCGCTACAGCTAGATAGAGAGTTTAGGGATCTAGACTTTAAGCATAATCTTGAAGAAAAACAAAAACTTATAACACGCACACAAGAACTTGCAAAGGAGAGTAATATTGACAAAGCTTTTAGAGAATTACAGTTAATACATAGACGTTGGAAAGAAGAGATAGGACCAGTAGCTAGAGAAATTCGTGAAGAAATTTGGGAAACCTTTAGTGCAGCAACTAAAATAATTCATGACAAAAAAATGTTGGCAGAAGCAGCTTTAGAAGAAACGTTCATTGAAAACTTCTCTATTAAAAAAGAACTTATTGGCCTTATAAGTAAGGTACAAGAAGAAACAAAAGCTTCACACGCGGCCTGGCAAAACGCCATGAAGCAGGTACAAGAAATTAGAGATGTGTTTTTTACAGTTGGGCGTGTTCCTAAAGATAAAAACAAAGAGATTTGGGCTGCCTTTAAAGACACTACAAGTAGCTTTAACAAGGCAAAAAATGATTTTTACAAGCTTCAAAAAAGTGCGCAATATGAAAATCTTGAACAAAAAAGAAAACTAATAAAGCTTGCTCAGGATAATAAAGACTCTGAAGATTTTGAAAAAGCCACACCTCTTTTCAAAAAAATACAGCATGATTGGCGTGACATTGGGCATGTACCAAGAAAAGACAGTGATACTATCTGGAAAGAGTTTAAGACAGCTTGTAATCATTATTTTGATAGATTACACGCCTTAAAAGAT
The DNA here is from genome assembly GCA_943789105.1 of uncultured Ulvibacter sp. Classification (GTDB taxonomy): domain Bacteria; phylum Bacteroidota; class Bacteroidia; order Flavobacteriales; family Flavobacteriaceae; genus Patiriisocius. Next base: position 37,649 of record CALSSW010000004.1, on the reverse strand, counting down.
CAGGAAAACAAGGAAGAAGTTGTAAACCTTGAGCAAAAACAAGCCCTGCTAGATTCCATGAAAACTATTTCTTTGTCTGGAGATCACAAGCAAGATATTCAAACCATAAAGGCTACAATTACCCAATGGAAAACCATTGGACGCGTTCCTTTTAAGAAAAAGAGTATCGATCAAAAATTCAACAAAGCCCTAGATGCTCTATTTAATACCTTTGATCTAGACAAAAAAGAGACAGAGCTTATTAAATTTGAAAATAAGTTAAATGCAATGGCCTCTGAGGATGATACTAGAAAGTTACAAAACGAGCAATTCTTCATAGGTAAAAAAATTGATGAAACTAAATCAGAAATTTTACAACTTGAAAATAACTTACAATTTTTTAAACATGTAGACAAAGACAACCCTCTTGTAAAAGATGTGTACAAGAACATTGATGATCACAAAGAACAATTAGCTCTTTGGAAAGAGAAATTAGTAAAAATTAAAGCAATACAAAATGGGTGAGCCATATGCAACAATGTATTCTATGCCAATCAAATAAAACAGCCTTATATTATCAAGACCACAACCGCAGGTATTGCAATTGCAACACCTGCGGTTGTGTTTTTATACCCCACGAGGCGCTACCTGGAGCCAAAGAAGAAAAAGAGCGCTATTTGTCACATCAAAACGATGTGGAAGACAGTGGTTTTCAGAAATTTGTAAGCCCAATGGTAAACGCAATAAAGGGGAATCACACCACAAAAGACAAAGGCCTAGACTTTGGAGCCGGTACAGGGCCTGTGGTTAGTAAATTACTGGAAGATTTTAATTATAAAATGATGCTTTATGACCCGTTTTTTCATCCCAATAAAGACCCGTTAAATAACAGCTATGATTTTATAGTGTGCTGTGAGGTAATAGAACATCTACACAATCCATTAAAGGAGTTTATACTATTAAAAAAATTATTAAATAAAAATGGAGTTTTGTACTGCATGACAGACCTGCTGCCTGAAAAAGAAGTGTTTAAAAATTGGTATTATAAAAATGATTTTACCCATGTTATTTTTTATACCCCAAAAGCACTACAATGGATACAAAAAAAAGTGGGCTTTAAGCATCTTAGTATAGAAAATAGATTAATTAGGTTTTATTAATCTATAATAGCCTCATAGATTACTGCTTGAATATTACTTCTAAGGTTTGTTTCTATCATTTTTTTATTCTCTGCACTTGGGTAGGTCCTATTAGACATAAATACATACACAATTTCCTTTTCTGGATCTGCCCAGGTAAAAGTACCTGTAAAGCCACTGTGGCCAAAGCTTGACATAGAAACACAGCCGCAGGTTGGGCCACTATCTTCTAGTTGAGGTTTATCAAACCCTACACCCCTGCGCACGTTTTGATCACAGTAATAACAGGTATTAAAATCATCAATAACCTTAGAGGATAGGTATTGTTGTCCTCCATAACTACCACCGTTTAAAAACAGTTGCATCATTTTAGCAACATCATTGGCTGTGCTAAAAAGCCCTGCATGACCACTTACTCCTCCTAGCATAGCAGCTCCTTGATCATGCACATAGCCATGTATTTTTTGCATTCTAAAATAGGTGTCCTCCTCTGAGGGTACAATGCTATTTTTGTCAAATCTGTTAAGAGGATTATAACCCATGGAATAAGCGCCAATAGATTCATAGAAATTTTGCTGCACTAACTCCCCTAGTGGAAGGCCATAATACCCCTCTAAATATTTCATTAATAAATAATAGGGCAAATCACTATACTTATACTCTTGGGTCTCTCTTAACTCACTTTCTCTTATAAAGCGGTAAATACTATCTTTATATTCTCGTTTAATAAACATTTTAGAGGCTACTCTGTATGGAAAGTCTTTGCTATAAGAGGGTTTGTACCATTTAGTTTTCGGTTTACCCGTGAGGCTATCCATGGTATTAATATAGTATGGAATCCAAGATTTTAACCTAGCGGTATGAGTAAGCATCCTGCGCAGAGTAATGTTGGCTTTATCTGTTTGTTTGTATTGTGGAAGCAACTCAGAGAGGGTGGTATCCATCGTTAAGACACCTTTATCAACAAGCTGCATTATCAGTGGAAGGGTAGCCATGATCTTAGTTAGAGAAGCAATATCATACACATCTGTTTGTGAGACTGACTTCATTTTATTTTGGGTGTGGTGGCCAAAGGTCTTGTTATATATAACTTTTCCTTTTCTAGCTACTAGAATTTGAGCCCCAGGCATCATACCCTCAGTTATTGCAAAAGTTGCAATAGAGTCTATTTTTTTTAGCCCAACACTTGATACTCCTACACTCTGGGCAGATCCATAGGTGAGCCTGTTTATAGCCTTTGTCTGTATTTGCGAATGTATAGGGAAATCATCGCCCAAAGACACTGGCAGGCTTCCCTTTGCCCCTCTGGCTCCAAAAATGAGTTGTGCAGAAAGTTCTTGAGAGACCTTACTGTTTTGATAAGACATAATCACTGCATCAAAATTGGTGGTAGTTTTAAAATCTAGCAAGCTATACGGCCTAGCAAAAACATCTAAAATTAATGTATTTGTTCTAGCAATTTCATGTAACCACACCAACTCTTTATTTGTGAATTTATATCCCTTCCATGGGGTTTGATTAGACTTATGAAACCCTGCAATAACGTAATCATACTCTTTGAGCTTTGTAATGTAACTGGCAAGATCATCTGCTTTCACAAAATCTACAGAGGCATATATTTTAAGTTGGTTAAAAAAATCAGTGCCAGAAGCATCTCCAAAATTAACATAAGCTATTTTTTTATGTTGTAGGTTTTTTATGGGCAGTAGTTGGTCCTTATTTTTTAACACCGTTAATGCGTTTTCTATAGCCTGTTCATACAATGCGTCATCTAAGGGAGTGTTTAAATCTTCAACAAGATTGGTTTGTACTACAGGGGTGTAGTTGTGCAAGCCTAATTTGTATTTTGCGTATAGTATTTTTTTTACCGAGTGAGCTAAGCGCTGCTCTGTAATAACGTTTTTTTGGTAGGCTTTTACAATAAGCTGATGTGCTTTTGGAATGTTTTCTGAGATAAGCAGCACATCATTTCCAGCCAAAAAAGCAGCCAGATCAATCTCTCCTGGTTTCTCGAAGTTTGCGGCACCTTTCATGTTTAAAGCGTCTGTAAAAATAAGCCCATTAAAACCTAGGGTTGTTTTTAATAAATCTTGAACAATTGCTTTGGATAACGAGGAAGGTAAACCATTTTGTCTCTCAAGCGATGGAACGTTTAAATGTGCTACCATCACACTAGACAATCCCTCACTAATTAATCGCTTGTAGGGATAAAGCTCAATGCTATCGATACGCTTTTTGGAAAAATTAATAGTTGGCAAGGTTTTGTGAGAATCTGTATCTGTATCTCCATGGCCAGGAAAGTGTTTGGCATTGGCAAGAATACCTGCAGATTGCATTCCTTTGGTAAATGCAATAGATTTTTGGGTAACGTTGTCTCTATCTTCTCCAAAAGAGCGGTTTCCAATGATGGGGTTTTTTGGATTGGTATTGATATCTACCACTGGAGCAAAATTAATATGTACTCCCAATCTTTTACTGTGCTCCCCTATCCTACGACCCACTTTTTCTATAATACTATTATCTGAAATAGCACCAAGAGTCATGTTCCATGGGTAGGCAAAGGTAGAGTCTAGACGCATAGCAAGGCCCCACTCTGCATCCATGGCAATCATTAATTTTGTTTTGGATAGGGCCTGAAACTCATTGTTAAGTTTTGCTTGCCGTATGGGTCCTCCCTTAGAAAAAATGACACCACCTATATGGTACTGGGTAATGAGCTTTTTAATTTTATCTGTTTTTGCCTTAGGGTCCTTAGAGAATACATCTACCATAAATAGCTGCCCAACCTTTTGCTGCAAAGACATGTTGGTGTACACACTATCTACCCAAATTTGTTGATTTACTTGATCCTCTTGAGCAAGTAAAGGATTTATTTGCTGAGAAATAGCTGGAATACAGCTTAGAATAAATAGTAGGAAGACTAGGGCTTTTTGCATCTTTTAAAAGTATCAAAAACTATGCTAAAAAGCGACTGTGCCAACTATCTTTTGCGGCAACTTCCCAATTTTCTTTGTATTGTTGTTTTGTGTTAACTAGATTATTAAAAACAACTGTATTTGCAGACACAGATTTGTTTTTTGCCATTTTCCTGAAATCTAACAAAGTTTTATGAGCTATAAAAGCTCCATTGTAATAAGTTACATTCATTTTATCTAGTAAATCTACATCCATTTTTTCTTGCAATTCTTGAATAAAATGAACAGAGGCATCTATACTACATCCAGATGCTGATGCATTTTGTTGATTAAGACCCAATACAATAAAACGATCGTACTTGATTTCAAAACCAGCCTCAAGTTCTGTGCCATGGGCAGTCCACTGTGTTAAAAAATAGCGTGTCTTTGCCTGGATATACTCTAGCTCCTCTGGTGTAAATTTACGATTAGATTGATATACCCATACTCTTGAGGTATCTGGAAGATTGTTGAAATCTGTAAGCATGGTTGTACTATCTATTATTAGTTATAACTCTGAGGCGTTGGCTATCATTTCGGCTACATCCATAACCTGTACTTGAGCTTCTTTTTCTTGATGTTTTACCCCGTCTGTAATCATGGTATTGCAAAAAGGACAACCCGTTGCTACAATACTAGCCTTTGTTTGTACAGCTTCTTGTGTGCGTTCTACATTGATGTCTTTAGATCCTGGCTCAGGTTCTTTAAACATTTGTGCACCACCAGCGCCGCAGCAAAGACCATTTGTTTTACAACGTTTCATCTCTACAAGTTCTACTTCTAGTTTACGCAACAAATCTCTTGGCGCTTCATACTCACCATTGGCACGTCCCAAATAACAAGGATCATGAAAGGTTATCTTTTTACCTTTAAATTTTCCGCCCTCTACTTTTAGACGGCCCTCATTTAAGAGGGTTTTTAAAAACTGAGTATGATGCATTACCTGGTAATTACCACCTAGCTGGGGGTATTCATTATTAATAGTGTTAAAACAATGAGGACAGGCTGTTACTATTTTTTGAACCTCATAGGCATTAAGCACCTCAATGTTAGTGGCTGCTTGCATCTGAAACAAAAATTCATTTCCGGCTCTCTTTGCTGGATCTCCGGTACAACTCTCCTCTGTGCCCAATACCGCAAATGCTACACCAGCATTGTTTAATAATTTTACAAAAGCTTTGGTGATTTTTTTTGCTCTGTCATCAAAACTTCCTGCGCAACCAACCCAAAATAAGACTTCAGGTTGTTTCCCTTGTGCCATGAAATCGGCCATTGTTGGTACTTTTAATAGGTCACTCATAGTAATTGTTTTATTGTGTATGGTAGTACAAATATTTCAGAGTTATGTGTTAGTCTTCAAATACTTCAATGGTGAGATCTTTTTGCACCAATTCTGTAAATTTACCGTTGTATCTAGTGGCTTTTACTAGATGATTATCAATCCAATGATAATTTCCGCCTCTGGGTTTGCCCATTAAAAGAGAGTGAAATTTAAAACCATGCTCATGCAACCATGCTGTTGTTACAGCTCTGTGTTCCTCTGTTCTTGAGGTGAAAAAACAAATGATATGCCCTTGATCATACCAACTATTTAATGTTTGTAAAGCATCTGGAAAAGGCTGACAAGTTGCCATACGCTCAGGCTCCTCGTTTGGAACATCTTCTGTGACGGTGCCGTCTATGTCAATGAGGTAGTTTTTAACATTTGCAGACAGCACAGGACTTGCATTTTCACCTTGCGCATCTTTAATAGTGTGTAAAGGCTCATTATGTATTGGCATTTTATATACGCTATCTTTTACCTGTCTTAATTCGTTGATAGTTCTGTCTTTTGCTTTCATTGTTTATTAATTATTAGTGTATTACTCTTTTGCCCAGTTTAAACGGTCCATTTGGTTAAAGGGCCATGGAGCCCCATTGTTTTCTATATTAGTCATTGTTACATTGAGTTCAGTTGGAGCTGCAGATTGTTCCATTACTAGATACTGGCGCATATCCATAATAATAGACAAGGGGTCTATACTAACAGGACAGGCCTCTACACATGCATTACACGTAGTGCATGCCCATAGCTCCTCTTGGGAGATATAATCTTTTAAAAGCTCTTTACCATCTGGCACAAAAACACCTGCGTTGGCATCCATGTTTTTACTCACCTCTTGGAGACGATCTCTGGTATCCATCATGATTTTTCTGGGTGACAACTTTTTACCTGTTTGATTTGCAGGACACTCGCTGGTACACCTTCCACATTCTGTACAGGTGTATGCATTTAATAGCTGTATCTGCGAAAGATCCATCACATCACTGGCTCCAAATTTGGCAGATGGCGGCGCATCTGGCGCTGGAGCTGCAAAGGGATCTACAGAAGGGTCCATCATCATTTTTACCTCGGCGGTAACTGCTTGGTTATTTTTAAATTGTCCCTTTGGGGTAACGGCTCCAAAATAAACGTTTGGAAATGCCAATAAAATATGAAGGTGTTTTGAAAAATATAAATAATTCAAGAAAATTAAAATTCCTGTAATGTGCAACCACCATGCAGTTCTTTCTATTATAATCAAACTACTTTGGTTCATAGCATCAAAAACACCTACAAACAATGAACTAACAGGGTAAGACCCTGCCTGAATATAATGAGCTGCTTCCATTTGCTGAAGGGCATAATCTGAGGAGTTCATAATCAAAAACAAACCCATCAATACCACTTCAAAATATAAAATAATGTTTCCGTCTTGTTTGGGCCAACCCTTCATCTCTGGAGACAAAAAGCGTTTTATTTTAAGTACATTTCTTCGTGTCCAAAATAATACAACACTCACCAATACCAAAAGGGCTAATATTTCAAAAGTGCCAATTAAAAAGTCATAAAAGCCACCTAGAAAGGCGAAAATCCTGTGGGTTCCTAAAAGACCATCTATAATAATCTCTAATACTTCTATATTGATAATGATAAAACCTAGGTAAACAATTGCATGCAAAGCCCCAGAGATAGGACGCTTCAAAAGTTTTGACTGCCCAAGTGCAATGCGAGCTACATTGCCGTAGCGCTCTTTTTTGTGGTCATTAATTGCTACAGGGATTCCTAGTTTAATATTTCTTATGACCTTACGTATATTCTTGGTAAAGTAACCAACTCCTGCCACTAGTAGAAGAAAAAACAAAATATTAGGTATGTACTCCATAGTCTATTGCTCTGTATTGTCTGGTTTTGTGTACTCTTTATTGTTTTTTCCAAAAACAGATATATGGATGTATCTCTTTGGATTTAATTTTACATCTTCAAGCAATTCATCTAGTTGCTTGGAGGCACCTTTTAAATTTTCATACAACTGCTCATCTGTAAGCAATTTACCCATACTGCCCTGTCCATTTTCTAGGGATGAAGCTATGGTGTCAATGCGGGTAACTAGGTTTTGAAATTCTGAAAATAGTTTTCCTGTCTCTAATTTTGAAAGAGAATCAGAAAGGCTATTAAAGTTACTAGCCATTTCATCAAGATTAGTGAAGGTGCTGTTTAATTTACCCGAATTTTCTTTTAAAAGGCCATCTAAAGAATTAGATGCGCCATTTAGAGATACCATGGTAGTATTTAAATTAGTAATTGCCTCTTGAATGTTGGCACGCGTTTTAGGGTCTAACAAGTCTGTAACAGAATGTAGTAATACATCTAGGGTGGCCAAGGTATTATTTACTTTATCCTCTAGGGGACCAAGGGCTTTAGTTACTGCCACAAGCATGTCATCTTCTACACTACCAACTAGGGTATCTCCAGAAACGGCCATGTTTTCAAGATCATACTCTGGGTATAACCCTAGAGATTTGCCGCCCAAAAGACCACTGCTGTAAATACGTACCAAACTATTTTTTGAAAACTTAAAATCAGGCTCTTTTATAGTGAATGTAACCAGCAGTTTCCCTTTGTTATTAAGAAAATCTATATCTGTAACTTTTCCTACCAAAAGCCCATTAACAGTGACAGGAGATGCATTGGCAAGCCCCTCAACGTTATCATAGGTTACAAAAAAAGTTCTGTGCTTATCTAGTAAATTATTTCCCTTTAGAAAGCTATATCCAAAGATAAATAGTAAGATTGTTCCTATGGCTAATACAGCGGTTTTAACTTCTCTGGAGCGTTTCAAAAGGTGTGTTTTTTAGTTAGACAAATTTAACAATAATTCTTATTACTTTGGGCCCTTGTTTAGTACTTCTGAAAGTTTAACTTTCTTACCATCTCTATAAGCCACTACATAAGCTGAGCCATACCCTTTTTCTTGGGCAAATGTTTTTAAAAGTTGAATCTCTGTGTAGTTTGATGTACTGCCATAGAAATACTTGTATAAGCGCCCAACTTTCTTTCGAGCAACATTCTTTAACCCTTTAAAGTTATAGGCCTTGGTTGCTATTTTTTTTGACCCTGCAGCCAACTGTACTTTAAAGGTAATGTCGTTATAGATTTTTTCCTGTGAAACTTTAATAGCTGCATCTACCTCATCTTGAGTGATGACAGGGTTTTGAGCATCGCTGGTTCCAAGAGCAATGTTTTGTTTATACATCAATATTCCATTAGCCACTTGTGTGGCCAACTCTCTTCTCCCCTTTTTTGAATTTACATACGGACCCTCTTTATTATTTGTCAAAAAACCTAGCTCAACTAAAACACTGGGCATGTATGAACTGTGCAAAACCCAAAAAGGAGCAGATCGTACACTTCTATCTTTTCTTTTTAAATTGTTAACAATATTAGACTGTATCAAGCCAGCAAGAGTGATACTTTGATCTAAATACTCTTCTTGCATGAGCGTGAGACCAATTAATGATTCTGGACGGTTTGGGTCAAACCCAGCGTATCGTTCTTGATAATTATCTTCCAGAAAAATTACTTCATTCTCCTTTTTTGCTGTATTCAAATTCTTCCCTGATTTGTCAACCCCCATAACAAATGTGCCTACGCCATGGGCTTGATTTGTAAACGCGTCACAATGTATGGATACAAATATATCTGCATCTACTTCATTGGCAATGGGACCTCTTCTGTATAAATCAATTAATACATCTGTTTTTCTAGTATAAACAACTTTGATCCCTGGAACCTTTTCTAGAATGCTACCAACTTGAAGTGTAACATCTAATACGATGTCTTTTTCAATAAATCCATTGCCTATGTTTCCTGAGTCTTTACCACCATGACCAGCATCTAAAACAACAATAAAGGGTTTTTGGGTATCATTTTTGATTACAGAAAAGGAAGCAGATAAAGCCCCTGTAAGCAGCAGTACTAAAATGGATGCTAATTTGGTTTTCATATAGGTATAAACGCTGATTTTTAAAATTTGTTTTTTTTCAGAGTTGCCAAAAAAATATGCTTAATTTTGATGAAACAAAATCTAAGCCAAAATACAAAATAATACCTGCAAGGAGTGCCATATAAACAGCATTTATTAATTATTTTATTCACAGTATTTCTATGCTGCAGTGGACTTGTATTTGGCCAAGAAATACCTACAAAAGACACGCCCAATATCCCCTTGATTCAGGCCGGTCAGCAACTGCAAAAAGATAGCCTATCTATCAACAAACCGGGTATTGAGAAAATCAATGAGCGCGTCATAGACACCATACAAGCAGACACCATAAAACCTGCTAAAGAAGTATTTGCAGATATTGTTGAGTATTTTGGAGAGCAATATGTATACCTAGACAAAAAATCGAACAAGGTGTATATGTATGATAAAGCCTACATTATTTATGGAGATGTACGTATAGACGCAGGACTTATTGTACTTGATTACAACACCAATGAGGTGTACGCAAAAGGAATTGACAGCGCAGGGACCTATACCCAGCGTCCAGTTTTTAAACAAGGTGCCAATGTTGTAGAGCCAGACTCTATAAAATACAATTACAACTCTGAGAAGGCCTTGGTTCATAACTCAAGAGGAGAAGAACAAAGCTTTAGATACATTGCACAGACAACAAAAAAAGTAAATGACTCTGTTGTATACTTAAGCAATGTTAGGTTTACAACCTCTAAAAATATAGACAATCCAGAATACTATTTTTACACAAGAAGAGCCAAATTTGTACCAAAAAAGAAAATTATAACAGGTGTTACCAATATGTATATTGCAGATGTACCTACCCCTATTGGGCTTCCGTTTGCATTTTTACCACTAAGTGAAGACAGGCAATCTGGATTTATCATACCAACTATAGGAGAAAACAACAATCGTGGCTTTTTCTTTCAAAATGGAGGCTACTATCTCGCACTCTCAGATTATGTAGATCTTACCCTACTTGGAGATTATTACACCAATGGTAGTTATGGCCTTAGGGCAGAATCTAGCTACGCATTAAAGTATAAGTTTCGAGGAAATATTAACATGAGGTTCGAAAGCCTCATTAACAGTGAACGAGGCTTTCCAGATTACAGCCAAAGTTCTTCTTATAACATACAGTGGAACCATTCTCAGGATCAAAAATCAAGTCCTAGCTCACGCTTTAATGCATCTGTAAACTTTGGTAGTAGTCGTTATTTTCAGCAATCTATCAACCAGTTTAACAACTCTAGTGCACTTGTAAACACCTTAAACTCATCTGTTAGTTACTCAAAAACTTTTGAAGGTGAACCACAGATAAACACCTCTGTGGCTCTTAATTTGCAACAAAACACACAAACCGAGAAGATTAATCTTTCCTTGCCAAATGTAAATGCAAACATGGCTAGGGTATTTCCGTTTGCACCTAAAAACGGTAGAAAAAAAGGAATTATTCAAAACATTAATTTTCAATATGATGTAACGGCTCAAAACAGAATTCAAACCACAGACTCTTTGTTTTTAAAGTCTGAAATGTTTGACGACGCACTTATTGGAGTACAGCATAGAATACCGCTGAGCACAAACTTTAAAATTCTAGACCACTTGAGTGCCTCTGCAAGCACTACATACACAGAAACTTGGAGTTTTACTACCTTCAATCAAAGGTATGACCAAAGTCTAAACCAGGGCAACGGAGGAATTGCAAGAGATACGGTAAGTGGTTTTGATAGCTTTAGAACCTATAATTTCAACATGAGTCTGGGAACCACACTCTACGGTACTTTTAATGTGGGTGACAAGGATAGTAGAATACAAAAAATACGTCATGTAGTAAGACCCTCAATATCCTACAATATTAACCCTGGTTTTGAACAGTACTATGATCAATACATTGTACCTGTAACCGCTGATCCAGAAATAAACCAGGAGATAGTGCAGTATTCTAGGTTTGAAAACACACTCTTTGGCGCTCCTGGGAACCGTTTTTCTAGCAATATAGGTATTGGTATAAGCAATACTCTAGAGGCCAAGGTTAGAGATCCAGATACTACAGCGCAAAAGCCAAAGAAAAGAATACTACTTAATAATTTAAATTTTGGTACCGCTTATAATGTTGCTGGAGACTCCCTGCAATGGAGCGCAGTAAATGTTTCTGGGGCCGTCCCTATTATCCCAAAACTTGATGTTAACTTTAGCGCATCTCTTGACCCTTATGCTCTTAATAACAACAACCAGCGTATAGATGTATTTAACATCGATAATGGAGGTAGTTTGTTCAGACTCACGCGGGGTAACATTAGCATTAACTACTCTTTTTCTAGTAAAGATTTTAAAGATAAAAAGAGTGACAAAGACAGTAATGACCAAACCTTTAGAAACGGAGGGCGTCAAGATGATCTTTTTGGAGACAATACCACTAGATTTGGGGACAATACCTTTGATGATGATGCTAATCAGGACATAGAAAGAGTAACCAATAAAGATTGGTACAACTTTACCATACCTTGGGATTTACGTATGGCATATACTATTACCTACGGAAATCAAAAACGAGAAAATGAGATCTCATCACAATCATTAATGTTTAGTTCTAATCTTGAATTAAGCCCACGTTGGAAAGTTGGTATGTCTTCAGGGTATGACTTTAAAAACAAAGGGGTTACTACCACGCAGTTTAGATTTCAACGCGATTTAGAAAGCTGGAAAATGAGTTTTAACTGGACCCCTATTGGCTCTGTTAACACCTCATGGTACTTTTTTATTGGTATTAAATCCAGTGTACTTAGCGACATTAAATACGATAAGCGTAGAGAATCTGACAGACAGCTATAACATCATGTGTGTCTTTAAAATCAGAAACCAAAAATTATGAAAAAAATAATCTGCACAGATAAAGCACCTGCTCCAATTGGCCCCTATAGCCAAGCCATACAACATGGAAACATGCTATATACCTCAGGGCAAATAGCAATTAACCCGGCAACAGGTGAGTTGGAGATAGATGATATTAAAACAGAAACGACCCTTGTAATGGAAAATCTACGAGCAGTTTTACAGGCAGCTGGCATGAATTTCGAGCACGTACTTAAGGCAAGTATTTTTGTAAGTGATATGCATAACTTTGCGGCTATTAACCAGGTATATGCTACTTATTTTAATGAGGCAACAGCGCCAGCAAGAGAGACGGTAGAAGTTGCGAACCTGCCCAAGTTTGTGAATGTAGAAATCTCTATGATTGCTAGTTTGTAAAAAAACTTGGTTTACTTATCCTCATTAAAATTGGCTGGAAAACTTGTGTCATCTGGCACAAAAGGAGTATCTAACCCGTCCTTCTCTAGGGTAAGCTTTTTATTAAATAGTTTTTCTATAAGCTCACTTAGGGTATTAAAATCAACATTGTAGGACATTCCTAGGCCTTGTTCAAAAATTTGATCTTCACCAATAAATTGTATGTCTGCCTGACGGTTAAAGAAATTCATCCTAAGAGTACCGTCTTCATTGATAAGCCATTGCACTTCAATATCTCCTGCAATAGCAGTCTCATTAGAACCACCCAAAGGAATCCCAACTTTACCGTTAATCAAGATACGTTCATTAATTTTACTTTGAAGAGAAATACCAACGCGATCTGCGGTTTGCTGATTGGGTAATCTACTTCCTTGAGAATAATCTATACCCACATTAAAGGTACCATCTTCATCTGCAAATAAACCGTTTACTAAATCACTAACTCTATCTACCAGAGTACCTGCAAAATTTGCGCCCCCCATACCTTCATTTACAAAACTTCCGGTGGTTAATAAAAAAATGGCTTGTTTTTCTATCTCTTCATTGCTTTGGAGTTTAAACTCTAATTCACTTTTTACCGTAGAGCTGGTTCTAGGAAAGTCTATGTTGAAATTTAATTCTGGTTGTATGATTTCTCCAGTTAAATCTACCAAAACATCTACAGGTATCTTCCGGTTAAAAGAGGGGTTATCAAGCAGTACAGCAGGGTTAGCCTGTGTGGCATACTTTGCACTTATACTTAATCTAGCTCTATCTGGTTCTCCATCCCAGTTAATGTTTCCGCCAGGAACCACGGCAATCTTTTTTTGAATAATCCCACCGTATCTAAAATCATACAAGCCCTCTATGACTGTAAACTCACCCCACATATTAAACTTCCCTTTTGTATCAAGGCGTATTAATAATGTTCCAGCGCCACGACCCTTAAGGGTAGAATTATTGACCTTGTCTACAACAACCTCAACTTCTGCATTATCATTTATGTCTAAATCAAAATCTACAGAAAGTCCTTTTATTTCTTTTTTAACAATTTGCTGACCTATTGTGCGGATACGCTTGTCTTGGGGAGAAAGGAATTTGATAAAACTATCATCACCAATAGCCTCTGTGTCACTGAGAGGAATTTTAAATGTTGTTCCCGCCTGAGTGGTAGCAAATACTTTTATATCTAGGGCATCAACAGGACCCTGAATTACTGCGTTACCACTAATGAAAGAGGTCCCGTAATACAACTCATCCTCATCTGGTGGGGTATCTAAAACAAGTAATCTTTCTGGAGCATTAATCGTTAAATTTAAATTCCAATCTCGATAGTTATCATGTGTTGCAATACCAGAGAAAACTCCTTTTGTATTAAATTTTGTATCTGTAATTTCTGTTGAAAGTACCCTAAGAGTATCACTAGAAACAATCATTTGAGTGCTGTTTGCCAAATCAAAATCTGTATTGAGATACGGCACCTTTAAACCGCTATTTTTTAAATTAATGGTACCAAGTATATTTGGTTTTGTGTAATTGCCCATAACTTGTAAGGCACCAGAGGCTTCCCCTCTAATATCTGTAATTACATTAGCTCCAAAAGGACTTATAGCCTGCAAGTTAAAATCATTTAACCTCACGTCTAAATCTAATTGAGATATTTTTGGAGCAAAGTCTATGGTTCCAAGGGCATTAAAAGAGCGAACATCTTTATTTGTAAGCGAGCTAGCAATACGGTATTTGGTAAGATCTTGGTTACCGTCAATATCTAAGATGAGATCACCAAAACCAATTGTATTTATAATAACATCATCAATAGTTACATTGCTTTTAGGGAAATAAGCCCCGTCTTGTTGCAAAAAAGACAAAGTACCGTTTGTAGTACCCGATACTTGCAAACTATCAACGGGTGGAATTATATCCCCAATATTTACATCTTTAAAACGAACCTTAAGATTTTTATAAGTTGAGTCTCTAATGACACCTGCAAATGCAATTTGCTGTTGCTTGTAATTGAGTTGTAATGAGTCTATAGCAATGGCATTAAAACGATCATCAAAGACTACTTTATTTTTCTTATTGTTGTTTTTATTTAGATACCAAATATTGTCTTTATATGAAATTTCAGACTTTTTAATTCCAACAACAGATTTCCCCTGTGGGTTAATTGTGTAGTATAAAGCAAGGTCAAAAACATCCTGTTTTTTTCTTCCTCCTTTAAATACAGACTGCACATACAGCGTGTCATTATAAGTCTTATTAATCAAGCTAAAATCTTTTAAATCATAGATGCCAGTATACACAGAATCTACACTTACATATGTATTATACAATGGGTTATCGTTATCTACCTGAACATTTACTTTACCCAAGTAGTTATCAAACAACAAGAGCTCTGGAGATTTAAAATCTAATTGGAATTTAGATTCATCTGAAGAGACAGAACCTCGTATTCTTGAATTTTCACCCACTTGTAATTCTGGGACAAAAACCTCAACAATTTTACTGTAAAGAGAAAGATCATAATCAATGTACTGATTTGTAGTAACCTCGCGAGGTATATAATTTGCATACATACTCCCTAATCCGTTTCTAAATAAATTTGAAATATCTTTTATTAAAAAATTTCCAGAAATTGTACCGTTGCAAATATCTGGTGAGTCAATAGTAATAATGCGTTTTTGGTCTTCAAAAGAAGAAGCTATTTTAAAATCATCAAAATAAAAATCATCGTCTTGATTTTGGTAAAATGTTTGTTGAAATGAAAAAGATCCTACACTATCATCTATGGTAGTACCATCCATATCCACCACAACCTTGCCTGCAAAAACAGAAATACTATCTCTTTTAACAAGCTGCAGCTTGTTTAATTCAGCAAAGTGAACATCTGCCTGAAAATCATACTGATTAAAGGATTTAGAAACATCTACAAGCCCCTTAAAATCTAATTGTATGTTAGGGTCATCAATAGATAGATCACCATTAAAAACCGGATCCTTTAAAGCTCCTTGCAGGGTAATGTTTTTATAATCATACCCCTGAAAAGAAAACGAAGAGATAACACCACCCAGGGCTGTATCCACGGTTTTTTGGGTAAAACCACGACCATCTAATACTTACATTAGCAGACACCTCACCCAAAGAAGGCTCTTTAGTTAATGCTCCAATATCAAAAGAAGATAAAATAATATTGCCCTTATAGCTTGCAAGGGCAACGTCTTTGTAATTATCTATAGACACACTGGTAGTGGCAATACCAATATCACTTTTAAAAGTAGCATCAGTAGTAAAGGTCTTGCTGTTAATTTGTGAAGAACCATCATAATCAAAAACCCCTAATTTACTTAGCTCCTCGGGCAAAACCTCGCCAAGGATATTGGGTAAAAAACGACGTAAATCATAGTAACTCGTTGTTATATCATGACGCCTAAAGTTTATGTTAAAAGCAGTGGGGCCCTTTAAAACATCCTTAAAATAATAATCACCAGCAACCCTAGTATTGGCAGTTGTAATAGCTGCTTTTGTGAATGAGAAGTCATTCAATACGCCTTTAAAGTCTCCTTTAAAACCAATGGTTTGATTAGGGCCAAACTCATTATAAAAGCCATTAAGATCATTGGTGGCTATACTAGAGGGTTTAAAGCTTGCGGTAAAAACAACTGTATTAACAAAGTCTGAATAGCCGTTGGCGCTATAATTCATGATAACATCACCCTGTAGCGTGCTTTGAGAAGTTTGAAGCTTCATGTTCTTTAAGGTCATTTGCTCTGTGGTGTAAGAGAATTGAGAGCTTAGCCCTGTAATTTCAAAACCTCGTTTACTAGATAAACCTAAAGAGCTTATGTTGGCAAATACATCTGGGCCTAGTATTTTAAAATCTTGAGCAGCAGCCTCTAGATTTGTAAGGTCAAACAACAAAGGGGTTGATAGGTTTTGGTCTGTAATTTTAATAGCGCTATTTTTTATAAAAACATCATCTGCTGTAAGTTTAAATATGTTATCTCGTTTTTTTTCGGAATTAAATTTTCCAGAGAAGATAGACATGTTATCTCTGGTTTCATTTTTATAGGTTTTTATAAAAAGTTTTGTGTCTGAAAGTTTAAAAGACCCTAGGGTAAGGTCTGTTTTTATAAGATTAGAGAAATCTAAAATACTGGCTTGCAGCTGCCCGGCAAAAATTAATGTATCTTGATGATGGTCTTTGATGTACAGGTCTCGAAGATCTATATTACCTTGCCAATTGAGTCCTACTTTATCTATAGCAATTTGAGTATCATAGGTTTGATTAAGGTAACCGGTGAGCCTACTAGCCATTTTTGTTTGCACACTTGGCAAAGAAAAAACGACCACCAACAGCAAGACAAGTAACACAAGTATTACAAGTAAACGAACTATTATTTTTCTTAATTTTTTGATACGCTTATAAAGTTATAATTTTACAACCAATAAATATGCCCTACTCTCGTGATAGAAAAAAATTGTTATATTCTAGGTATTGAGTCTTCTTGTGACGATACTGCTGCAGCTGTGATTAACAACGGCGTTATATTAAGCAATGTTGTAGCTACACAAAAAATTCATGAGGCTTATGGAGGTGTGGTTCCAGAACTTGCCTCTAGAGCACATCAACAAAACATTGTGCCGGTGGTTGATCAAGCATTACAGCAAGCAAATATCGATAAAAAACAACTAAGCGCCATAGCCTTTACTAGAGGGCCTGGACTCATGGGCTCTTTACTTGTAGGCACCTCATTTTCAAAGTCTTTGGCCTTTGGTCTAGACATTCCATTGCTGGATGTAAATCATATGCAGGCGCATATTTTGGCTCATTTTATAAAAGCCGAGGGCCAAAAGGCACCTAGCTTCCCTTTTTTGGCCCTCACCATTAGTGGCGGGCATACTCAAATTGTAAGGGTATCTAGTTATTTTGATCTAGAGGTAATTGGCCAAACCATAGATGATGCTGTTGGAGAAGCTTTTGACAAGAGTGCTAAAATTTTAGGACTACCCTACCCTGGAGGGCCATTAATTGACAGGTATGCACAGCAAGGAAATCCAAAAAGATTTATTTTCCCTAAACCAAAAGTAAGTCCTTTAGATTTCAGCTTTAGTGGTTTAAAAACTGCTGTTTTATATTTTGTGCAAAAAAATGTTGCACAGAACCCAAATTTCATTGAAGAAAACTTGGCAGATATTTGCGCAAGTTTACAACATACTATTGTTGGTTATTTAATGGATAAATTAAAAAATGCTGTAAAACAAACGGGCATTACCCAAGTTGCTATAGGAGGCGGTGTTTCTGCCAATAGCGGTATACGAAAAGCCCTGGAAGAAGCAGAACAAAAATACGGCTGGCGCGTACATATCCCTAAGTTTGAGTTTTGCACAGACAATGCCGCCATGATTGCAATGGTGGGAGAATTAAAATACAAACAAAAGTATTTTGCAGACAACGCTGTTACGGCTAATGCAAGAATGAAACTATAAGTAGCACCAAAAAAACACTTAAACCTAATGCAATTATTTTACAGTCAAGACCTTTGCCCAACTGATGCACAGCTGAGTTTCAGTAAAGAAGAAAGCAGGCATATTGCTAAGGTTTTAAGAAAACAAATAGGAGATATATTACATCTTACCAACGGTAAAGGAGATTTATTTACGGCAACCCTTCTAAGCAATGACCCTAAGTGTTGCTTGGTAGCTATTGCAAATGTTGAACAAAAAAAACCGCTACCCTACGGCCTGCACCTTGCAATTTCACCAACAAAACTCAACGATCGGTTTGAGTGGTTTTTAGAAAAAGCCACCGAGATTGGAATCACCCAAATAACTCCCATACTCTGCCAACACAGTGAACGTAAAATAATTAAACCGCTACGATATCAAAAAATCATACTTAGCGCCGCCAAACAATCCTTAAAATATCATTTTCCCGAGCTACATCCTATGTGTAGTTTTAAAGATTTTTTAGAAAAGCAGGAAGATGCGCCCCACCAAAAACTCATTGCACATTGTCAAGGGATAGAAAAAAAATCATTGAAATCACAAATTAAACCAAAGGGCAACCACATCATACTGGTTGGGCCAGAGGGAGATTTTTCTGCCCCAGAAATAACCCTAGCTACATCTATGGGGTATACCGGAGTTAGTCTTGGTAAAAACAGACTAAGAACAGAGACCGCAGCCATAGTGGTTTGCCACAGTGTTGCATATAGCAATGAAGCTTAATAACTCGTTGTCTTACTACATACGGTTTGTGTAATTTATTTTTATAGAGTTTGCTACTCCCCTTTTTGTTTTTTGTACTTTTACAGCTATGGGTATACGCACAACTATTGTACTGTTTTTTTTCCTGCAATTATGCCAAGGGCAGGACATTGCAGTATTAAAATACAGCGGTGGCGGTGACTGGTACAGCAACCCATCTGCTCTAGAAAACTTAGCTGCTTTTTGCAATAAAGAGCTGAACACCAGCTTGAGCACTACTCCGAAAAGTTGTAACTCCAAGTAGCCTAGATATTTTTGAATACCCCTTTCTGCACATGACGGGCCACGGAAACGTCTTATTCTCTAATCAAGACATAGAAAACCTAAGGGCATATCTAAATAGTGGCGGTTTTTTACATATTGATGATAATTACGGTATGGATCAATACGTGAGAGGTGAAATTTCAAAACTATTTCCAAACCAAGAATTAAAAGAGCTAGCAGCAAATCATCCTATATTTTTAACTCCTTTTAAATTTCCGAAGGGATTGCCCAAAATACACGAGCATGATAATGCTAGAGCCCAAGGTTTTGTAATAGAAAAACAAGGAAGAATTGTGCTACTATACACCTTTGAGAGTGACCTTGGAGATGGCTGGGAAGACCAAGAGATGCACAACGACCCAGCAAGAGGTTAGACTCAAGGCACTGCGCATGGGTGCCAATATTATAAAATACGCCTTTGAACACTAAGTGATGGCAGCGCAACTCACCCATGATAATACTCATTTTACAGCAGTAAAATCACACAGGTACTTGTTTGTGATGGCGTTACAAGTCCCGCCAATATTGGCGGTCTCTTTAGACTATGTGATAGCTTTGGTATAGAAAAAATCTATTTCTGTGGCACCAAGATAGACCTTAGCAGTCCAAGAATTAAAAGAACATCAAGAAGCACCCACCTCCTTATTAACTACAAGGATGATTTGGACACCCTTGCCGTATTAAAGCAACTTACAAAACAAGGCTATAGACCTATAGCCCTTGAATTAACAAAAAACAGTGAGGCGCTGGAAGATTTGGATATCACAGATAAAAGACCCCTTGCACTTTTTATTGGTAATGAAAAAACAGGCATTTCAACAAATGTATTAACGCACATAAACACTCATTTGCACATACCTATGCATGGAACCAACAGCAGCATGAACGTTACCCAAGCCGCTAGTATTGGGCTATATGCCCTTTCTCTAAAAACCAAATAGATTTAAGCTAAAAAATCTACCCGCCAGGTAGTATCTTTATAAAAAACTAGTAAAACACACATCATTTGTTTGATCATTTATTACAAAAAGAGGTACAGCAGTATATCAAAGATTTTAAGCAAGAGCTGTCACGCTTAGCCTTCTCTGGAAGCCCTTTTACTAATGTGAGCACCAAAGAGCTATTACAACAAATACAGGGCAGACAAAAAGCAAAAACAAAGCTCCCAACCTGGTTTAAGACCCCAGGGATTGTATACCCTGCAAAACTGCATCTGGAGCAAACCTCATCTGAGGCAACAGCCATTTACAAGCAAACCCTTGTTAAGGGCAACACCCTTGCAGATATTACTGGCGGTTTTGGAATAGACAGTTATTATTTTGCGCAAACCTTTGCGCAAGTACATCATTTTGAAATACAAGAGCACCTGTGTGATATTGTATCTCACAATTTGCAACACTTGCCAAACAATAGCTTTATAAGCCAATCTAAAGACGGCCTAAAGGCAATTAAAGACAACACCTTTGATGTTATTTACGTAGATCCTTCTAGACGTCATGATAGTAAAGGAAAAGTGTTTTTCTTAGAAGACTGTGAGCCCAACATACCTAAAAACCTAGAGTACCTATTACAAAGATGTACTACCTTACTTGTAAAGACCTCTCCAATGCTAGATATATCGGTTGCTATAAAGGCCTTAGAGAATGTTGCTCAAATACACATTGTTGCCTTGCACAATGAGGTTAAAGAAGTACTGTGGACACTGCGAAGAGAGCACACAAAACCCCCAGAGATACACACTGCAAATATCACTAAAGCAGGAATGCAAAAATTTACGTTTACATGGAACACTCCTGCTCAACTTAGCCTGAGTGCTCCTCTTACATACCTATATGAGCCTAATGCATCAATTCTAAAAAGTGGCGCCTTTAACCACATGTGCGGCGCCTACAGGTGCTGAAGCTGCACAAACACTCTCATTTGTACACCAGCCAGGACCTTGTTGATTTTCCTGGCAGGAGATTTAAAATAGAAAAGGTGCTACCCTACTCAAAAAAGCAAATGCGCCATGGTATTGACTTTGATAAGGCAAATATTACCACCAGGAATTTTCCAGAAACCGTGGCCAGGTTGCAAGAAAAATGGAAGTTACAACAAGGAGGCAATCGGTATTTGTTTTTTACAACTATTGAAAATGATAAAAAAATAGTATTAATTTGTTCAAAAATAATTGATGAAGTATAATTTGTTACTACCACTACTATGTATGTATTGCTTTGCAACAGCACAAAGCACCTGTGATTATAAAATAAATGTTGATACCCAGGAAGAGATTTTTCAACTAACCCAAGAATCACTTATTGATTTTACAGTGCGAGAGAAAAAAACAATATTTGTTTACTTCTCACTGATGAAACAAGACAGTGTGAAATCTGTTGTGCTGAGCATCTCGTTAAACAGTCAGGAAATACCACCCCTTATTTGTTACAATAAAAAAAGTAGAATTACTTTCAAGCTTGAAGATGGTACTTATGTTTCTGCCCCTTACTTAGGGGTGGATGTTTGTGCAAGACAAAGCAAGCTAGAGAACACCATACACAACAGCACTAGCGAGGCCTCTTTTTATCTTGACTCCCTTGCCCAAAAGAGACTTTCTAGAGCACCCATAGAGAGCTTGCGTATTGGGTCTTTAAACACAAATTTTGATCTAAAACTTGTAGAGGTTATAAGCAATGACCAACTAGCAAACCCTATATACCCAAAAGAATTTTTTATAAATACCCTGCCCTGTATTGAATAAAAAATACTCCTTTGATTTGAGTATGAGATCCCTACTAAAAGACTTGAATTTATTTCTTTAAATTATTTAAAAAATGTTGTTTTTAGTTTGCACGAATGTTTTTTAAAAATTACATTTGCACTCGCAATTTTAATTATTTTTAATTGCAAAGGAGAGGTGCCTGAGTGGCCGAAAGGAGCGGTTTGCTAAATCGTCGTACCCTAACAAGGGTACCCAGGGTTCGAATCCCTGTCTCTCCGCTAAAATTACTGAAAATTTAATTTTTGGTTTCATTGACATAGTACAGTAAAAAAGATAAGTCACGGGGTGTAGCGTAGCCCGGTTATCGCGCCACGTTTGGGACGTGGAGGCCGCAGGTTCGAATCCTGCCACCCCGACTTTTTTTTATTGCTACGGGCTCGTAGCTCAGCTGGATAGAGCACCTCCCTTCTAAGGAGGCGGTCACAGGTTCGAATCCTGTCGGGCTCACAATTAATCTCCTTTTGGAGATTTTTTTGTTTAGAGCCATTCCACTCAAATTTTATAAAACCTACCAATAAGTAATATTGTTAAGTATCTTTGCAAATAAACCACCGTTATGCAACTATCTCAAATACCAAATATTAAACACACAGAGGCTAACAACTTCTTTTTACTTGCTGGCCCCTGCGCCATTGAGGGAGAGGATATGGCCATGCGTATTGCTGAAAAGGTACTGGAGATTACCAATACACTTGAAATCCCGTACATCTTTAAAGGGAGTTTTAAAAAAGCAAATAGAAGCCGTATTGATAGCTTTACGGGCATTGGAGATGAGAAAGCCTTAAAGATACTTAGAAAGGTCAGTGAAACCTTTAAAATACCTACTGTTACAGATATACATCAGGCAAGTGATGCTGCAATGGCAGCAGCATATGTAGATGTATTACAGATTCCTGCCTTTTTAGTGCGCCAAACAGATCTTAGTGGTTGCCGCAGCAAAAACCGGAAAAGTGGTGAACCTTAAAAAAGGACAATTTATGAGCCCGGAGGCTATGGGTCACGCGGTACAGAAAGTAAAAGATACAGGAAGCGATAAAGTATGGATTACAGATAGAGGTACCATGTTTGGCTACCAAGATATGGTAGTAGATTTTAGAGGCATTCCTACCATGAAACAGTACGCTCCTGTGATTTTAGATGTGACTCATAGCCTGCAGCAACCCAACCAAAGCATTGGTGTTACCGGGGGTAGACCTGAGATGATAAGTACCATTGCAAGGGCTGGTATTGTAACGGGCGCAGATGGACTGTTTATAGAAACTCATTTTGATCCTGCAAATGCAAAGAGTGATGGCGCTAATATGCTAGATATAGCAAATCTTGAAAAACTACTTACAGACCTTGTTGCCATTAGAAAAACAGTAAACACTTTATAATACTTTTTATAGGGTACCTATAGGGCTACTGCCCATTTACATACTCTTGGAGGTATTTAAAATTTGGGGTAAGGGCTCCATCTTTAGAGGTCATTTGTGCGCGAGAGAGAATGCCTTGGCTATCACCGTTAAAAAAAGCAGGGATCACATGCTCTAAAAACATATCTCCAAAACCTTCACTGGCGTCTTTGGGAAGCTCACACGGCAGGTTATCTACGGCCATCATGGTAATGGCACCGGGGGCGTTAAAGGCAACCTCTTTTTCTTGAATTGGGTCGTAGCCATAAAAGGGATTGGCAATGGTAGATGCTTTTATGGTGGCGGCCACAGGGCCGTCTATATCACAGGAAATATCTGCAATAAGGTTTATATTAAACTCTGGGGATGCGGCATCTTCTCTGGTAAATAAATAAGGAGCGCCATTGCCGTAGAAATGCCCAGCTATAAAATAATGAGACTCTTTGGCGTAGGGCATAAAATTACTCTGGTAGCCTGAGGGGTCTTTAAAAAACTCTTGTATAGAGCCCTTTAGCCCCATCTAGGCGTTTGTTATACTCCATGACATCTATCATGCAATATACGGCCTGGGTAAACTCACTAGTTAGGTAGACGGTGTCTGAAACCTCAGGTATATTTAAATGATCTAGAATCTCTTTGGCTCCTTTGGCAACTTTTCCTGTTCCAGACAAGACAATTTTAATAGGTGGCAGTGTAATTTTATCAAGGGCAGCTTTTACCCCGTCTAGATCTGGCAAGTGCTCTACCTTAGGCAAATCAAAAAGACCATCTCTGAGCCCTAGGGCTCTAAAGCCGTTGTAGGCTCCTACCAAACCGGCGTACCTACCAAAGCCAATAAGGCGCGCGCCACTGGGTTTTGTGATGGTTTCATGGTCATACAATTCTATATTTTTAGCAAGCATGGCTTGTAAAAGGGCTCTGTTGTAGGGTTGTTTTTTTATGGTATGGCTAAAGAAAGAAATACTTTTTATTAGGCAGGAGCGCGTCTATGGGTACTTCTTTAACGCCAATAAGTACATCTGCTTGGCTTACATCTTGCAACACCTCAAAGCCAGCGTCTTTGTAGGCCTGGTCTGGAAAGATGCGCACATCACTAGACTCTACTATAAAGCGGGCATCTGGATACTGCGCTGCTGCTTGTTTTAATTTACTAGGAGAGAAAACAACCCTTCTATCTGGGGGGTTTTTACGTTCTTTTATAATGGCAAAAGTGATTGGCATTTGATGTCTTTTTTGAATTTTAAACTATGGTGGTAAAGATAGGGTTTTTCGTGTATCTTTACAGACCACTTTTAAAGCGCATGATTGCTTTTTATAGTGGTACTTTGTTTTTAAAAAACACTTTGTTGGTGTTTTTTAAGGGTGAACAAAAAAGTGTAAGGCCTTTGGCTTTGTATTTTTATAACGGGGTCGACTGGTTTTGACAGCGGGTTCACTAGTATGGTAAGCATGTAGAGCGCTGGAAAACAGCTCTTAAATCTCATTTTTCATACTTTTAAACGGCGAGAATAACTACGCCCTAGCTGCATAATCCGAATTATAGTAGGATTACGCCTCGGTCTACAAGGTAGACAAGCAGGAAGTCACTCAAACACCTTGGTTTACGGTTTTTGATATAGTGACTTCGTAAAAGTAAACCTATTGAGGGTGGTGTCTAGACGCCCTTAAGACATCTAAGTTAGGATAAGGCATGCGTTGGTGGTTTTTGGCCGGCAATTGCTCGAAAATTTAAACAAAAACTAAACATGTAGAAGGCTGTAATAGTACACGTTTGGACGAGGGTTCGAATCCCTCCGACTCCACGACACTCACAATTGCAACCGTGGGTAAAAACCTAAAAAATCCAACAAGCATTTTTGCTTGATTGGATTTTTTTGTTTTTAGACACCAGGGCTGCAAGGCCCTGGCAATTGTATTTGCAACATTGGAGCCAGGGATCTTTAATCTCTCCTACCCTACTATCTCACTTTATTTACGCATAAAGCATTGGTTATAATATTCTTGTAATACAGTTTACAAATTTAAACTCTTTGCCTACATCTATTTTATAAAAGGTGTCTATAAATCTATTATACGACATTGTAATGTCTTGTATTTTAAATGTGAAAATTCTATTTTTTTGTTTAGATTTATTGTTAAAACAAACTTTATTGAAACCCCGAAGTAAAAGTTTCATTAATTTAATATTCAAAAAATGACAATAGAAGAATTTAATAAAGATTTATTAGATCAAATAAAACTTGAAAACGACGCCTATAATAGGCCATCGGAACAATCTTTGTTTTATATATATTCGGATTTTCTTCAAAATTCTGGACAAATTGTAGATGATGAGATAGAAATTGAATATGGTATTAATGGATATAATTTTTCAGCTTTTTCAAGAGACTTAGAAAGAGGAGCTTTGAATTTATATGTCACTGTGTTTAAATCAGCATTAGAACCAGAAAAAATATATCAAAAGGATACTGATATTTATTTTAAAGGTTTAACCGATTTGATAGCTGATACCCTAATACCTTCAAAAGACGAACTTGATGCAAGTAACCCAATTACTGAATTCATTAATGACTTGTGTGGTAATTCTAAAAAATTTAAATCACTGACAATTTGGAAGCTAACTAATAGCATTTATACATCAAGAACACCCACAGAATTAGAAATAAAAATTAATGATGTAAAAGTAATTGAAAGATTAATTGATCTTAATGCCTACAGAAGCTTAGTTACTGATCAAGACCAACAAAACATTGAAATAAATTGTTCATTAAAAAGTATTAAGGTTATTGAAAACCCTTATTACACTTCTTACTTAACATCAATTTCAGGTAAAGATCTTGTTCAATATTATGATGAATATGGCAAAAGACTTTTGGAGAGCAATGTTCGTACTTTTTTATCTCTTAGAGGTAAAATCAATAAAGGAATATACAACACTATAAACTCTGATAACAAAATTTTCTTTTTTGCTTACAACAATGGATTAAGTGGAACAGCTTCAGATATAAAATTCAATAATGGGATTATAAGCAATATTAAAAATCTTCAAATAGTTAATGGTGGGCAAACCATGAGTACAATATATAAAGCTAGAAAAGATAATTTAAACATAGAAAATGTATTTGTCCAAGTTAAGCTTTCAGTCATACATGATAGGGAAAACTATACAAATTATGTCTCAAAAATTTCCGAATATGCAAACACACAAAATAAAGTAAATAAGAGTGATTTTTTTAGTAACACATATTTTCACAGAAGGTTTAAAGAAATATCAAAAATAATTAGAGTTTCAGGAACGTCATCAAAATGGTTTTACGAAAGAGTAAAAGGAGAATACATAAACGACCAAATGTATATGAGCGGTGCAACTAAAAGAAAATTTTCGCTTGAACAACCTAGAGATCAAGTTATAGATAAAATTTTAATAGCTAAAGCCAATTTATCATGGGAGCTTTTTCCATATGAAGTATCAAAAGGAGCTCAACAATGTTTTGCGAAATTTGCTTTTAAAGTGTCAGATTTATATGATGAGGGAGATACGGACTGTAATGAATACTTATTCAAAAAGTTTGTTAGTCAATTTATTTTATTCAGATGCATACAAAAATTAGTTAGTAATGCATCCTGGTATAATGGTTATAGAGCACAAACAGTTCCTTACATCATATCCTTTTTGTCATATATTTTAAGAAATAACAATTTAGCCATGAATTGGAATAAAATATGGGACACACAGGAAATAGATTTAAAGCTATTGGATTTTATAGATTTAATCGGTGAACAAGTGCATCACAAGTTATTAAATCCACCTGAGGGTAATACAAATATTGGCACTTATTGTAAAAAACCAATATGTTGGGAGGGCATCCAAAAACTATCAAGAAATGTAAAAAAAATACCTTTATTAGATACTTTTACATCTATAAAAAAAGAAAAATTAGAAAAATCAGAAAGTAAAAAGTTAGAAAAAGTTGACACCGGATTAAATAATCAAATAAAAGTTACTGAGTTATCAAGAACTAAAACCCCAAAAAAACTTATAGCGTTTTATAATTCTAAATATGCACCAGGCATCACTGATAAAGGCATGTCTATATTAAAAAGTTGGTATGAAGGAAAAATTGGATATCCTTCAGAAAAACAAGCAAAAATAATAGTTGAATATTTACGCAAAGCAATTAAAGAAGGATTTCAAGAAATATGAGAAAAACAATTGAATGTGACCCAAATGTATCAAATTTTACAAAGAGTTTTAAAAATATTGGTTATAACCATTATTCAGCAATTCTTGACATAATAGACAATTCAGTTAGTGCTAAAGCTACAAAGATTTGGATTGAATATACTAAAGACTCAAAGAAGTCTTTAAATGTTGTAATTGCTGATAATGGTTGTGGAATGGATAGAGATGGTTTAATCGAAGCAATGAGAATTGCATCATCGGACCCAACTTTAAAAAGAAAAGATAGTGACCTTGGAAAGTTTGGTCTTGGAATGAAGCTTGCCTCTTTCTCTCAAACAGATAAATTTTCAGTAATTTCAAAAACAAAGAAACAAAGCGTCTGTTCATTTACTTGGGATCTTAATTATATTAGAGTTGAAGGAAAATGGTTACTTCAAGAAGAAAATTTATCTTTTTTAAAGCCTAAAGAACAAGGAACCGAGGTTATTTTATATGATGTCTTAGAGGGTGAAAATATTGATGAAGTCGAAATATTATCAAAAATGAGAACCCACATATCTGTAGCATATAATCTTATTAAAGGAGTTAAATTTTATATTAATGACAAAGAAATAAACCCCATAGATCCTTTTTTTTCGCATAATATTGCAAGTAATCATAGTAATATTGATAGCATATATATTGATAATATAACACTAGAAATACAATCACATCAAATACCACACATCAGCAAGTTAAAGCCAAAAGACAAAAGACTCAAGAATGAACTCACCGAGATTGGAATGGGACCGGGTTTATATATTTATCGAAAAAACAGACTAATAGCTTGGTCTGGTTGGGAAGGATTAGGAAGCAACCTAAGGATTAATGACTTGTTTAGAGTTGCTGTATTTTGTGAGGATAATGCTGATGAACTTTTTAATATTGAAGTTAAAAAAAGTCAAATTTCCATAACAGATAAAAAAATACGAACTGTATTAAGAAATACAATATTAAATTATACTGAAATTGCCAGAAAACCTTATAAAAAAAGAGCTCAATTATCACTTAAAGATGTATCAGATCTATGGTATTTAGAGAAAAATGAAAATGGTAAAATCACTTTTGAGCTAAACAAAAAAAGTCAGGCAATAAAATTATATCACAAAGGAGAAATTAAATTGACTCAACTGCTTGAAATGATACAAAATACCTTACCCTATGAGAGTTTAATGTATTATTTAAATCTAAATAAAGTTGATAATACAGAAGTAAACAAAAAGAAAATAGAAACTGCAAAAATAATGTTTGATTGTGGTTTAATTACTGATGAAGAATTAAAAAATTTAAAATACAAATATGAGTCTTGAATCAAAAATCATAAGTTTTATAAAGAAGAATTTTGCTGACAAACATGAAGCCAATGATTTGTTTGAACTACCTGAAGAATCAGATGTTTTAGATAAGGTTCAAAAATGGAAATCTCTACCATATGAGAGTTTAGAGGTAATGCTAGAACCCACTGCTAAAGAGAACACACAAAACATTAGATGGGATTACATCACAAAGACACTTTTTGAGGAAATAATGGTCAAATATTCACCAGGTTTTGGACTTGAGGATAACACAGAAGAATACGATAAACAATGGTTCTCTAAATTTAAAACTACTGAAGGCTATGAAAAATATTACAGTGAAAGATTTAGTGATCTTTACAAAGAAAAATTAGGACCACAAGTTAACTACACATTAAAACAAGATACAGAATCAATTTTGAATCTTTGTGGCTCACCTTACAGGGAAAATATTAAACATATACGGGGCTTAGTTTTTGGGTTTGTACAATCTGGAAAAACACTTAACTATGCCAGTGTAGCTAATGCTGCTATGGGTACTGGTTTTGACATGATAATCGTTTTGGCTGGTGCAACAAATATTCTAAGAGAACAAACTCAAAATAGATTAAATCATGATTTAATAGGAAAGGGATTAGTAGGCGTAATAGCAAAAAAAAAGCCAATAAGTCTTACTTCTACGGACTCAGATTTCAATAAAAAAATAGCAAATGCGCAACTTAATGGTGTTACACTAGAAAATACAAAAGTCCCAGTAATTGCTGTTGTAAAGAAAAATGTGACACCGCTAAAAAATTTAAAGAAATGGCTAGAGAGTCAGGCAGGAAAAGGTGGTGTATTAAAAAAAGCAGTGTTATTGATTGATGATGAAAGTGATTATGCTAGTGTTAATACAAAAATAGAAGAAGATCCAACTGCAATAAATAGAGGTATTAGAGATATTTTAAATTCGTTTGACGTATCAACTTATCTAGCGGTTACAGCAACACCTTTTGCTAATATTTTAATAGACCACAGAGGAACAAATGAAGACTATGGGTCAGATTTGTTTCCAAAAAGTTTTATATGGGCATTAGACAAACCAAGTTCTTATGTTGGAGTTAGAGAAACACTTTTTCAAAGTTTTGTTGACGTTTATTCTCTGGATGTTTTCAGTGATTATGAAGCACTTGAGGAAGAATTAAAATTTGTCTTTACTGCAAAAAAAGATGATAAATTTTGTGAATTACCAATTTACGCAAAGCATGCT
The DNA here is from genome assembly GCA_943789105.1 of uncultured Ulvibacter sp. Lineage (GTDB taxonomy): Bacteria > Bacteroidota > Bacteroidia > Flavobacteriales > Flavobacteriaceae > Patiriisocius. The sequence continues at coordinate 7,537 of CALSSW010000004.1, read as the reverse complement.
ATTTGCCGATTTTTATTTGACGCTACTTGTTTGAGAGAAGAAAAACCAGAAATGGATCATCTATCTATGTTATTTAATGTGTCAAGGTTTACAGACAGGCATATTGAGCTCAGTTCATTGATAAATGAATTTATAGAAGAATTGTATAAGATAATACGAAATTCTTCCATGAATAAGGTTAGTGATGATTGGCTCTTATTGATTAGAGAAATGGCAGAAAATAATATTGAACCATTCAATTCGATTTTAGATTTCTGGAATGAACTTGAAAAAACTATTGCTATTACAAGCATTTATGATATACATCAAAAAACAAAAATACCACTTACCTACAAAAAAAATGTGAAAAGAAATTCTATTTTGGTTGGTGGTATATCTCTCTCAAGAGGTTATACTATTGAAGGTTTAATTACATCTGTATTTTTGAGAACAACAAAAACATTTGACACACTTATGCAAATGGGGCGTTGGTTTGGACATAAAAAAAATATTTTAACTTATCTAAGTGTATATACTACTCCTACAATTCAAAATAGATTTGAATTGATTGAAGAATCTGTCATAGACCTACTCAAACAGATTGAGGAAATGAAACAACTTGGACAATCACCTAAAGATTTTGGTTTAAATATTCGCAGACATCCAAATGTTGTAATTGAGGAAGCTGTAAGAGATATGAAATCACGCCAAGGCCTAAATGTTCTATCAAGAGCTAAAAGTAAATCGGCACAAAAAATAACTCTAAAATTATCTTTGGATGCAAGAAATATGGAGACCGTCCGATTTTTAAACAATAAAGAGGCTACAATTTGGAACAATGAACTTGTATTATCCTTTATTGATAATATGCACCAATCAAAAAATTGTATTAATTATAATCCTTCTACTTATCCTGGTTTGTTTTTAGACCAAACTAAGGATAACTTATTAGGTTTTTTGGATGTGCCAAATGATATAATAAATAACTTTATAAGTAAATACAAGTTACCTAATCAAAAAATAAGCAATACAAGCGCAAAATTACCTCTAAGATTTATATTAGAGTTTTTATCAAAACCTGAAAATAAGTTATTAAAGTGGGATGTAAGCTTAGTAACAGGTGTTTCAAAAGAAGTTGTTTGTATCAATGGTAAAACTTACAAAAAAGTTGTAAGGGGTCTAGAAGAAACTATTGATGGCATAAATCTAAAAATCCCGAAAAATCAACTAAGCATACCTCAGCATGAATATAGGTTCTTAAATGGTGATTACAAAAACGAAAAAGATCGAACAACAGCCAGAGAAAAGAGAAAAATTCAGAAAAAAAAATCCGTTACTTTTAATTTTTCCTATAAAACCCAAAGAAAATGATAAACTAAATCTAAAAATATTTGAAGATCAAAATTTATGGGGTTGGTCAATTTCAATGCCGGGATCAAATAATGATATAGATTATATTTCAGTGTTAGCAAACAGTGTTTTTTACCGAAGAATTAATTAATGAATACTCAGAAGAACTAAGAGATGAAAATAATTGAAGAGTTTAAGAAATTACAATTGGCTTCTAAAATTAAACTTAAATATAAAAAATATTTAATAGATTTATTTTGTGGAAGCACATCATTAGATTTTGGTATTGAAATATCCTTTCTAGAGGGAAAGGAAATAAACAAACAATACGAAAAATTCTCTCTTTTAACAGTGAAGCGCAAGGCAGAATTATTTGTTGTTATTCACTCAAAAGTAAATAATTATGCGGAACTAGAGGTATTTGCATCACTAATTGAATATGTGCTTTTCGAATTATCAAAAAAAGAAATAGCATCTCCATTAGATATTAAAAAATATATTGATGATTGGCTTTATTTTTCCAACGGTAAATCATTAGAATTATCAATGGAAAAGCAAATTGGTCTAATTGGAGAACTCTATATTTTAAAAAAATTAATTAAAGAATTTCCGAAATCTAATCAACTTAACAACTGGCAGGGGCCTGAAGGTTCGAAAATAGATTTTATTTTCAGCGATAAATTTGGAGTAGAAGTCAAATCTAGAATGCAGCCCTTTAAAGATTGGATTTCAATAAGTTCTGTGGAGCAATTAGACAATTCACTAAAAAATCAACATATGGTGGTATGTGATTTTCTTCCAAGTGATACTGGCTTAACAATAAGGAAAATTATGGATGAGATAATAATAATGTTAAATGATAGAGATCTTGCAAATATTTTAATTGAAAAAACAAATAAGGTTAAATATGATTATTTTAAAAATTACTCGAATCTTATTAAGGTTAATTTGTTGGGTATTAATGTTTTTGACACCAAATCAAATAATTTCCCTTATCTAAAAAAAGGAGAAGACTTAAGGGTAGATAAAATAAAATACGACATTAACATTAGAAATGAACAAAAAATTGAGTTTACTGACACTACTTCCAATGTTCGTAGGCAACTGGAATAGAAGTGTAAAATAAATATTCTTTTAAATAATATTTCAACTTTTCTCCAGCACCACCGCCATGGGCTCCAAAAACAAATTGTTTTTTGTGTATTTCAGCTCTATATTCAAGTGTAAAAATAGTTCGCTTTGAACCATTTTCATAAAAATCCCCCTTTACCCTACCACTGTCAAGAATCCTCCATTTAACAATACTCGGATCTTGCATTAAATCAATAATGTCTTGACTGTCAAAAATCAGCCAATTTGTTGTATCGTAAACAACAAAGAAATGACCTTTTAACATAAATGTTCTCAAAAAAGTTTCACTACGAAAATCAAAAAAAATATCCTTACTCTCAAGTTGGTACTTTACAATTTTGCCCTGATTGAAAAATTGAACGCCCCAGTTTTTTGTGTAGGGCAAAAAACTACCTAAATGAAATTGCCAATTCTTTCCTGATTTTAAGACATAAGAACCTTCTAAATTTTGATTATTTAAACCAATTAAATTTTCTTTTTTTATATTTCCATTAGAATCTGTGCATTGATTATAAAAATGCTTCCTTAATCTATCACCTGACAATTTAATTGATCTTGCCTGCCCACTACTCATCGCATTTTTACTCATAAATTTATTTTTAATGTTTCAATGTAATTTAATTTTTTCATTTAATAAAACAATGAAAACTTATTTAAAAAAAAATAAGTAAACTCTTCAAATATTATTAATTTAGATTCTCTAATATTACTTCTAGATTTCAATTAATTATGATAAATAAAATGAGAGTATTTGAAGCATTTGCTGGTTATGGTGGGGCATCTTTTGGGTTAAATAAATCTGGAATACCATTTGAAGTTATTGGTTTTTCTGAAAACGATAAATTTGCTTCTGAGATTTTTGAATTAAATCACCCCGGGATAAAAAACTATGGAGATATTACAAAAATTAAAACAGATAACATCCCTGATATTGATATGTTTACAGGCGGGTTTCCGTGCCAACCGTTTTCTTCTGCTGGTCTAGGAAAAGGGGAGCTAGACATCAGAGGAACTCTTTTTTATGATGTTATTAGAATTTGTAAAGCCAAAAGACCAAAGCATATTTTACTTGAAAATGTTAAAGGATTAATAACCAAAAGACATAAAGATACTTTCGAAAAAATCCAAGACGAGTTAAAAAAACTTGGTTATAGTGTTGTATGGAAACTAATGAATACGAAACACTATGGTATACCTCAAAATAGAGAGCGAGTATGGATTTACGCTTATCTTGGAGATCTTCCTCAAGAATTTAGTATTGATCCTGGAAAAATAGAATTAAAAAAAAGGTTTAAAGACTTTTTAGATGAAAAAACCTTCTAAAGATATATTTTTAAATGAAAAACAAATTGCCAGGCTTGAAGAATTACATAAGGTAGATTTTAATGTAAAGGAGCCTCTATGTTTGGATATATATAATAAAAAAATAAGACATGATGGCACATCAATCACAATAACTGAACCTCATCATAACTCATTACGTGTTGTACACCCACCAAAAAAGGGAAAGTTTATTGTGCGTAAATTATCAATGACAGAGCATTACAGACTCATGGGCTTTGATGATGGGGAGTTTAATTTTGGAAATCAATCTTATCAACAAATCTGTAAAAGAGCTGGTAATGGTTGGGATGTGAGTCTTACAGGGAAAATTTTTAAACAAATATTTAATCAATTATGAAACTAGATATAACATCACTTTACTTTAATGGCGATACGGAATCAGCTGGCAACACTGCAAGTTGGGGTACTGCCCTTGGTCAAGAAAGACCTAATTATCCAATTAGCGTAGAAGGTGGGCAAGATATAGTTGATTTAATTAATATAAATCATTTTGATTTCAACCCCACGGACAACTCCAATCATACAGCCAACATAAAAAATTTAAATAATAAAATTATTTTTGCCTCCGGAAAATTTGATTCCGTTTTTGTAAACAATGATGAATTTGATGGACCCTTTTACCTTCTTGTACTAGAGGAGACGACAGGATCACACATTGGGCGGAAAATCCTGAAGTACAATAATAAAATAAAAGTTTATGATAATTCAAACGAAGAATTTTATAATAGAATAAGTGACAATTTTGGCGAAGAGGCGTGTTGGTTTATATATGAAATATTTGTAAAAAATGGACAATTGCATATGTCTGCAAAAAAGGTTGCCAACGCACCAAAATCTTATAAAAATGCAAAAACAAGGAAAAAAGACTGGGAGTTACTTATGGATGAGTATTCCAGTATAAAAGAAGAATTCAAAAAATATTGTTTAGAAATAAGGAATATTAAGAATGAGTCCACAGTAAATGAATACATCAATAGAATGCCAGAAGTAAAGTCCTGGTTTTTGAAACATAATATTTGTGAGGAAGATTTTCAAATTTGGGATATAAATAATGATATATCTAACATAAAAGCCATATTGAAAGGAGAGCTAGAAGATTCATGGAAAAAAGCAGCTGAAAAAAATGAAGATGGTGATTATGGTTTTAAAATGGCTGCCTGGAATAGATGGATAGAATTTCTCGACTGGAAGAATGATCTTGAAGTTGACGGCAAAGACTTTGAAAATAGAATCAAGTCTAGTACAGCAAGGTCTAATGGAGTGTTTTTTAACGTACTAGACAGATTAATTGAATGATTTAGAAAATCGAAAATAGTGAAAAAATAGTCTTTAGTACAGGGAGCAGTCAAATGTCTTTTCAGATAGGCAAACGATATTGCTTAAGCTTAAAAAAAGATGAGTTTGGTTTTATTAATCCTATTAATTCAGAATTTAAAGGACTAAAAAAACAAAGTTTTGGAAAACCCGACACAGCAGCTTTTTTTGAAGAAAGCACATCAGATATTTTTTTAAAAAATTATGATAGTATTAAAGAATCTATAGCATCCGAATTACTGAGAGATAATAATACAGAAGAGAAAGAATATGATAATAAAGCATTTAGAAAGGCGGTATTTGACAAAAACTATAGAAATAAGTTCAATAACATTGAAACAGAAGGAATTAACATTGATTTAAAAAAGAAAACTATGACAACAGATATTCCGTTAAATCAAATCTTTTACGGCCCTCCAGGAACAGGAAAAACATATAATACAATATTAAGAGCTGCACAGATAATTGAGAATCGTGTAATAGAATCGTATAATGAGGCTCTGGAAGTGTTTAAGATTAATCTTCATGACAAAATTGAATTTATCACTTTTCATCAGAACTACAGCTATGAAGATTTTATACAAGGATTAAGACCAGATACAGAAAATGATAACCAACTCACTTTTGAGAGAAAGGATGGTGTTTTTAAAGAAATTGCGGATAAGGCATTAAAAAACCTGATAGAATCGGAAAAACCACAGTTATCAAAAAAACCATTTGAAGAAGTGTTTAACCAATACATAAATCCTTTAGTAGAGGGTGAAATTGAGGAGATTGAAGTGAAAATGAAGAAGGTTTCATTTTTCATTACAGCTATTTCTAATAAATCAATCTACTTTAGAAAAGCAAGTGGAGGATCAGCACATACATTAAGTATTGGAACACTTAAGAAAATGTATTTGGTTGAATCTGTTTTAGAAATCCAAGGTTTGGCATCATACTACACCCCTCTTTTAACTGATTTACTAAAGCTAGGTAAAGTCTCTTCAGGCAAGAAAGAACAAATTAAACGACAGAATTATGTAATTATTATTGATGAAATAAACCGAGCTAACATTTCGAGAGTTTTTGGAGAGCTTATTACATTAATTGAGCCTGACAAAAGATCTCATGGAAAAATTCCATTAGAAGCAAAGTTACCATCAGGAGATCCATTTATTGTTCCATCCAATTTATTCATAATTGGTACTATGAATACTGCTGACAAATCAATAGCATTATTGGATATCGCTCTTAGAAGAAGATTTGAGTTTGAATCAATGTATCCGAAATATAAGATCGAAGGTCAAGAAATCTATGATGTAGATATTCTAAAAAAAATCAATCAGCAAATTATTAAATCTAAAGGTCACGATTTTCAAATAGGGCATGCTTATTTCATGGGAGAAAATAAAAATTTAATTGAGAGAATGAACAAAAAAGTGATTCCTCTTCTACTTGAATATTACATGAATGACGAAAAAGAAGTCAAGGGAATACTAAATTCTGCAGGTCTTACTATTGAAGAAAATAATTGGCCATTAAAAATCACAGGTAAAAATGATTAATCTTTTTGAATATCAAAATAAGATAGATATTCAAGACTCATTTAAGGGCTTGGAAGGATTTCTTGATGAAATCTGGAATAGTCGTGAAAAGAATTCATTCTACTCTAAAAATGAGAACGATAAAATAGAGTCACAAAGATTCCTTCAATTCATACATAAGTCAAATGAATTAAAATCAAATAAATATGTGGGTGTAATCCATTACGAAGGAAATAAAATTAATTTATTACCGAAGATATTTTTTGATCCTGAAAAAGATTATTCAAAAAATGAAGTAAATCAAATCCAAAACCATATCCTTTGGTGGCTAAGTTATTGTCGCAAAATTAAATTTCCCAATTATCAAGCTTCATTAGGTAGTGCAAAAAGTGACTTTTTTGAAGTTTTAATTTATCTCTTCTCAAAATACACCCGCGAACTTTTAAACTCTTCTATCTACCAGCAATATGAAGAAGTAAATCGTGAATTATCATTTATCAAAGGAAGACTAAATACTAACGAATACATTAACGAAAACTTAAGCAAAGGTAAATGGCACAAACTCAATTGTACATATGATGCTTTCGTTTTTGATAATGAATTCAATCGCATAATAAAGTATGTTACTACTCTCCTATTTAATGTTACCTCGAGCCAGGATAACAAGAAGAACTTGAGGGAAATCCTTTTTATATTAGATGAAGTAACGGACGAAAGAGCAACAGCTGAACAATGTTCCAGAATCTCATTCAATCCAATGTTTGGTGAGTTTGAAACAGTTCGTGATTATTGCCAATTGTTTCTCACCAACTGTATTTCGTTTGATTATAAAAATGATTTAAAACTTTTCGCTTTCCTTCTTCCAATGGAATATGTTTTTGAAGATTTTATTT
>CALSSW010000003.1 GCA_943789105.1 uncultured Ulvibacter sp. | reverse complement strand
TGCTGTGTGTTAGACGGTGTAACACCACCACTAACTGTTGCATACCAAGACGGAACTGGAACACCAACATACCAATGGTATAGCAATACTGCTCCAACAACCGTTGGCGGTACTATAATACCAGGTGCCAACCAGGCTACTTATAACCCCCCTACCGATACCTCTGGAACAATATATTACTATGTCGTGATATCATTCCCAGGAAATGGAGGATGCTCTGACCATTACATCTGAGATAGTAGACATAATTGTGTATCAAATACCCATACTGAGTGATTTTACAACAACAATTTGTAGTGGAGAAACTTTTAGTATAGACCCTGATGAAACTAACGGAGATATCGTACCACTAGGAACAACATACACTTGGTCTGCTCCTATAATAGATCCTGTTGGAGCAATACTTGGAACTTCTGGCGAAACGACACCACAAAATAATATTTCTCAAACCTTATCTAATCCAATATCAGGGGTAATTGCTACCGCAACCTACACCGTAATACCAAACTCTGAGATTTGTCCGGGAGATCCTTTTACTATTGTGGTTACTGTTAACCCTCAAATAAATGTGGAGGCCATTGTTACAAACAGCGCCTGCTTTGAATTTGATAATGCTCAAATTGAAATCACAATAACTGGAGGAGTACCTTTTACAACAGGTGATCCTTTTATCATATCATGGTTAAAAGATGGAGTAGATTATTCCAATGATGAAGATATTGAAAATTTGGAGCCTGGCACCTATACATTAGATAATAACCGACTCAGAGGGTTGTGAGTTTACTGATACATACATAATAACACAACCTGAAGAACTTCTTTTGGGTAGTTTGGATGTGTTTGAAGATATAACCTGTTTTGGTTTTGACGACGGGCAGATTGCCGTAACAATTATTGGAGGAACGCTAGATTATACCTATGAATGGGAAAAGAGGAGATGGAGTTGTATACTCCGATGATGAAGATCTTACAAACCTGCCTCCTGGGGTCTATGTGCTTACGGTTACAGATGAAAATGGTTGTGTTTTGGTTCTTGACCCACTAGAAATTATTGAGCCTGAATTGCTCACAATTACTTTAATTGAAAAAGTCGATATCGATTGTTATGGATTTAATACAGGAAGTATTGATATTGAGGCAAACGGTGGGCGCCCTGGTTACACATATTCTTGGACTGGCCCGGGCGGTTTTACGAGTCCAGATCCAGATATTTTTGATTTATTCCCAGGAACATACACCCTGGTAGTGACAGATACCTCTGGTTGTACCGAGACTCTCACAGAAGTAATTGTACAAAATGATGAAATAACAGCAACTATAAATGTTACAGACGTTACTTGTTATGGATACAATAATGGAATTATAGAAATTGAATCAATTGTTGGGGGTGTTCCTTTTACAACTGGAGAACCTTATGATATACTTTGGAGTAACTCTAGGTTCGGGATTAGTGCAAGAAAACCTTTCTCCTGGAATTTATACTATTACCATTACAGACGCTCTTGGTTGTCAAAGACAATATGAAATTGAGGTTTTGGAAGCCCCAATTTTTACGCTAGATCCAGATGTAGATCAAATATCATGTTCTGGTGAAGATGATGGACGTATCGCAATTAATATAGTTGGTGGTGTAGCACCATTTACTGTCTTTTGGTTGGATGATCCATCTGCAGGAATTGTCAGAAATAATTTACCAGCAGGAATATACAATGTAACTGTTACAGATAGTAGTCCTATTGGGCCTTGTGTAATTGAACAAGAATTTGTCATATTACCTGTGGCACCTCTAGAAATTTCAGCAACTGTAACAGATGCCTTTGACTGTGATGACCCAAATAGTGGCTCAATAAATTTATCCATTACTGGAGGTACGGTAAGTTCGTCCTCATCCTACAGCATTACGTGGAGTAATGGAGCCACAACAGAAGATTTGATAAACATTGGCCCAGGCGTTTATTTTGTAACTGTGGTTGATGATAATAATTGTCAGATAACAGGACAATGGGAGGTCAATAGGTTTGACCCATTAGATGTTACTGTAACAACTGAAACTATTGCTGATTGTGATACAAGAGAATTGTATCAAGTCTTTACAGCAAGCACAACAGGAGGTATTCCAGATTATACGTATCTGTGGTCTAGCGGAGAGGTTAGTGGCGTAAATGGCGAAATAATGACGGCCACTCAAAATGGCACCGTTACCCTTACTGTAACAGATTCAATTGGATGTATAGCCAATTATTCTTTTAACGTTGATTTGCCAGAAATTGGTGAGGTTAATTTTGATCAAACATCTGTTGGTTTTATAAACTTTGGTTTTTATTCAATTTTGGAACCAATTCAATTTATAAACCTAACTGGAGGAGATTATCAGGTTATTATTTGGGACTTTGGTGATGGAAATTTCTCTAATCAAGAAAACCCAACCCACACATACACAACTCCGGGAACGTATACGGTAACCCTTACAGTTACATATCCTTTTGGATGTACCTACACGTATTCCTCTGATATAATCATTGAAAAAGGATATAAACTTATTTTCCCTAATGCATTTACTCCCAATCAAGATAATCTCAACGACTATTTTAGGCCAGAATATTCGGGATTAAACAATCTTGAATTACGGATTTTTGATACTTGGGGAAGTCAGATATATTTTGAGAGTGGAGATAATATCAGCGGATGGAATGGAATTTTAAAAAACAAACTCGCCGAAAATGGAAACTACTATTACACGTTTAAAGCCAAGACATCTTATGGTGAAATTATTATTCAAGATGGACCATTTACATTAATTAGGTAGTATGAGAAAATTTTTAATATTGTTTATCGGTCTTTGTTTACAATGTCAAGTTACTCTGGCGCAAGACCCATTATTTACTCAATCAGTCTATATACTAGAGTCAATTAACCCAGGGTTCTCTGGATTTGAAGATAGCGGTAGAACTCATATGGGACTCATCCATAGAACACAATGGCCTAATCTTGATTTGAAAGTTAATACAGAATATTTATTTTGGAATACATCGGTTGATTATGGACCTAGAATGGGTTACGGATTTGGTGTAAGTGTTTTAAATCATAATGAGTCTAAAACAAACTATAATTATAGCCAAGTAAATATAAACTATGCGCATCGAGTATACCTAAACGGTGGTTGGTACTTTAGGCCTGCTTTAGAAGTTGGCTTTGGTTTAAAAAACTTTGCCTTTGGGAATATTTTGTTATCTGATCAAATTGACCTTAATTCAAATACAATAGCGCCAAACTCTATTGATCCATCTGTAAATGGTCTTGATAATATCTTTTTTACTGACATCTCAACAGGTTACGTATTTGAACGAGAAGAGCGTGATGGTGTTAGTTATTGGATTGGTGCATCTATAAAACACATTAACAGACCTAACATATCTTTTATTGAGGGTGAAAATGTACCCCTAGACATATTCTACTCTGTTCATGCAAACATTGGATTTCCTGTTTTACTTGATAATAATGTTCAGATTGTCGCAAACTACATGCAACAGGGAGAGTATAATCGTCTAGATATTGGCCCTATGGTAAATTTATCTGATGATATTAATTTGGGAGTTACTGCGGTAACTAATCCTGCAAAAAACGGATTAAATGGTCATCTGTTAACATCTATAAACAGCTATGTTGGGCTTAATTATGATAATTTTAGGTTTGGTCTTTCTTACGATTATAACACCTCAAAAATTGGAAATACCTATGGTGTTTATGAATTATCTGTTACGTATTTGTCTAGATGCCGTAATTGTTACACCAACAGAAGTAGAAAACGGTAATTTAGCTATTACCTTTTGACTATTTCAAATCAAAATAAATCTGCCATAATGTCATAAACGATACGTTTTCTTTATCTTTGCATACTAATTGAAATAAATTTTCAAAAGAGAGTATCTAGTATATGGAAAAAACGATTGATGAAAATGTGCAAGGCAATGCCCTTGATGTCACTCCCAAAAACAACAATACAAAGAAATTGTTCATAGAGAGTTATGGCTGCGCCATGAATTTTAGTGATAGCGAGGTGGTGGCTTCCATTTTAAGTAAACAAGGATACAACACCACTCAAATACTAGAAGAAGCAGATTTGGTGTTGGTAAACACCTGTTCTATTAGAGATAAGGCAGAACAAACTGTTCGCAAGCGATTAGAGAAATACAACGCCGTAAAGAGAGATCACAATCCAAAAATGAAAGTTGGTGTTTTGGGCTGTATGGCAGAGCGCTTGAAAGAAAAATTTCTAGACCAGGAGAAAATAGTAGACATGGTGGTTGGCCCTGATGCTTATAAAGACATTCCTAACCTTCTGGCAGAAGTAGAAGATGGAAAAGATGCTGTAAATGTAATTCTATCTAAAGAAGAAACCTATGGAGATATTTCTCCGGTAAGATTAAACAGTAACGGTATCAATGCCCTGGTGAGTATCACCAGAGGATGTGATAATATGTGCACCTTTTGTGTGGTGCCTTTTACCCGCGGGAGAGAGCGAAGCCGTGACCCTAGAAGCATTTTAGAAGAAATTAATGAGCTGTCTGTAAAAGGCTACAAAGAAATTACCTTATTAGGGCAAAATGTGGACAGCTACCTTTGGTATGGTGGGGGGCTAAAAAAAGAGTTTAAAAATGCCACAGAAATGCAAAAAGCCACGGCCATTTCATTTTCTCAACTACTAGATCAAGTAGCCACCGCGCAGCCCCATATGAGAGTTCGCTTCTCTACCTCAAACCCACAAGACATGACCCAGGATGTGTTTGTAGTTATGGCAAAACACAAAAATATTTGCAATCATGTACACTTGCCAGTGCAAAGTGGTAGTGATCGTATTTTAAAAGAAATGAACCGCCAGCATACCGTAGCGCAGTATATTACACTGGTAGAAAAGCTTAAAGAAATACTGCCAGATTGCAGCATTTCTCAAGATTTAATTACTGGTTTCCCCTCAGAAACAGAAGCAGATCATCAAGACACTTTGGCCCTAATGCAACAAGTCAAGTTTGCTTTTGGATACATGTACAAATACTCTGAAAGACCAGGGACGATGGCCGCTAGAAAGTTTGAAGATGACATCCCAGAGGCCACTAAAAAAAGAAGACTGACAGAAATAGTTGAGGCCCAGCGTGCCCACGGAGCTTACAGAACCCAAGAGTTTGTTGGCAAGACTACCGAGGTGCTCATTGAGCGTTCTTCTAAGAAAAACCAAGACCAATGGAGTGGTAGAAACCAGCAAAGTATTGTTGTGGTGTTTCCTAAAGAGACCTACCAACCTGGAGATTTTGTAAATGTAAAAATAACAAACTGCACAAGTGCTACACTAATTGGCCAGGCAGTTGGTTTGAGTAAAGCATAAGGACAGAAAAAATTAAAACCTATGGAAAGTGTACAAGCAACAAAGCAACGATTTGGAATTATAGGAAATGATCCTAAACTTAATCGTGCCATAGAAAAAGCAATTCAAGTTTCGCCCACAGATATTTCAGTACTAGTTACCGGAGAAAGTGGTGTTGGAAAAGAAAGCGTGCCTAAAATTATACATGCGCTGTCTCACAGAAAACACGGAAAATACATTGCCGTGAACTGCGGCGCCATACCAGAGGGAACCATCGATAGTGAACTCTTTGGACATGAAAAAGGAGCCTTTACAGGAGCCTCTGCAACCCGTAGCGGTTATTTTGAGGTGGCAGATGGCGGAACTATTTTTTTAGATGAAGTTGGAGAATTGCCCCTACCTACCCAGGTAAGACTATTGCGTGTACTAGAAAATGGGGAGTTTTTAAAGGTTGGGTCTTCCAAAATCCAAAAAACAGATGTGCGCATTGTAGCGGCCACCAACGTAAAAATGGTGGAGGCCATTGAAAAAGGAAATTTTAGAGAAGATTTATTTTACCGTCTCAGTACGGTAGATATTAACCTGCCTCCACTTCGTGAGCGGTCTGAAGATATTCATTTATTGTTTCGGAAATTTGCTAGTGATTTTGCTCAAAAATATAAAATGCCTACCCTGCGCCTTGATCAAAGCGCTATAGATTTGTTATTAAAGTATCGCTGGAGCGGAAACATAAGACAGCTGAGAAATGTGGCAGAACAAATATCTGTGCTAGAGCAACAGCGAGAAATTAACGCGGCTACTTTAAGCCAGTACTTGCCAAACATGTCTAGCAATTTGCCTGCGGTTATTAGCACAAAAAAAGCAGAAGGAGATTTCTCTAATGAGAGAGAAATACTTTACAAGGTTTTATTTGATATGCAACGAGATGTAAACGATCTTAAAAAGCTTACCATGGAACTCATGAAAACTGGAAATGCAAATAAAGTACAAGAAGAAAACTCATCTCTTATAAAGAAGATATACAGCCAAGAGCAAAACAATGAAGCGGTGCTTGCAGCCATTGTTGAAGAGGAGCCAAACGACAACCCTATGGCTAACAAAGTAGAAGTTTTAGATATGCCAAATAGTGACGCTGAGCTTAGAAAAGGAAATTATGATTTTGTAGAAGATGTCAAAGAAGAAGAAAGTTTGTCTTTGCAAGAAAAAGAACTAGAGCTGATAAAAAAATCGCTAGAAAAATATGATGGTAAACGCAAAGATGCTGCAGATGAACTTGGCATCTCTGAACGTACATTATATCGTAAAATCAAACAATATGATTTGTAATGTAAAATAGTATCTTTGAATACCTAAGACACAAATCTTGCTTTTGTAGTAACAACCAATATATGTTAAAAAAAGGAATCTCATTTTTTATTTTTTTAATCCTTAGCACTGCTATAACAGGATGTGGTATCTATTCTTTTACAGGAGCAGATATTGATTACAGCAAGACCAAATCATTTCAAGTAAATTACTTTCAAAACAACGCTGCTATTGTAGAGCCTGGTATGGCAAGAGAGTTTACCCAGCAGCTTCAAGACCTGCTGCTAAACCAAACTAGCCTAGATTTAGTGAACAGTGGTGGAGATCTTACCTATGAAGGCGAAATTACAGAGTATTACATCGCACCCATTACAGCAACCTCCCAAAACACTGCTGCACAAAACAGGTTAACCATAAGTATTAATGTGCGTTTTTTCAATAAAAACAGTGAAGAAAAAGGGTTTGAACAACGCTTTTCATTTTACAAAGATTACACCGGGCAAAGCTTGTTGACAGGCTCAGAACTAGATGATGCTTTAAATGAAATATTTGAGCGTATCACTCAAGATATATTTAATAAATCACTCGCAAACTGGTAATATTTTGAACACACAAAACTATACCTTTTTACTAGCAGACCCCCAGCAAATAACAAAGCAGGCACTCCCCGATTTGGTTGAAGTTATTGACACCTACCCCTACTTTCAAAGCGCGAGAGCATTATGGCTAAAGGGTTTAAAAAACCAAGAGAGTTTTAGATACAACGACGCCCTTAAACTTACGGCGGCGCACACCACCAATAGAGACATATTGTTTGAGTTTATTACCTCAGAGAGCTTTGAGCAGGATCAAATTTCATTGCAAATTTTAAGCAACGACCAGGCCATTGGCGCAGTATGATATTGAAATTGGCGAGGATCTCTCTCAAACCATTGATACAGAACAAAAGCAAGAACAGCAAAAGGCTCTAGAAGATGCCGAAGCTGTTTTAGATCCAAACTTATTTGAAAAGAAAATAGCAGATATAGAACAAATGATCGCTGTATCCCAGGAATTTTCTAACAAAGAAGACACTTCAAATAGCGCTAATGATAAGGAGTCTGCCTCTAAGCCAGCTAGGGATTGATACTCCGCTTGCCTTTTCAAAAAAAGACAGGCATTCTTTTTCTCAGTGGCTGCAATTAACCAGCGCTACCCCTATTGTACGTGAGCAGACAAAAGAGCAAAAGACAAGCAACACAACCAAAGAAAAGGAGCACAAGTATGATTTGATTGAAAAATTCATCAATAAAAAGCCGAAAATTAAAGCATCAAAAAATAGCCCCCAGCAACAAAACCCTACCCCAAGAAGACTCAAAGCCCTCAAACTCCCTGATGACAGAGACTTTGGCTAAAGTATATCTGCAACAAAAAAACTATAAAAAGGCAATTCAGGCTTATAAAATATTAATTTTGAAAAATCCCGAAAAAAGTGGTTTCTTTGCAGACCAAATTAGAGCAGTAGAAAAACTGATAAACACAGAAGCACCATGAGTACCTTTACAATATTTTTAGTTTTAATAATTTTCGTAGCATTTTTGCTAGTAGTAGTAATAATGGTTCAAAACCCAAAAGGGGGGGGATTATCTTCTTCATTTGGAGGTGGAGGATCCACACAAATGGGTGGTGTACAAAAAACCACAGATTTTCTAGACAAGTCTACATGGACCCTTGGAGGTTTATTACTTGTGTTAATTTTACTATCAAGCATTCCTCTTGTAGGAAGCATTGAAACACAACAATCAAGCATTCAAGATACAGAGGTGATACAAACCGCCTTACCAACACAAGAGACTACGTCCTGTAGAGACTCCATAAAAAACAGAACACTTAAAAAAAATGCCAGCTTGTCACTAAGCTGGCATTTTTTATTTTTGTAGGTATAAAAATGTCAGTTTTAAGGTGTTGGCACACTTTCTGCCAATAAGTAATTGTAATAAATAACGTTTAATACAATTTTTGCTTTGGCAGAAATTAAAAACTAATATAATAATGGGATTAAAAATTCAACCTCTTTCAGATAGAGTTGTGGTAACACCACAAGCGGCAGAAACAAAAACAGCTTCTGGATTATACATACCAGATAGCGCTAAAGAAAAACCACAACAGGGCATTATAGCTGCTGTAGGAAATGGTAAAAAAGACCACAAGATGACCGTAAAAGTTGGTGATGCTGTACTGTATGGTAAATACGCCGGCACAGAGTTAAAACTAGATGGCAAAGAGTATTTAATTATGCGCGAGGAAGACATCCTTGCAATTATCTAAATAAAAGATTAACAATTAGTAACTACTATAAACCCGTTGTTTAATGGGTTTCAAAATTAAAATAACATGGCAAAAGATATAATATTTGACTTAGATGCTCGTAATGGCATTAAGCGTGGTGTAGATGCATTGGCAAATGCAGTAAAGGTAACATTGGGTCCTAAAGGGCGTAATGTAATTATTGGCAAATCGTTTGGAGCTCCAGTTGTAACTAAAGATGGAGTTTCTGTAGCCAAAGAAATTGAATTAGAAGACCCCCTTGAAAACATGGGTGCTCAAATGGTAAAAGAAGTAGCAAGCAAAACCAACGACTTGGCTGGTGATGGAACTACAACAGCAACTGTTTTGGCGCAAGCAATCGTAAAAGAAGGACTTAAAAACGTTGCGGCTGGTGCCAACCCAATGGATTTAAAAAGAGGGATTGACAAAGCTGTAGAGGCTATTGTTACGGATCTTGAGAAACAAACCACCAAAGTAGGAAACTCTAGCGAAAAGATTAAACAAGTTGCTGCCATCTCTTCAAACAATGACGAGGCTATTGGTAGTCTAATTGCAAAGGCTTTTGGAAAAGTTGGTAAAGAAGGTGTCATTACCGTTGAAGAGGCTAAAGGTACAGACACCTACGTAGATGTTGTGGAAGGAATGCAGTTTGATCGTGGTTTCCTATCTCCTTATTTTGTTACAAACAGTGAGAAAATGCAGACAGAACTGGAAAACCCAATGATTTTATTGTGTGATAAAAAGATCTCTTCTATGAAGGATCTAATGCCTGTCTTAGAACCAGTTGCTCAACAAGGGAAGTCTTTACTTATCATCGCAGAAGATGTAGATGGAGAAGCACTAGCTACCTTGGTGATTAATAAAATGCGCGGATCTTTAAAGATTGCTGCGGTAAAAGCGCCAGGATTTGGTGATAGAAGAAAAGCAATGCTTGAAGATATTGCTATTTTAACTGGAGCAACAGTAATAAGTGAAGAGCGAGGTTTTACGCTAGAGAATACCACCATTGAAATGTTAGGAACTGCAGAAACAGTAACTATAGACAAAGACAATACAACCATTGTAAATGGAGCTGGAAAGAAAACAGATATCAAAACTCGTGTAGGACAAATTAAATCTCAAATTGAGACAACCACCAGTGACTATGATAAAGAAAAGCTTCAAGAACGCCTAGCAAAACTAGCGGGTGGTGTAGCGGTATTATATGTAGGTGCTGCCAGTGA
Organism: uncultured Ulvibacter sp.; assembly: GCA_943789105.1. Lineage (GTDB taxonomy): Bacteria > Bacteroidota > Bacteroidia > Flavobacteriales > Flavobacteriaceae > Patiriisocius. The sequence goes on along the minus strand of CALSSW010000003.1, from coordinate 240,612 downwards.
GGTAGAAATGAAAGAAAAGAAAGACCGTGTAGATGATGCGCTTCACGCCACTAGAGCTGCTGTTGAAGAAGGTATTGTTGCAGGTGGTGGAGTTGCCCTGATACGTGCACAAAACACCCTTGGAAAAATCACAACAACAAATCTAGACGAGACAACAGGAGTACAAATTGTAGCTAAGGCTATAGAGGCGCCCTTGCGCACTATTGTTCAAAATGCTGGAGGTGAAGGAAGTGTTGTGATAAATAAAGTCTTAGAAGGAAAGAAAAACTACGGGTATGACGCAAAGTCTGAAACCTACGTTGATATGCTAAAGGCAGGAATTATAGATCCTAAAAAAGTAACTAGAATTGCACTAGAAAATGCAGCCTCTGTTGCTGGTATGATTTTAACCACAGAATGCGCTTTGGTAGACATTAAAGAAGATACTCCAGCAATGCCTCCTATGGGTGGTGGAGGAATGCCAGGGATGATGTAACAATAGGCATCTCATATAAAAAAACTCCTTACTGTTTGTAAGGAGTTTTTTTATGCGCTTTTTTGAAGGCTGTATAGATTGAGCCTCAAAGTATTTCTAAAAATATACAATGGCTAAAGAAAAATATTAATTAAGCATTTTTTTGGTGAAGGCTTCCTACTTTTTGAGCAAAGAAGGCTAAATACGCAAAGCACAACACGCAAATGATGTAAGACTCGTGTATCCCTATAATATCAGCCAATTTTCCTTGAATGGGCGGAATAATGGCGCCACCTAAAATCATCATTACTAGAAATGCAGAACCCTGCGAGGTATATTTGCCCAGTCCTTTTATACTTAAAGAAAATATAGAAGGCCACATAATAGAGCAAAACAAACCTCCGCTTAAAAAGGCATAAATTGCAATATTACCAGTAGTGAATAGCCCTACAAGCATTGCTGCCATACCTAATATGCCAAATATTTTTAGTGTTCTTGCTGGGGTATCTTTTCCGAGAAAGAAACCTATTATTTGCAAGGCAACACACCCAGAAAACCCAAGTAAATGAACTACTTCAAATTCTGCTAAATAAATAGCCAATAAAATTACCCCAAAAGCAACATAAGGAACCACTATATAAAGTATTTTTTTTAATCCTTTTGAGGGATTAAATACCGTAATGGCCCCAGCCCATCTACCTATCATTAAACCTCCCCAGTAAAGAGAAATAAATGGTGCCACCTCTGACTCCCCTAGACTTCCAAAGGCTTTGGTCATTAACAATTCTCCTAGATTACTACCTATAGAAACCTCTACACCAACATAGGTAAAAATAGCCAACATCCCAAGTACAAGTTGAGGGTACTGCATGGCTCCCCAGCCTTGAGGATTTGACTTTGCCATTTTATTGGCTCCTAACAAACCTCCTACAATAGCCAAAAGACCGATAGCTGAAAGAATTAAAATTAAATGATCTGCCGCAGCATCTAGCTTGGCTCCTGGAGCCAGGCCTGAATATTGTCTAAACACAAAAAAGAAAACAACAATTAGTAGTACTGTAATTGTAAGTAGCGTATTTAATGCCTTATTAGCTCCTAAGAAACTAGAATCTGCTTTGGCATCAGGTAGCTTGCTAGAAAATTTAAATAAGGCCGCAGACAAAAGAAATAAAAGTCCCACTCCTACATAAAGATATTGAACAGAGGATAAAGTAATACTTCCATTTGAAATAGACGCTGCCATATCTACCTTAGCAGCAGTCCCAAACAACACTGCACCCACTATTAAAGGTCCAACAGTTGTGCCTAAAGAATTAATTCCTCCTGCTAGGTTTAATCTATGAGAGCCGGTTTCTGGATCGCCTAAAGCTACCGCAAAAGGATTCGCAGCCGTCTGCTGCAAAGAAAATCCTAGGGCTACAATAAATAGTGCGCCCAAAATAAAGGCAAATGCAGAGGAATCTCCTGCCTCTGCTCCATTAACTGCCAATATCATGGCTCCAGCTCCAAGAGCAGATAAAACCAACCCTTTTACAATTCCGCTTTTGAATCCCCATTTATTCATAATGTCAGTCTTTTTTAGACTAGATACTACAAATAACATAAGCGCCCCCATATAGTATGCCCCATAAAAAGCAAAATCTATTAATTGGCTCTGAAACTGGTCTAGATTAAAATAGGTTTTACAAAACGGAATCAATACACCGTTTCCAGCAGCTATAAATCCCCAAAAGAAAAATACAGTTACTAGTGTTGCCAGTGCACCATTATAATTAGTGGCCTTGTCTGAGGATACGTTTTTAGGTAGATTTTCTGAGTTTTTCATTTATATACTTAATTTAATTTTCAAACATAAACAAAAAGGCAAAACATATATGTGTTTCGCCTTTTTTTATCTTAAACGAGCGGCTTGTTTTTAATGCTGCTTGTGTAAACTTTTCAAAGATACTATTGTACCACTATTTTTTTAGTGAATACTTGGTTCCCTGTTCTTAATTGTATGATATACAAGCCACTTGCCAAGCCCTCTGTAGATAATCTCTGGGTTGCTGTTGCAGTGTTTAACGCTTTTTCACGCACTGTTGCACCAAGTATGTTGTATAGAGTAGCATTTAGCTTTCCTAACTCTGGAGTGATACCTGCTATAGTAACAAAACTATCTGTATTTGCTTTGTATACATTTAGCGTGTTTATACCAAGGGTATCTCCACTAGATAGTACGCTATTGTCTTTAAAGACAATAAAGAATCTATCTATACCGCTAAGATTACTTTGTGCTGTTAGCGCAAAGTCTCCGTCTTTTAGTGAAGTAAGAGTACCGTTTAAGGTATCTTCTAGATATACAGAGATATCTTGAGGCAGTTCCATATCTGAAATACTAATAGTAAAGGCCTGTCCTGCATTTTGCCGTATCTCTAGCGGCACTCTAGTGTTTTGCAAATCATCAATATCCATAGCATTTATAGCAAATGCTGTTTCTTGGCTTCCACCGGTCAGTCTTGAACTTAGTTTTGTTGACTGGTTGTATGCTGCTGCATCGTATCCAGGATCAAGACCTAGGGTAAGACCATCTCTAAAGTAGAAATTGGTTGCTGCTCTTTCTATCTCACCATTGTAAAGCTTTAATCCTAAATTGTAAGTAAGTAGCTGTGGTCCTGAAACAAAATCTCCAGTTCCTGTAGTAGTACGCATAGCAGCTGTAAAATCAAGAGCGGCATCTGATGTGCCTGCTGCAGCTACCCAAAATCCTTGACCAGGAGCTATTGAAAAACCACCTGAAAGCTGGTTGTAAATATCGTAATCAGAGCCATTCCAACCATATACAGCCAAACGCTCATTATCAATAACAGTGCTGTTTGCATCTATAAAGTTAGTAACTCCTGCAGCAGTATTTCCTGATATATATGAAGGGAAAGGATTTGATACCAAGTTCCATCTTCTACCTCCGGCGCCGTCATGATTGTTAACAATATTGATGCTTTGAGATGTAGTTTCCATAGCACCAGTAAAGGCTACTGTGGTTCCAGGTACGCCACCTGATGGAGGTGGAGGTAGATCCTCTGGTGACATTGCCAATGCATACCCTTGTGCAGGTGTAAAGCTTCCTGTTTGTGAGGCTGTTGCGTATCTAGTATACTGTCCAGTCGCATTATCATACTGGGCAAATGCATAATCATCACCAAGTACTTGTATGTTGGCTCCATTTGCCGTTATAAAATCTGCAATGGTCATCCCGGCAGGGGCTCCTACAAAATCCCAACCGCCGCCAAGGGTGTCGTCATATACATTTACAAACCTATTGTAAAGGATATCTCCGCTAGCGGTTCCTTCCACAATTAGAGAAGAAAAATCATCTGCGGTAGAGTTTAGAGTAACGCTACCTGTGTTGGTAAAGTCTCCAGCAACAGTTAAAGAAGAGGTCTTGTCTATGGTTAGGGTGTTGCCTGTGGCTACAAATAGTGAGTTAGCTGCAGCATCTGTGCTTGTAACAATAGAAGGCTCATTGGTAAAGGTGCCATTTATAAAAACAATATCACTACTAGTAGGAACAGCTCCTGTGCTCCAATTTGTTGTTGTTGCCCAGTCGCTACTAGTAGTTCCTGTCCAGGATATTTCAGTGTTTCCTGGAGTACCTCCGTTAAAAATACTAGCTTGCCAATTGGAAGCCGTCGAAGAGTTATCTGCAGTTGTATCTATAATCTCATAACTAGGTCCAGAGCCATCGGTGGATGATACATCACCATCATCATAGACTACAGTATCTATAATACTTGAAGCAATATTTTCAAGTGTGATGGTAGCTGCACCATTGCTCATATTGTTGGTATCATTGGTGGATTCTAAGGGGTCTGCAACATTACTATAATTAGGAGTGAAGGGATTATCATTATTATAGGTTCCATCACCATTACTACCCATTGCTATTGTAATGTAGGTGTTATTTGGAAAGTTTGTAGATGGTGGAAAGGTAAAAGTATTAGGGCCAACATTTAGGGTCCATGTAGAGATATCTACATCACTACCATTATTATTATACAACTCTATCCATTCATCATCTGTGCCTGGTGTATTGTACATAAATTCAGTAATTAAAATATTTGGAAAGTCATCATCCTCATTGGTTACAGTTGTTGTTTCAGATAAGCCAGCATAGGCAGCATCAGAAAGTGCATCATCAACGGCAACTGTAATAGTTACGTCTATATCACCGTCTTCATCACTATCATCTAAACCTGTAATTGTGATTGTTTGAGGCGTATCCCAATTTTGATCTGTAAAAGTTAATTGAGACAAATCAAAGGATACCTCACCAGGATAATCGCTAGAAACATCTAACACCACATCACTGGCTGGCACTACATCCAAAACAGTTGTAAATGTTGCAGTGGTTCCAGACTCATTGGTATTCCCTGAAACTGTTCCTAAAGATATCCCAGGTGTTGGATCTGTAGAGCCACCAGTTTGTTCAATAATTATATTGTCAAAATACATTCCTTCATCACCAGATGTAAATCCATTAAATTGTAATTTAATATCTAGAGTAGTATTACTAAATAAGTTGATAGAATTGGTAATAAATGTTGCAAATGTATTATTTGAAACTGTACAATCATTACCAGTCCCTGTTGTTAGTGAAGGTAATGTAGTGGTTACACCACATTCACCATCTCCATCAAAATCTAAATCTAAGGCAGCTGGATCATTATATTGCTGACCTGTATTTTGAACCCACATTAAATTTTGATATGATGCTCCATCAACAGAATATGTAATAAGTAATTCATCAGAATTATCCCAATCATTAAAATGATGAGCTAACATATCTATTGAAAAAGTGAAAGAATTTGAACCGGTAACATCTATTTGGTCTAATGTAATGGAAGGATTTGATACATTATTTAAATTTTCTATTGCAAATAGAAAAGTATTATTACCTCCAAGTGCTGTTCCTGTTCTATCTATTCTATTGAAAACAACCGTAAAAGTAGATCCTTCTGTTGCAGAGGGGGTATATCCGGAGTTTTCTGTTTCAAAATCAATAGTTGTAGTTTGCCCAAACCCTATATGAGTATAACAAACAAGTGCTATAAAACTAAAAAGTGTTTTAAAATTAATTGAATGTAAGAGTGTTGTATTAAAATTATTGAGTGTCTTCATAAGAGCTATTTAAAAAATAATGTTGTGTAAGTTATAATAAGTTAAATATAAAAAAATTACCACGTATCAACACAAATGATACGTACAATGCAATTAATTTTAGACAAACAGCTAACAATAAAGCTAAAGGGTAAAATAGCAAAGATGATTTTATGTCAACTATTAAAAACTTGAAGTAAAGATGCAGCTCTTTTGTAAAGTTGAGGTTAACGCTATATTATCCTTCTATAACCTTTGAGTTATTTTATGTAGTTTGAGGAAAAAACTTATTTTTTGATTACTCCTAATTTTCTTTTCCAAAAGGATGGGTCAGTAACAAGAAAAAACAACCAAGACCTATACTTTTTATAGAAAATCCCATTATACAAAAACCCTAACACATATTTTAAATACAAGTATGTTTTAATTCTAGCAATACGTCTATTTACTTTTTTGGGATTTGTAAACAGCTCTTTAAACATATTGAGATAGGCTTTTGTTTTTTTTGTTTGGGTATACTCCAATGAATCTGGATTATTAAACACCTCCCCGCAGGCCGCCAAAAAACAATCTAGTGGATTCTTTAAGGTGCTAATAGTAGTAACTGCATTTTTTGCAGATACTTTTTTAGAGAGTAAAAAAACATCGTAGGCGTTCCTTAAAGCAATTCTTCTATAGTGATGCCCGTAATCATTTATTTGGCCTGCTAGTATTGATAAATTAAGCATGTTAGCGTCACTAAGCATAGCAAGGTTATCTACAACCTGGATACTGCTTTTTATAGTGTCATAGTTAAACTCCTGAGAATATGGTTTTCTTAAAAGCTCGCTATGTATCTCAATAGCAGCAATATGTTCTTTATTTATTAATCTAGGATAGTGTCTATGATCTAGCTTTAGCCTTTCGGAATTATCTGTGTAATGATACCCATGCCCTTTTAAAATTTGTATTGCTTTTGGGTAGTCCTGGCTAGAAAAAAGAAAATCAATATCACCAACCATTCGCTCTGTGATTTCAGTGTATAAGCCAACCAATAAATTGGCGGTTCCTTTAATAAAAATTGGAGTTATATTATGAGATAATAAAAGCGTATTCAACTCTTTTGCCTGAAAGATAATTTGCGCGTTTCTATCACGATTTCTATCGGAAATATGCTCCATAAAATTAATTAATTCTTGGGGTAAATAGGTTAAAAAACCCTCGCGTTTTAAAGCGCAATACATGGCCGGAAACACATAATGGCTAGTACTTACCTCAACAACAAACTCCCAGTCTATATCATTTTCTTTGAGACGTGTTTCTATGATTTGTTTGTTTTTTTCCTCTAAAGAAATGGTCAAACACATGGCAACAAAATAATAAACTTCTTTATAGCTCATCTTTAAAGAGTTTAGAAACCTGAGCTACCATCTCATTGTTATTAGAATAGGTGAGTTCAAAGCAATCTAAAGCGTCAAACCAATCTAAGAAAATGGCTGCATTTTCTTTTATTGGAGACAGCCATGAATCTGGCACCAATTTTTGGAAAGCAGTTACTTTAGTTAATTTTTTACAAGACAAAGGAGCGTCTTTTGTATATTTTATAAATACAAGTCCCTTACATGGCACATGAGTGGAAAAATCATTGTTATTTGGCTTTAAATACCTAACCATTTTCTGTGCTACCTTAAATTCATATTCTTTACTATCGCCAAGCTCTGGATAGAAAGGAAGTAAGGTATCTAGGCTAGTTTTCTTGACTGAAATTGCAGCCGGGAAAGAATATATATCTTGGTCTTGGGCAGCAACAGGCACAAAATCATCTGCAATACAATCAAACCCACGGGCTTGTAAAAGCGCTAGTGATGTGCTTTTCCCATTTCCAGAGTCACCTAAAAAAAGCATAGCGCTGTTTTTGTTTGAAACAGCAGAGGCATGAAAAACACCCAGCCACTTATCTTCTTGCTTGTTATGCATTTTCTGGATAAGCTGCATGGAGAATTTCCCTTGGTAAAAATGAGCCTCATCAAATGGCCAACTCTCAATTAGTTGATCCTCAACTGCCAAAAAAATGCGGGCATTGTGGGTAAAGGTTTTTAAACAAAATTCGTGCTTTTGCTCCACTACTTCAAGATGCTCAAACTTTGGATGAATTAAAAAGCAGGCTTCTTGACTGTCAAAACAGGCTTTGATTATAAGGTTGTTTATTTTATAGAATTTCTCTACGCAAAACACGCCAGGGATAGTAATTCCCTCAAAGCTTTCTTCCTTGTTAGAAGTACTTAAAGGGTCTAAGTCTATAAAACGTTTTTTAAGCCCTAGCACAAAATCTACAGTTTCTTTAATAGGTAAAGACAACTCTATGGATAAATCTCTTGAGACATCTTCTGGGGCTATGCCCTTAGATAACTTACTCACTAAAAGAGCAGTTGTGTTTTCTAAAACCAGGTATTGGTTATTTTTAGAAGACCACAATACTGTTTTATCATCTATTGGTTTTAATAAAAAAATGACTTGAAAATTTAAATTTAATAATGTTAAAAATACAAAAAACCAAAGGTAAAACAATATGTTGTTCTACCTCTGGTTTATATTTATATTAAAAACAAACTATTACTAGTTAGTTAATAATGGAGCATATTTTTATGAGTGCTATTTTTTGTTTTTGTTTCTTCTTACACCTCTTGCACCATTTTGGTTGCCACCACTAAAACCGTCTGGTGGAGATGGTTGTGCAGCCTTAAGAGGATTTAGCATAACCATGGTACCTAATGCAGCAAATGTTGCATACGTCCCCATTTTTTTTAGGGCTTGTTTTCTTGTTATGTCTTTTGATTGGTTTTCTTTATTTTTTAACATGTTTCCTATTTTTTAAAATACTAATTACTGCAAATATGCTAAATTATTTACAGTAATTAGAATTTATAGTTATTATTCTACAATTATTTTTTTAGTGAACACTTGGTTCCCTGATCTTAATTGTATGATATACAAGCCACTTGCTAGGCCTTCTGTAGATAACGTCTGGGTTGCTGTTGCAGTGTTTAACGCTTTTTCACGTACTGTTGCACCAAGTATGTTGTATAGAGTAGCATTTAGATTTCCTAACTCTGGAGTGATACCCGCTATAGTAACAAAACTATCTGTATTTGCTTTGTATACATTTAGCGTGTTTATACCAAGGGTGTCTCCACTAGATAGTACGCTATTGTCCTTAAAGACAATAAAGAATCTATCTGCTCCGCTAAGATTACTTTGTGCTGTTAGCTCAAAGTCCCCATCGTTTAGTGAAGTAAGGGTACCGTTTAAGGTATCTTCTAGATATACAAAGATATCTTGAGGCAGTTCCATATCTGAAATACTAATAGTAAAGGCCTGTCCTGCATTTTGTCTTATCTCTAGAGGCACTCTAGTATTTTGCAAATCATCAATATCCATAGCATTTATAGCAAATGCTGTTTCTTGGCTTCCACCGGCCAGTCTTGAACTTAGTTTTGTTGACTGGTTGTATGCTGCTGCATCGTATCCAGGATCAAGACCTAGGGTAAGACCATCTCTAAAGTAGAAATTGGTTGCTGCTCTTTCTATCTCACCATTGTAGAGCTTTAATCCTACATTGTAAGTAAGTAGCTGTGGTCCTGAAACAAAATCTCCAGTTCCTGTAGTAGTACGCATAGCAGCTGTAAAATCAAGAGCGGCATCTGATGTGCCTGCTGCAGCTACCCAAAATGCTTGACCAGGAGCCATTGAAAAGGCGCCTGAAAGCTGATTGTAAATCGTGTAATCTGACCCAGTCCAACCATATACAGCCAAGAACTCACTATCTATAACAGCACTGTTTGCATCCATAAAGTTGGTAGCTCCTGCAGCAGTATTTCCTGCAATGTATGATGGGAAAGGGTTTGATACCAAGTTCCATCTTCTACCAACATTGTTTAAACCATCGTTATTGATAATATTGATGCTTTGATCTGTTGTTTGCATAGCACCAGTGAAGGTTACTGTAGCACCTGTAGTAGTTGCCATAGAATATCCTTGTCCAGCTGTAAAGCTTCCTGTGTTGGTGTCTGTAGCATATCTCTCCCACTGTCCAGTTGCATTGTTAAACTGAGCAAAGGCATAATCATCACCAAGTACTTGGATATTAGATCCGGTTGCTGTTACATCAACGATATGATTTAGCCTTCCAAAATTATTTCCAGCACCACCTTCATTATCACCAACTCCAAAATCAAATTGAATATTTGCATTTGAACCACTTGCTGCAGACCCTTTAATCCATACATAATAGTATTTTGATGAATCAATTGTTGAACTAAAAGAGAAATCAGTCTGTACAATTGTAGTACTATTTATACTAACAGAAGCTGAAGTCTCTATTGGTGTACCTGTATTTAGTTCAGGAATATTACCAGGCGATGCATTAGTATTGGCTGGACCATGTACGGCAGCATCCAATTCATATAAATCAACATATAAATCAATTGAACCACCAGCATCTCCACTATATCTTAAAAATAGAGATACAGTATCAATTGTTGCTCCATCTTCAGATGGAGAAAAGTCAAGAAGCTGCCAACCGCCAGAAAAACCTGTTGTTGAACTACCTGCAGTTGAACTTAAAGCTGTTGATTGAGTTGTTGTATTATTAGCAGCTATAAAATCTGCAATAGACATATCAACGGGTGAGCATACTAAATCCCAACCACCACCTGCGGTGTCGTCATATACATTTACATATCTGTTGTAAGTGATATCTCCAGTAGCTGTACCTGTTACAATTAAAGAAGAGAAATCATCTGCAGTAGAGTTAAGAGTAACTGTACCGTTATTGGTAAAGTCTCCAGATACTGTAAGAGAAGAGGTCTCATCTATTATAAGAGAAGCGCCACTTGACACAGTTATATTATTAATATTAGCATCTGTACTTGATCCTATAATTGGATAATTGGTTAAACCAGTTCCAATTGTAATATCATTTGAAGATGATGGTAAAACACCTGTTGCCCAGTTTGAACTCTCTGACCAGTCTGTACTTGTTGCTCCTGTCCATGAACCTGAAGCGGCATATTCAAGTGTCCAATCAAATGTAGCTTGACTGTACCACCCAGCCCAATAAATTTTCAGCTCCTGAGAAGCAGTCACGGATAATGTTAAGGTTGATTGTAATCCACAATCATCGTCACTATTAGCAATATAATTACCACATCCATCAGCAATATAAAAAATTGTATCAGATGTTGCATCACATGAACTAATGGTCATAACTCCATCTGAAACTGGTGTGTATGAGAAGTGTACAACTTCATCAGTAGCTCCTCCTATAGTAACCTCACCAGCAGAAGTTGTAAAATTGGTTGTATTTGTTCCTACTTGTGCTTCAATTGCTGCTGTACATACACTACCTGGTGTAGGTGTAAATACGAATTCAAAATCAAAGTTAGCACTGCTGTATATGTTAAGCCACTGGAATTTATATGATTGTGATCGTGCTACAGGCACATCAATGAGACCTGATCCTAAAGAACAATAATCATCACTTCCAGAATTGAAGCTATCACAGTCATCCCACATTTGAAGATAGGTATCTGTTCCTGTGATACAAGCAGATATAGACAAAGTTCCTCCGTAGTCTGCAGGAGCGTCAAATTCATACCATATATTACCTGCACCTTCTGCTGAGAAAACTGCCGAATTAACACCTTCTAAAACAGTTATTGGGGCAGAACAGTCATATCCAAGAACTGGGTCTTGTACCCAGCTAAAAGATGTTCCAGGACTATTTGAAAATGCATTACAAACAGTTGTAAGGTTGATTGTATATTCATTATGAGAACCTATTAAACCTGTTAGCTCTAAAGAAAAAGTAGTTGAGTTACCTGTAATTCCTTCACCAGCTACTTGACCGGCTGTTATGTCTAATAATTCATAATCATAACCTCCATCTACTGTTGGGTTAACACTGTCTGACCATGAAATAGTCGCAGATGTAGTTGTGGGTTGAACTTGTGTTATGTTAGTAGCATCGGCACAATCAGGAAGTGGAGTAAAAGTTAAAGTCCAGTCAAATTCATCACTATCCCATCTGTTATCCCATTCTATTAGGTACTCTTGGCCTGAACTAACTGCAACTCCAGTTACAACAGAACCGTAAGTGTTTGTGATGGGACTATCACAACCATCATCGTCACTATCAACTGCCGTCAATGTTGTACATCCATCTGTGTATAACCATAATCTTGTGTCAACACCAGTTGGGTCAGAAGCACAAGAACTAACATCAATTGTTCCATCCTCAGTAGGAGTGAAACTATACCATATAGCACCATCAGCACCAGAATTAGTATTGTTAAATGCATTATCGAAAACTGTTACGTCACTGTAAGTACCAGCAACTGCAATTATAGGAGAATCACATGCTGTCCCAGGAAGAATACCTTGAGTCCAAGTAAAAGATTCAGGTGTACTTGTTATGTCTGTAAAAACACCACCACAGTTTGTAGTTATAATAATTTCATAATCATTACCAGCACCAGTTAATCCACTCAGAATGTTAGAGGTTGATGTAAAATTACCAAGTGTTCCACCACCTGTAACCTCACCAGCTGTAATATCTAACAACTCGTAATCCCATCCATTGGATGGAGTTGGATCGTTACTATCTGTAAATGATATAGTTGTTGATGTCTCATCAATATTAGATTCAGAAATATTTGAAACATAATTACAACTTGGAACTTCTTCACAAACCGTAACAGTTAAGGTATCTATTGACATGTCTCCTCTGTAATCGGCTATTCCTGTGTTTTTGAACTCTAAATAAAGATTACCACCTGTATAGCTTGATAGGTCTAATCCTACTTGTGTCCAATCATCTCCAGATGCTGTTTGAATTGCTCCATCCCAAGTGAAAATGTTTGTAAAAGGACCTGCCTGGCTATTAGAAGCACCTACTTCTAGTGTTCCCATGCCTGCTCCATATGCGTGCATGTAAAAAGTAAGCTCTGCGTCATTTCCAGGTTCAATAGCCGTAAGGTCTATAAGTGGAGAAACGATAGCTCCAGAATTTGTATTACTACCTGAAGCTTCCCAGTAGATATAGCTACCACCAGCATCTTGTGGTCCAGATGGACCTGTATCAGATGATCCTGTAGGTCCAGTTCCAAATTTCCAATCATCATTAGAACTTCCAAAATCACCAGTCCAATCACCTTGAGCATCAAAACTTTCACTAAATGGGGAGCCTTCTTGGTCGCCTGTTCCACAAGTAACACCTGAAGAGCCAGTAGGTAATGATTTTACAGTAAACGAATTAACTACACAACCAACTGCTTCACCAAGATCATTTTTTGGGATAATTTGCCAGTAATATGTAGATCCAAAATTTAAATTATTTAATGTTGCTGCTGTACTTGTCCAGTCAGCTGCTAGAAGTGCAAGATCTGTTGTTGTTCCGTTAGACAAGTAAAGGTCATAAGAAGTAACAGGAACCCCATCAGCAGCTTGGTCCCATGATATACCAACTGATGAGCTTTGATCTATTGCTCCATCAGCAGGAAGAAGATTAATAGCACAACCAGGTGGGTCCAAAGCTGGAGCTTCAACACTCCAATCTAAGACAAAAGCTCCTGAGCCAGTTGAATAGGCTGATTGAACATAATAAACTTCCCAATCCGAACCAGTATCATTAACCCATGACAATACTCCAGTATCAGGGTCATCTTGACATGCTATTACGATGTCACCGGGACAAGACGTTCCATACGCTAATCGTACTTTAGAATCGTACGCATTAGACGTCTGTTGAATAGTCAAAGTATATTCTGCAGGAACAGTTACTCTGTAAAAAAGATCAGGAGATGCAGTATTTGTAAGACAATCACCACCTGTATAGTCGTTAGTTGCTCCAGCTGTAGTAGCAGAAATAGGACTAGTTAGGGTATCTAGATCAATAGCTCCGCCGCAAGCGTCGTTAATATAACTTGTATTGAAAGTAACTGCAGATGCGTAGTCTGTAGTACAATCTGAACTGATTAAAAAATCATACCCTGTACTACTTGTTAATCCTGTAATAGAAACTGTAAGTCCAGTTTCTCCAGATCCAGATGCTACAACTCCAACGCCTTGAGCGTTTCCTGTTGGGACAACTTCCCAATCATAAGATGCTGCACCATTGGCTGCTGCCCATGTTGCAGTAGCTCCGGTTGCTGTAATGTTAGACATTGTTGCAGAAGCGTCTGCACAAGAGGGAGTAGGAATATGATTTACAGTAATTGTCCAAGTGCCATCATCAACTTGATTTTGAATAGTTGAGCAACCAGAACCACCATAAGATCTACCAGCATGCATTTCAAAAGAAATAGTCCCTTGAGCTCCATCTGCTATTGTTAAGCCACTTCTTGAATAGTTATATGTTCCTCCAGTATTACCAGCACCTGAATATACAGCTGCTTCACCAGTAGTTGTTGTTGAGCAATATAACCAAGATCTTTGTTCGCTCATCCATTCGCTACCAGCAGTCATATCATAAGATACGTCTACACTAGAAACAATCCTTCCGGCTGGAATAACAACATCCAATAGTCCGGGACATGAAGAAGTAGAACCTATAGAAGTAAAACTTCTATCTGTAGGTATGTCACCTAAGGAATAAGTAGACGTTACAGATTGTATATAAGGAGCATGGTTTACAGTAATTGTCCAAGTGCCATCATCAACTTGATTTTGAATAGTTGAGCAACCAGAACCACCATAAGATCTACCAGCATGCATTTCAAAAGAAATAGTCCCTTGAGCTCCATCTGCTATTGTTAAGCCACTTCTTGAATAGCTATATGTTCCTCCAATATTACCAACACCTGAAAATACAACTGGTTCACCAGTAGTTGTTGTTGAGCAATATAACCAAGATCTTTGTTCGCTCATCCATTCGGTAGTAGCAGTCATATCATAAGATACGTCTACACTAGTAACAACCTCTCCGGCTGGAATAACAACATCCAATAGTCCGGGACATGAAGAAGTAGAACCTATAGAAGTAAAACTTCTATCTGTAGGTATGTCACCTAAGGAATAAGTAGCCGTTACACTTCCTTGTGACCAGAGATTAGATGAGATCAATAATAAAGTGAAAATAGTAAGTAATAATTTTTTCATAATAAATTGTTTTGAAGTTAGTTTTAACAAAATCATTTTTTAAAAATCCAAATAATTTTAAGTTAAAAACTGTATTTGGGGCGTGTAAAAAAAATAATTAATATCAAATTAAGACTAAAAAAAAGATTTGAAAAAAAAAAAAAGACGGTAAAAGCAATAAATTAGTTTAAGGACAAAAAAAATCGTTGTAAAACACTTAGAAGTATATTAATAATTCAAAGAAACTAGAAAAAGAGGTGGTTTTTGACAATTTAAAACAATTTAACATTGTTTAACACTATAAATTTTGGATGTCAAAAAAACAAAACAAAAAAGCACTCCTAAAAACATAGTTTTTTGTTATTGCTGGCTTTTATTTATAATTGTTTAACCAAATGTTATGTTAGCATTACTATTGCTTATTACAACCTTTTTAGCAAGCTGTAACTTAATTGTAGAAACCAAAAAAAACCGAAACTTTCGTTTCGGTTTTTGATTGTACTGAAGACGGGACTTGAACCCGTACGGGCATTACTGCCCACTGGATTTTAAGTCCAGCGTGTCTACCAATTCCACCACTTCAGCATTGGTATAGTATAGAGCGAAAAACGGGATTTGAACCCGCGACCTCCACCTTGGCAAGGTGGCGCTCTACCAGCTGAGCTATTTTCGCAATTCAGAGAAATTAGGTAAAAACTAATCTCAAATTTAATGATCATGCTTCAATAGTAAAGCGGGTGCAAATTTAAAATTTTTAGATAAAAATCAACCCTTTTTATTAAAAAATTTCATCTTATTTTTTAGGGGTATCTCCTGAGGGTGGCTGCAGCATTCTTTTAATTTCATTTAACTTTAGTAAAGCCTCTACAGGAGTTAGGGTATCTATATCAAGCTCAGTGATTTGGTCTCTTAATTCTTCCAATAAAGGATCATCCAAGTTAAAGAAACTGAGCTGCATTTGCTCATCAGTTAGTTTTTTAACGGTATCACTCAAGGCCTCAGAAGAATGTGTTTTTTCTAATCTTTTTAAAATTTTATTGGCACGATGTAAAACCTCCTTTGGCATTCCTGCCATTTTTGCCACATGAATTCCAAAAGAATGGTGAGACCCCCCTGGCACGAGTTTTCTTAAAAACAACACATCGTCTTTTAGTTCTTTAACAGAAACAGTAAAGTTTTTAATACGGGCAAAGGTGGCTGCCATCTCATTAATTTCATGGTAATGAGTTGCAAACAAAACCTTAGCCTTGCTTGGATGCTCGTGCAAGTATTCGCTAATAGCCCAGGCAATGGAGATTCCATCATAGGTGCTGGTACCCCGCCCTATTTCATCCAAAAGTATTAAACTGCGAGAGCTAAGATTGTTTAGAATACTAGCAGTTTCATTCATCTCTACCATAAAGGTAGACTCTCCCATAGAGATGTTATCACTGGCACCAACACGCGTAAATATTTTATCTACCACTCCCATGCGCAGCTTAGTGGCAGGCACAAAGCTCCCCATTTGTGCTAGCAGTACAATTAGGGCTGTTTGCCTTAAAATAGCACTCTTACCACTCATGTTGGGGCCCGTAATCATGATAATTTGTTGGCCTTGTTGGTCTAAAAAAACATCATTACTTATGTATGGAGCATCTGGCGGTAGTTGTTTTTCTATCACTGGATGACGCCCCGCTATTATCTCCAAATCTGTGGTGTCGTCAAAAACAGGCCTGGTATAGTTTGACAGTTTTGCTTGCAGGGCAAAACTACAAAGGCAGTCTAGCTCTGCAATAGCTTTGGCATTTTGTTGCACTGGCGCAATAAAAGTAAGCATCCACTCCAGCAGTTCATTAAAAATAGTATGCTCTAGGACGGCAATTTTTTCTTCGGCGCCTAAAATTTTTGTCTCGTATTGTTTTAACTCCTCTGTGATGTACCGCTCTGCACTTACAAGAGTTTGCTTGCGTGTCCACTCTGGAGGTACTTTATCTTTGTGGGTGTTACGCACCTCTATATAGTACCCAAATACATTGTTACTGGCAATCTTTAAAGAGCTTATACCGGTGCGCTGAGTCTCTCTAGCGAGCATCTGGTCTAGGTATTGTTTTCCTCCCTGAGCAACGGCTCTTAAATCATCCAGTTCCTCATTAAACCCATGGGCAATAGCATTCCCTTTTATAATATGTACCGGCGCCTGCTCGTCTAGAGTTTGTTTAATTTTAGATCTCAAGTCTTCACACAGCTCTAACTGCTCGCCCAACAAAGCAAGTGATGGGTTATCGCTATTTTGAGAAAGCTGTTTTATAGGCACTATAGCCTCTAAAGAATTTTTTAATTGCACCACCTCTCGTGGGCTAATTTTTAAGGTAGCCACCTTTGATATCAAACGCTCCAAATCACCAATGCGTTTTGTATTGGTTTGTATTTTGTCCAGCTCTTGGCTGTGCTCTAGTAGGTAACTAACCACTTCATGACGCCTTGTGATAGCCTCCTTATTTTTAAGGGGTAAGGCCATCCACCGCTTTAACATGCGGCCGCCCATAGGTGAGATGGTTTTATCTATAACATCCAAAAGGGTTACCGCGTTTTGTTGGTGGCTGTGATACAGCTCTAGATTGCGTATGGTAAAACGGTCCATCCACACGTACTGATCTTCTGCAATACGTGCTATTTTAGTAATGTGTTTTAGTTTATTATGCTGGGTCTCTGCTAGATAATGCAAGGCGGCTCCACTGGCAATAGTACCGTGCTCAAGATGATCAACCCCAAAGCCTTTTAAGTTTTTAGTGTCAAAATGTTTGTGCAGTGTCTCTAGGGCGTAATCTTTGTGAAATACCCAATCCTCTAGATGAAACACCTGGAAATGATCTCCAAAGGTCTCAGAAAATAGCTTTCTTTTTTGTTTGCTAAAAAGCACCTCGCTAGGGTTAAAGTTTTGTAATAGCTTATCTACATATGATGCGTTTCCCTCACTACTTAGAAACTCTCCCGTTGAAATATCTAAAAAAGACACTCCAATTTTTTGAGAATTTTTAAATGTACTGCCCTTGCCTGCGCTAAAGTGAACGGCAGCTAAAAAGTTATTTGAACCAGCCTCTAGTATACCATCGTTAAGGGCAACTCCGGGAGTTATAAGCTCTGTAACGCCTCTTTTTACAATGGTTTTAGTTTGTTTTGGATCTTCTAGCTGATCACAAATAGCTACTCTGCACCCTGCCATAACAAGCTTTGGCAGATAGGTGTTTACAGAATGGTGCGGAAACCCAGCCAAGGGTGTTTGCTCGCCACCATTGTTTCTTGCCGTAAGAGTAATGTTTAAAATCTTTGCGGCTTTTACAGCATCCTGGCCAAAAGTTTCATAAAAGTCTCCCACTCTAAAAAGTAACAATGCATCAGGGTATTTTACCTTGATGGCATTGTATTGTTTCATTAAAGGGGTAACCTTTTTGGCTTTAGACATTTTATGTAGTATTAGTACAAATGTAAAAATAGCTTTTTATACATATTTAGAAAGGCTATAAGCCAAGTAATATTTCTTTGAGAGAAAGCCTCGCATAAAAAAAGTATTTTTGTGATATGAAAAACAGGAAATTAAAAAATAGTGAACTTGGCAGAATAGACGCCCAAAGCTTTAAGGGCTCAAAAAAAACGCCACTTATAATTATTTTAGACAACATACGCAGTTTAAACAATATTGGTTCTGTTTTTAGAACCGCAGATGCTTTTTTAATAGAAAAGATATACCTGTGTGGTATTACGGCAAAACCGCCTCACAAAGACATCCAAAAAACAGCACTTGGAGCTACAGATAGTGTAGCCTGGGAATATGCAGAAAACACCCTGGATGTGATACAAAAATTAAAAAGACAAGGAGTATTTATAGCTAGTATAGAACAGGCACAAGCATCTGTTTCTTTAGAAAATTTTAAAACAAGCCCCAATCAAAAATACGCAATTGTCATGGGACACGAGGTAAAAGGCGTGCAGCAAGAAGTTGTAAATAAAAGCGACGGGGTAATTGAGATTCCTCAATACGGCACCAAACATTCCTTAAACATTGCTGTGAGTTGCGGGGTGGTTGTTTGGGATTTATTCTGTAAAATAAAAGCCTAAGACAGTCTTAATTACGCGAAAATTTGATCTAAAAGTAGCAGGTAATCACTCCTGTTTTCAACAAAATCTAGCCCAGAGATATCAATGATTTTAATGCTGTCATTGTGTTGGTTTTTTATAAACTCTAGGTATCCATCATTAATTTTTTGTAAATAGTCTGCCTTAATTCCTTCTTCATAACCACGTCCTCTTTTTTTAATGTTCTCCAAAAGCCGATCGGTGTTTTGATATAGATAGATGTATACATCTGGCTTGGGCAACTCTTTATGCATCAAATAGAATAACTTCTTGTATAAATTATATTCTTCCTGTTGCAGGGTGACTTTAGCAAAAATAAGAGATTTGTAGGCGTCATAATCTGCAACCACACATTCATTAAACAAATCAAACTGTGTGATGTCTTCCAAAAGTTGTTGGTACCTGTCTGCCAAAAAAGACATTTCTAAGGCAAAAGCATACCGCTGGGGGTCCTCATAAAATTTAGGCAAAAAAGGATTGTCTTTAAAACGCTCTAAAATGAGTTTGGCATTAAAATCATTGGCAAGCATATGACACAAGCTGGTTTTCCCTGCCCCAATATTTCCTTCAATGGCAATGTAGTTCAGTCTAGAAAAGTCATAGGCGTCTTGGGGGTTAGACAAGATTTTAGTTTGTTGCTCAATCACGCTAGAGTCAGGGGTTTCTAACAGAAGTGTTGCTAGTGTTTTTTGAAAAATAGGATGCAACAACTCTGGGGCCAAATCTACTAGGGGTTGGAGTACAAATTTTCTATTAGAAATCTCTGGATGAGGGATCTGCAGGTTATCCTGGTTAATAACAGCAGTGTCATAAAACAAAATATCAATATCAATAGCCCTAGAGGTGTAGCCGTCACTTTTTGATCGCTGCCTGCCTAATGCCTTTTCAATGTTTAAAATTTCAGCCAAAACATCTGGAGCCTTATGGCGGGTTTGCAGCTCAAGCACACAGTTTAAAAAATCTGCCCCATCAAAACCAAGAGCGGGTGTTTGATACACTGCCGAGATGTTGGTGATGGTTCCTAGCCTCTTAAAAATAGCTTTTACAGCACTTTGTAAGTGCTCAAATCTATTGCCTAGATTAGTGCCTAAAGCCAAGTATAAAGTGTGCTGATCTTTGATGATTTTGTGTGATTTTAACCTCTAGTTAGTACTTAAAACATGATCAAGTATTGAGAATGACAATTTATAACATATTAATAGATACAACAAATCCTTCATTGCTTCTTACATTAAAAACGGTGTCATCATCAAAAATAAGATATTGCCCTTTTATACCCTTGAGTGTTCCAGTATACTCTGGTGTTTTAACAAGGTTTAATGTTTTGAGTTTGACGGGGTATGTAAGCACTGGAAATTCCAGGTTTGTTTCTTGCCTGTTATCAATAAAATAAGGCAGGGCCTGTTCAGGTATGTATTGTTTTAATGTATCTCGCCAAGAGGAGAGGTCTTGCTCCTTTATTTCATTTTTAAGCATGGTGCGCCAATTGGTTTTATCTGCAACAAACTCTTTTAAAGCAACCTCTGTGATACCGGCAAGATACCTATTTGGCAACTCTGCAATCTCAAGAGCTTTGTGAGCTCCTTGGTCTATCCAGCGGGTTGGTATTTGGGTTTTACGGGTAACCCCTACTTTAACATTTCCGCTATTGGCAAGATATACAATATGAGGAGTAAGCTGCACTGCTTTTTCATACTCTAAATCTCGATCTTCAATACCAAGATGCGCCTGGCTTTTTTCTGGATGTATGATCCAATCTGCAGCTTGAGGAATTTCAAAAAAACAATCGTAACAAAAGCCCTGGCGGTATATTTTTTTCTCCTTTTTACAACTCATGCACTCATACCCTAAAAAAGATATGCTTAGCTTTTTATCAAGAAGCTGATTTATGTGTAGAAAATCATTCTCAAATACCAAGTAGTACTGGATTGGACTTCCTATTTCGGTTTTCATTTTTGTTAATGTGCCCTGGAATTGCATAAAATAAAATTGTACATTTAGACCTTAAAGATAGTGCAAAAATATGCCAATACCCATAGTAAATTCTTTAGCATCTTGGTTTTTAAAAAAACGTTTTCACCAAATAGAACTTTTTTTGAAATACCCCATTGATGTTCAAAACGAGCTGCTAGAACATCTTTTGCACACTGCCAAAAACACCGAAATTGGCAAACAATATGATTTTGCCTCTATTAGCACCTATAGAGAATTTGCCCAAAGAGTACCCGTAAGCTCCTATGAGGATAATCATCTACAAATTGAACGCGCAAGAAAAGGAGAAAGCAATATTTTTTGGCCCACCCCTATTAAATGGTTTGCAAAATCAAGCGGAACAACAAATTCAAAAAGTAAATTTATTCCAGTGAGCTCAGCCTCTCTTGAACATTGCCACTATGCCGCAAGTAAAGATTTATTATGCATGTATCTTAATAATAATCCTGACGCCAATTTGTTTTTAGGTAAAAGTTTGCGCCTTGGAGGAAGCAAAGAATTATACAAACAAAACGCAACAGTTTATGGAGACCTCTCTGCCATACTTATAGACAATATGCCTTTTTGGGCAGAATATAGCAGCACCCCAAATAATGAAGTATCTCTCATGGCAGATTGGGAGTTAAAAATGCAGGCTATCGTGGACCAAACCATTCAAGAAAATGTAACAAGCCTGGCTGGAGTTCCCTCCTGGATGTTAGTTTTACTCAATAATGTACTGGAAACAACAGGTAAATCAAACCTCTTTGAGATTTGGCCTAATCTAGAGGTTTATTTCCACGGAGGTGTCAATTTTGACCCCTACATAGACCAGTACAACGCCGTACTACCTAAAGAAAATTTTAGGTATTATGAAATATACAATGCCAGTGAAGGCTTTTTTGCGATCCAGGATAGAAATGCCAACAAAGAACTACTATTAATGCTAGACTATGGGATTTTTTATGAATTCATTCCCATGGACACCTATGGGAGTGCTGCAGAAAAAATCATATCACTAGAAGAGGTTCGAGTTAATAAAAACTATGCCATTGTAATTACAACCAATGCAGGGTTATGGCGCTATAAAATTGGAGACACAGTACGTTTCACTTCCATAAGCCCTTTTAGAATAAAAGTAACGGGAAGAACCAAACACCACATCAATGTCTTTGGAGAAGAGCTCATAATTGAAAATGCTGAAATGGCATTAAAACAAGCTTCAAAGAACACGCAGTGTGAAATCGTGGATTACACAGCGGCGCCTATTTTTATGAAAGGTAGAGAAAAAGGAGCCCATGAGTGGATCATAGAATTTAAAACCCCACCCAAAAATCTAGGGTTATTTACAAAGAGCCTGGATAGCGCTTTAATGGATGTTAATAGTGATTACCAAGCAAAACGCTTTAACAACACAACCCTTAACTTGCCCAAAGTTCATATGGCCCGGCAAAGATTATTTTATGATTGGCTCAAACAAAAAAACAAACTAGGTGGCCAACACAAAGTACCTAGACTCTCCAATAAACGTGATTTTATTGAAGAATTATTGCATTTAAACACATAGGCGCTATACCTAAAATAATGGCAGTGTTTTACTGCCTTTGCGTAATTTATTGTGTGCTGAAGTGAAGATTTAGACAATAAAAAAACCGTACCATCATAAAAGTGGCACGGTTTTTCTGTTTTTATTTTACACTCTTAAGATACTGCCTTGAGTTTTTTAATGGTAGATTTATTTAATTTCTCTTCTGCATACTCACGTGTAACACTCAAGAATTTCTCATCTGTGCCAGGCATATCAAACATAGCATCTGTGAGTATAGCCTCGCAAAGAGATCTTAAACCTCTTGCCCCCAATTTATATATAATAGCTTGCTCTACAATAAAGTCTAGCGCTTCTGTGGTAACTACAAGTTCAATGCCGTCCATCTCAAACAACTTATGGTATTGTTTTATGATGGCATTTTTAGGCTCTGTTAAAATAGACCTTAGGGTACCCTTATCTAGAGGGTTCATGTAGGTTAATACAGGTAAACGACCAATAATCTCAGGTATTAAACCAAACTGTTTTAAGTCTCTAGGTATGATGTAGCGCAGCATATCATCCTTTTGCAAGGAGTTTTCCTTTTTTGAAGCACTAAAGCCAACGGCTTGCATGTTAAGTCTTTTAGAGATATGTCTTTCTATGCCATCAAAAGCACCGCCTGCTATAAATAATATATTTTCTGTGTTTACCTCTATAAACTTTTGGTCTGGATGTTTTCTACCCCCCTTTGGTGGCACGTTAACCACTGTGCCCTCTAATAGTTTTAATAAGGCTTGCTGTACCCCTTCTCCACTTACATCTCTTGTGATAGATGGATTGTCGCTCTTGCGCGCAATTTTATCTATCTCATCTATAAATACAATTCCTTTTTCGGCTTTTTCAAGATTGTAATCTGCAGCCTGTAACAAACGTGTTAAAATGGTCTCTACATCTTCTCCAACATATCCTGCTTGTGTGAGTACAGTTGCATCCACAATGGCAAGTGGCACATTGAGCATTCTTGCAATGGTTTTGGCCACCAATGTTTTACCCGTTCCTGTTTGCCCAACAATAATGATATTACTTTTTTGAATATCTATATCGTCTTGTGTTTTTGGTTGCAATAAACGCTTGTAATGATTGTAAACAGCCACAGACATCACTCTTTTGGTGTGCTCTTGCCCTATTACATAATCATCCAAAAAAGCCTTGATTGTCTTTGGCTTTTTAAGCATTACGTCTTCACTTAGGTGCTCATCACCCGCTTGTGAGGCTTCCTCTACTATGATTCCGTGGGCCTGCTCTATGCAACGATCGCAAATATGAGCATCTATACCTGCAATGAGCAAGCTAGTATCTACTTTTTTACGACCACAGAAAGAACATTCTAAAACCTCTTTTGACATGAATTGCTTTTTGTGTTAACCTCTTTTTAATATTTCGTCTATCATACCGTACTCCAAAGCCTTATCTGACTTCATCCAGTAATCACGATCACTATCCTCATACACCTTATCATAGCTTTGCCCTGTGTGGCTTGCTATAATATTGTATAACTCGGTTTTTAAAGTCATGATTTCTCTTGCAGTAATCTCAATGTCACTTGCCTGTCCTTGGGCACCCCCAAGTGGCTGATGAATCATTACTCTTGAGTGAGTTAAACCACTACGCTTGCCCTTTTCTCCAGCACACAAAAGTACAGCTCCCATGGAAGCTGCCATACCTGTACAAATAGTAGCTACATCTGGCTTTATAAATTGCATGGTGTCATAAATCCCTAAACCAGCATACACACTTCCTCCAGGAGAGTTGATGTAAATCTGGATATCCTTAGAAGCATCTACACTTTCTAAAAAGAGCAGTTGTGCTTGCACGATATTGGCAACTTGATCGCTAATTCCAGTTCCTAAAAAGATAATTCTATCCATCATTAGGCGTGAAAAAACATCAAAAATGGCGATATTCATCTGCCGCTCTTCTATAATGTTTGGCGTTAGGTTACTTGGGTACATGCTACTCATTATTTTTTCATAATAAGTACTGCTAATGCCTTGGTCTTTAATCGCGTATTTTTTAAATTCTTCTCCGTAGTTCATATAACTATTTATTCTTTATATTTTAATGTATTATAAATACCATTTCAAAAAAGACACCTAACTATCTGGCATGCCTAATTGACGTTAATGCACACTAAAGGTACCTAAATTTTTAAAGATTTATGCATAGGCCTCTTTAATGAATTTATCATAAGATACTTCTTTGATCTTCAGTTTGGCATTTTCCTTAAAAAAATCAAGTAATTTACTAGAGTTTAATTGCTCACTCAAACGCTTCACTTCTTCTTGGTTAGACATTATTCTTGAGGCAATATTATTTAATTCTTCTTCACTAGGGTCAAGCTGTCCAAATTGAGCCATTTGTCCTTTTATCATATCTAGAGCGTATGCCTTCAGCTCATCAAAGGTTACTTGCAAATTGTGCTCTGCTCTTAGTTTTCCCTCAATTAATTGGTAGCGCAGTCCTTTTTCACTACGGGCATATTCTGCCTTGGCCTCTTCTGGGGTCATTGGGTTCTCTCCAGAGACTTGTATCCAACGCTCCAAAAAGTCTTTAGGTAAGTCAAACTTTGTGTTTTCAATTAAAGACTCTACAACATCATTGAGCATTTTTTGATCACTTTGTTGTGCAAATTGCTTCTCTGCATCTTCTTTGATCTTTTCTTTAAGTGCCTTTTCTGAGCTTACATTCCCTTCTCCAAAGAGCTTGTCAAACAACTCTTGGTTTAAATCTGCCATCACACGGGTGTTCACTTCTTCAATTTTAAAAGAAACCTCTACAGATAACCCCTTGGCATCTTCTGGGGAAAGACCAAAGTGCTTTTGATTGTCTTGCTCCTGGGCAAACATGCCTTTTGTTTTTAAAGAAATCACATCACCAGGCTTGGCCCCAAGTAAAGCATTGATCTGGGCTTTTCCTTTCAAGCTATCAAGCTCTATGGTCGTGCTTTTATCTATCTCTTTTTCTGGGTTGGTAAAAGTACCCGTAATCTCATCTGCTTTTGCTACCTCAGTTTTAGACTTTAGGGTCCCGTATTGCTTACGGATAGACTTTACTTGATTGTCAAGCATTTCTTTGTCTGCAACAATTTTATAAGCAGTAACCGCTTTTTTAGCAACATCTACTTTAAAACTTGGAGACAATCCTAGATCAAACTCAAAGGTAAACTCATCGTTATCCCAGTTAATTTCTGTTTCGTTTTTAGGAAGTGGATTTCCTAAAACATCTAATTTTTCCTGGGTCAAAAAATTATGCAACCCATCTTGTAATAGTTTATTTACCTCCTCTACTAGCACCCCTTTACCATATTGTTTTTTAACCATTCCCATCGGGATATGCCCTTTTCTAAAACCTGGTATATTTGCCGTTTTTTGGTAGTTACTTAATACCTTAGTTACCTTGTCTTGGTAATCATCTTTTGAGATTACTACAGTCACTACTGCATTTAGCGCATCAACATCTTTCTTTTTGATATCCATTGTATTGTGAAATTTTAATTTAAATAACTCATAAATAAAGAGATATAGCCTGCATTTATGAGCGTGCAAAGATATATCAAATAACTAGATGTTACAAACAAAACACCCAACATAAAACAAATCTACAAAGAGTGATTTTTAGGGTTTTATTCCATAAAGAGCCCAAGGATTTATGGCAACCTATTTTGAGTAAAATCATAATTAGAGCCTGAGGTTGTAAACAAAAAAAAGCGCTGTATAAAATACAGCGCTTTTTAAATATAAGTGCGGATGACAGGAATCGAACCTGCACGCCTTGCGGCACTAGATCCTAAGTCTAGCATGTCTACCAGTTCCACCACATCCGCAGACCTTGGCCAAAGATATAAGCTATCTTTGGGTCGGCAAATATACATAATTGTTATAATTAACAAACAATCTTTATTAAGAAATAATGCTTTTAATTACCTTTAACTTTTCTACTGAGAGATACGAGTATTTCTTCAGAAATTTTAAAATTTTATACTATTTATGAAAAGTGCCAAACCCTATATTGCCCAACACAAAGACCGGTTTATTGACGAACTAATATCCCTATTAAAAATACCTAGTATTTCTGCAGACAAAGCATACGCAAAGGATGTTATTAGAACTGCAGATGTAATAAAATCTAGTCTTGAAAAAGCTGGCTGTGACGCTGTTGAAATTTGCGAGACTCCAGGGTACCCTATTGTGTACGGAGAAAAAATAATAGACCCAACACTTCCAACCATATTAGTGTATGGTCATTATGATGTACAACCACCAGACCCTATAGAGTTGTGGGACAGCCCTCCTTTTGAACCCGTGATCAAAAAAACAGAGCTACATCCTCAAGGAGCCATTTTTGCGCGTGGTAGTTGTGATGATAAGGGGCAAATGTACATGCATGTAAAAGCCATGGAATACATGACAACAACCGGTCAACTGCCCTGTAACGTAAAATTTATGATTGAAGGTGAGGAAGAGGTAGGCAGCGAAAGCCTTGGTTGGTTTGTAGAGAGAAATCAAGAAAAATTGTCTAACGATGTGATCTTAATTAGTGACACAGGCATGATTGCCAATGACATCCCAAGCATCACAACTGGGCTTCGCGGTTTAAGTTATGTGGAGGTAGAAGTTACAGGGCCAAACAGAGATTTGCACAGTGGTTTGTATGGAGGCGCCGTTGCAAACCCTATCAATGTATTAACCAAAATGATTGCATCTTTAACAGATGAGAACAACCACATTACCATTCCAGGATTCTATGATGATGTAGAAGAGTTATCTGAAGTTGAAAGAGCCAAAATGGCCCAAGCTCCTTTTAGCAAGGAAGCCTATTGTAAATCAATAGGGATTGAAGACACCTATGGAGAAGCAACCTACACCACCAATGAACGAAACAGTATTCGTCCTACCTTAGATGTAAATGGTATCTGGGGAGGCTACACTGGTGAAGGTGCCAAGACCGTAATTGCTAGCCAAGCATTTGCAAAAATATCAATGCGCCTTGTTCCAGATCAAGATTGGAAAAAAATAACAACACTGTTTAAAGATCATTTTCAGAGCATTGCTCCAAAGGGAGTTACCGTTAAAGTTCACCCACATCATGGGGGGCAAGCTTATGTTACTCCTATTGATAGTATTGGGTATAAGGCAGCGAGTAAGGCCTACAAGAGCACCTTTGGAAAAACACCAATTCCGCAGCGCAGTGGAGGAAGCATACCTATTGTAGCTTTGTTTGAAAAAGAACTAAAAAGCAAAACTATACTCATGGGCTTTGGTCTAGATAGTGACGCCATACACTCTCCCAATGAGCATTTTGGTGTCTGGAATTACTTAAAAGGAATAGAAACCATTCCTCAGTTTTACCATTACTTTACTCAAATGAGTAGGTAAAAACTCAAGTCTTAAAGCAATAAAAAGCCCTGCTGGTTTTAAAACTAGCAGGGCTTTTATGGTATTTAAAATACTTACAATTTTTTTACATATTCGGTAATAAGTACAATTTGTACTCCATCTACTTTCCCTTCTATAAAGGCATCATTCTCGTGATCTAAAGAAATACGGCGCACGGCAGTTCCTTGTTTGGCAATCATACTAGATCCTTTAACTTTCAAATCTTTAATAAGCACAACAGAATCTCCAGTTGTTAAAACAACACCGTTTGCGTCTCTATGCACTAAGGCATCTGTTTTATCTTCGGCATCACCCAGGGCTGAAGCCCACTCTAGATTTTGGGGCTCCATATACATCATATCTAACAGGTCTTGAGACCACCCAAAAGATTTTAAGCGATGTAACATGCGCCATGCCATTACCTGCACTGGCGCCACGGTGCTCCACATGCTGTCATTTAAACACCGCCAGTGATTTTCATTTCGCTCTGCTGCATCAAACTCACAAGAGCAGTTTACACAGGCCAAGATGGAAGTGCCTAAGGGATCAATATACTCCGGAGTTTTTGGCACTAGATACACCTCTAAGTTTTCTGGTTCTGAATGCCCACAAAGTTCACAGGTGTCTTGGGCTCTCTTTCTTACTTCTCTCTCTAGGCTCATTTGATGCATTTTTTTTACACTAACAAATGTAACAATATTGTGTAGTTGAGAGCTGTTAAATAGTATATTTCACTAGATTTGTGAGAATAAGAATTTCAAGATATGCATGGTATTTCTATTTCTCAAGCAGGAACTATAGCCAAAACCCACTTCTTAATTACGGGTACGGTCTGCTTGCTTGATGGAGATGAAGATTTTAATTTTAAAATCACAACGGCAAGTACCTGTTATGTGTTAAAAATATCATCAGCAAACCTCCAAAGACTCGAGACCCAAAATAAAGTACTTCATTTTTTATCTCAAAAAGAACTACCCCTTGCCTTGCCACAGATACTTCCAAATAAAAAAGGAGATTTCTGCACAACAATAACACTGCACGGCGCCCAGTGTCATGTACGCCTTATTACCTATGTGCAAGGAAGACTTTGGGCCAAGATTAACCCTAAAACCAGTGTGTTACGGCATGATTTAGGACACAAAGCAGGAGCACTCACAAAAGCCTTGCTAGACTTTGCGCCAAATCCAAGGCAAAGTGATTCTCATTGGGATCTAGCAAATGCATCCTGGAGCTGTAA
Source organism: uncultured Ulvibacter sp. (assembly GCA_943789105.1). GTDB lineage: Bacteria > Bacteroidota > Bacteroidia > Flavobacteriales > Flavobacteriaceae > Patiriisocius. Next base: position 211,624 of record CALSSW010000003.1, on the reverse strand, counting down.
CCACACCATGCTTTTTAAGGGAGAAAAACGTGCCCTTATAACAAGATTTCAAGCGCTATTTAAGACTATAGAGTCCTGCCATAAAACACTTCCAAAAAGCACTATCCATGCAGATGTGAATGACTGTAATATTTTAATATCAAACGATCTTAAGAATCTTGAGGTTGCAGGCATTATAGATTTTGGAGATACCACCTACTCCCAAACTATTAACGATGTTGCCATTACAATAGCCTATGGCGCAATGCAGGTGCCAGACCCACTAGAGGCTGCACTAGAGATATTACAGGGCTATGGGTCGCAATATCGTTTTACAGTAAATGAACTACACTGCTTGTATGCACTGGTGGCCATGCGCCTTGTAACAACAGTTACAAAAGCAGCCCTAAGAAAACAACAAGACACTACCAACACCTATCATAGCATTAGTGAGCAACCCGCTTGGCAATTGCTTGAAAAATGGCAAGACATTAATCCAGAATTTGCAAGCTATAGCTTTAGAAGTGTTTGTGGTTTTAAGGCACACCCAGATGAAATTGTATTTAAAGCATGGGCTAAAGACAATAGCTTTACCCTAAAGGATATTTTCCCTTCACAGGTTTTAAAAACAGACTTGCATCTGCTGGATTTAAAAATATCTAGCCCATGGATTGGCTCTAAAGAGTCCTTAAATGATTTTGATTTGTTTGCCTTTAAAATAAATCAAATTCAAAAACAGAATCCTAGCAAACTCATTGCTGGAGGATATCTAGAACCGCGGCCCATATACACCTCAAAAAGCTATGAAAAACAAGCAAATCAAGCCGCTCAAAACAGGACGCTGCATCTTGGGATAGATTTTTGGTTGCCGTCACAAACCCCTGTGCACACGCCCCTTAAGGCAGAAGTTGTTGTGGCCTCTTATAACCCAGAGTGTAAGCAGTACGGCGGGCTAGTGATTTTAAAACACAATGAAGATGGCCTGGTATTTTACACCCTTTATGGACACCTTTGTAAGGCAAGTGTAACAGCTAAGAGGGTTGGTGATGTGCTAAAAAAAGGAGACAGAATTGGGGCATTAGGTAACCCTCTAGAAAATGGCCAATGGGCTCCCCATTTACATTTTCAAATCATGCTCTCTATGCTTGAAAACACCCAAGATTTTCCTGGGGTAGCATATCCAAAACAAATGCAGGTTTGGAAAAGTATTTGCCCAGACCCTAACCTATTGTTTAAAAACCCAAAACTAGATACGCAGTATGATACTCCGAATTCAGAAATCTTAGATTTCAGAAAAAAACATCTCGGGAAAAGTTTAAGTATCTCTTACCAAGAGCCTCTAAACATAGTGCGTGGAGATGGCGCCTATTTATTAGACACCTGGGGAGATAAATACCTTGATACCGTAAATAATGTAGCCCATGTTGGACATGAACATCCAGCGGTTGTTAAAGCTGCACAAGAGCAAATAGCGCTGCTTAACACAAACACGCGGTACCTCAACCAGAACATTGTTGCATATACTAAGGCACTACTTGAAAAACTTCCTCCAAAGATCTCGGTACTTCATTTTGTAAACTCTGGAAGCGAAGCTACAGAACTTGCGCTGCGTATGGCCAAAACCATCACTGGACAAAAAAATATGCTTGCCATCAAGGTGGGATACCACGGAAATACAACCGCTGCTATGCAGGTAAGCTCTTATAAGTTTGATAGCAAAGGGGGCAGCGGAAAACCAAAACACACTCATATTTTACCCCTACCAGACTCTTATAGAGGTCTTCATAGAAAAGGAAATAATCTAGGTACTACCTACGGCAATTACGCGCAACAACATATAGATCGTCTTGCTGTTAATGGTGAGGGTATTGCCGGTTTTATAGGAGAATCTATTATTAGTTGCGGGGGCCAAATAGTGCCACCCAAGGGGTACTTTAAAGCATTGTATAAAACAGTTCGCGCAGCAGGCGGATTGTGTATTGCAGATGAAGTACAAACGGGTTTTGGGCGCATGGGCGATTATTTTTGGGGCTTTGAGATGCATGGTGTTACTCCAGATATTGTAACGATGGGAAAACCTGCAGGAAATGGGCACCCCTTAGCAATTGTAGCCTGTACTCAAGAGGTCGCCAAAGGTTTTGCGAATGGGCTAGAATTCTTTAACACCTTTGGTGGAAACCCAGTGAGCTGCAGCATAGGCAAAGCAGTTCTTGATGTAATAGAAGAAGAGCAATTACAAAAAAACGCAAAACTAGTGGGCAACTTTCTTAAAAATGAACTCCTTAAACTACAAGAAAAATTTACCATCATTGGTGATGTGAGAGGCGCCGGTTTATTTCTTGGCATAGAATTAAATGATGCAGAAAAAACCCCATTGCCAGAACAGGCAAGCTATTTGGCAAATAGAATGAAAGATGTTAAAATTTTAATGAGCACAGATGGGCCAGATTATAATGTGCTTAAAATAAAACCTCCAATGGTCTTTAGTATAGACAACGCAAAAGAGCTTATCTTTAGACTCCATGAAGTTTTCCAAGAAGATTTTATGACTCATTATTAAAACCCTTACCGATGAAAATAGTATATACCCTTATCGTTATTTTTAGCCTTTGGAGCTGCGCTGACAAAAGCAACCAGACTAACCTGGCGCTACAAGAAAAAGCACAAACTCAAAACACAGAAGCCCAAGACAAGGCAGCCATCTTAAAAGTAATGAAGGATCAAGAAATTGCTTGGAGCAATAATGATCTGGAGGGCTTTATGAAGGGATACATTAAAAGCGACTCTTTGAAATTTTATGGTAAAAGCGGTCTTACCAAAGGATGGCAACAAACTCTTGATAACTATAAAAAAGGATACCCAACCAAGCAACACAGTGGTACATTAACATTTACCATAAATGATATTTCAAAAATTGAAAATGATAGTTATTGGGTAATGGGCGAATACTTTCTATCTCGAGAGGTAGGAGATGCCGATGGTGTGTTTATGATTATTTTCAAGAACATAGACGGCAGCTGGAAAATTGTTGCAGACATGAGCTGCGGGTAGAGAAATATTTTAATTTCCTTGGATGCGCTGCCATTAATCTCCAAGAAAACAGCAACATCTGCAAAACGTTTTTTATTTTTTGTAATGAAAAGCCTTTTGGATCTGAAATAAAATTAGGTTATTTCATACAACACAGGCCTACTGGGAGCCGCATCATTTTCAAAGGGTGCTACTTGTAAATTTAAAACGTAAGACCCATCTTTAATAATGTCATTTACGTAAACAAACTCTGTTATTGTAGCGTTTTTTCTTGGACCTTGTGGGATGTTCCAAAAAGCTTTGTGCGCCAGTAAAGCGCCATCATCTTTTTCTTTATCCACAGAAGGCAAATCTATAAGTAAATGCTGCACCCCTAAGTCTCTCAAAAAGGCAGCTGCCTTGTGATCTAAATAGGGCCAATTGGTGTTGGAGTATTTCCGTGAGGTTTTTGAAATTGTATTAGGCGTTGTTCTTATTACAACTGCCTTAGGCGTTTTGCCTTTTAATGAGGCTCTTATAGCATCTAGTGTAAGTACATAATCTTCTTGGATTAACTCAGGAGAAATGGTGATTAACTCTGCCATAAAAAAGAAACTCTTTAGGGCATCATTTACAGAGTAAAATGAATCTGTGATGTGTCCCAGACATTCTGTATGGGTACCATGAGCATGAGGATTAAAGGATATGTTATTAAAATTTACAGCAGCTCCTTTACTAACTTTACCAACCCAGTCTCCAAGTTGTACCGGAGAAATTTCTGGTTTTTCAAGATACCAAGCCAAAGGGTTTTGTGGGCTGTCAGACATCACAATAGAGATGTCTATAGGCTTTGAAAGATCTATACTAACTCTTGAATTGTTGGTTTTAATGTTTGCTAACATAGCGGTGGTTTTACAGATTCAATATACAACTCTCCTGGCTTAAATCATAAATAAATCTGCGGCAATACCATCTGTTAAAAACTTCCCTTTTTTAGTGGCCTTAATAACATCTCCCTCACAAATTAACAAGCCTAAAGCAATGTGTTGCTGTATGTTTTGTTTTAAATACTCCTGAAATTTTAGGCCAAAAAAGCTGCCTATTTCATCTATAGAAATGCCGCCGGCTGTTCTAAGACGGGTCATTATATATTCATTGTATTGGTTTTCTGTGCTAAGTATCTCTGTAGTTAGGGGCGCTACTCCCTTTTCAATACTTTTTATGTAGCGCGAGTTGTTTGACACATTCCAGCTTCTAGAAACTACATCATAACTATGGGCAGATGGGCCAACACCTAAATACGGTTTTCTCATCCAGTAAGATGAATTGCTTTGAGACTCCCACCCAGGAATACAAAAATTAGAAAACTCATAGTTATGATATCCAACAGCTGCCGTTTTTTCAACTAATACCGCGTGGTGCTTTGCAGCAACAGCGTCATCAACAGGGCGTATAATTCCTTTTTTAATAAAACGCTCTAGGGCTGTTTTAGGCTCTACCGTTAAAACATAACAAGAAATGTGCGGCACCTTCAAAGACAATGCTTTTTCTACGTTTTCTTGCCATCTTTGAGGTGACATTTGAGGAATCCCATACATTAAATCTATACTAATATTTTTGAAATACTGTTTGGCATTTGTAATACAATCAAGGGCTTCTGCTTGGTTGTGAGCTCTGTTCATGAGTTTTAAATCTTCTTCAAAAAAAGATTGTATCCCTATAGAAAGTCTATTTATTTTAGAACTTGCAAGAGCACTAATTTTAGCATCTGTTAAATCATCAGGGTTGGCCTCTAGGGTAATCTCTGGGGAATCTACTACAGTAAAATTGTCATACACGGTTTGTAAAACAAGATCAATTTGCAAGGGGCTTAACAAACTTGGGGTGCCTCCTCCAAAGTAAATGGTTTCTATGGGCCGGGTAAGCTCTTTTTTGCGGAGGATAAGTTCTTTGCAGATTGCGCCAAGCATGGCATCTGATTTGTGTAAAGATGTTGAGAAATGGAAGTCACAATAATGACACGCCTGTTTACAAAAGGGGATATGAATGTAGATGCCAGCCATTAAAATACAGCGTTACTTTTTTACTCGTTTTTCATTTTGACTCACAAAACTGGACCATCCAGAGTAACTCTTGCCTGTGCTTAGTTCTTTTCCACTATTATAAAAATGACAAACTGCAGCCGCAAGGCCATCTGTGCTGTCTAAATTTTTTGGTAATTCTTTGAGCCCTAGGATGTTTTGAAGCATTTTTGCCACCTGTTCTTTAGAGGCATTACCATTACCGGTGATGGCCATTTTTATTTTCTTTGGCGCATATTCTGTAATTGGAATATCTCTAGACAAACCTGCCGCCATAGCAACTCCTTGGGCGCGTCCTAATTTGAGCATGGATTGAACGTTTTTACCAAAAAAAGGAGCTTCAATAGCGATCTGGTCTGGATGATAGGTGTCTATAAGCTCTATGGTGCGCTCAAAAATTAGTTTAAGGCGCTGGTAGTGGTTATCATACTTGGAGAGTTGTAGTTCATTGAGTTGCAGGAATTCCATTTTTTTTCCAACTACCTTAATGAGTCCAAAACCCATAATAGTGGTTCCTGGATCAATCCCTAGTATAATGTTGGATGTTGTGCTCAATGGCTTGTTTTTTTTTCTAATGCCTTTGGTAACTTTAAACAAGGCATTATCTCTTTGTTACAAAGCTAAACAAAAGCACCACAATCAAGACTACTTTGTTTGCAATACAATTGGCAGGCTAAAAGCTACTGCAACAGGAACACCCCTTTTATGGGCTGGCGCCAAAGCGGGTATGCTATCTATGCTTTGTTTAATCCAGGAAGACAGCTCTGGGAAGCGTGCACCCGTGAGACTATCCATCTGTAATGTATTTAAGGTGATAGTACCTTTATCCGAAACAGCAATAGCTGCCCAAAGGGTATCTTTTATGGCTCTAGTACTTACAAAATGTTTTGAAGAGAACCCTGCATATATTTTTGAAACCAATGTGTTCTCAAAACAAATTTTACTTGCCTGTTTTTCTGAAATATGCTGACAAGAACTAAAACTTGGAAATTGATCTACATCATTCCAAGAAATAGTTTTGATCTCTTGCTGGTAAAATGTATCTGAAGAAATTTTATCTGTCTCAAAATACTGGCAAGATGTCAATACAAATAACACTAAAACATAAAATGTGTATTTCATGATTTTAAAATTATATTTCTGAAGTTGAAAAATACACATTTTGTAGCGATCCCCTTATGTGTTGTTCAATTTATCTTGCCCAGGATATTATTATTTTTAGACAAAAGCCGCTCTTAAAAAAGCGGCCTATGTTTTTGGTTTTACTACTTGCCAATTAGAGGGTTCCTCGCTTGGCCTGTTGCCTCTCTATGGCCTCAAACAAAGCTTTAAAATTTCCAACACCAAAAGATTGTGCTCCTTTTCGCTGAATAATTTCAATAAACATAGTAGGCCTGTCTACAATAGTATTTGTAAAGATTTGCAAAAGATACCCTTCCTCATCACGGTCTATTAAAATACCATGTTTTTTAAGCACTTCAATGTCTTCATCAATCTCGCCTACGCGCTCTAAAACATCATCATAATACGTTTCTGGAACGTATAAAAATTCTACACCTCTTTCACGCATTGCAGAGACTGTTGCAACTATATCATCGGTGGCTAAGGCTAAATGCTGAACCCCGGGCCCGTTGTAAAAATCAAGATACTCCTCGATTTGTGATTTCTTTTTCCCTTTTGCTGGCTCATTTATAGGAAACTTAATACGGCCATTACCGTTACTCATTACCTTACTCATTAGAGCTGTATAATCTGTGGCAATGTCATCATCTGCAAAGGAGATAATTTGTGCAAAACCCATCGTTTTGGCATAAAACTCACACCATTTATTCATTTCTCCCCAGCCTACATTTCCTACAATATGATCTACAAACTTTAAGCCAACTGATACGGGGTTATAGTGTGATTCCCATTTACTATATCCTGGCAAAAAGATTCCGGTATAGTTTTTACGTTCTATAAACAAGTGTACGGTTTCCCCATAGGTATATACTCCAGATGTGATGACATACCCATCTGCATCCTGCTGGCGAGTTGGTTCCATAAATGGCTTTGCCCCTCGTTTTGTAGTCTCTTCAAAAGATTTAGTTGCATCATCTACCCACAATGCAATCACTTTGGCCGCATCACCATGAAGGTTAATGTGCTCATTTATAGGGCCGTTTTTTGTTAGTGGTGTGGTGAGTACCAATCTTATTTTATCTTGCTTTAAAACATAAGACACACTGTCTTTTCTTCCGGTTTCTAAACCGGCATAGGCTTCGCTTTGAAAGCCGAAGGCTGTTTTATAAAAATACGCAGCCTGTTTTGCATTGCCAACATACAACTCTACATAATCTGTTCCTAAAAGGGGTAGAAAATCTTCTGCATCATCAAAGAGTTTACGCAAGGAGTACTCTGTGTTTTGTAAGTCTTTTAAATTTTTAATTTCTGCTGCCATAATGTGTAGTTTTTAGGCCAATAGCTCCAAAGAAATAAGCTACTTTCTTAGTGCAAATATCTATAATAATATTGAGATTTCTAGTACCAAAAACAAAAGCCGTGGTAAAAGTGATTTTTTAAAAGTTAAACACCCCAACAAACTACTACTTTGTGGAAGACTAAATATACTTAGAGGGTGCTACTTTTAGTAAAAAAAGATACATTTGTTTTTTGAATTTTGTAACTAAATATGGTATGTTAAAAGCAGTACTTTTTGATATGGATGGTGTAATTGTAGACACAGAACCTTTACACCGTAAGGCCTATTTTCTAATGTTTAAAGACATGGGCATAGCTGTTACAGAGGCAATGTACACAAGTTACACTGGCCAGTCTACCATGAATATTTGCAAGCAATTGGTATCTTATTTTAATCTAGATGCAACGCCGCAAACACTTGTGGCAATTAAAAGAAAGCATTTCAAATATTTGTTTGAAAATGACAACTCCCTGCAACTCCTAGATGGTGTATTAGCCCTTATAAAAAACTATTACAACAATGGTCTTACCCTGGTTTTAGCCTCGTCGGCCTCGATGCCTAATATTAATCGCATTTTTGATCGCTTTGACTTAGACAAATACTTTGTCGCTAAATTAAGCGGCGCAGATTTAAAGCAGAGTAAACCACATCCAGAAATTTTTATTAAAGCTGCACAAGCAGCAGGACACCCAAAAGAGCACTGTATGGTGATAGAAGACTCCAGCAATGGAATTAGAGCAGCCAATGATGCAGGTATCTTTGTTGTTGGGTATGATAGCACTCACTCTACAGATCAAGATTATAGCAATGCAGATAAAGTAGTAAGCTCATTTTCTCAGATTCATTACCATAGGGTAGCCAAATTGTTTTAAAACAAATGTTTTACTGGATTGCTAAAAAATTGAAAAGCCATCACTTGCGTGATGGCTTTTCGCCCCAAATTTGATTAACACCTTTAGGTATCAACCTACTTATAATTTTAAAATTACATAAAAATGAGAATATATATCTCATTTTAGATAAATTTATGTGCACCAGCTTGATACTAGCACTGTTTGCCTAGATTTTATTTTTAAAAAATAAAAAATAGGCCTAACATGCTATTGCTAATAAAAAAGCTGAGGTGTAACTTTTTTATTAGTACCCACAATTATTTTTCATTGTAAAAATTTGGGTTAAATGTTGTGTTTTTTTGATCTTGGTAGGTGGTGGCGGTAAAGCCCTCATGTATAGAATAGGCTCCGGTCTCTCCTTTTTTATTGACAGCAATATACCCTACCTGAAAGTCTTCAAAATTTGGTGTTTTTTCTATAATTCTCTTAATGGCTAACTCACAGGCCTCTTGTGGAGATTTTCCTTGTCTGATGAGTTCGACAATTAAATAACTTCCTACTGTTTTTAAAACTTCCTCACCCAGACCAGTTGCAGTTGCAGCGCCTATTTCATTGTCTACAAATAAGCCAGAACCAATAATAGCAGAGTCTCCTACGCGGCCAGCCATTTTATAAGCCAAACCACTTGTGGTACAACCTCCAGAAATTGTTCCGTTTTTATCTACGGCCAACATGCCAATGGTGTCATGATTTTCGATATTAATAATAGGTTTGTATTTGGAGGTTTTTTTCCAGGTTTCCCAATCTTTTTTTGATTGTTCTGTCAATAAATTTTCTCTTTTAAAACCTTGAGATACAGCAAATTCTTCAGCGCCAACACCAGCTAAAATAACATGAGGGGTATCCTCCATTACCTTTCTGGCTACAGCAATAGGATGCTTTATGTTTTGCATGCACAACACCGCGCCATAATCGCCTTTTTCGTTCATAACACATGCGTCCAGGGTAACTCGCCCCTCTCTATCTGGAAGCCCTCCAATACCCACAGATTGCCCCTGCGCATTGGCCTCCTCCACACCGCAACCAGCAATAACTGCATCTAAGGCAGAACTACCCTGCTCCATGGATTGCCATGCCTTTTTTGTTGCCTGCGCTACACTCCAAGTAGCAATTACAACCGGTAGTAAAGAATTTGAAGCTAGTACATCTTGTTTGTCTTTAGCTTTTTTTGGAGTTGCAGCAGTAGCTGTAATACTTGAGCCTAGAGCGGTTATGCCAACAGAGCCTAGGGCTGCTTTTTGTAAAAAGTTACGTCTTTTCATGGTGTTATTTTATTTCTATTTCATCCGTAAAAATCCAAGCTTTACCATCAAAAGGATGCCCAAGGTGCCAAGGAGGTACATCCCCTAAGTTTGTAGCCTTTAGCTTTACAAATTGTGCTTTTTGATTTGTTTTAAATACTACAGATTTAATTAATGCATCCTGGCTTGGTATGGCTGCATCTATTTTTTGCGCCCCAATAGAGGTGTAGTTTTTACCATCTATGGAAATCAAACATTCTACCTGGGTGGGGTAAAAAATCCAACTGCGCTGTTCTTGTAAAAAATTTGTTTTAATTTCTGAAATGTTTTGCACCGATCCTAGATTTACCTCAGCATCAAGATCCTTATCACTGTAGCCTTGCCAGGCGCCTGTTCTAAAATCTAAAGCCCCTTTAATTCCATCAATCAAGGCATTTTCTCCACTTGCGCTATACTCATTGGCATATTGGGTGTTTAATGTAATACTCACATTTGGATCTATCTTAAAAAACTGGGTAGAGAGCACCCCGCTTTTCTTGCCTTGTTTTTGGGCATATGTTTTAATTAACACAGATTCTGAAATAGCAATTGCAGCCTCATATTTAATAAATTCTCCTTGATCTATACTATAATAAATGTCTGCACCGGGATCTGCAACTCCAAGGGTAATACTAGTGCTGTTTTTAAAACTCACGGTACCTGAGGCAATAAAAGGAGTCAGCAATATTTGATGTTCTTGTATCTGGGTGCTAGGGATTTGTGAATCTTTTGTGCCCCAGGGGCTAGGTGTGTTTGTCATTTCAAATACCAAGGTTCCCCCAGAGGTAATTTCTTGATGGTACAGATAACTTCTATCCAAAACCTTACCATTTAACTTTGCAGACTTTATGTAGAAATTTTCCTTAGAAATACCATTGGCTTGCACCGTAAATTGTTTTGAGTCTTCTAGGTTAATGGTTGCCTTTTCAAACAAAGGAGACCCTATGATGTACTGATTACTCCCAGGGGTTACAGGGTAAAATCCAAGAGAGCTAAAGACATACCAGGCGCTCATTTGGCCACAGTCTTCATTACCACTAACCCCATCTGGAGCGTTTGAATATAAGGTTGTTAAAATCTCTCTAACGATCCGCTGGGTATCACTTGGACGATTCACAAAATTGTATAAATAAGCCATGTGGTGACTTGGCTCATTACCATGTACATACTGTCCTATGAGTCCTGTAATATCTGGTTGTTTACGTCCAGATGTTTCTTGTTTTGCGGTAAACAAATTATCTAAATGTTGCGCTAATTGCTTTTTACCATCCATTAATTGCATCAAACCAGAAATATCTTGAGGTGCATACAAGCTGTATTGCCATGCATTAGCTTCTGTGTAATTAAAGTTTACCTCATAGGGATCAAAAGGACCAAACCAAGTATTATTAAACCTTCCCTGCATAAAACCTGTGCTGGGATTGTACATATTTTTATAATACTGTGCCCGCTCAGTAAATTGTTTAAACACTTTGGTATTACCCATTTGAGCTGCCATTTGAGCAATGGTCCAGTCATCGTAGGCGTATTCTAAGGTTTTAGAAACACTTTCGCTTTCCATTTCAACAGGAACAAAACCAACATCTTTGTAAGAGGCTAAGCCCAGCTTATCTTGCATAGCACTATGCACCATAGCCTCTAGAGCTTTTTTACTGTCATACCCAGAAATCCCTTTAAGGTAGGCATCTGCAATGACTGGTACTGCGTGATACCCAATCATACACCCAGTATAATTAGCGCTCAAATCCCAGATTGGCATGATACCACCTTCGTCATATTTTGCTAAAAAGGTGTTTATAAAATCATTGGTGCGCTGCCGCTCTATAATAGTATACAAAGGATGGGCTGCTCTGTAGGTATCCCAGAGAGAGAACACGGTGTAGTAGTCAAAATCCTTTGTTTGATGTATTTCTAGATCCATACCTCTGTAACGACCATCTACATCTTGGTATATATTAGGGGCAATCATGGTGTGATAAAGGGCCGTATAAAAAGTAGCAAGCTTGTCTTTGTTTGCATCTTCAACAACAATTTTCTCTAATTGCTGTTCCCAAGATTGTGCAGCCTCTTTTTTGATGGTTTCAAAAGTTTTGGAGCCAATTTCTACTTCTCTATTTTGTTTGGCACCAGCCTGATCTACCGCAGAAATACCTACTGAAATATACACAGGTTCATTGTTTGGGTTTATAAACTCCATGGCACATTTTCTAGCCCCTGGCATTCCTTTTTTGGGAGGAGATTGCAATATATCTTTAAATGGATGGGATGTTTTTATACTAAAAAACAAACGTTGGTCTGTTGCCCATGCCTCTGAAAATCTAAACCCTTGAATTTCTGTGTCTGAAACAATTTCAATGGAAGCATCTAATACCTTGTCACGATGTAATAAATCTAAGATTAACACCTGATTCTCTGGACTTGGATAGGTGTAAAAATGCATTGCTGCTCTGGTTGTTGTAGTTAACTCAACATCAATATTAGTGTCTTCTAAATGCACTTTATAATACCCCGGAGAAGCTTCTTCTTTTTGGTGAGAAAAGGAAGACCCATAGCCTTTTTGACCATTGGCGCCATTATTAAAATTTATGGCACTTGTTGGCATTAACAACACATCCCCATAGTCACTAACACCCGTTCCGCTAAGGTGGGTATGGCTAAAGCCGTATATATAATCATCACTGTAATGATAGCCGCTACAGCCGTCCCAGCCATCTAAACGTGTGTCTGGGCTTAATTGAACCATCCCAAAAGCCGTGGTTGCGCCAGGATAGGTATGCCCGTGACCACCGGTTCCTATAAAGGGGTTTACATGACTTGTTAAAGGGATGTTATGAGTGGAGGCAGGATTTATTTGTGGATTTGAACAACTTGCCAGGGCAAATGTCACAAATAATACAAAAATAATGTTCTTCATGTTCCTTTTTTAAAGATCAAAAGATACAACAATCATTATAATTTTTAAGCCCTGTAATCAAGCAATTTTAAGATCATATTCTTACAAGAGCTAAAAAATGTAATTATCTTTAACCACAAAGAAAACCAAGACTATGCTACGTTGGATTATTCCTATTGTTTTATACATACTTATAGATATTTATACATTTCAGGCCATAAAAACCATAAGTAAAAACCACTTTATACATGGGGTTTATGTATTGAGCTCTGTAGTTATTTTGGTGCTTTTTATGTACGCAGTTACTTCCCCTGATGCTAGAACAAACCCTAAAATGATGTACATCTATGGTCTTTTCTTAGCTTTATTTGTGCCTAAGATTATTGCGGTTATTGCCATGTTTGGTGAAGATGTTATAAGGGTATTTGTTGGGGTTTTCTATAAAATTGGAGGAGGCACTGAGACTTCTTTTATGCCCTCAAGGCGTAAATTTGTGAGCACAGTAGCCCTTGGGGTTGCTGCCATTCCTTTTGCGGCTCTTTTGTATGGCATGATTAAAGGGAAATACAACTATAAGGTTTTACAATACACCCTAGAATTTGAGGATTTGCCTAGCAGCTTTGACGGGTATACCCTTACTCAAATAAGTGATATACATAGCGGGAGTTTTGACAATCCAGAAAAAGTAAAGTATGCCGTAGATTTGGTTAACAAACAACAAAGCGATCTTATTTTATTTACTGGAGATTTAGTAAACAATGTTGCCCAGGAAATGGATCTCTGGAAAGAGACCTTTGCCACATTAAAAGCAAAAGATGGCGTATACTCTGTATTAGGAAATCATGACTATGGAGATTATGTGTCTTGGGAGTCTGCAGCAAAAAAACAGGAAAATCTGCAGGCGCTAATCGAGCTTCAAAAAGACATGGGCTGGGATGTACTGTTAAATGAAAGTAGAACCATCAAAAAAAACCAACAGGCTATAAAACTTGTGGGTGTTGAAAACTGGGGAGAAGGTGGTTTTAAAAAAGCCGGTGATTTAGAAAAAGCTTGTGCAGATGTTAGCGCCAAAGATTTTACAATATTAATGAGTCATGACCCCTCTCACTGGCAATCTAGGGTGAAACAACATCCAAAAAACATACAACTAACCCTTAGTGGCCACACCCATGGTATGCAATTTGGAATTGAAATACCTGGATGGTTTAAATGGAGCCCTGTAAAGTATAGATACCAAAACTGGGCAGGTATTTACAAGGAGTTTGGACGTTACATAAACGTGAATCGTGGCTTTGGGTATTTAGGCTACCCAGGACGTGTTGGCATTTGGCCTGAAGTCACTGTAATTACCCTTAAAAAGAAGAGCCAAACCGCGTAATCCTTGTTGTTTGGGTATAAATGTTATATTTGTACTACAATTCGTCCCAAAAATAGAAACCTTATGTCAAAATTTGGAGAAATTATTGAAACAAACATTCCTGTCTTACTCGACTTCTATACCGAGTGGGATGATGCTTGTAAATCGATGCACCCTGTACTAAGAGATGTAGCGGCAGCCCTTGGTGATAAAGCTCGGGTAATTAAAATTGATGTAGAAAAAAACAGTGAACTTGCAGAAGCTCTAAGGGTAAAAGGCTTGCCAACACTTATGATTTATAAGCAAGGTGAGATGAAATGGAGACAAAGTGGAGAGCAAGACGCCAATACCTTAATTGGTTTGATACAAGAATACGTATAAGGCATCAGTAATTACATTTCAAAACCAATACTAGTTTTTTAACATTGGCAGGGTCTTGCACTGCCATTCCATTTCAGTGCAGTGTTCCAATACTTTTGGCAAGACCTGTTGAAGATTCTTATATGCTTTTAAACTATCATGAAAGACAACAATGCTGCCAAGTTTTATATGGGTTACTACATTTTTTAAACACTGCTTTCCAGAAATACTGTGATCATAATCTTTACTTAAAATACTCCACATTATAATCTCATAACCTTTGTCTTGTAGGACCCTGATTTGCTTGGGAGTAATTCTGCCGTAGGGGGGTCTAAAAAGCGGCACAAAACCTGGCAGATGACTCTCCAGAACTGCAGCACATTTTTCAATATCTTTTGTGTAGTTTTCTAAAGATGTCTTCCAACCATTGCAATGGCTAAAGGTATGATTACCGATTGCGTGAGAAGCGGCAACAAGTTTATTGAAAATAGTGGGATGTTTAACTATATTATCTCTAATACAAAAAAAAGTTGCTTTTGTATTATGGGTGTCTAATTGGTCTAACACCCATGGACTCACCTCTGGAATGGGACCATCATCAAAAGTGAGATAAATAGCATTGTTGGTCTTTGGGTATATGCACCATGTGTTAGGTTTTCAAAAAATACAATTAATTAGATTGGCTTTGTAATAACTCTTGTAATGAATCCACTTCGGGTATTTCTGAGTCTGATTGGCCTTCTAATTCTATACCCTCATCTGGATTATAAAGATATGGAAATAGCTTTATGTACTCATTAAATTTAATAGCCTCTGAGAGTGCATACTCCTTTGAGTCTTCTACCAGTAAAACAGTAACAACAGCTCTGTATCGCTCCATATCTGTGTAGATTTCTCTACGCATATCTATTTGCTCGTTGGTTTTAAAACTGCTGAAATAGAGCAGTTTTTCTTGATATACAACCGCTAACTGCACATAAATATCACGGGCTTTTCCTGGCTGGTTTACACTGTAATACATTTGCATGTAAGGCTCTAACAAAGAATAGAATGCAAAGGTATCAACCGGCATTTTTTCCATAGCCAAATCTAGTATCTCACGAGCCTTGTCTAGTTTATTTTCTTTTAACAACGCATCTGCAATACGGGCTAAGTTACTTCTATAGGTTAAGCCATTTCTGCGGGTTTCTATATCGTGATATATAGCTGGGTCACCGCTATTGCCCCAGTCCCAATTTTTGACAATTTCATATGATTTATCTGCATCTACACGTCCCATATCAAATGGATTATCTTTATCTACTGGCGTTTTTATGGGCACTAATTTATATACCACTCCATCCATTTGAAGGTAATCTTTCATCCAAAGATAATCATCATCTCCAAAGCTTCCACCACTAAAATAAATAGGGCGCTCCCATTTGTTATTGGCAATAATATCCAGCATTAAGAGCCTGTTTTTGTATATAACCTCATCCTTTACAGTAACATCTATATAGGGTACAATCTTGGCCTGGTCTTTTAAAGCAACTACACCACTTTTAAGAACAGCCTGCTTATCTACAGGAAGTCTAAAAGTTTTTGTTGGAAAGGTATTAACTACTTGCCCGCTGCTGGGTATTTGATACATTGTTCTAGGATCGTCTGAGGCCACCCAATCCATCCACACATTAATATTTATACTGTCTGTATCAATTTCATTGAAAATAATATAATCTCTTGAGCCGTATTTATAATCATCGTGAGTGAGTTGAGAAGGGATGGGATCACTATCAAAGGCCTTCTTTTTCATGTCATCTATGTACCAATCTGTAGCAAACAAAGCGGTATTTACTACACGTACATCACGCCTATATCCTTCAATATTTTGAAGGTACCAAAGGGCAAAAGTGTCATTGTCTCCGATGGTAAAAATAATACCATTTTGTGCTATACTATCCAGATACATGCGCGCCATAGATTGAGCGGTATATCTGTTTGAACGGTCATGATCATCCCAGTTTTGAGAAACTAGCAACATTGGAGCTCCAAGCATAGTTGCGCTCAAGACAATAGGCAGTGCTAGCTTTGGGTTTATGTGCTCTTTTAAAATTTCATACAGCGCATACACTCCATATCCAATCCAGATGGCAAAGACATAAAAACTTCCTACAAGGGCATAATCTCGCTCTCTAGGCTCGAAGGGTCTTTCGTTTAGATACACTTTTAAGGCAAGACCTGTAAAAAGGAAAAATACCAAGAGCACCCAAAAGGTTTTTTTGTCATACTTGGCCAAAAACAAAATTCCTAAAAGCCCGATGAGTAGTGGTATAAAATAATAGGTGTTTCTAGCTTTATTCTCTAGGGCGTCTGTGGGTATATTATTTTGAGGCCCTATTAGCATTTGATCCACAAATGGAATACCACTAATCCAGTTTCCGTGCAACTTATCATACCTGCCTTGAATATCATCTTGTCTGCCTGCAAAATTCCACATAAAATAACGCCAATACATATAACCAAACTGATACTCAAACATAAAACGCATGTTGGTTAAAAACCCAGGTTTTTCTATGTCAAGATAATCTCCAAAATTCTTTAAAAACTTGTCGTAATCTTCACTATCTACAAGACCCTTATCATAGGCCTGCTTAAACTTTGCTACCTCGTCTACAAGCAACTGCTCTGAGCGGTATTCTCTTTTAATTTCAAAATCTACCGCGCCCGTAATCTCCATGTAATTGGCGTTGTGCTCCAAACTCCACATTCTTGGCAAGAATGCCTTTTGATTCTCTTCAAAGTTTTGTTTTGCATTTTTAATGTCATTTACAATAACATATTTTTTTGCCTCAAGATCCTTTTCATATTTAGGTTTATCATCCAAAAACGGATTGTCTTTATCTAGCCCTACGTATGCCTCTGTAAATAGTGGGCCATAAAAAAGGTGCGTTTCTGGATATTGCTCACGGTTGTAATAGGCTAACAACTCTCTAGCATTGTTTGGATTGTTTTCGTTAATTACAGTACCTGCATTGGCTCTAATTGGTAACATAAGCCAACTAGAAAAACCAATAAAAATAAAAAGTACACAAAGCAGTAATGTGTTGAGTTTTACAAAACTCTTCCTTCTAGTGTACCGTAAACCAAAATAAAATACTGCCAAAAACAAAAGCCCAGCTATGATGGTTCCAGAATTAAACGGCATGTTTATTTGATTGACAAAGAAAATTTCGGCAGCACTAAAAAAGCGCAAGGTCATGGGTAGTAATAGTTTGAAAATAAATAACAAAATAGCAACGGTGACCACATTGGCAATCAAGAAATTTTTGACCGTAACTTTGGTGTAGTTTTTAAAAAAATATAAAAACCCAATGGCAGGAATGGTTAACAGACCCATAAAGTGAACCCCAAAGGAAAGTCCTATAACAAAGGCAATTAACACCACCCATTTATCTCCTCTGGGGGTAAACATTTCTCCTTCCCAGCGAAGGCCAGCATAAAAAAGCACAGACATAATAAAAGCTGCCATTGCATACACCTCTGCCTCTACAGCACTGTACCAGAAACTGTCTGTAAATGCAAATGTTAATGAGCCAACTACTGCGCTACCTAAAATGGCTATTTGATTGTTTTTAGTAAAGGTGTCATTTTTTTTAACCAAGTTGGACAGTAAAATAGTGACAGACCAAAACATGAATAAAATGGTAAAAGCACTTGCAAAAACAGACATTAAATTAATGGTTAACGCAATGTTTGCAGCATCCATGGCAAAAATAGAGAAGAAGGCTCCCATTAATTGATACAAGGGCGCTCCTGGAGGATGCCCAACTTCAAGATTACTTGCTGTGGTGATATACTCTCCAGCATCCCAGAAACTAGCAGTAGGCTCTACGGTACTCCAGTAAGTTACTAGGGCTATTAAAAAAACAAACCAGCCCAAGATTGTATTCCATTTTTTGAATGTAAAAGACCCCATACAATTATACTTTTTTGGTTGTAGCGAATGTACTACTATTTCTCGTTTTTTTTAAACACTAATAGCACATTATCATTGTTAACGTAACACCTTACAGACTTATTTTATAGTTAAAATGCGACCAGATTTTTTTTTACAAAAATTGCTTGTAGGGTATACAATTTGTTTTAAATTTGCATCTTCTAAAGTATTAATTAATTTCAATGCTTTACAAGACGAAGGTCTATACTCTTGGTCATGTCCCATGGTGTAATGGTAACACTCCGGTTTTTGGTATCGTCATTCTAGGTTCGAGTCCTAGTGGGACAACATAATAAAGAGCTTCTAGTTATATCTAGAGGCTTTTTTTAAACCTGGTCTTTTTGGCTTGGGTGTTGTCCAAAATTAATTGTAAAAAACACAACCCCCGTTAAACTATTGCGAGTCAATAAAGTCAAAGGCTAGAATTATTTCATTTTTACAAACTTTTCTTGACATCAAATACGAATTATTAATGTTAATCTTATGCAAAACAAGGACGTAGTAAGCTCTCTATCGTTAAGTTTGTCTATAACCAATCAATCACTATAATTATGTTTTCATTTTCTCATAAAGTTGTTTTAATACTCTTTACTCTTTTATTTATTACCAATATCAATGCACAAGACTTCCAAGGCCAAGCCTATTATTTTTCTAAAACTACCATGGACATGAGCCGTTGGGATAGAGGCGGAAAAATGAGTGAAGCACAAAAAAAACAAATGGAGGCCAGAATGAAACCATGGCTCGAAAAAACATATATACTTACTTTCAACAAGCAAGAGTCTATTTTTAAAGAAGATGAAAAACTAGAAGGAGGCCCTGGCGGAAGAGCGCCAAGTATGTGGGGAAGCAGCTTCTCTGCAGGACTACAATACAAAAACATAAAAGAAAAAGTGTTTCTGCAAGATCAAGAGTTTTTCGGAAAAAAGTTTTTGATCACAGAACAGATGACGCCATATAAATGGAAGATGGGCTCAGAAACCAAAAAAATTGGGCAATACGTATGTTATAAAGCAACAACAATGCGTCCAGCTTCTGAAATAAGCTTTACATCAACAACCCCAAGAAAAAAGAAGAAGAAAAAAGACTCTATAAGTGTAGCTAGTAAAGTACCAGTTGCAGTTGCGGAAGCAGTTGTTGAAAAAGACATAGAAAAAGACATAGAAGAGGAATCTGAGAAGATGGTTGAAGTTGTTGCATGGTACTCTCCTATGATACCTGTAAGTCAAGGCCCAACTGAATATTGGGGCTTACCGGGATTAATTCTAGAACTTAGTGCTGGAAACACAACCATGCTTTGCAATAAAATAGTGATGAATCCTGAAGAAAAAATTGAAATTAAACGCCCTACCAAAGGAGAGGTGGTTACAAAAAAACAGTACAATGAAATCATTACCGGCAAAATGCAAGAAATGAGAGACAATAGAGGCCGTGGAAGCGGAGGAAGATCAAGAGGAATCTAGAAATCTTAAAAACTACATACTATCCTTTTTTTGTCACACCCTATGAGAATATATTTCACCTTAGCCTTATTATTTCTATCAAGTATTGGCCTCTCACAAGTAAAACTTCAAGGCGTAGTTCGTGATAGTTTAGGAAGCCCACTAGAGCTTGCAAATGTTATTGCAATTAACAAACAAAGTAGTGCTCTTGAGTCTTTTTCTGTCACTGCTGAAGATGGAAAATTTATGCTTTCATTGTCCAAAAATCAAACCTATAATATGCAGGTGAGCTACATAGGGATGAAAACTTTTGAGCAGGAAATTTCTACCAAAGAACAGGACATTATAAGAGATTTTAACCTGAGTCTAGATAACAATCTAGATGCAGTAGAGCTTAGTTATGAGATGCCTGTTACCGTAAGAGGAGATACGCTAATATACAATGCAGATTCTTTCACAAATGGGTCTGAAAGAAAACTAGAAGATGTTTTAAAAAACTTACCTGGGGTAGAAATAAACGAAGATGGCCAAATAGAAGTAGAAGGTAAGGTAGTCAATAAATTAATGGTTAACGGGAAAGATTTTTTTGATGGTGACACGAAGTTGGCCTCCAAAAATATACCATCTAAGGCGGTAGATAAAATACAAGTATTGCGTAATTACTCTGAGGTTGGACAGTTAAGTGGCGTGACCAACAATCAGGATAACGTTGCGATCAACATAAAATTAAAAGAAGGAAAAGAAAAGTTTTGGTTTGGTACGGTAACCGCTGGTGTTGGAGTTAGCGAAGATGATCCCCTTTACCTTACCCAGCCTAAGCTGTTTTATTACAGCCCAAAATTTAGTCTTAATTTTATTGGTGATCTTAACAATACTGGAGAGCCAGCACTATCTAGAAAAGATATTAGAGGCTTTGGAGGAGGCTTTAGAGCCCCTAGTAACACTAGTGGAACAAGTATTAATTTGGGAGATAACTCCTTAAATTTTTTAACAAACCAGAAGGATGCCTTAGAGGTTAAAAACCAACTAGGGGCCACCAACTTTAGTTACTCCCCTAGCCAAGCGCTAGATATAACTGGGTTTGCAATTTTAAACAGCAACCGGGTTACCTCAAGAGAGATTAGTATTGTACAATATACAGACAGCGATCTAGGAATCCCTGATGAGACCACACAGCAAACCAGCACGCAACGCTCTGACCAAGGGCTACTTAAGTTGAGCGCATCATTCCAGCCCAATTTTGAAAACCAATTGGAGTATGACGTTTTAGGGCGCATCTCTAAAGATGAGCAAACACAAACACAGGTGTCTTCTGTTGTTGGACCAACCCAGCAAGTAGACCAGGTAAACCCTTATAGTATTAGCCAAAGTTTAAAGTATTACTACACCCTAAATGAGACTAATATTTTTGCACTAGAGGCGCAGTACTTAAATAAAGACGAAGACCCTTTTTACAATGTTTTACTGGGTAATGATCCCACCAATAATGATTTAACTCCAGAAGAGCAAGATGCTTATGACAGTACCGCTAGAGCACTTGGACTCAATCAAAGTTTAAATAATTATAACTTAAACCAAGACAGGCGAATCAAATCAAACCAGCTAGACGCCAAGCTAGATTATTACAACATTATAAACAACAAGAGCAACATAAACCTTACCCTTGGAAGTATTGTAAGCAGGCAAAATTTTAACTCAAACATTTTTCAGTTTTTAGAAGACGGGGCATTTTTTGAGCCAACACCAACCTTTAATCAAGCAAGAGCAACCAACGATACGCAGTATGATTTTAGCGATATATATCTAGGGGTTCATTACCGCTTTAAAGCTGGTATTTTCACGATCACTCCTGGGTTTTCTGTGCATGCTTACTCAAATAAAAACAGACAGTTTGGGGAGCAGTACAGTGAAGATTTCTTTAGAATACTCCCAGATTTTGAAACCCGCGTACAGCTTAAGAAAAGCGAAAGCTTGACCTTTAACTACAACATGAAAAACCAGTTTACAGACGTTACCAAACTGGCAGAGGGTATAATCCTAAACAGTTTTAATAACATTCAATACGGTAACCCAGAGCTTCAAAATGCACTCTCACACAATTTGAGTTTGTTTTACAGAAGCTTCAATTTATTTAATTACACCAATGTGTTTGCCCGTATTGCCTATTCAAAAAACGTTGATCAAATTAGAAGTCTAACAGATTTTGAAAATGTGATTAGAACCAGTACCTATTTTAATTCAGGTTTTGCAGATGAAACTATTACTGCCTTTGGTAGAATGCAAAGAACTTTCGGAAAAATTAGAGGGAGTTTGGGTGTGAATTTAAATTACAGTAAAATAAATCAGTTCGTTCAAGGAAGACAATCTGTTAATAAAGGGTTTACTCAAAGCTATACTCCAAGTATACGTACCACCTTTAAAGTAGCTCCTAATGTAACGTTGCGCTATAGACATACTATAGCTCAAAATGATCAAGGAACAAGCTCCACTACCTTTACCACCAACGCACCCTCTATAGAATTTGACGCCTACATTAAAAAAGCATTCACCCTTAGAACAGATTTCACCTACAATAGACTTAGTGATGATGTAGAGGAAATAAATTCATTTCAAACCTGGAACGCATCACTGTCTTACAGAAAAGACAAAGACGCTAGCTTTGAATATGAAGTACGTGCCACAAATATTTTAGGTATAGATTCTCAAGTACGAAACAGCGCCAGTAATATTTCGGTATTTACTTCTCAGACGTTTATACAACCTCGCTTTGTAACTTTTAGATTGGTGTACTCATTGTAAATAAAGCGCCATGAAAACACTATTTATTGTTATTGGATCAATAGTTGTATTTTTTATTATAGCTCAGTTTTTTATCCATAGAAGTAGCACAAAAATTGAATGCTATCCTTATACCGTGGCCACTGTTGTGGGAGAAATAGAAATTCGGGACTACCAGGCCAGGCTCTTCACTAACGTGCCCCTTTCAAATCAGGGTTATAAACAAAATGCGAGCAATGGGTTCTCTAAATTAGGCGGCTATATTTTTGGGGCCAATGAGCGTAACCAAAAAATTGCAATGACCTCACCCGTTAGTATGTCTTTGGGTGATAACCCGTCTATGGGGTTTATGGTTCCAGAGGCAATTTCAAAAGAGGCCCTGCCAAAACCAAATCAAGCAGACATCACCTTTAAACAAGAGCCACAAAAAACAATGGCCGTAATAACCTTTTCTGGATGGGCTAGTGATGCAACGATTAAAGAACATAAAGGAATATTAGTTTCCGCTTTAAAAGCCAATGATATCAAGCACACAAATCAATTTTACTGCTTTGGATACAACCCTCCCTATGATTTGTTTTTTAGAAAAAATGAAGTGGCTGTAGTTCTTGAGCCAAGATCACAAAACTAAAATGATATAGAGACCACTTTGATCAATTTTTAAGCCTATGTAATTAGGTGTGCTATAAAAGATAGTCTGTGGTTATAAAATTAGAATCTTTAGATGCTAATAATTTTTCAAGGATTTCTTTGTTATTTTTATTGTCCTTTGTGGCTACAAAACTGCGTATTGAAAAACTCCTTAGTGCATCAAAAACACTTAATGTTCCTACTGCAGAGTTTTTTCTTCCTGTAAATGGATAAATATCTGGACCACGTTGGCAAGCACTGTTTAGATTCACTCTACAAACAAGATTGGCCAGAATATCAATAAGGGGGCCTAGTTGCCTGGTGTCATTACCAAAAAGACTTACTTGTTGCCCGTATTGTGAGGCTGCAATTGCGTCTAGTGGCTCGTCAATTGTGGTAAAAGAGATCACAGGAATAACAGGGCCAAATTGTTCTTCTTGAAAGACTTTCATATCTGTTGAAACAGGATATAATACCGCTGGATAGCAATAATTTTCACTAAGTTCACCGCCTCGCTTGTTTAAAATACTAGCTCCTTTTGAAACCGCGTCTTTAATTAGTCCATCGATATATGCTGGTTTGTTTTTTTCTGGTAGTGGCGTAAGAAAAACATCATCATCCCAAGGTAATCCAAATTTCAATGCGTCAACAGCTTCTGAAAAACGTTTGTTAAACTCATCTACGATATCTGCATGAACAAACAGTACTTTTAAAGCAGTACATCGCTGCCCATTATAAGACAGTGTCCCTGAAATACATTCTCGCACAACAAGATCAAGATCAGTGTCTGGAAGAATAATTGCTGGATTATTTGCCTCAAGACCTAAAATTAATCGCAATCTGTTTTTAAATGGATGTTCATCTTGAAGGGCTACAGCAGATGAGCTATGCCCTATTAAAGCTAGTACATCTACAAAACCAGTCTGCATTATTGGAGCAGCAATTTTACGCCCGCGCCCAAAAACAATATTTACCACACCTGGTGGAAAGCTTTCTTGAAATGCTTTTAGTAAGGGTGTAATTAACAAAACTCCTAGCTTGGCTGGTTTAAAAATGGTGGTATTCCCCATAATCAAAGCAGGAATAAGAAGACAAAACGTTTCATTTAAAGGATAATTATAAGGCCCCAAGCATAGCACTACACCAAGAGGGCTTCTCCTTATATGAGCTAATATCCCGCCCTGGTTGTCAAACCTTGCACTCTTTCTATCAAGTTTCTTGTAGGCCTCAATTGTATCTATGATATAATCAATTGTTCTATCAAATTCTTTGTAAGCATCATTTTTAGTCTTTCCTATTTCCCACATCAGTAGCCTAACTACCTCTTCTCGATGTGGCTTCATCTTTTCAACAAAAGTATTCATGCAAGCAATTCTGTCCTTTACTTTCATGGTAGGCCAAACACCCTTTCCTCTATCAAAAGCAGCAACAGCAGAATTAATTGCCTGACTAGCTGCCTTTGAATCCATATCAGGAACTGAGCCTAATAAAGTTGGGGATCCATTTTCATAATAAATATTTGAATAGACCTCAGTCTTATCACCTGTCCACTGCTTAAGGACACCGTCTATAAGATATTTATTTGAATGAATAGGCTTTTGGAAAGTACTTGATAATGTGCTCATTTTTAGATTTTGTTTCGAATTTACAACAAATTCTTAAACAAAAAAAGCCCATCCATTTGGATAAGCTTCTCATCGGTCTATAAATAAACCACAAGCCCTATTCAAAGGACTCAACACAACATTTTTAAGCGGTCTGGACGAGACTCGAACTCGCGACCCCCTGCGTGACAGGCAGGTATTCTAACCAACTGAACTACCAGACCGTGCTACTATTTTAAAGACTTTAAAAGCTTGTCTGTAACTTCTATCTCTAGGAGCGAGTGCAAATATAAAACTACCATTTATAACTGCAAACATTTATTTTAAATATTTCTAATTTTTTTGTGTTGCTCTGGCACACGGATGTTGTCTTGCATGAGTTGTTATCCAAACCTAGCGCGCTCTACCAAATAAGTGGTGAGAATGGTATTAAAACGGTCATTTACATCAACAGGAACATACTTAATTCTATAGTGTCCGCATTCAACAGCCAGGGTATCAAAGTAAGACTGCACTGCAGTCTCATAGGTTTGTTTCACGTTATTTGGATAGAGGTTGATATGCTCTGAGGTCTCAATATCAACAAACTTTTTTGGACGGTTGTTAAAATCAAAGTGAAGCTCTTTCTCTTTATCATAGGTATGAAACAAAACTACTTCATGTTTATTATACTTTAAATGCTGCAGTGCCTCGAAAAGCTCATGCTGCTCTTTATCACTTTGAAACATGTCTGTAAATAAAAAGACCAAACTTCTACGCTTTAATTTTTCGGCAATTAAATGTAGATGCGCATAGGTCTTTGTTTGAACACCACTGGGTTTACTCTCAAGGGTTTTGTTGAGCTGTTGTAATAACATTTGATGATGACGCTCACTTGCTTTTTCGCTGCTATAAAACTCATAGGTATCGCTGTAGATACTCATGCCCACAGAATCGCGCTGGCGTTTCATCAAATTCATAATCGCGGCGCTCGCTAGAGAGGCAAAGCCAATTTTATTTAGATTTTCAATATGCATTTGCTGCAGGGCCGGATAGTGCATCGAGCTACTATTATCTAGTATAAGGTGGCAGCGCAAATTAGTTTCTTCCTCGTATCTCTTTGTGTAAAGTTTGTCTGTTTTAGCAAAGAGTTTCCAATCTATATGCTTGGTGCTTTCGCCATTATTGTAAATTTTATGCTCTGCAAATTCTGCAGAAAATCCATGAAATGGGGATTTATGCAACCCAGAAATAAAGCCCTCTACCACTTGAGTAGCCAGCAATTCTAGGTTTTTAAACCCTATTATTTCATTAATTTCCTTTTCTAAATTCACGCTTGAGTGTATAACAAATAGCTATTATTCTAAAATTCCATCTACAATACCGTAGTGCATACTCTCTGCGGCGTCCATCCAGTGATCTCGCTGAAAATCTTTCATGATTTTATCATAGGTCTGCCCGCAGTTATCAGCTAAAATTTTAGCGCTAATCTCTTTTGTTTTTAAAATTTCTTGTGCTGTTATCTCAATATCACTTGCTTGCCCTCTAGCACCTCCACTTGGTTGGTGTATCATAACACGGGCATGTGGTTGTATAAACCTACGTCCTTTTTCTCCAACACTCAAAAGCAAACTCCCCATACTTGCTGCCAACCCTGTACATATGGTTGACACTGGAGATTTAATTTGCTTGATGGTATCATATATAGAAAAGCCACTTGTTACATACCCTCCCGGACTATTGATGTAGAATTTAATCTCATCATGATTTAAAGAGTCTAAATACAGTAAACGATCTACCACATGACGTGCCGTTTTATCATTCACCCCACCCCATAAAAATATAGTGCGATCATTTAGTTGTTGGCTTTCTATTGTATCCTGTACTTTTGATTTCTTTTGAGTACTCATATTGTTTTTTATACTACTGCCATGCATGCAGGGTGGCGGTTATTTAATTTTTTTAGGTGTGCACAACTGCATTTGAACACTTTATTTTTTCATTATTCAACAATACATGGCTATGAAATCTCATAAGAAATAACACTGCATAGCTTTTGTTTAAAAATAGAAAAGGCTTGACATAATGCCAAGCCTTTTAACTGATATTATTTTATTTGTTACAAAAGGCTATCGATGGCCTCTGCATATACACTTTTTTGTGCAACACCTACTTGACGTCCAACAAGTTCTCCGTTGTTAAACACAAGCACGGTAGGAATATTACGAACACCATATTTTGCAGCAAATTCTTGATTGGCATCCACATCCATCTTACCTACCACAGCTTTCCCTTGATAATCATTGCTTACCTCGTCTATGATTGGTCCTACCATACGGCAAGGTCCACACCAAGCAGCCCAAAAATCTACCAATACTGGCTTATCACTTTTTAATACTATTTCTTCAAATGTTGCGTCTGTTATTTCTAATGCCATAGCTATATTCTTTTTACATTTCTCTACAGAGAGAATTTTGTTAATAATTTGGTTACAAAAGTAGTTAAATTTTATACTAAAATATAGGGTCAAAGTATCAGTTTCTATAATGGTTTAATTGGTTTTACTTATAACACTAGCAAACACTTAAGCTTAATTTAATCGATACTTTACTTGCCGATCTTGAAGTCCTTTTAAAAATGCATTACAAATATTCACCTTATAGGTTCTACTTGGCACATTGAGCTTTATTTTGTTTTCTACTTCGTATACGGTGAAAAAAAGTTGCTTGTCTCCTTTATGGGTAACAACCATTTCTTTTAAAAACAAGAGGGTGTCATCCTGCAAAGCCTCAATGGGTAATTGTATGGTTATTTTTTTGGCCTGGCTATCCATTACGTTATGCAATAGTTGCATGCCATTGTATTGCATTCTTGGGTCGCTACGTTTGCCGGTATCTTTTTGTATCCAACCCTCCTTAATATATATTTTACCGTGTATTATGGTATTGGGCACTAAAAAATGCCTGAGTTTTAGATAATCCTCATTGAATATTTTAAAATCATAACTTTCGCCAAAATCTGCAACTGTAAATATGGCCCACCCTTTTCCTGCTTTTGTTTCTCTGTGTTGCACATCTGTCACTACGCCTCCAAAGGTAAGCTCTTTACCAATATGCCTCTCTAGGTCATAAAAATCTGCCACACGGCAGTTTGTAAAAGTATCCATCTCTACTTGAAAATCGTCAAGGGGGTGCCCACTAATGTAAACTCCAACTACTTCTTTCTCGAAATTCAATTTTTTCATGGTTCCCCAATCTTCACAAGGCGGCACTTCCGGCTCTGGAATTTGCACCTCACTGGATTCTCCAAACAAGCTCACTTGGCTGCTATTCTCTGTTTCTTGGTAACGAGCAGCATACTTTAATACTTTTTCATAAAAAGTAATGCCGTCTGTATCTTCATGCATGTATTGAGCGCGATGATTATTAAAGCTATCAAAACCTCCTCCCAACACTAAGTTTTCAAAAGCTTTTTTATTGGCGGCTCTCAAATCAATGCGTTTGGCCAAATCAAAAATAGACTTGTAATTTCCATCTTTTCTGTTTTCAACGATAGTTGCAACTGCGTTAGCTCCAACCCCTTTTATAGCACCCATCCCAAAGCGAACAGCACCCTTATCATTTACAGAGAATTTATAAAAACTCTCATTTACATCGGGTCCTAAAATGACAAGCCCCATGCGCTTACACTCTTCCATAAAAAAGGTAACCTGCTTGATATCTCTCATGTTGTTACTCAAAACTGCTGCCATATATTCTGCGGGATAATGCGCTTTTAAATAGGCAGTTTGGTAAGCAATCCAGGCATAACAGGTAGAGTGACTTTTATTAAATGCATAACTGGCAAAGGCTTCCCAATCCTTCCATATTTTCTCAAGTTTTACTGCATCATGACCGTTTGCAACAGCATTTTTTATAAAACGAGGTTTCATTTTATCCAAAACGGCTTTTTGCTTTTTACCCATGGCCTTACGCAAAACATCTGCATCACCTTTACTGAAATCTGCTAGCTTTTGAGAAAGCAACATTACTTGCTCTTGATACACGGTAATACCATAGGTTTCATCCAAATATTCCTCCATTGCAGGAAGGTCATACTGTATGGTTTCTTCTCCATTTTTACGTCTAATAAAGCTGGGGATATACTCTAAAGGCCCCGGTCTATACAAGGCATTCATGGCAATAAGGTCTCCAAAAACAGTAGGTTTTAACTCTTTCATGTACTTCTGCATTCCTGCAGATTCGTATTGAAAAATACCTACAGTTTCACCTCTTTGGAATAGCTCATAAGTTTTCTGGTCATCAAGCGGGAAGTTATCTGGATCTAAAGTAACATCATGTTTGTGCTTTACTATTTTTACTGTGTCCTTGATAAGTGTCAAGGTTTTAAGACCCAGAAAATCCATCTTCAACAAACCAGCGTTTTCTACCACAGAGTTATCAAACTGAGTAACATACAAATCACTATCCTTGGCCAGAGCAACAGGCACAAAATTGGTAATATCACTTGGTGTAATAATAACACCACAAGCATGGATACCAGTATTGCGTATAGAACCCTCTAATATTTTTGCCTGCCCTATGGTTTGAGAAGTTAAATCTGTACCATCTGCCAAGGCAATAAGTTCTTGAACCTTGGGCAGCTCATCACTTCTAAATTTACCCCGAAGTGCTTTTTCATCCAGGCCAAAGATTTTATTAAGCTTGGTCATGTTTGGTATTAACTTGGCTACACGATCTGCATCACTCAATGGTAAATCAAGTACCCGGGCGGTATCTCTAATAGCAGATTTTGCCGCCATAGTTCCGTAGGTAATAATTTGCGCTACTTGATTACTACCATATTTTTCTATGACATAATCCATAACCTTACTTCTACCTTCATCGTCAAAATCTATATCAATATCGGGCATCGATACACGATCTGGATTCAAAAAACGCTCAAATAGCAAATTGTACTTGATAGGATCTATGTTTGTTATCCACAAGCAGTAGGCAACCACAGATCCTGCTGCAGAACCTCGCCCAGGACCCACAGAAACGCCCATGTTTCTTGCCTCTCTAATAAAATCTTCTGTAATTAAAAAGTATCCAGGATAACCTGTGTTTTGAATTACCTCCAGCTCAAAATTAATGCGTTCTGTAATGTCAGCAGCTTCTTTTTTGTGCGCATCACTCTGGCTAGTTAGAGCTGGATAGCGTTTTTGAGCTCCTAAAAAAGTAAGATGTTTTAAAAACTTGTTTTCTCCTCTCTTACCGCCATCTTCTTTGTCTTTGTCAACAAGAAACTCTTGCGGTATATCAAATTTTGGCAGCAGGACGTCTCGCTGCAGTGAAAAGGGGCTCACTTTTTCTATAACCTCACTAATATTTGCAATGGCCTGCGGAAGGTCTTTAAAAAGGGCCTTCATGGCAGCTTGATTCTTAAAATAATATTCTTGATTAGGCAATCCGTATCTATACCCTCTACCTCGCCCTATTGGGGTAGCCTGTTTCTCACCATCTTTTACACACAATAAAATATCATGTGCATTGGCGCTTTTTTGATCTATATAGTAGGTATTGTTTGCAGCAATTAATGGAACCTGATGCTTTTTAGAGAATGCTATTAAGGTTTGGTTAACCCTATTTTCATCCTCTTGGTTATGACGCATAATTTGCAAGTAAAAATCAGAGCCAAAGGTTTCTTTCCACCATAAAAGGGAATCCTCGGCTTGTTTTTCTCCAACATTTAAAATTTTACTAGAAACCTCACCATACATACCACCAGAAAACACCATGAGATCTTCTTTGTATTTTAAAATCACCTCACGATCAATTCTTGGCACATAATAAAACCCATCAATGTATGATATGCTTGACATTTTGGCCAGGTTATGATAGCCTTTTTTGTTCTTTGCTACCAGTATGATTTGATACCCATTATCTTTTTGTGTTTTGTCTTTATGATTTGCACACACAAAAAACTCACAACCTACTATTGCTTTAAGATAGGTAGGCTCTATAGGTTTTTCTGGCACTACGCCGTCAAAATCTGTAGCGGTGTCATCTATGGCGTTGTAGCTCTCCAAATCTGCCTTGTAGGCCCTTTTCAAGGATCTATTGTGATTATTTACTGAACGTGTAAAATGAAATGCTCCCATCATATTACCAGTATCGGTAATAGCTACTGCAGGCTGGTTGTCTGCCACTGCTGCATCCACCAAATCTTGAGTGCTTGAAGTAGATTGCAAAATAGAATACTGAGAATGATTGTGCAAATGGGCAAAAGGAGCCTGTTTTAATACTTCAATATTCTCTTTGATCTCCTCAGAAGAGACTTCTTTTGAAACCTTGGTTGCCTCCAAGTGTTTTTTTATTTTCTCTGAAGTCTTTTTGAGGTTCGTGTGCTTTAACCCAATAAGAGTTATGGGTGATGGGTTTTCTTTAGAAAATTGCTCAAAATAATCTGGTGGGCAGTCAAGCTCTTCAAGGGTAAATATTTGACGACGAACAAGTTCTAAAAAACAGCGTGTTGTTGCCTCAACATCTGCAGTGGCATTATGAGCCTGTGCAAAGGGTTGTTGAAATAAAAATTGATGCAACTCTGTTAGGGTTGGTAATTTAAACTTTCCACCCCTACCCCCAGGTATTTGACACATTTGCGCCGTGGTTTCTGAGCAAGTATCCAAAAGCGGCATGTTAGGCAAAGGGTTTTCCATGCCTAAACGCAGAAACTCTGCTCCCATAATATTGAGGTCAAAAGTTACATTTTGCCCAACAATAAATGTAGTTTTAGAAAGCGCCTGCTGAAACTTCTCCATCATCAAAGAAAGCTCAATCCCTTCTTTTTGTGCTAACTCTGTAGAAATCCCATGAATTTTCTCTGCATCATAAGGGATGTTGTACCCTGTTGGCTGTACCAAATAATCCTGATGCTCTACAACTCTCCCCATAGGGTCATGCAACTGCCAAGCAATCTGTATACAACGCGGCCAGTTATCACTATCTGTCAATGGTGCTTTCCAATTTCTAGGAAGTCCAGTAGTTTCGGTATCAAAAATTAAATACAAGTCAACGCAATTTTAAAATTAAAAAGAGTGTAAGATCTCAACAATATAAAGAAAAATGAGCATTTACAAGTAAAATACAATCTGTAAAACTCTTCTTGTAAATGTAAAAAATAATGTGTTTTTTAAGACCTAAAGTTATCTCTAGTTGTTCACATTTATAAAGAAAAAACCAACACTTTTAAAGCCGCTTACAAACAAACTTTCTAGCCATGTAATAGGTAGTTTAGAAAAGATCATAGCCAAAGATTCGCAAAACATATAAAAAATAATGTAATTGCTTGAATTACAAATATAATTTAGGGTATCTTTGCGCACTCAAAAATCTGGAAGAGGTGTTGTTTTTATAAAGCCTGAGTAAAGATCCCTTTGAAAATTTAAAATTAAAACCGAAGTCGTGAACTTCAAAAATTAATGTTATGCCTGTAAAAATCAGACTACAAAGACACGGTAAAAAAGGAAAACCTTTTTACTGGATCGTGGCGGCAGATGCCCGCGCAAAAAGAGATGGTAAATACCTTGAAAAATTAGGTACTTACAACCCAAACACTAACCCAGCACAAATCAACCTTGATGTTGATGGTTCTGTACAATGGCTTCAAAATGGAGCGCAACCTACAGATACTGCTAGAGCTATCCTTTCTTACAAAGGAGTAATGATGAAAAATCATTTGGCAGGTGGTGTTCGTAAAGGGGCTCTAACCCAAGAACAAGCAGATGCAAAATTTAATGCATGGCTAGAGGGAAAAGGAAATGCTGTTGAAGCTAAAAAAGCAACATTAGCAGACGCCAAAGGAAAATTAAAAGCAGAAGCATTGGCTGCAGAGAAAGCAGTTAACGCTGCTCGTATAGCTGCAAACACGGCTGTTGTTGAAGAGGAAGTAGCACCTGAAGAGGAAGCTCCCACTGAGGCTGAAGCAACTCTAGAAGAGGCTACCCCTGAGGTAGAGGAAGCTCCCACTGAAGAAGTAGCACCTGAAGAAGAAGCTGCCACTGAGGTAGAAGCGCCTGCTGCTGAGCAAGTAGCTCCTGTAGAAGAAGTAGCATCTGAAGAGGAAACTGCCCCTAAGGCAGAGGCTCCTGCTGATGTAAAGGAAGCTGATGCAGATGCAGATGCAACTAAAAAAGAAGAATAAAACTTTTTAACGATGCAAAAGGAAGATTGTTTCTTCGTTGGGAAAATCGTTAAAAAATATAGTTTTAAAGGGGAGCTGTTAATCAAACTTGATACAGATGACCCAGAGTTATTCTTAGAGATGGAATCAGTTTTTGTGGAACAACACAAAACACTGATTCCATTTTTTGTTGAGCACAGCCAGCTTCACAAATCTAGCCTGCTACGTGTTCAATTTGAAGATGTCTATGATGAGGCCTCGGCAAATGCAATGTTGGGTGCAGAATTATTTCTGCCCCTATCCTTTCTACCACCTCTAGAAGGCACCAAGTTTTATTACCATGAAATAATAGGTTTTAAGGTAACAGACATCCGCTTTGGAGATGTTGGTGTTGTAATAGGGGTAAACGATAAAACTGCTCAACATTTATTTGTTATTGAAAATCAAGGCAAAGAAATTTTGATTCCTATTAATGATCTTTTCATTAAACTAGTGGACCGCGAAAATAATATCTTAGGACTAGATGTTCCTCAAGGGCTTATTGAACTTTACCTGTAATGTCTCAAAAGCCGTTTCAATTCAAACAATTTAAGGTACATCAAGATCGGTGCGCCATGAAAATTGGCACAGATGGAGTCTTGCTTGGCGCCTGGAGCTCTATTGAGCACGATCCGCAATCCATACTAGATATTGGCACAGGAACTGGAATTGTAGCACTGCAATTAGCCCAGCGGTCTTCTGCAGGTACTATTGACGCTATAGAAATTGATGAACAAGCCCATGAACAATGTACCCACAACTTTGAGTACTCTTCCTGGGCAGATCGTTTGTTTTGTTACCACGGCTCTGTGCAAGAATTTGCAAGTGAAATGGAGCACAAGTATGATTTAATTGTAAGCAATCCTCCTTTTTTTAAGGCTCCCAAAGGGATAGATGCTCAGAGAGAACGTACAAGTCAAGAAAGAGCCCTAGCAAGATTTACAGACATCTTACCCCTTAAACATCTTATAGTGTGCGCTGCGCATTTGCTTAGTCAAAAAGGTGTTTTTTCTATCATATTACCCTATCAAGAAGCTGACTCTTTTATTGAAATTGCAACACAAAACAAGCTATTTCTTTCAAGAATATGTAGTATTCGGGGCACAAAAACCTCAAAGATAAAAAGATGTATGCTAGAATTCTCTCTGCACCAGAGCATACATAAAACTCAGGAGCTTACCATAGAAATCTCAAGACACAATTACACACAAGAGTATAAAAATTTAGTTCGTGATTTTTATGTTAAAATGTAGGAAACTAAAAAAGCGGTATTTATATTTACAAAACAATTAAAAACGAGATTATGAAACCTGATTTATTTGAAGCTCCAGATTATTATAACATTGATGATTTACTTACAGAAGAGCACAAACTAATACGTGATGCTGCACGAGCTTGGGTAAAGCGAGATGTATCTCCTATTATAGAGAAGGCAGCACAAGATGCTGTTTTCCCGAAATCTATTATTCCTGGACTGGCAGAAATTGGTGCTTTTGGACCCTACATCCCAGAGGCCTATGGTGGAGCAGGTTTAGATCAAATATCATACGGATTAATCATGCAAGAAATTGAGCGTGGTGATAGTGGTGTGCGTTCTACAGCATCTGTACAATCATCGCTTGTGATGTACCCAATATGGAAATATGGAAATGAAGAGCAGCGCAATAAATACCTGCCAAAATTAGCCTCTGGAGAATGGATGGGATCTTTTGGTTTAACCGAGCCAGATCATGGTAGTAACCCAAGTGGCATGACAACCAACTATAAAGATATGGGAGACCATTATCTTTTAAATGGAGCAAAACTTTGGATTTCAAACTCTCCCTTTTGTGATGTTGCCGTAGTATGGGCCAAAAACGAAGAAGGACGTATACATGGCCTTGTTGTAGAGAGAGACATGGAAGGGTTCTCAACCCCAGAGACTCATAACAAATGGTCATTAAGGGCTAGTGCAACCGGAGAATTAATATTTCAGGATGTAAAAGTTCCTAAAGAAAATTTATTGCCAAACAAATCTGGATTAGGAGCCCCACTTGGGTGTCTTGATTCTGCCCGTTATGGAATTGCATGGGGTGTCATTGGCGCAGCTATGGATTGCTATGATACTGCTTTGCGTTACTCCAAAGAGCGCGTACAGTTTGGAAAACCAATTGGAGGATTCCAATTACAACAAAAAAAGCTGGCAGAAATGATTACTGAAATTACCAAAGCACAATTGCTTTGCCTGCGTCTTGGGCAACTAAAAAACGAAAACAAAGCTACGTCTGCACAAATTTCTATGGCCAAACGTAACAATGTAGACATGGCACTAAAAATTGCAAGAGATGCAAGACAAATGCTTGGAGGTATGGGGATTACTGGTGAGTATCCAATTATGAGACACATGATGAACCTTGAAAGTGTAGTCACCTATGAAGGAACCCATGACATACACCTATTAATTACAGGACTAGACATTACGGGTATAAACGCCTTCAAATAAAAACTTACATCTTTATGTTATACAAAAAAGCCACTATCAAGATAGTGGCTTTTTATTGTATCATTTTTATAAAGGGTATTACTCCTGTGGCGCCATAGTTACTTTAAGACCAACCAAAGAAGTATCTATAGGGATTTGACAACTAAGCCTGCTTGAGTCCAGAACATGGAAAGCTTCACCAAGCATCGCACTTTCATCATCACTTATTTGTGGTAGCTTATGGTCTGAATTTATGTAGCACTGGCATGAGGCGCACATTGCCATCCCTCCACAAAGGCCAAGAGTACCCTCTGGGTCAAGCTCATAGAGTCTTATAACCTCCATAAGGTTAAGGTTCATATCTGTAGGTGCATTTACTTGATGAGAAACCCCATCTCTGTCTGTGATATGAATTAAAACATCTTTGCCTTCCATCTGTATGCTTATTTAATTGCTTTTACAACAGCTTTTGGAGCCTGTTTCTTACTGCCATCAAAGCCTTCTACACCACCAACAGTGGTGTACTTCATTACATGTTTTTTGTCAGGAAAAATACGTTTATAGGCGCTTTGACACATTAAAGTAGCCTCATGAAAACCACATAAAATAAGTTTCAACTTCCCTGGATAGGTGTTTACATCACCAATGGCGTATATCCCCGGAATATTGGTTTGGTAATCTAGGGTGTTGTCAACTTTAATTGCATTTTTCTCAATCTCTAGCCCCCAATCTGCAATAGGGCCCAACTTAGGCGCAAGTCCAAACAGTGGAATGAAATGATCACAGGCTTTCTCATAAACACCATCTACCTGCTTAATGGAAACACCAGTAAGCTTCTTTTCTCCAACTATACCAACTACCTCTCCAGGTGTGATGAGTTGTATTTTGCCTTGATTTTTTAATTCTTGTACTTTCTCCACAGAATCTAATGCGCCACGAAACTCATTACGTCTATGCACCAAGGTAACACTAGAGGCAACAGCTGTTAAAAAGATACTCCAATCTAGGGCAGAGTCTCCACCACCGGCAATGACAACATCTTTATCTCTATATAATTCTGGATCTCTAATGATGTACTCCACTCCTTTATCTTCAAAACTGGCTATATTTGAAATGGGTGGTTTTCTTGGCTCAAAACTACCCAGTCCACCTGCTATAGCAACAATAGGAGCATGGTGCTTTGTGCCTTTATTGGTTGTAACTATAAAAGTGCCGTCATCTTTGGTTTGTATGCTTTGAGCTCTTTCTCCAAGGGTAAACCCTGGCTGGAAAGGCTGAATCTGCTTCATTAAATTATCCACCAAATCTCCAGCTAATATTTCAGGAAAGGCCGGAATATCATAAATAGGTTTTTTTGGATAAATTTCACTGCATTGACCCCCTGGCTGAGCGAGAGCATCTATAAGATGGCATTTTAATTTCAACAATCCTGCCTCAAAAACAGTGAAGAGGCCTGTAGGGCCTGCTCCTATTATTAATATATCTGTCTTTATCATGTAATTTAATAGCTATTTTACTAGTAAAACTAACCCTTATTGTTATCTAAAGAGATGAAACATATCATCCTTTAAGGTTCTACATTAATTACTTCTAGAATTTGTGGAGCATGTTTTTTAATGGTCATTTCAACGCCACTTTTTAAAGTCATTTGGTTGACACTACAACCCACACAAGCACCTTGTAATTGCACTTTAACTGTGGTGCCATCTTCAATACCTAAAAGTTTAATATCACCGCCATCACTTTGTAGAAATGGTCGAATTTCATCCAATGCAATCTCTACTTTCTCTACTAGTTCTTGTTGTTCCATACTTTTATTTTACGGCGCTACACCCTGCCATTGTGGTTATTTGAATTGCCTGAGTTGCAGGTAATGCTTTGTTTCTCTTCACAGTTTCACGTACCACATTTTTTGTAATATCAATAAAAATCTCTTCAATGGCAGTTCCATCTTGAAGCGCCACTGGGTGACCCGCATCTCCAGCCTCTCTTATACTCTGTATCAAAGGGAGCTCCCCTAGAAAAGGAATTTTTGTATCTTCTGCCAAATGCTTTGCACCTTGTTTACCAAATACATAGTACTTATTATCAGGTAATTCTGCAGGGGTAAAATAAGCCATATTTTCTATAATCCCCAAAACAGGTACATCAATGCTTTGTTGTTGGAACATGGCTACACCTTTTTTGGCATCTGCTAAGGCTACTGTTTGCGGTGTGCTCACAACTACAGCACCTGTGATAGGCAAAGACTGCATGATGCTTAAATGAATATCTCCCGTCCCTGGAGGTAGGTCTAGTAGCATAAAATCAAGTTCTCCCCAAGCGGCATCAAAAATTAATTGGTTTAAGGCCTTAGAAGCCATAGGGCCTCTCCATATAACAGCCTGATCTGGTTTGGTGAAAAACCCTATAGACAACACCTTTACACCATAGTTCTCTACTGGTTTCATTTTGCTTTTTCCGTCAATATTTACAGAAAGTGGTCTTTCATTGGCTAGGTCAAACATTATTGGTATGGAAGGACCATAAATATCTGCATCCAGTACCCCAACTTTAAATCCCATTTTTGAAAGTGTAATGGCAAGGTTTGCCGTTACTGTAGATTTACCAACACCTCCTTTACCAGAGGCAATGGCTATTATGTTTTTAATGCCTGGCATGGGCTTCCCTTTAATAAGGTTTGGGTTAGAAGGTTTTGCAGGAGCCTGTACGGTAATATTTACCTGTACTTTTGCCTTCAAAAAAACCTTTTCTTGTATGGTTTTTATGATATCTGCCTCTGCACGTTTTTTTATGTGTAGGGCTGGGCTAGCCATAGTGATATCTACAACAACCTCATCTGCAAATGTCATTACATTAGTGACAGCGCCGCTGGCAACCATGTTCTGACCCTCTCCAGCTATTGTAATGGTTTCAAGGGCTAAAAGTATATCACTTTTGTTAAATTTCATCATTGCTCTTTTTCGGTATTTAGATAGATTCTAAAGTACAAAGATACTCGAAAAACTAAAGAAAATATAGCCCACCGTTGAAATGATTTAATCGGGAATAGCTAGGGTTTTTAAACTAGGGTTTTTTAAATGTTTAGATCTCTGGAGGTAGCTCTTTGTGAGGATCCCAAAAATGAGCCTCTAGGTTTTGAATCTGAAAATCTATCACTTGAATCCCCTCAGATTCTAACAATTGCTGCATTAAACTAGTGCCTTGAAAATGGTGTTTGCCGGTGAGTAAGCCTTTTTTATTTACAACGCGATGGGCTGGAATTTCATGCTTTTTACTAGCATTCATAGCCCATCCTACCATTCTAGCACTACCCTTACTGCCCAGATAATTTGCAATTGCCCCATAGCTAGTAACCTTTGCATAGGGAATTTGATGTACAACTTTATAAACTCTTTGAAAAAAAGAAAGTTGCTCCATCAGTATAAATCTTTGAAGATTTTGAAGGCGGTTATTAAAGAAATTAGAGCAGTAACGGCGCCAATAATAAAATTCATATTTACCTTAAGGGGTGTATTTCTTGAAGCGTCATTTCGTTTAAAAAAATGGATGTAAAGCCTCAGCATTATAAAAGTGCCAAAACCAGATGCCAAAACAGCAGTGAGTAATTCTGGAGTGTCAAAAGAAAACCATCCAAAAACAGAAAAAGTAACACTAACATATACCCAGTAAGGCAGTGGTAACACATTAAGAGAAGCAATAAATATACCTCCAAAAAAACGTTTCTTTTTTGATTTCCTAACCAAATTGTCAGGAATTGCTCTACGGGTATCTTTGGCAATAAAAAGAAAGTAAATAGTGATACAAATAAAAATTCCAAGGGCAACTTGTTCTAAAGATGCAATAACATCAGGGTTTTTTTCTAGATATCTAGCAAACAGAAGTGCAATATAGGTTTGAAGCATTACAGTAACACAGACACCCAAAGAGAAAAGTGTTGCATTTCTTCTGCCTTCTTTCATACTTATTTTAGCGGCAGACATATTGATAAGCCCAGGAGGAATTACTCCAATAAAAGCTGCGGTAAAACCAATAATAAAGTTGAAAAGTATGGCCATTTATACTGTGTGAAGATACGGTATTTTTTAAGAAGAAAAACCAAAACGTATGTAGGTGATTTTTTTACCTACTTCAAGATATTGACGCTCATAAAATGTTTGAATACCAACAACCTGTTGTGGGGCATGATTTCCAATACCATATACATCATGGTGAGCAAACTCTATTGGGAGCCTTAAACCTTGCAAGAGCCCCAGGGTATAGCCATGCATATACTCACTGTCGGTTTTAAGGTGTATGACTCCTTTTGGTTTAAGGATTTTCTTATACTTATTTAAAAAATCTTCATTGGTTAATCTGTGCTTTGTACGCTTGTATTTTATTTGGGGATCTGGAAATGTTATCCAAATTTCGTCTACTTCGTTATGGGCAAAAAGACCATCAATAAGCTCTATTTGTGTCCTTAAAAAGCCTACATTTACTAGGCCTTCTTCGAGGGCGGTTTTAGCGCCTCTCCAAAAACGAGCACCCTTGATATCTACCCCTAAAAAGTTTTTGTTAGGATACATTTTGGCAAGATTGACAGTGTACTCTCCCTTACCACATCCCAATTCTAAGATAATGGGATTGTCATTTTTAAAAAAATCTTTGTTCCAATTTCCCTTTAAAAACAGCCCGTCAGATTCGGCCTCTGCTCTGGAGGGTTGAACAACATTAGAAAAAGTATCATTCTCTCTAAAGCGTTTTAATTTGTTTTTACTTCCCAAAATTTATTTTTTGACAAAATTAAGGAAATATCCCCCAGTGACAATTATTAATACTTTTGTTTTGCCCAATAGCATATGACAATGTTTGGATCTAATTGCTTAGTTGCATTGTAAAGGAAAATTCTGAACCAATACCGTGTTGGCTCTCTACGTAGATATTTTCTTGATGAGCATCCATAATATGTTTTACTATAGAGAGGCCAAGGCCACTTCCGCCTTCTTTTCTTGAGCCGCTTTTATCCACCCTGTAAAAACGCTCAAAAATTCTAGGCAAGTGCTCGTTTTCAATACCTTCGCCATTATCTGTAACTCTAATAATTACTTTATCTTTAACAAGGTGTTCTACACTAATCTCTGTGGTGCCCTCTTTTTTTCCATACTTTATAGAGTTAACAATTAAATTGGAGAGTACTTGTTGTATGCGCTCTTGATCGCCATTGACTTTTATACTCTCTTTATAGTTCTTATCAAATACTAGTGAAATGTTTTTCACACTAGCCTTCATCTCTAATAAATCAAAAATATTTTTGACAAGCTTTATGATGTTAAAATTCTCTTTTTCAAGGACTAGACCTCCAACTTCTAGTTGGGTAATCATATCAAGGTCTTTGATGATATATATCAATCGTTCTACCCCTTTATTGGCTCTCTTTAAATATTTTTTAAGAACTGCTTTGTCTTTGTAAGCGCCATCGAGCAGGGTTAAGATATATCCCTGTACGGTAAACAAAGGGGTTTTAAGTTCATGAGAAACATTACCAATAAATTCTTTACGGTAATTTTCTCTTACCTTTAAGGTCTCGATTTCAATTTTTTTGTTTTCAGCAAAACGTCCCAACTCTGCCGTTAGGGTTTCCATGTCTGTAGAAATACTCTTTTGACTAAAAGATGTAGCGTCTAAAAGAGAAATATCATCATACATAATTTTGATTCTTTTATTTATAAATCGCTCTAATCTGAATTGGATAAGGGCAAAACAAATACCAAAAAAGCTGATTCCAAAAACAAAAATATACCACAGATTAAACCCAGAGATACCCTGCAAAAAAATGCCTAAGATAAACATCAAAATTATGCTCAGATAAGCTGCAGTGAGCAAGGCAAATCGATAGGTTTTATTTATTTTTTTAAACATTATTCTACAAACTTATACCCCACCCCTTTTATTGTTTTAAACTTTTGTTCCCCTATTTTTTCTCTTAACTTACGGATGTGTACATCAATAGTTCTGCCACCAACGATAACATCATTACCCCAGACACGATCTAAAATATCTTCTCTTTTAAACACCTTACCTGGCTTTGAGGCTAACAAAGATAGCAACTCAAATTCTTTTCTAGGTAAGATTTTTTCTTGGGTATCAACAAAGATTTTATACTCCTCTCTGTTTATGGTTATATTACCAAGTTTTATTATTTGTTGTGATTCATCTTGGGTTTTAAATCTACGCAGTAAAGATTTTACTTTGCTGGTGAGGACCTTGGGCTTGATTGGTTTTGTAATATAATCATCTGCCCCGGCATCAAACCCAGCAACTTGTGAATAATCTTCTCCACGTGCTGTAAGAAAGGTGATAACCGTTTCAGATAACTCAGGAAGTAACCGTAACTTTTCACAAGCCTCAATACCGTCCATTTCTGGCATCATTACATCCAAAATAATAAGTTCTGGCTTATGCTTTTTAGCCTTTTTTATGGCTTCAATTCCATTTTGAGCAGTAACTACATTATAGCCCTCTCCAGATAAATTATACCCTATAATTTCTAAAATGTCGAGCTCATCATCAACAAGTAATATTGTAGTGTCTTTTTTTTTCATCCTGTAAAGTAGTGTGTATATTTAGTTACTGTAAAATTATTAATCTTTAAAGATATATACTAATAAAGACACAAATATTAAGCTACCGTTAAATTATTGTATTTGTTTTTATGGAAGCCCTCTAAATGAGTATATTTATACAAAATTTAAAACCTAACAACAATGAAAAAAATTACGCTATTAGTTGCAATGCTATTTGCAACCCTATCTATTGCACAGACTATCAAAATCGTAGAGATTGACGCAGATCAAACCTCTACAGATGACATGGAGTTTCTTGAGATTCTTACTGAATCTTCAAACCAATCTTTAAACGGCTACATCGTTGTTTTTTATAACGGTAGTGATAATGAAAGTTACAGAACCATAGATCTTACAGGATTCTCTTCTGACTCTAATGGATATTTTATTATTGGTAGTGACCTTTTCCCGGGAGCAGATATCACAATGGGACCAGATAACACTATCCAAAACGGAGCAGATGCAATTGCTATTTACTCGGCAAATGCAGCAAACTTTCCTGACGATACTCCAGTAACAAGTAGTGCCCTTGTAGATGCAGTTGTTTACGGAACAAGTGATGATGATGACTTAGAACTTTTGGCGGGATTAAATCAAACCACACAATGGGATGAGAATATAAACGGCTTGAAGGATGTTGAGTCTCTTCAATATGATGCTTCAACTAATAGTTTTTGTGCAGGAACTCCAACGCCAAGAGCAGCAAATATAGATTGTTCTTCTGCATGCCCTATAAGCCTCTCTGTTGTAAGTGTTACTTGCGATATGGTAACCTCTGGTGTAGACACCTACACAACTACCCTAGGCTTTTCAGGTGGTGGTACTGCAAGCTATACTTTTACGTCTTCACAAGGAAGTGTTAGTGGAGACAATCCATCGTCTAGCGTGTCTGGACAAATTATAATTTCTGGAGTAAATGAGGGAGTAGATTTCGACTATAGTTTAGTGAGTGAAAATTGCGATATCTCAAACACTATTAACTCCCCCTCGTGTGAGCCAGGATCTACGGTAAATACAATTGCTGAATTAAGAGCTGGTACTATTGGTAATGATTACACGTTAAACGGTGAGGCAGTTGTTACTTTCGTGCAAAGTTTTAGAAATCAAAAATTTATTGAAGATGGCACTGCTGCAATTTTAATTGATGATAACAATGCAATTATTACCTCTGCACTGGTTGCAGGTGACGGTGTAACTGGACTTACAGGTACCCTAGATGAATTTGGTGGAATGTTGCAATTTAGACCTACAATGAACATTTCTGCTTCTTCTACTGGTAATGTAATTGCAGCTCAGTCTGTACTTGCCTCTGAACTAACTGCAAATCCAAACGATTATGAGTCTGAGTATGTGCGTATCTACGAATATGCACTAATTGACGCTGCTGAAAACCCAACATGGGTTGTAGGAACAGAGTATCAAATGCTTACTCAAAGCGGAAGTTACACCTTCAGAACCTCTTTCTACGATGTAGATTACATAGGTGCAGACGTACCTACAAGTAGTACAACTGTAGTATCTGGTATTATTACAGAGCGTAACGATGGTAGTTACTATATTACAGCAAGAAGTCTTGCTGATTTTGCAAACACCTTAGGGGCTAATGAGAATACCATCCAAGGTTTTGTAATGACACCTAACCCAGCAAACACTTTCATCCAAGTAAAAGCAGCTAGCAATAGCCCTATTTCTTTACAAATTTTTGACATTCTTGGAAAACAAGTACTTGCCACAGAAAACACAAATCGTGTTAACATTCAGAGCTTAACGGCAGGAATTTACATTTTAAAAGCAGCGCAAAGCGGTGCGATTACAACTACAAAATTGATTGTAGAATAAGCCCACATTTTATTTTATCCAAAGGAGGCTGTCTTTCCCACAAGACAGCCCCTTTTTATTTTAGTAGCTTTATAGAAAATATTCTTTACCTAATATTATTGTTTACTTTTGAGGGGTCACTTCCGAAATATTAAAATGCCAATCATACCTGTTTTCAACATACAAACCCAGCTAGAATTTGAACAAAAAGCACTACAGGTTTTCAAGTTTCAGCATAAGCACCTTGCTATTTACAAGACCTACTGTGATCTTTTAAAGGTGAATCCACACAAGGTTTTTAAAATCAGTGATATCCCGTTTCTACCCATTACTTTTTTTAAGCAACAGACCATTCTAGCAAATAATTGTGTGGCAGAAAAGGTATTTACCAGCAGTGGCACCACATCAAAGACAACAAGCAAACATTATGTGGCAGATTTAACACTATATAAAACTAGTTTTACAACAGCTTTTAAACAACAGTATGGACCAATAGAAGACTATACCATACTTGCGCTTTTACCTAGTTATCTTGAAAGTGATAGCTCCTCACTAGTATATATGGTAGATACACTTATTACCATGAGCCAGCA
This sequence comes from uncultured Ulvibacter sp., assembly GCA_943789105.1. Classification (GTDB taxonomy): domain Bacteria; phylum Bacteroidota; class Bacteroidia; order Flavobacteriales; family Flavobacteriaceae; genus Patiriisocius. Next base: position 167,223 of record CALSSW010000003.1, on the reverse strand, counting down.
AACTAAAAGCGGGTTTTATCTAAACAACCTAGAGGAATTGGCCAAGACCATAAAAGCGCAAGAGCTACAAAAGAAAAAAACACTATTGATAGGGGTTTCCTACGCCTTATTAGACCTTATAGAAGCGCATACTTTTAAGCTAGAACATACTATCGTTATGGAAACTGGCGGCATGAAAGGACGCAGAAAAGAACTTATTAAACAGAGCTTACACGAAAAACTCTCAAAAGGATTTGGGGTAAATACGATACACAGTGAGTATGGAATGACAGAATTACTCTCTCAGGCCTACTCAAAGGGGTTGGGGATTTTTAAATGCCCTCCCTGGATGAAGGTGCTCACCAGAGACACACAGGATCCCAGGGAATTGGTAAGAGGAAGAACCGGTGGTATTAATGTGATAGATTTGGCCAATCAATACACCTGTTCCTTTATAGCCACACAAGATCTTGGAAAAGTCCATGAAGATGAAAGTTTTGAAATATTAGGCCGCTATGATACAAGTGATGTTAGAGGATGTAACCTAATGATAGATTAACTAGGTTATGCTACTTGGATAATAAACTTATTTTTCTTACCGCGCTGCAGCAAAATAAACTTGCCATGAATTAGGGCTGTAGATTCAATAAAATGCCCCTCTTTTACTTTAGTGAAATTAACAGAAACCGAATTTTCTTTTAATGCTCTTCTGGCTTCGCCATTAGATTTTAAAAACCCTGTTTTCTCTGCCAAGGCTGCTATAATGTCTAGACCATTTATAAATTCACTTTTTGCAATACTGGCCATTGGTACTCCCTCAAAAATACTTAAAAAAGTATCCTCATCTATATTGTTGATGTCCTGTGCCGCAGTTTTGCTGAATAAAATAGTAGAGGCCTCCATTGCCTTTGAACAAGCAGCGGCTCCATGCACTGTGGTAGTTACTTCTTGGGCCAATCTTTTTTGAAGACCCTTGGTGTGCTCTTGCCCCAGATGTTGGGAGATAAGATCATCTATGGTCTGCTTGTCTAAAAAAGTAAATATTTTAATGTATTTGGTAGCATCTTGATCGCTTGTATTTAGCCAATATTGATAAAATTTGTAGGGTGATGTTCTTTTGGGGTCAAGCCAAACGTTTCCGCCCTCACTTTTACCAAATTTACTCCCATCGCTTTTTGTTATAAGGGGGCATGTTAGTGCATATCCCTTACCAGATGCAATGCGCCTAATTAACTCTGTTCCTGTTGTAATGTTTCCCCATTGGTCACTCCCTCCCATTTGAAGGGTACAATCATTGTTTTTGTATAGGTGCAGAAAATCATATCCTTGTACCATTTGATAGGTAAATTCGGTAAAAGACATTCCGTCTGCATTTTCACCACTTAATCTGTTTTTGACAGAATCTTTTGCCATCATATAGTTAACCGTAAGGTGCTTACCTACATCACGAATAAAATCAAGAAAAGAAAACTCCTTCATCCAGTCATAATTATTTACCATCACAGCTTGGTTATCTGCTCCAGAACTAAAATCTAAAAACTGAGATAGCTGTTTGCCAACACATGCTTGATTGTGAGCAAGAGTTGCCTCATCTAGTAAATTACGTTCACTAGATTTTCCTGAGGGATCCCCAATCATACCTGTAGCACCACCCACTAAAGCATAAGGCTTATGACCCGCTTTCTGGAAAAAAGACAACAACATTATGGGTACTAAATTACCGATGTGTAAAGAATCTGCGGTAGGATCAAAACCCACATAAGCGCTGCGCATGGTCTCTAATAAATGCTTTTTGGTATCTGGCATTACATCGTGAAGCATTCCACGCCATTGTAATTCTTCAACAAAATCTGAAATATCCATCACTTTTAAATTTAAACAAACTTACATAATTCATCTTTTTTTACCGCTTATAATAGCTTATTTTAGTGGGATGATTTTAGTTACGGGCGGTACGGGATTGGTTGGAAGTCATCTGTTGTATTTTTTAGCAGCATCTGGCGCAAATCTGCGCGCTACTCGCAGAAAAACGAGCAACCTTGCAAGAGTAGAAAAGATCTTTGGGTATTATACAGATAAAAAAACAGCAACAACTCTTTTTAATGCCATTGAGTGGGTACAGGCAGATATTACAAATATACCCGCGCTTACCCTAGCTTTTGAAAACTGCAAGCAAGTCTATCATTGCGCTGGGATGATTGACTTTGATCCAAAAAAATACAATCTATTAAAAAAAGTAAATATCCAAGCTACTGCCAATATAGTAAACCTAGCGCTGGCTCACGGAATTAAAAAACTGTGTTATGTAAGCTCTATTGCAACCCTTGGAACTACAGAAGATGTAAGTAGTGTTTCTGAAGACACCCATTATAATCAATATGCCAAAAACAACGTGTATAGCATTACCAAATATGCTGCAGAGATGGAAGTGTGGCGAGCCACACAAGAAGGACTAGATGCGGTTATTGTAAATCCGGGTGTGATTTTGGGAGCGGGGTTTTGGTATACAGGAAGTGGTGCTATTTTCAAATTAGCCAGCAATACAATGTCTTACTTTACATCAGGAAGCATTGCAGTGGTTGACGTTAAAGATGTGGTGTTGGCCATGCAAGTCCTTATGAACAGTGCCCTTAAAAATGAACGCTATATTTTGGTGGGAGCTACCTTGAGCTATAAGGAGCTTACAAAGGAATTAGCACTGGCCTTTGACAAAAACCCTCCCAAAAGAGAAATAGCCGAATGGAAATTACTCTTTTTTAGTAGTATTGATGGCATAGTAAGCACTTTGTTTGGCACAAAAAGAAAACTCTTAAAGGCCAATGTAAAGAGTTTGTATACATACTCTAACTACAACACACATAAAATCAAAAATGCTTTAGCCTTTAACTTCACTGCTGTTTCTCAAACAATAAATCGTGTGGCTGAGCTTTATAAATCTGAGCATTAATGGCTTGTTGATTTGAAGCTGAATTTTTGAATTGTATCCTATTTTTTTTGAGTCGCTAGCTTCAATAAATTCTGTAGACTGTCTCTTTTTATTTTTGGATATATGCTTTGCAGACTATCTAACCTAGCACCTTTAATACTATCGTTTATTCTCTGCAATTCTTTAGCGCTTTTGTATTGAGCAAATAGGGTGTCTTTTTTGGTTTTTTCTACTTTTAATTTTTCTGCCACCTGTAAAAACAACTTTTTGTATGTATCTAAATCTGAAGCGTAATAGGCATTACTTTGTGCAAATTGCAAACTATCTATTTGGTGCTTTGCATATAAAATAGAGTCTATCAATACCCCTTTATTCACTATTATTCTATTGTCTATACTCCTAGCAGCATTTATTGTGTAAGCGTCTACTAAAATAGAAACCATGGTATCTTTCGCAATTAAATTTGTAGGCAGTTGTGGTCGTTTCACGTCTTGGCAAGCCGATACAAAAAGCCCAAATATAAGTGCTATTAAAAAATGGCAGCCATTTTTTAAAAATCCTGTTTGTTTATTATGTAACCTGCTTTTTAATTTCATCTATTAAAAGTTAACCGTTCTCCTTTTGCTGTTTTTGCTATTTTACCGTTTTGGTAGGCTAAGTGACCATTGACAAAAGTATGGGTTACTCTAGCTCTAAAAGTGGTTCCTTCAAAGGGAGACCAACCACATTTATAGGCAATATTTTCTTTAGTTACTGTCCAGGGAGCATTTGGATTTATCAAAACCAAATCTGCTTTGTATCCTTTTCTGATATAACCTCGATCTTTTATTTCAAATAAAATAGCAGGATTATGGGCTACTTTTTCCACTAATTTCTCGACGGTAATATACCCTTTACGTTGCATCTCAAAGAGTGCCTCTAATGCGTGTTGTACCAATGGGCCTCCAGAAGGGGCTTTGGTATATACATTATTTTTCTCCTCTAGGGTGTGGGGAGCATGATCTGTAGCAATCACATCTATACGGCCTTCATTGAGTGCTTTCCAAAGGCCTTCTCTGTCTTTTTTGGTTTTAACCGCTGGGTTCCATTTTATTTTAGTGCCTTTTGACGCATAATCTTCGTTGGTAAACCATAGGTGATGTACACAAACTTCTGCCGTTATTTTTTTATCTTTCAGTGGCTTTTTTTTGTCAAAAAGCTTGGTTTCTTTTGCTGTTGAAAGATGAAAAACATGCAACCTTGCTCCTGTTTTTTTAGCCAGGGCAATGGCCTGAGAAGAGGAAATAAAACAGGCCTGTTCACTGCGTATCTCTGGGTGCTTCTCTACAGGAATAGCATCTCCGTAGATAGCTATTGCTTGTTCTAGGTTTTTTTTTATCGTTGCTTCATCCTCACAGTGGGTTGAGATGAGCAAATCTGTTTTACTAAAAATCTCTTCTAAAACCTCTGGATTATCTACCAACATATTACCTGTGGAACTGCCCAGAAATAACTTAAGGCCAGCCACCTTGGTTTTATCTACTTTTAATATTTCGGATAAATTGTCATTGGTGCCACCAAACATAAAAGAATAATTAGCATGTGCGTCTTTGCTGGCTATAGTAAATTTTTCTTCTAATAAGTCTATGGTGGTGGCTTGAGGGACCGTGTTTGGCATCTCAATAAAAGAAGTGATTCCTCCTGCAACAGCTGCGCGAGATTCTGTTTTAATTGTTGCCTTGTGGGTGAGCCCTGGCTCTCTAAAATGAACTTGATCGTCTATCATGCCGGGAATTAGGTAAAATCCGTCTGCATCTATTACTTTAGTATCAGCATTTTTTACACTAATGGAAGGAGCAATCTCTGCGATACGATCTGCCTCAATAAGAACATCACCACTGGTGATGGTTCCTTCATTTACTATTTGAGCATTTTTTATTAATACTATACGCATTATATGTCTAATATTTTAAATATACTTTTTAATTTCATGGTTAGGACTCCAAAAATAGCTTCAGAAATAATTCCTTTGCTCATTTTTGATGCACCCTTAGTTCTGTCTGTAAAAATAACAGGTACTTCTTTTATCTTAAATTTACTGAGATAGGTTTTAAACTTCATTTCTATTTGAAATGCATAGCCAACAAACTTAATGGCATCAAGATTTATAGTCTCCAAAACTTCACGCCTGTAACAAATAAATCCAGCCGTGGTGTCATCAATTTTCATGCCCGTTATCAAGCGAACATATCTTGAAGCTCCCCAAGACAATAGCACCCTGTTCATAGGCCAATTTACAACATTGACTCCCGTTACATAGCGAGAACCAATTGCCATATCGCAATTTTCATTTTCGCAGGCACTGTAAAGCTCAAGAAGATCTTTAGGGTTGTGAGAGAAATCTGCATCCATTTCAAAGATAAAATCATACTGTTTTTTTAAGGCCCATTTAAACCCTGCAATGTAAGCGGTTCCTAGGCCCAGCTTTGAAGTTCTCTTTAATAAGAAAATATTATTTGGAAACTCCTTAGCTACTTTATCAACAACAGCAGAGGTGCCATCTGGAGAGTTGTCATCTACCACGAGCACATCAAAATCTCGTTGCAACGATATAATATCGCGCAATAATAATTCAATATTCTCAATCTCATTATAAGTTGGTATTACAACCAAAGCGTTAGACATACTCTAGATTTAATATAACAAAGGTACTTTTTTTAAACCATATCTTGTAGGTAAAAAAATGTATTTCCCACCCTACACATCTTCTACAATATGTTATCTTTAAGCTAAAAAAAATGCAGTGCAGTATCTAGATAGAGTTTATACATCACAAGACTGGATTACACTGCTTTTGCTATGCTGTATTGTCATTACAACAATAGTAAAGATTGCATACCCACTTAGATTTCAGGAGTTTTTAAAGTTACCCCTAAGTAATAAATACTTTTTTGTGTTTGGGAAGAACGACGCTATATACCACCTTTTTAATGTATTATTATTTATTCCACAAGCCATTTGTGTTTCTTTATTATTGTACAAAGTAATAGCCTGGCAAAATCCAACAATGCTTCTAGAGACTTCTTTTTTATTCATTAAAATACTAGGAGGTTTTACAGGCTTTGTTCTAGCCAAGATTATCCTGGAAAAAACCATAGGAATTATCTTTAATATTGAAAATATCATCCACCAATATGTATATCAAAAATTAAGTTACAGAAACTTAATGAGTATTTTGTTTATAATAATGCTCTTTGTAGTGGCTTATATTGCCCCAATTAACAAGGCAATACTACTTACATTTTGTCTTATAACAGTAGTTATAAACGCAATTGCACTTTTTTACAGCTACAAAACCAACGGAAAATTAATAATAGCGAACTTCTTTTATTTTATTTTGTATCTTTGCGCTCTGGAAATTTCGCCCTACATCATACTCTACAAGGTATTTATGTAACAGATTGAAATTTTATAAAGTGATGCTTATGAAAGTGAAAACTATTTTAGTTTCTCAACCTGAACCAAAGGTAGAAAACTCCCCTTATTTTGATCTTATTGACAGGCAAAAGGTGAAAATAGATTTTATTCCTTTTATTCATGTAGAGGGTGTTTCTGGAAAAGAAGTACGATCCCAAAAAGTTGATCTTGCTAATTACACCGCAATCATTTTAACAAGTCGTAACGCTGTAGATCACTTCTTCAGAATTGCAGATGAACTGCGCTTTAAAGTGCCAGACACCTTGAAGTACTTTTGCCAAAGTGAAGCAGTTGCATATTACCTTCAAAAATATGTAGTGTATAGAAAACGAAAAATATATGTTGGTAAAAGAACCTTTACAGAGCTATCTCCACTTATAAAAAAATACAAAACAGAAAAGTTTTTACTTCCTGCGAGTGACAAATTAAAACCAGAAGTGCCACGAGTTTTAAATGACCTGAACGTTCAATGGACAGAATCTGTTTTCTACAAGACTGTAGTTAGTGATTTGAGTAGTCTAAGAAATGTGTATTATGACATCTTAGTTTTCTTTAGCCCAAGTGGTATCGAGTCACTCTTTGAAAACTTTCCGGATTTTAAGCAAAATGAGACGCGTATTGCCGTATTTGGTAATACAACAGTAAAAGCCTCTCTAGAAAAAGGATTGCGTGTAGATATTCAGGCGCCAACACCAGAGACACCTTCGATGACTATGGCCCTTGAAAAATACATTAAACAACAAAATAAAAAATAGTACACTACAACTGTTTTTTAATATACCCTAAAAAAAATCCGATATATCTATATCGGATTTTTTTATGCTCTTCTAATTTTCTACTATCCTTTTGGAGGAGCACCCTCTAGAATCTCTTTGCTAGCATACTCCTCAAATTGTTTGAAATTTACTTTAAAGGAAGCCGCCAGTTTGTGGGCTGTTTCATAATACCCTTTGTCATTATTCCAGGTGCCTCTTGGACTCAATACCTGTGAAGGCACATTAGGGCAGACCCTTGGTTGGTTTAATCCAAAGACAGAGTGAACGTGATAATTGTCTTTATTGGCAGCATCTAAAGAGCCGTCCATGGCGGCCGTTATCATGGCGCGTGTATACTTTAATTTCATTCTAGTTCCAACACCATATGGGCCTCCTGTCCAGCCGGTGTTTACTAGCCAAACATTTACACCTGCCTTGGTCATTTTTTGACTTAACATTTCAGCATATTTTGTTGGGTGTAAAGGCATAAATGGTGCGCCAAAACATGCTGAGAAACTTGGCTGAGGCTCTGTAACTCCTGCTTCTGTGCCTGCCACTTTTGCCGTGTAACCACTTATGAAATGATAGGCAGCTTGTCCTGGGGTTAGTTTTGCAATTGGAGGTAAGACACCAAAGGCATCTGCCGTTAAGAAAAATATATTTTTAGGATTTTTCCCTAAAGATGGCTCCTGTATATTATCAATGTGTGTGATTGGATAACTAACACGTGTGTTTTGAGTTATAGAGATGTTTGTATAATCTACCGCTCCTTGGTCATCCAAAATCACATTTTCTAGAATTGCCCCAGATTTGATTGCCTTAAAGATGTCTGGCTCGTTTTCTGCGGAGAGATTAATCACCTTTGCATAACAACCGCCCTCAAAGTTAAAAACAGTGTTTTCTGAGGTCCAACCATGTTCATCATCACCAATTAGCCTTCGTTGAGGATCTGCAGAGAGGGTGGTTTTTCCTGTACCAGATAAGCCAAAGAATATAGCCGTTTGACCGTCCCTTCCTACATTAGCAGAGCAGTGCATTGGCAATGTGTTTTTATAAACTGGCAAGATGAAATTTAAAGCCGAAAAAATTCCTTTTTTAATTTCTCCTGTATATCCAGTACCCCCTATTAAAGCTATTTTCTTCTCAAAGTTTAGAATTGCGAAATTGTGTTGCCGTGTTCCATCAACAGCAGCATCTGCCATAAACCCGGGTGCATTTACAATTAACCATTCTGGGTCGAAGCCTTCCAGTTCGCTTTCAGTGGGTCTTAAAAACATATTATACGCAAACATGTTTGACCAAGGATACTCGTTAATAACCCGAATGTTTAATTTGTATTGTGGATCTGCGCAAGCATAACTATCACGAACATATACTTCTTTTTGAGAGAGATAGTTTGTTACCTTATCATACAATACGTCAAATTTATTTGCATCGAAAGGAATATTAATAGCTCCCCACCACACTTTGTCTTGTGTGACAGCATCTTTAACAATGAACCGATCTAAGGGAGAACGGCCGGTGAACTCACCCGTATTTACTGCAAGTGCGCCGTTATCTGCTTGTTTTGCCTGTCCTTTTTGTAATGAGTGTTGGTGTAGTTGTTTTGCAGAAAGCTGATAATTAACTTTTGCGTTTTTGATTCCGTATGTATCAATAGAAATCGTGTTTGTAGTTTGGTTACTAGCCGCCATACTTTTTTAATTGTTGTGAGGCAAAAGTAACAAAACATATACAAGTAATAATACTATACCACCTTATTTATCCAATGAGAGTGTTAATAAGTTATCCCACAACTGGTTTTATATAAATCCTAAAGCCAGTGTAAAATATTCTATTCCATTTTAATAATTCTGTATACCAATAAAGCCCAACCTGCTATAAGGAGCAAGCCTCCAACAGGAGTTGCGGGCGACAGAAAAGAAACAGAAAATGGCAACACACTTTTAAGAGCTAGAAAATATAAAGAGCCAGAAAAAAGGAACGTTCCAAAAAGAAAAAACCTAGATACTCCCTGTGCTTTTTTTGTCTCTAATCCAGGAATCAATGCTACTGCTAATAATGCCAGTGCATGATACATCTGGTAGGTCACACCCGTCTGGAAAACGGCCAATGAATCTGGGGAGATCAATGGCTTAAGACCATGGGCACCGAAAGCCCCCATTACAATTGCAAGCATTGCCAAAACGCAAGCAATTATCAGTATATTTTTATGGTATTTTATCATAGTGTATGGTACAAATTTGTACTTTCGTGAATGTCTTTACAGCAGTATAAAGATAATTAAAACCAAATAGATGAGAAACATATTAATTATAGGCGCCGGTCGCTCTGCAACAAGTTTAATTAAGTACTTATTAGACAAAAGTGCCGCAGAAAATTTATTCTTGACCATTGGAGACATCAATGTTGAAAATGCACAAAAGCTTACCAGTGGTCATCCTAATGGGCGCGGTATTTTGTTAGATGTTTTTGATCACCAGCAGCGAAAACAGGCAGTTAAAGACAGTGACATTGTTATCTCTATGCTTCCTGCTCGTTTTCATATAGAGGTAGCTCGTGATTGTATTTCTTATGGAAAGCACCTGGTTACAGCCTCTTATATTAGTGATGATATGCAGCAACTAGATCAGGTGGCTAAAGAAAAAGGACTTGTGTTTATGAACGAGATTGGGCTAGATCCTGGCATTGATCATATGAGCGCCATGCAGGTTATAGATAGCATAAAAGACAAAGGAGGCAAAATGCTCTTGTTTGAGAGTTTTACAGGAGGTCTCGTTGCTCCCCAGAGTGACAACAACCTTTGGAATTATAAATTTACCTGGAATCCTCGCAATGTCGTATTGGCAGGTCAAGGAGGTGCAGCAGAGTTTATACAAGAAGGAAAATATAAATACATACCATACAATAGGCTTTTTAGAAGAACAGAATTTATTGAAGTTGAAGGCTATGGAAAGTTTGAGGTATATGCAAATAGAAATAGCCTAAAGTATCAAAGTGTATATGGCCTTGAAGATATTCTCACCCTCTACAGAGGAACCATCCGCAAGGTTGGATTTAGCAAGGCCTGGAATATGTTTGTACATCTTGGCATGACAGATGACACCTATACCATCCCAAACTCAGAAAACTTAAGCTATCGTGAATTTGTAAACAGCTTTTTACCCTATTCACCCACAGATAGTGTTGAGCTAAAGTTAAGACATAGCCTTAAAATTGACCAAGATGATTTAATGTGGAATAAAATTGAAGTTCTTGACATTTTAAACCCAACCAAGACCCTTGGTATCAAAGATGCTACACCTGCACAAGGACTACAAAAAATACTAATGGATAGCTGGAGTTTGGCTCCAGAAGATAAGGACATGATTGTTATGTACCATAAGTTTGGCTATGAACTAGAGGGTAAAAAATACCAAATAGATAGTAAGATGGTTGCCATTGGCGATGATCAATACTACACTGCAATGGCAAAAACTGTTGGTTTGCCCGTTGCTATTGCAGCCCTTAGAATATTAAATAAAGAAATTACAACCCCTGGTGTACAATTACCGCTAAACAAAGAGGTGTATGAGCCAATTCTAAAAGAGTTGCAAGAGTTTGGCATTCACTTTACAGAAACCAAAGTACCGTATTTGGGTTACAACCCAATGAATGTGGTAGGCTAAGATTTTTTTTAAATGTGACAAGATACTTTGCTTGATTACCTTCTGCTTAGAAACATCATTATAAAATATAGCAAGGTTGCCAAAGATCCTAAAGCGGCTACTAAATAGGTTCTAGCTGCCCATTTTAAAGCATCTTTTGAGCCGGCTAATTCTTGTTGAGTTACGATGCGCTCTTTTTCAAGCCAGGCCAAGGCGCGATTACTTGCGTCATACTCTACGGGTAGGGTAATGATAGAAAAAGCAGTGGTTATTGCAAATAAAACAATCCCTAATAGAAATATATTAGTGCCAAAAATAGATCCCGTACCAGAGAGCACCAGACCAATCATTATAACAATGTTTGACAACTTACTTGCAATGCCAACGGCAGGTACAATTTTACTTCTTAGGGTAAGCCAGCTATAGGCTGTGGCATGCTGCACGGCATGACCAACTTCATGAGCTGCAACAGCTGCCGCTGCCGCATTTCTCTGATTGTATACAGATTCACTTAAATTTACAGTTTTATTTTTGGGGTTATAATGATCTGTTAATTGACCACTAACACTAATTACATCTACGTCTGTAATTGAGTTATCTGCAAGCATTTTTTCGGCAATTTCTCTGCCACTCATGCCATTTTTTAACTGTATTTCAGAATAGTGTTTAAACTTGCTTTTTAATTTCTTGCTAATATAAGAACTCGCCAAAAAGATAAGTCCCGCAACGATATAATATCCCATCATAATAATTTGTAATTTTAATTATATAGTATCCTGCAAAAAGCGTGCTATTTTTTTATCCTACAATATTAATAATCTTTCCAGGAACTACAATTACTTTTTTAGGTACACGCCCATCTAGTTGCTGTATGGTTTTTGGATTTGTCATCACAGCAGTTTCTATTTCCTCTTTAGACATATCTAGTGGTAGTTCCATTTTAAAACGCATTTTACCGTTAAAAGAAATTGGGTATTCTTTACTGCTTTCCACCAAATGGCTTGGGTCAAAAACTGGAAACCCGGCCCCAGAAATACTGTCTTGGTGTCCTAATTTACTCCACAATTCCTCTGCAATGTGAGGTGCATATGGTGAAATTAAAACCGTTAAAGGTTCTAGAATTTCTTTACTGTTGCACTTTTGAGCTGTAAGCTCATTTACGGCAATCATAAAAGTAGAAACCGAGGTGTTAAAACTGAAATTCTCAATATCATCCTCTACTTTTTTTATGGTTTTATGCAGCACCTTTAAAGCATCCTTACTTGCTGGAGTCTGAGAAACATTAAAAACCTCATCTGTACCTAAATGAAACAAACGCCATAGTTTTTTCAAGAAACTATGCACCCCAGAAATACCTGCAGTACTCCAAGGTTTTGCTTGTTCTAGTGGTCCCAAAAACATCTCATACATACGCAGGGTATCTGCGCCATATTGACTGCAAATATCATCTGGATTTACCACATTATATTTTGACTTAGACATTTTTTCAATCTCGCGGCCCACTTTAAAACTGCCATCATCTTCTAATTCAAACTCGGCATTTTTAAATTCAACGCGCCAGTTTTTAAAGGCCTGAATATCAAGCTCATTGGAGGTGTTAACAAAAGACACATCTGCGTGTACGGGTTGTGTGGTATACCCCTGTGCTTTGCTCTTGGAAACAAATTTATTCTCTCCAACCACCCTATATACAAAAGCACTCTCTCCCAAAATCATCCCTTGGTTGATCATTTTTTTGAAGGGTTCTTTAACTGGTACGTGCTGCAAATCATATAAAAACTTAACCCAAAATCGGCTGTATAATAAATGGCCTGTACCGTGTTCACTACCTCCAATATACAAGTCAACATTTTGCCAATAATCTAGGGCTTTTTGGCTTGCAAAGACCGCAGGTCTGTCTGCCTTTTCCATGTATCTAAAGAAATACCAGCTACTCCCAGCCCATCCTGGCATGGTGTTTAGCTCCAACGGAAATACATTTTGGTTATCTATGAGATTGTTACTTACTACGGCACATTTTTGAGCATCCCAGGCCCAAATATCTGCCCGCCCTAGGGGCGGCTCTCCCGTTTCTGTGGGAAGGTATTTTTCAATCTTTGGAAGCTGGATAGGTAAGTGCTCTACCGCTATGGTTTGCGGCAAGCCGTCTTTATAATACACCGGAAAGGGTTCTCCCCAATAACGCTGTCTAGAAAACACCGCATCACGAAGCCTATAATTTGTCTTGCCGGCACCAGCACCTATTTTTTCTAACTCATAAATAGCAAGCTTTACCGCTTTTTTATAAGATAAGCCATCTAAAAAATCACTGTTAGTAATTACGGCTGTGTCTTTATCGGTAAAGGCAAGCTCGCTTATATCTGCATTTTGAAAAACATTAGGGATTGGCAAATCAAAATGTTTGGCAAAATCATAATCTCTCTGATCTCCGCAGGGTACAGCCATGACAGCTCCTGTCCCATAGCCTGCCAAAACATAGTCTCCAATCCAAATTTGGATGGGTTGTTTTGAAAATGGGTGCTGGGCATATGCTCCTGTAAAAACACCACTTATGGTTTTTACATCTGCCATACGCTCACGCTCACTTCTTTTTGCTGTGGCCTTTACATAAGCATCAACGGCTTGTTTTTGATCTGGAGTGGTAAGTGCCGCCACCAACTCATGCTCTGGGGCCAAAGTCATAAAGCTTACACCAAATATAGTGTCTGGCCGTGTGGTAAACACTGGTATTTTTACCTCGTGTCCTTTTACATTAAAAACAACTGTCGCTCCTACAGATTTTCCAATCCAATTGCGCTGTGTTTCTTTAATAGATTCACTCCACTGCAAAGTGTCTATATCTTGTAACAGGCGTTCTGCGTATGCAGAAATACGCATGCTCCATTGCTTCATTTTTTTGCGGACCACGGCATAGCCTCCTCTTTCACTTACACCATTTACTATTTCATCATTGGCCAACACGGTTCCTAGCTCTGCACACCAATTTACTTCGGTTTCTGCCAAGTAGGTTAATCGGTACCCTAAAAGTATTTGCTGTTGTGTTTCATAAGAAAATCCAGCCCATTGGTTTGCTGTAAATAGTGCAATCTCATCATCGCATACAGCCTTAACTATTTGCGTTTCCATCTTTTTTGAAAATAGCAACTAAGGAAGAAATACTGCGCGCTTTGTCACTGGTTTTACAATACCAGCTGTCAAAGAGTTTGGTGAAAATCCATTGCGTCCACTTGTAGTATGCTGGATTTGAGGTACGCACCTCTCTGCTCCAATCATAAGAAAAACCGATGTTATCTAACTGTTTTCTGTATCCTGTAATGGTATTTGATTGATTATCTACCCCGCCCTCTATATTTACTTGTGTGGTCTGCGCTGGATGCTGTCCTGTTTGAATGGCATACTGCTCTGCGGGCAACCCAAAAGAATCATAGCCCTGGGGGTGTAGTACATTAAACCCTTTATGGCGTTTGTATCTCGCATATACATCACTGGCAATATACCCTAGAGGGTGACCAACATGCAATCCAGCACCAGAGGGGTAAGGGAACATATCAAGTACATAGTACTTTGGCTTTTGACTTTCATTAGATGCATGGAAGGTTCCGTTATCTGCCCAATGCTTTTGCCATTTGGCTTCAATTTCATTAAAATGATACTTGCTCATCGATCCTGAGTTTATGATTAACAAATTTACATCTATTGTCCGAATTGCTCAAGATACCAAGGCCAAAACTTGAAATACAAATTAAAGCCAAGCAATGCTTAAAAACAGTAAAGTCATACCTTGTGTTTCAATGAATTTCGTATTTTTACTGCACAACAAATACGTTCAATTCTAGTTATACCTCTATGGCATCCTCTTTTGAAACATTTCAGAAACGCAGATTAATTTCATCCTATTTTTCGGTAGTTCTGAGCATCTCTTTGGTATTGTTTTTACTAGGGCTTCTCGGGCTATTGGTATTAAATAGCCAAAAGGTTGGTGACTATTTCAAGGAACAAATTCCTCTTGTGGTGTTTTTAAAAGACAGTGCCAAAGAAGCAGAAATAACTCAACTAAAACAAAGTCTAGCCCTAGCAGATTTTACAAAAGAAGCAATCTACGTTACAAAAGAGCAGGCCGCACAGCAGCACAGCGCTACCATTGGCGAAGATTTTATGGAGTACCTTGGTGACAACCCATTACAAAACAGTATCGATGTGCGTTTACTGGCAAAATTTGTTACACCGCAAAAAATTGAAGCCATTGTAACACAACTTAAAAACAAAGATTTTATAGATGATGTAGTCTACGACAAACCCCTAATAGAAAAACTCACAGATAATATTACCAAAATTAGCTTCTGGGTTATGGTTACTGCAGGGGTATTTTTAATCATTGCCATACTTTTAATTAACAGTTCTATAAGGTTGTCTGTCTATTCAAAGAGATTTACCATAAAAACCATGCAAATGGTAGGGGCTACAAAACGCTTTATTAGGCTGCCTTTTATCTTAAGGAGTTTACGCCTTGGTGCTATTGGGGCCTTTTTGGCCATCTGGGGCATGGCAGGTGTGATGTACTACAGTGACAAAAGCTTTCCAGATCTTGAACTATTGAGTGACAAAATAATGCTAGGGAGCTTGTTTGGGTTTGTGTTTTTGATGGGTTTATTCATTTCATGGATAAGTACTTATTTTGCTACACAGCGCTTTTTAAATTTAAAAACCGATGAGCTATATTACTAAAGCTATTGGAGTTATTTAATATTTGTAGGACTCGCTTTAAAAGCAACCATATTTCACAATTAGGTTTGGGTGATGAAATAATTTTCACAGAATTTTAATTCCCTACCTTTGTTATTAATTTAGATAACCTTTAAATATTACCCTACTCTTTAGACACTATTATGGGAGAAAAAAAACGAAAACAAATCGCCAAAGCGGATTTTATTTTTGAACGTAAAAATTATATTTTTATGGCAATAGGAGCTGGGCTAATTGCCTTAGGCTTTATATTAATGTCTGGAGGAGGAAGTAATGACCCTGCAGTATTTAATCCTGAAATTTACAACTGGAGACGCATCCGTCTTGCACCTGCACTTATTTTGATTGGCTTTGGAGTTGAGGTGTATGCCATTTTACTAGATACTAGAAAAAAGAAATAAATGGACGTAATAGATGCTATTATTCTTGGAATAATCCAAGGCTTTACAGAATTTTTACCTGTTTCTTCAAGTGGTCACCTAGAACTGGGAAAGGCTATTTTAGGAGACAACACTATCCCAGAGGAAAGTCTTCTTTTTACAGTAATACTTCACTTTGCAACAGCTTTAAGCACCATAGTGGTTTTTAGAAAAGACATTATTGAAATTAGTACTTCGCTATTACAATTTTCTTGGAACGAAGAGACACAATTTGTGTCAAAAATTATAATTTCTATGCTCCCTGCCGTAGTGGTGGGATTGCTTTTTGAAGAAGAATTAGAATCCTTTTTTGGAGGTAACATAGCCTTTGTAGGATTTATGCTACTCGTTACTGCGCTGCTTTTGTGGTTGGCAGATAGATCGAAAAACACCGGTAAACCAGTTACGTTTAAAAATGCCCTTATTATTGGACTATCTCAGGCGGCAGCTATGCTGCCTGGCATCTCTAGAAGTGGAGCTACCATCTCTTGCTCTGTACTTCTGGGTAATGATAAAAGTAAAGCGGCGCGATTCTCTTTTTTAATGGTAATTCCGTTAATCTTTGGAAAAATTGCCAAAGATATACTGGGCGGAAAACTAACCACAGAGGCCACCAACTTTACCACACTAGGTATTGGTTTTATCGCGGCCTTTATAAGTGGCCTTGTTGCTTGCACCTGGATGATTAAACTTGTGAAAAAAAGTAAACTGTCTTACTTTTCTATCTATTGTGTGTTGGTAGGGCTCCTTGCCATTGGTTTTGGTTTATACAGTTAAATACAAAACATGGATCTAGGCAAACTACAACAACAAGATTACCAAACAGGACAAGTACTTTTAATAGACAAGCCCCTCGGCTGGACTTCCTTTCAAGTAGTAAACAAATTAAGATGGCTTATACGCAGAGGTTTTGATATCAAAAAAATAAAAGTTGGCCATGCCGGGACACTAGACCCTTTGGCTAGTGGATTACTAATTCTGTGCACTGGTAAATTCACCAAAAAAATAGAAAAATACCAGGCACTACATAAAGAGTATACAGGTACTATTACTCTTGGGGGTACAACACCAAGTCATGATCTGGAAACAGACATTGACCAAAGGTTTGATATTGCTGGTATTACACAAGAAGCTATTAATAAGGCTCGTGAGCAATTTGTGGGTGAACTAATGCAACAACCACCTATTTTTTCTGCCTTAAAAAAAGAGGGAAAACGCTTGTATGAATATGCCCGAGCTGGAGAAACAGTAAAAATACCAAAGCGTAGGGTACATATCTCTATTTTTGAAATTACCGGTATTAATCTCCCTGATGTGCATTTTAGAGTGGCCTGTAGCAAGGGAACGTATATAAGGTCTTTGGCACATGATTTTGGAAAAGCCCTAAACAATGGGGGGCACCTATCTGTATTACGCCGCACAAAAATTGGTGAATTTGATGTTAAAAACGCACATACCATAGAAGCGGTAATCGCACACTTTGATGGCTCTGTAGGGTCGTAAAATTAGATGAATACCCGTGTAATATCTTCAATAATATTTTGCCCTTTATCTTTGGTATACCAAATTTGCAAGTCTTTTTTAAACTCTGGGCTAAGGCAACCATTGGCCGCTTTATAAGCGGCTACCATTTTTGTAGCCTCGCTAGGTCTGGGACCCCATTCCCCAATAATAACTCCAGAGACCTCGTCTGCAGCAATTAACTTTGGGATAGCCATGGTGTCGTTGGTTAGAAAATATTCCATAAGTTGTTTGTGCTGGTCTCGTAGTGCTATTTTTAAGGTAAGGTGAGGCACTAAAAGAGCAATTTTATTAAGCACTGGCAATGATTGTGCGGCGTCACCACACCAACTCTCTGTGAGCACCAGCCAAGTAACTTTTCTTTGATAATTAGAAAAAAAAGCTTGATGAGTTTCTGAAATTTTTGTGGTTTTATCCAAGCGCTTCATTCTTGCGTGGTTGAGCTTGGTGTAATTAATAAGAGCATCTGTTTGATTTGGCCCTGTGGTAGTTTTGGATGTTACGTGGGTAGATACTACTTCTCTATACTCTTTATAGCTAGTACCTGCTGCTAAGGCATTGCTTACTAATACTTTTTTTGTATACATCTGTTTCAATACGTTTATAAATAAACTGTGGTTGTAAACTTACTACCATTAATAATTCAAAAAAAATAATCAATCCCTTTTAACTAAAGTCTTAAAAAAAGATTATTGTGTTACCAAAAATGTGTAGTTTTAGGTATTGCAAATAAATTGAATATTCAACAATCTCTTAACTAAAACTTTAACATCATGAAAAAAAATTATTTTACAATCGTATTTGTTTTCTGCTTTGCTTTTATGGGTATCGCACAGAACACAGTTACTGTAGATGCAAGTGCAGACCAACTTGGCTATGCAGCTGTTTTCAACTTCGATGGTAGTCTCGCCTTTGGAGAACCTTGGGGAGTTCCAGAACTACAAACCATAGTGGATCCTGCAAATAATACTATGAGTTTGCATCCTAATTTCAACACCTACGGTGATAATCCAACTGATCCATTTTGGGTAAATCAAACATCATTGCTTGGAAATAAATTCATGCGCATGGAAACCTATGTTCAGAGCACCGAGTTAGTTGGTAGTCCACTTACCTTTGAAGGTACTGTACAGGAAAACACACTTCAAGATAGTGGATATGTTGTATTTAATGTAAATAATGGGCCGCTACTAGGGCAACACCAATCAGTACCTGCAGGTTTTGGAGGAGCATTTACAACTGATGGGGTAACTGAAGATTTAGTGCTTTTACTTGATGAGGGAAGTGATCCAGATCCCAACGATGGCTGTGAGCCAGTTACTAATTCTGGTGATTTAGCAGGAAAAATTGCAGTAATTAGAAGAGGAGTATGTGAATTTGGCTTTAAAGCATTGGTAGCACAAAATGCGGGTGCTATTGCGGTTGTTGTAATTAATAATGTTGAAGGTCCTCCTATTTTAATGGGGGGTGGTGATTTTGGAGATCAAGTGACTATTCCTGTACTAATGGTTTCTGATGTAACTGGTGCAGCGATTGTTGCAGAATTAGACGCTGGCAATACAGTTAATTCAACAATGTTTTTTACAAATTATAATATGTATGCATTTATTAAGGTTTTTAATAGTGACTTTTCTGTTCTCAAAGATGTATACGCACCTTTAGAAGATGCTGGTACTGATTTCTCTTTTACCTTTGACGATGTCGGGGATGAAGATGCTTTTGTTCAGTATGGTTTTGGAGTAGCAGGAATAAATGCAAACCCTGCAGATGAGGCTTCTTTAGGAAGCGTTGTTGTAACAAGCAATACATTATCGGTTAGCGACTTTACTACTATTAATGTTTCGCTTTTCCCAAACCCAACAACTCATAATATAAATATCCAGTCAGATAAGCAAATTACAGATATTGCAATTTACAACACACTTGGGCAAGTTGTAAAGAATGCCTCTCCACAGGCAACTAACTTCTCTGTTGAAACATCTAATTTAAATACGGGTGTTTATTTTGTAACCTTAAAAGCAAACTCAACAAGCAAAACAATAAAGTTTATCAAACAATAAAATAGTTGCATTGTATTTTAAAAAAGGTAATTACTCTAATGCATTAGAGTAATTACCTTTTTTTGTACACCAATTTGATGTTTTTAAAATTACCTGTTTTATAGGGTAAGGTTTTTGTTGGCATTTGTCTTTTCAACTTCAGTAGTTTGAGATATTGCAGTGCTACTAAAATTAATAAAAAGAAATTAATAAGTTTTCTCGTAATTTATATTTTCATTAATGGGGTTTTACAGCTTTATAATTTTCTTGGTAGTGCTTCCAAAGGACCCTGTAAAGGTCGCAAATAATGCGCCGCTCCAACTATCTTTTAACTCAAGTGTAAGGGTCCCGTTTGCTTGAGTTACTTGCTTGTTGTAAAGGATTTGACCAAGGATGTTGGTAATTGTTACTCTAAGGGGTCCTGCTACACCTTTAAATTTAAAACTAACGCTTTCCCTAGCCGGGTTTGGAAAGGGTCCAGTGATGTTCTTTACCTCAAAATCTTGGGTGCCTAACTCACCTACTTGGATCGTCCAAAAGCCATCTGGGGCAACAATAGGTCTAGTTAGAGTTTTTCCAGAAGTTGCCTGGGCCCATATATAATACTCAATATTAGTTGTTTGCACCGTAATATTTGAACTCCATATATTATTACTGGTTAAACTCATAGCTGCTTGTTGGTAGGTAGTAGCGCCTACTTCTCTGTAAAAAACAGAAGCATTTGCAATGCCGCTATTGTGTTTAATGCTTGCCTCTATAGCTAGGCTCGTGTTTTCTGGGGCAGTAGGTATGGCTTGATGAACAATCCAAAGGGGGTCTTCAACACCAATAGAATGGGTGATGCAGTGAATAGCACCCAAAGAAGAAATTAAATTCTCTCCTTGATTATCTACATCTATACCAACTACATTATATCCTGGCATTAAATCACGCCACTGGGCTAGTGCGGGGTTGTCTACACTTGGCCGGTAGGTTGGTACTAATATTGTTTTATTAACAAACACTGCATTGGTATAGGTTCTGTAATATCCTCCACTGTCTGGGTAATTACCACTGGTGCTTGGCGGCGCATCAATCCAGTTTACCTTATAAGGAGTCCCAAAGGCAGAAACCTCATTGTCTAGAACCTCTTGAATATTTGCTTCTATCTGAGGGCCGTCTGCAACCCCTTGTGGATATCTGCTCACCAAAAGAGTTTGCTCATCGATAAGTTTCATGTGCATATCAATGTGGTTGATTACATCATAGGGGAGGGCCTGCATTTTTATATAATTTTGGATACCCATATAATTTTCCATGATTTGGTCTATTTGTGCTTCTGTTTTGGCAGAGACATTATAAGGATTTCCTGGCTCGTTTTCTTCTAGTATTAGCTCAGAGGCAAAGGCATTTCCCAAACCATCACTCATGTAGTTTCCGCCTGTATTTACTAAATCATTAGGAGCCGTATCAGTTACATACAGTGGAATATCAAAAAGTATCGCATGGCCAAAGGGCACTGTATCATCATTGGGTCTGGGTCTATTGTATATCCAATCTGTAAGTGCTCTGTCTCCAACTTCATTTTCATAAATTGTATTTCCGGCATAATCACGTATCCAGATGCTATCCCAATCTCTATCCATAAATATAACATTGGTTAAATCTATTCCTGCATTAGTTAATGTGTTTGCAACAGCGTTTTGATTTTGAGTTGTGATAACAACCTTACATTCTTGAACTCCAGCAGCAACAATTTGAGTTAAAATACCATCATAGTTTGCCTGCCAAGTAATGACTAAATATTCTATTTCTTCCCACTCTGCAGCCGCCCTAACAGGAACACTTGGAGGAGGCGTCATGGTATATTTTGCGAACTGATAGTCTGAAATTATTTGTTTTTCAGTTTCAGTTAACCCCTTTGGCAACTGTGCACTTACAAGTGTGGTTGCCAAGAGTATGCCTAGAACTATATACCTGTGTAAAAGTATTTTCATAAGATATTTTTTATAAAAGTCTGAAACTTTTGTCAATTTCAGTGGCAGTAAGGATATTTATGTGAGATTTAAAATCCTAAACCCACATGATTAAGAAAGATAAGATAGAAATAATGCTCTATCTATCTCTCTGGCTCCTAAACTCTCTAGATGATTGGTATATACCTGACAGTCTATCAAGGTGTAGTTTTGTGTAATACACCAAGCTACCAAATGAGCAAAAGCAATTTTTGAAGCGTCTGTTTTTATGCTAAACATGCTCTCGCCACTAAATAGTTTATTATCAGGTAAATCTACCCCATATAGCCCCCCAACCAGTATATCTGCCTCCCAGACCTCAACAGATATTGCGCTGTTTTGACGGTGCAGCTCCAAATAAGTTTGTTTCATTTGCTGGCTAATCCAGGTACCCTGTTGCCCCTCTCGTTGTACCCGGGCACAGCCATCTATCACAGCCTCAAAAGCGGTGTTAAAAGTGACCCTGTAGGAAGTTGTACGCAATGTTTTTTTTAGTGATTTTGAAAGTTTAAACTCTTTTGGAAATAACACCATTCTGGGGTCTGGACTCCACCAAAGTATGGGCTCATCCTCAGAAAACCATGGAAATATACCGTGTTTGTATGCCAACAATACGCGCCTTGGAGATAAATCACCGCCAAGGGCTACAATGCCGTTGAGGTCTGCGGAGTCTGGATCTGGAAACCAATGTGTATGATCAAGTACATGCATCATACCAGCAAAAGCCCGATTATATAAACAACACTGCCAAGAAGCATCAATAAAAGAGTGTAGGGTAAAATCTCTCTGGCTTTGAGTTTTGTAATTCCTAACAGAGGTAATGCCCAAAAAGGTTGCAACATATTTGTGATTTGATCTCCGTAAGACAAGGCCATAATGGCTTTTGGCAAGCCAACCCCTAATTTTAGTGCAGATTCTATAACAATAGGACCCTGTATGGCCCATTGCCCTCCACCACTTGGCACAAATATATTAACTAGTCCCGCGCTTATAAAAGTAAAAATTGGGAGGGTTTGAGTGGTGGAGATAGATACAAAAAAGTCTGAAATATCAACCACCATACCACTTTCTCTCATAATACCCATAATACCAAAATACAGCGGAAATTGAATTAAAATCCCCGTTGCTCCTTTAATGGCTTCTTCTAGGGCATTAAGAAAATTTTTAAAATTTTTGTGGAGCAAAAAAGCCAAGCCCAACATAAAAAAGTTCAACAAATTTGGAGTAATGGAGAGCCCGGCTAAAGCTCCCCAATACCGGTATAAGAAAGCTGCCAAAACCAAAAGGCCAAAACCAATACCCAAGATATTAGATTGGTCTAGTTTTTCTGCGCCCCTTAGGGGTGTTTTGGTTGAAATATCAGGACTGTAAATTGGCAAATTGGTTGGTGTTGTAGGTGCTCTTTTTGCAATAAAAAACAAAAGAGTTGGAACCAAGACAAGTAAAATAGTAAATAGACACAAGTTAAAGGTGCTCAACACCGTTTGGTCAAAGGCAATACTATCTGGGAGTTGGGCCATTAAAGTTGGATTACTAAAGCCAGACATTATGCTAGCTATATGGCCATTCTCCGCAACTTTTAAGGGTGCAGAACCACTAATACCTCCATGCCAAATCATAAGCCCTACATATCCAGAGGCGCCCACCAAAGGGTAATTAATTGCAAAGCCTCTGTTTTGAGCAGACTCTGCAACTTTTCTAGCCATAATTGCACCAAAAATGAGTCCTAAACCCCAATTAAAAAAAGAAACAATCATGGTAGTTACGCTTACCAAAACAACAGCACTTGCCGTAGAATGAACAAATTGAGTGAGTTTTCCAATAAGAGTGTTTAACGGGCTGCTTAAAACCAAAATATGCCCTAACACCAAAATAAGCATCATTTGGTAGGCAAATACCAGTAAGTCATTGTTCCAAATTCCTTTTTCCCAGTAAGATAAAATAGTAAGTAAATGGTTTTGTTCACCAACAGGACTTGTAAAGAAAAAAGCCAGAAAAATCGTAAGAAGTGTTAACAGCACTGCAATAGCAAAAGGAGATGGCAGCACTTTTTTAAATATATTTTCTATTGATCGTGTAATAGACATGTCGTAAAAATAAACAAATTTAACACCACAACTACAGCGTTTTATGGAACTTTACACACACAAAACGCCCAGAAGTTGAAACCTCTGGGCGCTTATAACATGAGTTTTAATCTCTAAAAAGGAAGGTCGTCATTGTCTTCCTGGTTTACATTACTTGCTGGCTCAAATGCATCTGCAGGGGGCATTGGTGGCATTGGTGGTGCTCCCGCTGCTGCATTTGGAGCTCCTTCGATTCTCCAACCTTGTATAGAATTGAAATATTTTGTGACATTGGTTTTTGGATCTAACCATTCACGTCCTCTTAGGTTGATGCTTACTTTTACATCTTGTCCCGGTGCGTAGCTATTCAATAATTCTGTTTTGTCTTGTACAAACTCAATCATGATGTGCTGAGGGTACTGCTCTTCTGTGGTTATTACTAACTCTCTTTTTCTAAAACCGTTGCTGCCAAAAGTTTGAGTTTCTCCGACTAGTTTTACTTTTCCTTCTACTTCCATAGTGTTAAATTTCCATCATACGCTTTTATTTTTTACGTTAATGGCCATCTTTAAAAATTAATATATCGTTTTAAGTATTTGGTTTCCCTTCAGAAATAATTGTTTTGTTTATTTTTTTATAAGTAGCTCCCAAGCACCTTGTATATCATCCAAAGCTAATCGTTTTTGAGCCCTTTGTGCTGCGTGCTGTTCAACATTTACTATAGCCTTTGCGCCCTTTGGCAATACTTCAACATTTGCTAACATTGCCAGATCATTTCCTGTTAGAAATTTGCTTGTACAAACAGCCTTAGGCAATTGGTCAAAACCAACACCTAGAGTAGATAGCGGTTTAGGAACTTCAAACATCCCTTGTTTTGCTCTTCCGTACCAATTACCTCCCATTCTTGAAACGGCATCCAGTTTTACGGGATCTATGTTGCCATCTGCATCCAAAATAGCTTCATTGATATGCATTTTAAGTACTTCACAGATCACTAGGTTTCCTGCTCCCCCTTCTGTTCCTAAAGAAACTACCTCATTTACCCTGCACTCAAACTGCACCGGAGACTCAGCCACTCTAGGAGGCTTAATGGTTTGTGAGGCCAAGGGAGTTAACCCTGCTTTCTCAAACTCATTGACCCCTTTACCGTACTCTGTGCTGGAGAGAGACATTTGTTGTACTATATCATAATTTACAATATTTATGACCACCTCTTTTACTTGCAGTACATTTTCATAGGTGTGCTTCGTGGTATTATCACGACCACGCCTTGCAGGAGAAAATATCATGATAGGCGGGTTTGCACTAAAGACATTAAAAAAGCTGAAAGGAGATAGATTCACATTACCATCAACATCAATGGTACTGGCAAAGGCAATAGGCCTTGGTGTAACCGCTCCTAACATATAGCCGTGCAACGCTGCTGTACTTAGTGCTTTTGGATCAATGGTTTTCATAACTACAAAGATAGCAATTACACTAGGGTGTAAAAATATGCTTGTACAATAATATTAACATAATTACATTATATTTATCACAACTTAATGTAGTTCTTCATGCAGCAAAATACATCTATCGTTCGTTGGGTTTTTATAGTGTCTACTGCTATTATTGTAGGGCTTATTTTATGGAATACCCTTGCTTTTTTTAACGAATTAAAAGAAAATGAACGTCAAAAAATGCAAATTTTTGCAGAGGCATTTAAAGAAGTTTCATCATCTACAATACTTATAAACGCTAATATTAGTAAAATTTCAACAGAGGCAATACGCCTCAATAGCACTACACCCATGATTAGCTTTAGTCATGCAGATAGTATGTATAACAGCAAAAACATTGATGAGCGTATTTTAAAATCTCCTAGTAAAAGAGATGCGCTCATCAAAGAATTTAAATCTGAATACAAACCACTTGAGCTAAAATATGATGGCAAAATATTTCAGACTGTATACTTTGGCAACTCTCCACTAATTAATAAATTAAAATACTATCCCGCCATACTTATTGTGATACTGATGCTTTTTGTAACGGTAATATATTACTTTAACGAAACAGCAAAATCTTCCATACAAAATAAATTGTGGGCAGGTATGGCCAAAGAAACAGCGCATCAAATAGGAACGCCCCTATCCTCTTTGGTTGGCTGGACAGAAATATTACGCAGCGAAAACGTAAACCCAGAGTATATTCTAGAAATGGAAAAAGACATTAAACGCCTGGAAACCATTACCGATCGTTTTTCTAAAGTGGGCTCAAAACCAAAACTAGCAAAAGCAGATATTGTCTCAGAAACAATTTTGGCCTATGATTATTTAAAAAGCAGAAGTTCTAAACTCATACATTTTAAGATAAGCACGCCAACCAAACCCATCTATGTACAATTAAACTCCCAATTGTTTGGCTGGACTATAGAAAACCTTGTTAAAAATGGGATTGATGCTATGAGAGGAAAGGGAGATATAGAAGTTATTGTAGAAACGAGTCATAAAAACGCGCTCATTTACATCTCAGATACCGGAAAAGGAATTCCTAAGAGATATCACAAAAGAATCTTCACAACTGGCTTTACTTCTAAAAAAAGAGGATGGGGTCTTGGGCTCTCACTGGCAAAGCGAATTGTTCATGAATACCATAGTGGAAACATTAGAGTTTTAAAGAGCACACAAGATAAAGGTACTACCTTTGTAATATCACTTCCGCTTATAGATAACGCATGATCACCACACACGCACTTCACTCCGCCCGTTTAAAAAATAATTGCCCAATATGTTTTGCAAATGATGGCCTTGAGTTTTCTTTCACCCAAGAACAAATCACTAAAAAACTCTTTACTAGGGCAGAGAAAAGTATTTCAGAAAAACTGTATTGCCATGGCTGTAAAAACACCATCTATCCTGTAAACTGGAATGATGATATTGAGAGGGTGTACAGATATCATAAAAAACAAGCAAAACCCAAGCAGACATCTGTTAAATTCACAAAACTTGGATACCTACTAGTGGTGGGAACTTTACTAGGTGTCACACTTATTACACTTGTATTTTATTACAACACGATAGGGCTATACTAGATTGTTTGCGACCTCTTTAGCGAGAGCATTAAGCTCCCCCTCACTTTGGGTTACCTTATGCTGAAACGTCATCTGTTTCATGTCATTTAAGGGTATTAAATGCACATGCACATGAGGCACTTCAAGGCCAATAACACTCACTCCAACACGTTTACAGGGCACTGTTTTTTCAAGGGCTATTGCCACTTCTCTACTAAAGCGCATTAAATCAAGGTAAAGCGTTTCAGGCATGTCAAAAATCTTGTTGATTTCTTGCTTTGGAACGCATAGAGTATGGCCCTTGGTATTTGGGTTTATGTCTAAAAAGGCAATAAACTGATCGTTCTCTGCTATCTTGTGGCAAGGAATTTCTTTGTTGATTATTTGAGTAAATATACTAGGCATTAATCTCTAGTGATTTCAATTACTTCAAACTTCATAACCCCAGCAGGTACTACAACATCTGCAAGATCACCAACTTCACAACCAAGCAATCCTTTACCAATAGGAGAGTCTACAGAAATTTTGCCTGTTTTTAAATCTGCCTCACTCTGGGCCACCAATTTATAGGTCATTTGCATGCCATTGGCCGTGTTTTTAATTTTTACTGTTGAGTGAATCAATACCTTAGACATGTCTAGCTGAGACTCATCAATAACACGAGCATTTGCAACTACTTCTTCTAGTTTGCTGATGCGCATCTCTAGCATTCCTTGCGCTTCTTTTGCAGCATCGTACTCTGCATTTTCACTCAAATCTCCTTTGTCTCTGGCTTCTGCAATGTCATTGGAGGCTTTTGGGCGTTCAACATCCTTAAGCTGATTTAGCTCCTCTTTTAATTTTTTTAATCCCTCTAGGGTGTAATAGGATACTTTACTCATTTGTTAGAATTGTTAAATTAGTTTTTGCATAGCTGGGCTTCATCTTCAGGCTATGTGTCAAAAAATCCTGCCAAATAGTTCTGATTTGCATCATACAAAGGCAGGAATAGAAAAATCCCATACAGGACGGGATTTCTAATACAAAGATACTAAAAAAAAATTGTTAGCTAATTTTTGTACTTTCGTGAGTATAAAAATGGTATTGAAAATGAAAAATATGTGTGTTGGTATTGGGTTGTTTTTCTCCTTGTTAGGATGTGGCACCGATGAAGATTCTTTGGGGCAATACAACCCCTATTTAATAAACCCTCAGGTAAACATTACCCTTAATTTAAACCTACCTCAATACAATGATCTTAATTTTCCTGGAGGTTCTGCTATAATTACCAGTCAAGGAATACGCGGCATTGTTGTCTATAGGCTAAATGAAGATTTATTCACTGCCTTTGAACTTAGTGATCCAAACCACATTCCTAGCGATTGTTCAAGGATGACCATTAATGGCATTGAGGCGACTTGCACTTGTCCTAATGAGGATAACACATACAATATTGTTACTGGAGAGCATAAAACAATGCCAGAGCTTTATCCTATGCTAGGGTATAGAATAGACCGCGATGGAAACACGCTAAGAATTACAAACTAAACAAGCCGTAGGGTATTGTTTACTTAACAATTACTTTTTTGACTATCTGTTGGTTGTTTAAAAAAATTACAAAAAAATACACCCCTGAGGCAAACTCCTCAACATTAATATGTGTTAGGTTTTTTTCTTTGGTAAGTAGCAATTTACCAAAAACATCATACACCTCTACACTACTAAGGGGTATAGAACTGCCCAGGTTAATTACAGTACTTGCTGGATTTGGATACACGTTTACCTTGTCCTCTAAGTCAAGGTTTGCACCCATGTTTAATTCGCCCTGTTGATATACTTTAACGTAATCTATTAGCATGCTAGCCTGGTCAAACCCTGAAGGTATATTTCCTGCAATACCACCCATAGCCAAATTTAATAATACAAATTGGTCCTCATAAAATGGCCATGTGCTATCATCTTTTACAGCAGGATTGTACGTGTAATAACCCACACCATCCAACAAAAATGTTATTTGATCTGGAGACCAGTTTAATGAATATACATGAAAATCATTTTCAAGATCTGAAGCAATAGTACCACCTCCATTTGGATTGCCAGCATGACAACAAGGCGTATGTAAAGAACTCTTGATGTAGTTTATGTTTTGGTTAGGAAATATCCCGTGTTCCATCATATCTATCTCACCACATGCAGGCCAACTTGTTGTACCATATTGTGAATCCCAATAAGCTCCATTCTCATTTATATTTTTACCCAATGTCCAAATGGCAGGCCAAGTACCAGCGCCTACAGGAATTTTTGCTCTAACATCAACCCTACCATAGGTAAATGCAAATTTAGCATTTAACCTAGCAGAGGTGTAATTTTTTGTCAGGCCCTGGTCTGTATAGGTCTCTTGCTTTGCAACAATGTGTAACATCCCTGAAGTGTCTACAAAAGAGTTATCTATTCGGTTGGTATAATGCTGCTCTTCGCCATTAGCCCAACCAACACCTGGTATAATAACCTGGGTTTGGTGGTGCCATTTTGATGGGTTAACAATCCCTGGAGTTTCAAACTGGTCTTCCCAGACCAAATTAGTATACTCAACATCAATCTCGTGAAGGTTCACTTCTGTAGAACCATCATCAATGTTGTCAAGCAAATAGGTGCCTCCGGCTAAAACCCCACCATCAATAAAAATAACCAATCTACTATATTCTCCAGTGGCATTTACTGGGGTACCCCCATCGGTTAATACTGCCTGAGAAAAATCAAAAACAACATTGTTTGTCCACCCGCCACCTGTGGGTATATTTTTAGCAACCTCAACATCAGGGTTTTGACCATTCTCTAATTTTATTAAAACGGTATGGGCATTAGAATCGAAGCCATAAAAAGACAAAGAAATAGTGTTCTGAAAATCCAAATCAATGGCTCTTTGCAAATCAAGATAGAATCCTTGCCAAGAGTTAGAGCCATCATTAAAAAATTGCCCAACCTGATTGTTAGGATTTTCTGGATCTGTACTCAAAGAGAAACTACTACCCAAAAAAGAAGAAAAATTTTCTGAAGGGTCAGAAAAATCTAAGGGCATTTGCTGCGCGAAAGATAGGTGACTTAAAAAGAAAAACAAGAAAAATAAATAAGTAGGTGTATGTTTCATAAAGGGTTGTTTTAAAGTGTCAAAGATAATACATGTTACTAAATAGTTTTTATTATTTGACCATACAAAAACTATACAACTAGTCTGTATTAGTTTATTGGGAGATTTTATAATACGGTATTGAGTATAGCAATATATTTTAAAACAAAAAAGATCCAAAAATTAAATTTATTCTTGGATCTTTAATTTGACTCGTATTTAAATGCTAAAAACGATTTAAAAAACAGCAATAAAAAATACTCTATTAATTAAAAGGTTAGTGTAGCACCCACCAAAAAGTTGATTCCTGCCTGTGGGTAAAGCCCAGCACCTTCGATGGTGGTTACAGTTCCTGGAGTTGTAAAATCATCATCATAGGTATAAAAATATCCATTTGAAACATACTTGATATCAAAGATATTATTCACCAGCCCTTGCAAGACCAAAGATTTCGCAAAAGACAGTTTTGTGATGGTGTAGTTAATATTAAAATCATTTAAAAAATAGGCATCCAATTTTGATGTTTGGCTATCTATATTGCCCATATATTGCTGGCCAACATATTTAGCAAGCAATGCTACTTGAAGATTTTCTAGTGGGCTATAGTCAATACTATTTCCTGCAATAAAGGATGGAGAAAATGAGATATTAGTAGTTCCTAAATTTACCAACCCACCATCTTTTGAGGTTGTAAAATCTTCATTTTTATTGCTACTCAAGGATATATTTGGTCTTACATGTAATTGGTTTAACACCTTAAAATCTGCCTCAACTTCAAGTCCTGCTCTATAGCTATTACCACTAGTTTCTCTTATAAAACCTCCAGAATCGTCAAGCTGGCCGGTGAGCACTAGTTGGTCTTTGTAGTCCATGTAGTAAAGGTTTGTACTTAAGTTGATGTTTTTACCAGTAAAACGCCATCCAAGTTCATAATCATCCAATATTTCTGGAGTAAAGACCCCTTGCTCAAAGTCACTGCGTCTTGGCTCTCTACTTGCTCTACCATAAGAGACATATACTTGATTTCCCTGGTTTAGGGTGTAACTAGCGCCAAACTTTGGATTAAAAAAAGCATACTGCTCATCTACTACCATATTTACTTTATCACTAGTTAAACCAGCTGTTTTATAATTTACAACACGCATTTGCAAATCACCAAAAAAGGACAAAGAATTGGTTAATTGATAAGTTGCTTTAGAAAAAGCTGTAAACTCATGCTTATCTCCAGTACCATCATAATACCGATCTCCCAAATTTGCGCCTGTAAAATTAGTTGCCCAGATTACTTCTCCAAAATGAAGCCCCTGATAATAGCTATAAAAAACACCTGAAGTGGTATCCCAGTTTTCATCTTTATAATTTGCATTTGCGCTTAAAGCATAAAAATTATTCTCTAACCAACGACGCCTTACCAAATCAGAATTATCACTAGTCTCTCCATCTATGGTAACGGGTAATAAGCCATGAAAATCCAAAGCTGCATCTTCTTTGTATTCCTCAAAAAACCCACTTCCTTTTGTATAGTTAAGTGTCATACTTGTGCTCCAATTATTATTAAAGCGCTCATTCCAGATAAGTTGGTAATGATCTTGGTCATAATCATCTACTTGGTTTTGGTGGAAACGAACGGTGCCATCTTCATCGGTATATATCCCTGCAGGATTAAAGGTAGGGTTTGTGCTAAATGTTTGCTCATCAATTCCAAACCAAGACTGGTAGGTGATTTCTCTTCCACCAAAAACCAGTGCTTTTATAAAGCTGTTATCTGTTTTGTAGGACCCCTGCAAGAAATAAGACTTTAAATCACTAGAGGCCCTGTCTATATAGCCGTCGCTAGTTATATTTGAGACTCTTCCAGAGATTTCGACTTTGTCATTTAATAGTCCTGTAGAGAATTTCACACTGTGCTTTCTGGTATCAAAAGAGCCAAAACTATTTGCGATTTGTGCATAGGCTTCTTTGCTGTAGCGGTCTGTGGCTATGTTTAAACTAGCTCCAAAAGATCCAGAGCCATTGGTAGAGGTACCAACACCTCTTTGAAGTTGAAGACTTTCTATAGAGGAGGCAAAATCTGGGAGATTTACCCAAAAAGTACCTTGGCTTTCACTATCGTTATAGGGTATCCCGTTGATGGTAACATTAACCCGAGTTGCATCGCTTCCTCTAACCCTAATACCAGTATAACCAACCCCTGCCCCAGCATCGCTAGTGGTTACTACCCCTGGTAAGTAATTAAGAAGCAGTGGGATGTCTTGTCCTAGGTTTCGCTTGGCTAGATCCTGTTTTGAAAGGTTGCTATGGGTAATTGGAGAATCTGCAGCTACTCTCACACCGTTGAGGTATACTTGTTCAAGGGCTTGAATTTTTGTAGTGTCTTGAAGTTTTTCTTGTGCCTGAAGGATTGCAGCACTGAGTAAAAAAATAAACGCGTAATATTTCATTCGTACTTTTTTTGACGAATAAAAGGGGTAATTATTCTTGTTAAATAATCATTTTTTTGAATTAGCGCAATCAAGGACAATAAAGAATGTTCTCGATACAGCACATCTCGATTGCACTA
Source organism: uncultured Ulvibacter sp. (assembly GCA_943789105.1). Lineage (GTDB taxonomy): Bacteria > Bacteroidota > Bacteroidia > Flavobacteriales > Flavobacteriaceae > Patiriisocius. The sequence continues at coordinate 134,963 of CALSSW010000003.1, read as the reverse complement.
AAAGCTTTCGTTTTATTCCTAAACAGCATTACCTGTTCTAGGTTCTATGGGTATAATCTCAGCCAATATAATTTGCACTATTTCAAAAATAATTTTTTGAAATCTACAGTAATTAGCACCCCTTTGAGATGTGACACAAAGATAGACTATTGGTGATAATAAAAAACAATAATAATAAGAGATTTGCTTTTTAACAGATAATGAGTACTGAACAAAAAAACAAAACCCTAGTATATAGACTATTATATAAATCAACAAGTATCACTGTAGTGTTGGTGGTTTTCTATTTGCTTTTTTAAGTGCATGCTTTTTTTCAGAGACAATACGCTTTTCAATGGCATTTTTTGAAGGTCTTGATTTTTTTCTACTCTTGGCAACGCGGAGGCTTTTTTCAAGCAGCGATATAAGACGCGATATTGCTAGGGCTTTATTTCTGTGTTGGCTCCTAGACTCACTGCAGGTTATGGTTAGTGTCCCGTCTTGAGAAATGCGGTGTTTTAATTTCTCAAGTAAGCGCTGTTTTTCTGTAGGGGTAAAGATTTGGGAGTCAGTAATGGTAAAGCTAATGACTGCTTTACTAGCTGTTTTATTAACGTGCTGCCCACCAGGACCGCTGCTTCTTACGGCTTTAAAGGAGATTTCTTTTAAAATTGTTGCGCTATTCATCAGACGCTGGGTTGGTGAGATGGATCTAGCAGGTCGTTTACATTCTTTACGGGGGTAAACGTTAAAAGAGGTACTTCTACAAAAATAGTATTCCAGTGTGCCATGGCGCCATTCCATAAGCCAGGGGCTTCAAGGGCTTTTATAGGAGCTCCCTCAACGGTTTTGTCTGAAATAAAACAAGCTAATGGATCCACAAAATGAGTAAGATTGTATTTCTTTCCCGTATAATCTCGTGTACCGCACACTAAATCTACAGGATTAAAGTGTGTAGCACCCTCAACAATGGCAGCTTGTTTTAGGTCTGAAATATCTATTTGAGAAAGCTCAACAATTTGAAGGGATAGCTGTCCCTCTTTATTTTTTACCCAAAAAGGACCGCCTCCAGGTGCTCCCGTATTTTTAACAACACCGCACACACGAATAGGCCTGTTTAAAACCTCCGCAATACCTGCTTTGGTCTGAGGGATATCTTTAATCTGCAGCTCTTTCCATAAAAAAGCTTTCATTTCGCTAAGTTTCTCTTCTGTGATTTGATCTTTTACAATCCCATCGAGATATCCAAATATTTTATGTTGAAGTTGTAAGAGTCTTCCTGCTAACATTTTTTTATTTGCAGCAACAACATCAGTATGGTTTTCAACGGTAACATTGTCTATGTTTTTAATGAAAATAATATCTGCATCTACCTCATTTAAGTTTTTGATAAGCGCTCCATGACCAGCGGGTCTAAAAACCAGGTTTCCTTTTTTATTTGTAAAAGGTTTGTTTTTTAAATCTACAGCAATGGTATCTGTGCTTGAATCTTGAAAAGAATATGAAATTCGCACCTCTACTTTTGTTTTCTTTACTATTCGTTTTTTAACCTTCTCAAAAGTTTCTTTAAAAAGTTTTAGGTGCTTTGGAGAAAAGGTGAAGTGTAAATGTGCCACCCCATCTACTGCTGCATATTGTGTTGCCTCAAATAGTTGTTCTTCAAATGCAGTTCTTGTGTACTTTGCATACTTATGAAATGGGATAAGACCCTTAGGATAAGCTCCATAGTTAAGATGATTTTTGCCTAGCAGTAAGGCCACAAAGCTATTCATACGATAGCCTTTTTTGGACTTCTTATACTCTGGCCTATGCGTTCTAATTTCTTTTTGCACCAAAGAGGTAAAAGGAAAATATTTAATGTTGTCAATAAAGGTTTTTAGAGAATCTAGTGCATTTGACTTTAAATAAGGAGTGAGTTTTTCTTGATATGGATCATAATTATCCAAAAAAGTGTGTAAAAACTTAAACATTCTTGTGGCAGCGCCACTAGCAGGTACAAATTTTATAATATCCTTTTGCTCTTTGTGCTTATCGTAGTATCCAGCCAATTGTTTTTGGGTAGCCACATCATACACCTCAATCCCATTACTAATACCTGCATGTCTTGTAACATGAGTAAATGGAGTGCCATCCTTGAAGGTTTGAAGCTGTTTTTTCACCTGTTTTTCGGTGAGTCCATGAGTTATGATTTGGTCAAGTTCTTGGGGTATAAACATCTACTCTACTTGTGTTTTAATAATCTATTTATAATAGCAATAGCATTGATTAAACGCTCTTGTTTTGTTCCTTCCAAAATAGTGTAAGGAGTGTTTTTGTCTATTAATTGTTGTTCAAAAATACGAAACATTTTGTCTCTATCATTGGGCCTGTCTCTTAAGTTATCTTTCTCCCAAGGCACATCTACACTGGTAAGAAAATAATAATCGTACTGATGTGTTTGGCTTGCCTTTATAATTTGAGCGGGGCACCACCCGTTGTAATAATATTGGCAATAGGTCTTTATTTGCAACATATTGGTGTCTAGTAAAAGCAGTGTGTCTGTCTGGCCAGCGAGTTTATTTTCATCTCTAATGTGTCCTCTGGCGATGGGAAGCAAGTCTTTTTTTTCTATGGTTTTTTTAGAGTTTTTCCACTTTAATTCTAAATAAGTGCGCATGTATTCTGGCACCCACTGAGCGTTAAAGTGTGCTGCCAATTGAGTTGCTAAGGTTGTTTTCCCTGAAGACTCAGGGCCAAATAAAACAATCTTTACACAACTGCTTGGATTTTGTTCAAGTGCTTTTTCCATGCTAGATAGCCATAAATGGCTATGATTGTTAATACAAAATATAAAATACTACTAAAGGTTAAGCCTTTGTAAAAATACAGCGGAACTGTAATACAATTTCCTATAATCCAATATATCCAGTTTTCAATTTTGCGTTTTGCCATGAGCCACATGGCTACAAAAAAGAGTGCCGTGGTTAGGGTATCAAGATATGCACTCCAATGATTAAATTTATCAAATGTAGTGTATACAACAAACACAAAAGCAAAAGCAATAATAAAGAGCCCCACAGAAATAACATGCTCTTTTTTGGTGGTTTTACCAATAGGAATTACTGTTTTACCGTCTTTTTTATGGGTCCATAGATACCATCCATATATGCTCATTATAAAATAGTATCCATTAATAATCATGTCACCCAACAGGCCCCATTTTAATAGGAGATACACAAAAATAGCGGTGCAAATCATCCCCGTGGGGAACACTAGTACATTGTTTTTTTTTGAATACACAACAGAGGCTATTGTAAAAATCCCTGCCACCAACTCCAGGATAATATCTAGGGTATCATACCCGGCATATTGAGAAAAAAGAAAATCAAAAATTTGGCTCATAGTCACTTCTGTCTGATTTTACTATTTTAATATACATTAAGCCACCTTCAACCGCTTGTAGAGCAACCTTAATTTCTTTTTGTAACATGCACATAACCTCGTCATAGGGTCCATACACTTGAGTGCTCAATGGATTTTCTAAAACGGTAAGCCCAGATGCTCTTAGTTTTATAATAAAGGCTGTTATAGCGTGTTCATAAGTGTCTTGTAAAGGTGTAAAGGTGAGTTCTACTGAAATTTGCATGAGGTTTAGATTATTGTTGTAAAGATACTATTTTGACATCTAGGAGGAATAATAATAAAAACATAAATCAAGATGTAGTGCCTCACTTAAGAAATAATGGCGTAGACCAGGGTAAAATCTTCAAATTCTTGAAAGTAGACATCGTAGGTTTCGCTTTTGTTATCTGCATACACTTTAGCAGAGGCTTTTGGGTCATCAAGCCTGAAATCTTCAACAAAAATATGTTCTAAAAAACTAATTCCAGGACGAGCAAAACTTTTGTATACAGCCTCTTTTGCCCCCCAAACTATGGTGAGTTTACGTATAATTGCATCCTGGTTGGCCAAGGTGCTATACTCGGCTAGGGTGGTAAATTTATGAGCGATCTTTAAAATTTTAGGCCGCTGTTTTTCTATATCAATGCCCACAGGATTATCACTAATAATAATAGCAGAAAAAGTGTAGGAGTGGGTAATTGAAATGTATTTTCCATCTATTAGGTGGGGTTTTCCGTTTTGATCATAACTCAAATCAAAATCTGTATATCCAACACAGACTAAAAGGTGTCGTATGCTCATAAATCCGCGACGATGCAAATCGCTTTTCATGGCATCAACACGGGCTTGACAATGATCTGTTAATTGAATATCTTTATTCAATACATCAAAGGACTCTTCTATCTTCCAAATCAGTAGCTTAGTGTTGGAATTAAATCTTATAGTTTTGTAAAGAGGCATTAGACTTTGATTGGTTTTTTGTATTTTTGCAAACCAGATTTTTAGGATAAATACCATTACAAAGTAGTAAATATATTAATAAGTTCTCTGCCCTGGTGGAGATAAAAAATTACATTTTTTATGTCAACAAATACAGTCCCCTATATCCCCAATAAAGTAAAAGACATCTCCCTTGCAGATTGGGGACGCAAAGAAATTAATCTAGCCGAAGCAGAAATGCCTGGACTAATGGCTTTGCGCGAAGAATATAAAGATGAGCAACCACTTCGTGGAGCTCGCATTGCAGGTTGCCTGCACATGACTATTCAAACGGCTGTACTTATTGAAACCCTACAAGCACTAGGAGCAGAAGTTACCTGGAGCTCTTGTAATATTTTCTCTACACAAGACCAAGCTGCCGCGGCTATTGCTGCAGCAGGAACCGCTGTATATGCCTGGAAGGGTATGAACGAGCAGGAGTTTGAGTGGTGTATCGAGCAAACACTTTTCTTTGGTGAGGATCGTAAGCCACTAAACATGATTTTAGATGATGGTGGAGATTTAACCAACATGGTTCTTGACACCTACCCAGAACTAGCCGCTGGTATTAACGGTCTTTCTGAAGAAACTACAACTGGGGTGCACCGCCTCTATGAGCGTGTTAAAAACGCCACCCTACCTATGCCTGCAATTAACATTAATGACAGCGTTACAAAATCTAAATTTGACAACAAATACGGTTGTAGAGAGAGCGCGGTAGATGCTGTACGTCGTGCTACAGATATTATGTTGGCTGGAAAACGTGTAATTGTTTGTGGTTATGGTGATGTTGGTAAAGGTACTGCCGCTTCTTTTAAAGGAGCTGGATCTATTGTTACCGTTACCGAAATTGACCCTATTTGCGCCCTTCAAGCAGCCATGGATGGTTTTGAGGTAAAGAAACTAGAGACTGTTGTTGCAACTGCAGACATTGTAATTACAACAACTGGGAATAAAGCTATTGTACGCCAGGAACACTTTCAAGAAATGAAAGACAAAACTATTGTATGTAACATTGGTCATTTCGATAACGAGATTGATGTGCCATGGCTTAATAACAATGCTATTAAAGATGAGATAAAGCCTCAGGTTGATAAATATACATTCAACGGAAAAGACATTATTCTTCTTGCAGAGGGCCGTCTTGTCAACCTAGGCTGTGCAACAGGGCATCCTAGTTTTGTAATGAGTAACTCATTTACAAACCAAACACTAGCGCAAATAGAACTATGGAACCACGCAGATAACTATGAGAACAAAGTATACATGTTGCCAAAGCATCTTGATGAAAAGGTAGCGCGTTTGCACTTAGCTAAAATTGGTGTAGAACTTACAGAGCTAAAACAAGACCAAGCAGAATATATTGGTGTTACCGTTGAGGGACCTTTCAAGCCAGAATATTACAGATACTAATTTAGAATTATAATTTCTCCGGAAATTTTAAAACCAAAAAACCCCTGCAACTATTGTTGCAAGGGTTTTTTTATGGGGCGGTGTTTTCTAAAAATGTAACTCATCCATACTGGGTCATTCTCTCCAGAGACAATGGCTTTTCTGTCAACAAATTCCCAATTATTTTGATTCATATAGTTAAGTAATTGCGAGGCACCTTTAAGATTTTCTATAGCCTTGGCTGTAATTATTTTTCCTTCAAGAGAAGGTTGAGCTTCAACGCGAATGCGCTTTATTTTTCCTCTATTATTGGCTTTCTGGACCACAATAACCTCTAAAAAGTCATAGTACACATTTTGTTGGGCTTGAACCACACTGCCGGCTGTTAGTAGTGCAGTTAAAATCGTAAGTAGCAAAATATGTGTCTTCATAACAGGGTTTATTTATAGCTCTAAGATAAAATTAATTCTCTTAAAAAACTACACAAAAAAAAGCCCCAAATCATTAAATGATTTGAGGCTTTATAGTAAGGTAGACGATCTACTAAGCTTCTGCCACAGGGACGATGCTTACATATGATCTGTTGTCTTTCTTTTTAGTGAATTTTACAACACCATCCACTCTTGCGTGAAGTGTGTGGTCTTTGCCACCATATACATTCTCACCTGGGTGATGTGTATTCCCTCTTTGTCTTACGATGATGTTCCCTGCAATGGCAGCTTGTCCACCAAATATCTTAACGCCTAGACGTTTTGATTCTGATTCTCTACCATTTTTAGAACTACCAACTCCTTTTTTATGTGCCATTTTCTCTTAGTTTTAAAGATTAACTTAAAGCAGCTATTAATTCAGCTTTCTTCATAGAAGTATAGCCTGTAATACCTTTTTGTTTTGCCATTGCTTTTAACTCAGCAACAGTGTTAGAAGAAATGTCTTTTGTTGCAGTTTCTTCTTTTTTAGCAGCAGGCTTTTCAGCTTTTGGCGCTGAAGGCGTTGCTTTTTTAGCTGGAGCCGCTTTTTTTGCTCCAGAGGCTACAATACTTTCAATTACAATTTGTGTAAGAGATTGTCTGTGACCATTCTTTATTCTGTATCCTTTTCTTCTTTTCTTCTTGAATACAATAACTTTGTCACCTTTAAGGTGCTTAATGATTTTTGCTCCTACTTGAGCTCCATCGATAGCCGGGGCGCCAACAGTAACTTTGTCTCCATCACTTAGCATTAATACATTATCGAAAGAAACTTTTTTTCCTTCTGCTGCTGCTAAACGATGTACAAAGACTTTTTGATCTTTTGCAACTTTAAATTGCTGCCCTGCTATTTCTACAATTGCGAACATAGCGTTTCGTTTATTTATTAATTAAAATTTTCGCTTCATTTTAAAGCGGTTGCAAATATAATTGTAATTCCTCTAAAAACAAACACTTTATTTGCTAAAATTTCACTGCCAAATCTTATGAGATAATACAGTAGCATAAAAATACTTTTTACCCTCTGTATTGAAGCTACAGATCATTTTTTATTGGTCATCAACACCCCTAATAAAATAAAGGCTGTAGCGCCTGCTTGAAACAAAGAGAAGCGCTCTCCATCTAGTAGGCCCCATAAAAGTGCCATCACAGGAATGATATAGGTAACAGAGCTAGCAAATACAGGAGTGCTTACCTGCACCAGCTTATTGAACATTACTTTTGCAACAGCAGTCCCCACAAGGGCTAAAATAAGTAAGTACCCTAAAGAAACATGTAAAACCGTGTTGCCCACAAATTCTAGGTCAAAAAACCCAGAGTATTCTAATACAAAAAAAGCAGGGACTAGTAAAACAATAAAGTTTCCGGCAGCAATGGCCATTGCAGGCAAGTCTTGAAGATATTTTTTTAAAATATTTACATTCAAGGCATAGCACACAGATGCTGCCAAGACCAAAGTACTGTACCAATAATTTTGATTCGGATTTACATCTGCTCCGCTCCATATAAGCAACAGGCTTCCAACAAGACCTATGACAACTCCAATTAATTGGTTGCGAGAAAACACAATCTTAAACAATACAGCGCCTAATATAAGGGTAACAATTGGTGTGGTAGAGTTTAAAATAGAAGCCACCGCGCTATCAATCTGGGTTTCAGCAAAGGCAAACAAAAAAGCAGGTATAAAAGTCCCTAAAAAGGCAGAAATAGTAATCCATTTCCACTGCTGTTTTTTAATTTTTTTTAAATAAGAAAATCCAATAAGCAGCAAAAAAATAGCAGCAAAGAGAGTACGCAGAGCACCTAATTGAAGCGGTGTTAGCCCTATTAGGGCTTTTTTTATTAAGATAAAAGAACTCCCCCAAACCACAGAGAGTACACTTAAATACAACCACTTTTTGTCTAATGTTTTCATAACAAAGGCAAAGGTGAAACTAAATAATGAGTTTTGGATATTTGGGAATTATAAAAAAAACCCAAAATAAGTCTTAATTCCACTCCAGAGTTTCCATAAGGTGCATGATATCTTCTCGCAAATAAACAACCGCAGGGTAGATGGAGTCGAAATTTGGTTTGGCATCAAAATACAGAGACCCTGTAACAAAATTCTGGAGACTGTCTGTTAGGTAAAAATGCGATTGTGACGCCGCATCACCATTAATGCTGTAAAACACGCCATAGGTGTTACGTTCTTTATTTTTGAAGACTTTTTCTTGAATACTAGTGGCTATTCTAGCATGATTATAGGCCAGCTTTTGCGCATCATAGAGCAACGAGTTTAGGTTGTTGTTGCTCACTTTTTGATGGGTAATATATACCGCAGCTTTCATCGCCGGGTAACTTAGTATTGTGCCACAGTTTGGTGTCTTTACATGCAAGGCCTGGTTATTAACATCAAAATCATAGTCACAGTTAGTTTGTGATTTTTTATAAACTGCTCTGGGATAGTCAAGACGTAATTTTGCGTTTGGCTTAACAATTACATCATCATTGCATGCAACAACAAGCAAACAACATAAAAAGAGGATACAGTTTTTCATTAGGCTTTGGGTAGTATGGATAGTTTTATTTGTTTGATGCGTTTGTTTTCAAAGGCTTCAATGGTAAAAGCATAGTTATGATAGCTTAGTACTTCATTTTTTTTGGGGAAGCCTTTAGATATTTCAAGTAAGAAGCCTGCCAAGGTTTCTGCTTCTCCTTTTTGATCTTCAAATAATTTAAAATCTTCAAGGCCAATTACTTTATAAAAATCTTTTAAGGGTGTTTTGCCTTCAAAAACATAATTATTCTCGTCTAGTTTAGAAAATATTAAATCTTCATCATCAAACTCATCACTAATCTCACCAACAATTTCTTCTATAATATCTTCTAAAGAAATAAGACCGCTTGTGCCTCCATACTCATCCACGACAATAGCCAAGTGCATCTTCATTTTCTTAAACTCGTTGAGCAAATCATCCAGTTTTTTGTTTTCTGGAATAAAATAAGGTGCTCTTATAAGGGAGTTCCAATCTAGGGTTTTGGCTTCTATATAAGGGATTAAATCTTTTACATATAAAATTCCTGTAATGGTATCTACATTATCTTTAAAAACCGGAATACGCGAGTAACCGTTTTCTTTAATTAAAGGCAGAATTTCATGATACGGTAGTTCTTGATTTAGAGCAAAGATGTCCATCCTGTTTTTCATGACCTGTTTGGTGTCTGTCGTGCCAAAAGTCACAATACCTTGGAGTATCTTTTGCTCTTGGGTGGTGGTTTCTTTTTGATCTGTAAGCTCAAGAGCTTGTGATAATTGCCCAACAGAAATGTTCGTTTTTTGTTTTCCAAATCTCTCCTGTATAGAAACCGTAATAGCCTGCATAGGAATACTTAAGGGAGTAAATAACACATCTAACGCCTTTAATGGAAATGCCATAAAAGTTGCAAAACTAAGACTGTTTCTACTGGCATAAATCTTAGGTAAAATTTCACCAAAAAGTAAAATCAAAAACGTAACCACACCAACCTCTACCACAAAACGAATGTTAATGCCAAAATACACTTGGTTTAAACCCGCAAACCATACTTGGCCAAGACTATCAAATAGTAGTACAATGGCTATATTAATAAAGTTGTTGGCCACTAAAATTGTAGCCAATAATTTCTTAGGTTTTTCTAGCAACAAGGAAACTGTTTTTATTTTCCTAGAGGCCTTGTTGGTGATCTGTACTTCTAAATCTGATGGTGTTAAAGAGAAAAATGCCACTTCTGCCCCAGAGATAAGAGCAGAGAATAAAAGAAGCATTAAAAGTACTGCAATACTTGCTATAAGAGAGCTATCAATAAGCGTTAAAAATAATAAACTGGGAGGTTCTATATCCAAAATCGTTGGGTTGGTTACTACTTAAAAGGGCAAATCGTCCTCTTGTGCCTGGGGAGCCTGGGCAGGGGTGCTGGCGGGGGTTTGTACTGTTGGTGCTGCTGGCTGTTGTGGGGTACTACCCTCTGCCTTAGGAGTTAAAAAGGTAAACTCTGTGCACTGTATTTCTGTGGAGTAGCGGTCCAATCCTTTTTCATCTTGCCACTTACGGGTTTTTAAACGTCCTTCAATGTACACCTTATCTCCCTTTTTAAGATACTTTTCGCACACCTCTGCTGCCTTGTTACGCACCACAATGTTATGCCACTCAGTATTGCTTACACGCTCACCAGTAGTACGATTGGTGTATGTTTCATTGGTTGCTAAGGGAAAACGGCCAATGCTGTTTCCTCCTTCAAAATAATGCATTTTTACTTCATCTCCTGTATGTCCTATCAACATTACTTTATTTACTGTGCCGCTCATGTTTGTTTATTTTAAGTATGCAAAGGTACTTTTTGAAAATTAAATATAGTTAAAAAAACCATTTATTTAAAACCCTCAAACTCTGAAATAAAGTTACTTATTAACACCGGTACCGCATAGTTGTCAATCGTGTCTATGGGGATCCCTTGAGGTAATTTACTTTTGGTTTGGGCAATCCAAAAACGCGTGTAAAGATGTTGGTGAGAAAGTTTATGTATCACAGATTTTTCTCGGTAAAGCGTTAAACAATCAATCCCGTTTTGTTTTAAAATCTCAATACATTGCGGCGCTTCTTGTAATTGGCTTTGGTCTACCTCTTTTTGGGTTTCGACCAACGGAAACTCAAATAACTGCTGCCAAATTCCTTTAGTGGTACGCTGACGTAAAATGGTTTGATACTCCTGGGAGAGTATCACGATATAATTAAAATATCTTTTTTTAATTTTTAATTTTTTCAGCTTCACTGGAAGTTTTGCAACTTGCTTATTTTTATGGGCATCGCATTTGTACTTAAAAATACACTGCTCACAGTTGGGGTTTTGAGGCACACAAAAACGAGCTCCAAACTCCATTAAAGCTTGGTTATAGGTCCCTGGATCACTGGTGTCTAGCAGTTGTTGAGCCAAGGCTTTAAAATCTTTTGTTCCCTGGGTCGTGTTAATAGGAGTAGTAATTCCAAAAAGTCGTGACAAAACCCTATATACATTGCCATCTACAACGGCAGTTGGTAAATCAAAACATATAGAACCTACCGCACTAGCGGTGTAATCTCCAACTCCTTTTAGCTGAAGAAGTCCTTTATAAGTAGATGGAAATCTCCCGTCCAGCTCATTGGCTACATATTTGGCTGCTATGTGCAAGTTTCTAGCCCGTGAGTAGTACCCAAGCCCCTGCCAGAGTTTTAACACCTCTTCTTGGGGTGCATTTGCAAGTGATGTTACCTGGGGAAAGGCCCTTGTAAGTGCCAAATAATAAGGGGTCCCTTGTGCCACTCTAGTTTGCTGCAAAATAATTTCAGATAACCAAATAAAATAGGGGTCTTTCGTGCTTCTCCAAGGGAGATCTCGTTTATTGTCTAAGTACCAATCAATGAGATTTTTAGCAAAAAAATCCAAAGTTTCTTTCATATCACAAAGGTAGCTTTTATGTAATTATATTTTAATGCATTACGTTTTGATATATTGATTTTAAAATTCTTATATTTGCCGTCTTGAAAAATTGATTATTTACATTAAAAAAAGAAACACATGACTAAAGCAGATATCGTAGCTAAGATTTCAGATAAACTAGGAATGGAAAAAGGAGATGTTCAAGCTACTGTAGAAACATTTATGAATGAGGTGAAAACTTCATTAGAAGGTGGAGACAATGTTTACCTTAGAGGTTTTGGAAGCTTTATTATCAAGACTAGAGCAGAAAAAACAGGTCGTAATATTTCAAAAAACACTACGATCAAAATACCAGCACATAATATTCCAGCTTTTAAGCCGGCAAAAGTGTTTGTTGAAAGTGTAAAAACAAACGTTGAAGTAAAATAATATTAATTGCCTTATTTTAGGGCTTCATAAAACTATCAAATATGCCAAGTGGTAAAAAAAGGAAAAGACATAAGGTAGCTACGCACAAGCGTAAGAAGAGAAGACGCGCTAATCGTCACAAGAAAAAGTAGTTATAAACTACTTTTTTTATATTAAGTACCTACGGGGTTTTCAATAATGTTCCGTAGTTAAGTTCTTTGAAAATGAAATACTAGTTATATAAATTACCTTTTATTATACTAGCATTTCTACGGGTTTTTTCTGATATTTAATAAATATTAGATTTCAGAATTACAAAAAAAACCTGTGATAATTATTGTTTAATCCATCTGTTGGAGGCAAACGGCAATAGTGCCCTTGCCAAAAGCGGATATAAATTAATGTAACGTGAACTACGAATTATTTATTAGATCCAGTTCACAAGAAGTTGATTTTGCTCTTTTAAAAGATGGAAGACTCATCGAGCTAAACAAAGAAGAAGAGGCAAACAATTTTGCGGTTGGAGATGTATTTCTCGCTAAAATTCGCAAAAGTATGCCAGGTCTTAACGCCGCATTTGTCAATGTTGGTTATGAAAAAGATGGTTTTTTACACTATCATGATCTAGGACCTAAAGTAGCTTCTTTGTTGAAGTTTGTAAAACGTGTAAGCACAGGTAAACTTAAAGAGTATTCTTTAAAAGATTTCCCATTTGAAAAGGAGATTGATAAAAATGGAGGCATTAACAGTGCCATAAAATCCAATCAATCTATTCTGGTACAAGTAGTAAAAGAACCCATTTCCACAAAAGGACCGCGTATAAGCAGTGAGCTATCTATAGCTGGCCGTTATATTGTTTTGGTCCCTTTTTCTGATCGTATTTCTGTTTCTCAAAAAATAGAAAGTCGTGAAGAAAAAGACAGGTTAAAACGCTTAATTACAAGCATAAGACCTAAAGGATTTGGTGTTATTATACGCACGGTAGCAGAAGGCAAAAAAGTAGCAGAACTGGATAAAGACTTACAAAGTCTAGTAGATCGCTGGACAGCGATGTGCAAAAAGCTACAAGGTGCTCACCACCCAAGTAAGGTGCTAAGTGAGTTAAATAGAGGGGCCTCTATGATACGAGATGTTTTTAATGACCAATTCTCGGCCATTCATATTGATGATGAAACACTCTATTTACAAATAAAAGATTATGTGCAAGAAATTGCACCTGGTAAAGAAAGTATCGTTAAGTTTTATGACTCAAAAATACCTATGTATGAAAAACATGGTATTGAGAGACAAATTAAAACAAGCTTTGGTAGAACTGTTTCAAGTACCAAAGGAACCTATTTGGTGATTGAACATACAGAAGCCATGCACGTTATAGACGTGAACAGTGGTAACCGAAGTACAAAAAGCAAGAACCAAGAAGATACTGCCCTAGAGGTAAATATTATTGCTGCCAGTGAGGTAGCAAGACAATTACGTCTTAGGGATATGGGAGGAATTATTGTGGTTGACTTTATTGATATGGCAAATGCTGCCAATCGAAAAAAGCTGTTTGATCATCTTCGTGAGGAAATGAAAAACGACAGAGCAAAACACAAAATCCTACCTCCAAGTAAATTTGGGTTGATACAAATTACACGCCAACGCGTTAGGCCAGAAATGAATATCAAAACCAGCGAAGAAGCCCCAGGGGGTGAAATTGGTGAGATAGAAGCGCCGATTGTGGTGGTACAAAAGATTACCGAGGAGCTCAAAAGGCTTTTCAAAAAAGACTATAAGGATGTAACATTAAGTACACATCCTTTTATAGCGGCCTTTTTAACAAAAGGTATTCCATCTATGCGCCATAAGTGGTTTATGGAGCATAAAAAATGGGTGAAAATACAACCAAGAGATGCTTACACGTATCTAGAATATCACTTCTTTGACAAGAACGGTGATAGGCTAAAATAACCATAACCCTTCTTTGCTTTAGCAAAGGAGGGTTTTTTTTTGCTTTAGAAGTTTTTTTTCTAGCTTCAAAAAAGATCTACGATAATCTTTTTAAGTGTATTTTTGAACCCTTAATGAGTTTTACCCACAAAACATATACCCTGCAACAGGCAAAAAGAAGCATTGAAAAATACTGCGCCTACCAAGAGCGTTGCCATCAAGAAGTTACTAAAAAGCTTCGTGATATGCGCATGATTCCGCAGGCCATTGACCAAATTATTGGTCATTTACTGGCCCATAACTTTTTAAATGAAACTCGATTTGCACAGGCCTTTGCCCGTGGAAAATTCAGACAAAAAAAATGGGGGAGAAATAGAATTATTCGAGAATTAAAAATGCGTAATATTTCTGCGTATAATCTCAAATTGGCCCTAAAAGAAATTCCAGAAAACGAATACCTAGATACCTTTGATGTTTTGTTTGAAAAAAGAGTTGCCCAACTCTGTGGTGAAACCGATGCACAAAAAAAACGAAAAAAAATAGCAGATTACCTGCTGTATCGTGGATGGGAATCTGCTATGATTTTTGAAAGACTTCGAGGCCTTACAAAAAACTAATTGTAATTATAGTTTTGCCTTTGCTTTGGCAAGCTCGTTACGCTCTATTTTATGGTCTGGACGGGTCCATTTTGGTTTTTCTGCTTGGTCTTTATACTTAGAGTATTGTGCCTCTACAGATTGTGGTTGGTCTTTCTTTACAAAAGGCTTCATGGGCTGTAATCCCAGAAGTTCAAAGAGTTTCATGTCTTCATGCACATCTGGATTTGGCGTTGTTAATAGTTTGTCTCCAGCAAAAATAGAGTTGGCACCTGCAAAGAAGCACATTGCTTGCCCCTCTTGAGACATTTGTGTTCTACCTGCAGATAAACGCACCTGTGTGTTAGGAAGCACAATACGAGTAGTGGCTACCATGCGTATCATTTCCCAAATAGATACAGGAGCTATCTCCTCTAAGGGAGTTCCCTCTACAGGAACTAAGGCATTTATAGGTGTGCTTTCTGGCTGTGGGCTTAAACTAGCTAGGGCCACCAACATTCCTGCTCTATCTTCAACGGCTTCTCCCATACCAATAATACCACCACTGCATACCGTTACATTAGTTTTACGTACATTTTCTATAGTGTCTAGCCTGTCTTGAAATGCTCTAGTAGAAATAACATCTTTATAATAATCTTCACTGGTATCAAGATTATGGTTGTAGGCGTACAAACCAGCTTCTGCCAAACGCTGTGCTTGATTTTCTGTAATCATACCAAGGGTACAACATACTTCCATCTCTAGTTTGTTGATGGTACGAACCATCTCCAAAACACTATCAAACTCTGGCCCATCTTTTACATTTCTCCATGCAGCTCCCATACAAACGCGTGATGAGCCGCTAGATTTTGCTCTTAATGCCTGCGCTTTTACTTGGCTAACACTCATTAAATCATTTCCTTCTATATCTGTGTGGTATCTCGCCGCTTGTGGGCAATACCCGCAATCTTCTGGGCAACCTCCTGTTTTTATAGAAAGCAAGGTAGAAACCTGTACTTGATTGGGGTTATGGTTTGCTCTATGAACAGTTGCAGCATCGTACAGCAATTCCATCATGGGCTTGTTGTAAATGGCTAAAATCTCTTCTTTGGTCCAGTTATGTTTTGTCTGCATCATGATTCAAAAATAGGTAATTTTTTCTATTCGTTTTAAGAGTTTTCTAGAATTATATGCGTGTAAAAAAACAGGCCTTTATTTATGCAGGGTTTTAAAGTGTGTAAGCCTAAAGCTATAAAATAAACAGGTAAAACACCTTAATTTTTTATGGCCGGCAGAGAATAATACTGACCGCATTACCTCCAAAGCCAACGGCATTAACAAGGACGGTTTTTAAGGTTGAAGGAAGACTTCTAGGGTTGCTATAAAAAGGGTTCTCAATAAATTTATTGTGCTGCAGCATATATATTGCCATTTCAATACTTAGCATGCCGCTGGCGGCAAAAGTGTGTCCTACCATCCATTTATTTGAAGTGAGTAAGGGCTGCTTTTCTTTAAAGAGTATATCAATGGCATTTTTTTCTGCAACATCTCCTTTTACAGTTCCTGGCGCATGCATAATTATAGCATCTACTGTTTTAATGGCAGCTTTTTTAAGGGCCATCTTCATGGCTTTTTGTATGCTGTTTGCATTTTGAGTAATGGAGCTATTATGAGAAATTATCTCACTACCAAACCCATAGCCTTTAATTACTGCCAGGGTACGGGCAGAAATTCCTTTTTCCAAAACAGCAACTGCTGCTGCCTCTCCCAAAACCATGGTGTTTTTTGTTTTTTGAAAACCCATAGACTCACAAGGGCTATCATGGGCGGCTTTTGAGTATAGCTTTAGGGCTTGCATTTGTGCAATAGTGAATGGCGTAAGGGCTGCCTCACTACCTCCAACCAAGAACCCCTGGGCCATATCTGCTTGTAGCCAAGCAATACCATTTAAAAGGGCATGCATTGCCGTAGAACAGGTAACAGATTGGTCTATCTGTAGGCCTTTTGTGCCTAACTCCTGAGAGACCCAAGAAGAAATATTGCCTAAAGTTGTGGTAGGTGATGTAAAGGGAGATACTTTTCCTGTTTGTAAAAAATCTGTGTGGTACTTTTCAAATAGAGAAGTGGCTCCTCGAGAAGAGCCTATGTTAATATCAAGGCTTTGTTTTTCTAGATCTGTGTTTTGCAAAGCATGCTTAGAGGCTAAAATTGCAAGTAGCACGGTTCTATCTAGAGTTTTATAACTTGGGTTTGATGCTTTTAACTGCGTAAGCGCTTTTTGAGTTTTTGCGGAAATTTCGGTGACAAAAACCTCTTGAGAGCCTATTTTCTTTTTAACAAATAGGGGCTTTTTTGACAAATAGCTCTCCCAAACTTCTTTGGGTGAATCTCCCAAAGCAGAAACAGAAGCAATTGCTGAAATAGAAATAGGTGTGTGCAAGGTTTTATGATTTCATGCAAAAATAAAGGTTCTTAATTTTCTAAGGGCTTTAAATATCAAAGAAATACTAATTATTATAATGGGTCAATGTCTCCTCTATTGCTCTGTAAATAGTATCAAGCTCTTGTTTAGTAATTACATAGGGAGGGAGCACATACAGGGTGTTGCCCAGAGGCCTTAACGCTACCCCGCGGTCCATAAAAAACTGATACAGCTCATCTCTTAAATTTCCATAACGCTGCATTTCTATGGCAAGATCTATGGCAAGAATCACCCCCTTACAGCGTACTTGTTTCACAGCAGGATGTTGCTGTATTTTTTCTGCAAAAACACTGTGTGCAACTGCAATGTAGGCGCGTTTTTTTAAAATTTCAGGGGAGGTAAGCAGCTCAATGCTAGCAATGGCAGCCGCACAACCCACAGGGTGGGCGCTATAGGTGTGGGCATGGAAAAACCCTTTATGCACCTGGTGGCTTAAAAAGCCATCAAATATTTCCTGGGTGCAGCTTGTGATACTCAAAGGAAACATGCCAGCTGTTAAAGCTTTACTTAGGCACATAATATCTGGGGGATGCTGCAGCTGCTCTACGGCAAAGTTGGTGCCTGTTTTTCCAAAACCAGTCATGATTTCATCTGCAATGCAAAGCACATCGTGGGCTTTACATTTGGTTATTAAGGCATCTAGGCCTTTGGCGCTATGAAACTTCATGCCGGCAGCACCTTGTACAAGGGGTTCAAAAATAAACCCGGCGCAGCTGTTTTGTTCTAAAATAGTGGTAAGCAAGGCCAAAACTTCGTCCAAATTATTCTCTTGTGGAGTTGGAATGCGTTTTACTTTCAGTAAAAAATCTTCGAAAGGGCCATTGTAAGAAGACAATCCTGAGGCGCTCATAGCGCCAAAGGTATCCCCATGAAAGCCATCTTCAAAGGCTATAAGGGTGTCTCTTTTTTGGGATTTATTATGGTAGTATTGAATGGCCATTTTAATGGCTGCTTCCACAGCGGTAGAGCCATTGTCATTAAAAAATACTTTTTGTTGATTGGGGGGCAAGATCGCTACCAATTTTTCTGATAACTCAATGGCTGGCTCGTGGGTAAAGCCACTAAACATAATAAAATCTAGAGTTTGCATTTGTTTTGTCATTGCCTGGGTAATGTATGGGTTACAATGTCCAAACATAGCAGTATACCAGGATGCAATACCGTCTATATAGCTGTTTGCATGTTCATCAATTAACACAGATCCTGTTGCCTTTACAATACCAACGGGAGCCCTAGCAGTTTGGTGCTGGGTTAAAGGATGCCAAATATGGGCCTTGTCACGTTGGATTAATTTCATTGTACAAAGTTACACTTTTTGAAGTACTGCTCTTAGATCTTCGGCATATTGGTTTACTACATTTTTATCAAAATACGGCTCTTGGTCTATGCGCCCTAAAACAGGAACGCCACTCATTTTTGTAATAATAGACTCTGTTGATGGATGCTTGGCTCCATTAAAGATAATGCCAAATACAGGAATCCCTCTTGATTTTAAGGCCTCGATGGTTAACAGAGTATGGTTAATACTTCCAAGGTAATGCCTAGAGACCACAATCACTTTGTCCAAGGGGAGTATTAAATCTATAACAGTTTGTGTGTTGTTTAAGGGAACTAGAAGGCCTCCCGCACCCTCAATAACCAAATTATTTTGGCTTTTGGGCCGCTTTATTTTATTTACTGAAAGGTTAACCCCGTCAATCTTTGCAGCGGCATGCGGGCTCATAGGCGTTTTTAAATTAAACGCAGATGCATGAAATTTTGTTTTAGTAGTAGAGACTAATTGTTGCACTGTATGGGTGTCACTATGTTCCAATTCTCCAGCTTGCACTGGCTTCCAGTAATCTGCCTGCAAGGCCTGGGTAACAATGGCAGAAACTATTGTTTTGCCAACCTCTGTAGAGATGCCTGTGATGAAATAGGTGTGATTTTTCATGAAGTCAGAAATTCTTTAAGGAGCCTTACCAGGGCTGTTATATCTTCTTTTGTATTATAACTATGCAAGCAAATACGCAGGCGCTCTTGGCCTTTGGGAACTGTTGGAGACAAAATAGCCTTGACATCAAACTTATTTTGCTGCAGTAGGGCTGCAATATCTTTGGTAGCCTTATTGCCTTTTATAACACAGCAATGTATGGCAGATTGACTTGGTATAAAGTAGGGGGTTAATTGGGTATCTAAGATACCTTTTTGCAGTGTTGAAATATTGTCTTGTAATTTTTTTATAGCATCGCTATTATCCTCTAGCTTACTGTATGCTGCCCCTATGGTAGCTAGTGTGTGGGGAGGTAATGCTGTGGTGTAGATAAAACTTCGTGCAAAGTTTATTAAATAGCTTTTTAACTCACCGCTTCCCAAAATAGCCGCGCCGTGACAACCCAGTGCTTTTCCAAAGGTTACAATGCGTGCAAATACCAAATCTTCAAGGTCTAATTCTTGCACAAGACCTTTGCCCTTAGGGCCAATAACGCCAGTGGCGTGCGCCTGATCTACAATTAAATAAGCATTGTGTTTTTTACACAGGGTAGCTACCGCCTTTAATGGGGGTATGTCTCCATCCATAGAAAACACAGCCTCTGTAACAACATAAATTTCTGCGTTTGTTTTGTTAGTTTTTTTTTGAGTCTCTAAAAGGGCTTCTAACCCCTGCAAATTATTATGAGCAAACTTATATCCTTTGGCATGACTCATGGATATACCGTCTCTTATAGAGGCGTGACACAGCGCGTCATAGAGTATTACATCACCCCGCTGGGGCACACTAGAGAAAAACCCAATATTTGCATCATACCCGCTATTAAAAATAAGGGCAGTTGGGGTGTTATGAAAAGTAGCTATTTGTTTTTCTGTGTCAAGGTAAAGAGGGTGGTTTGCCGTTAAAAGCCTAGAGCCTGTCGCACCATTTGCCTGATAGTTGTATTGTTTTAAAATACTACAGGCCTTATTATACATTTTTTTTGACCTACTAAAGCCAAGGTAGTCATTGCTAGAAAAATCTAGCAAATCTTGCCGTAAACCCAAAGATCTTAGGGAGTGTTCTTCGGCTCTTGTCTCTATTTTATCTTGTAGTTTTTTGGGCAACATACCTCAAAGATACAGAAGCTCTTTACAAATCACAGAAATTAAATAGTATCTTTTAACAAGAAAGAAAAATGTCTTTGCAGTAGGGTGTTAAAATAGAAAAAGTCCCAATTTCAATTCATGAAATTGGGACTTTTTAAAAAATATAAAAGGTACTTAATCTGCAAGTACAATCACTTTATTGTTGTTCATCTCAACAGTTCCTCCGGAAATTTCAAGCACCCATTTACCGTCTTGCTGTGTGAATTTATTTTCATATCCTGGAGCAATAGTAGGGCTTCCAGCAAATGTTACTTTTCCTTCACTCAAAAGAGACACAATAGCCGCGTGATTATTCAACATCTGGAACTCACCATCCATTCCTGGAAGAGTAATACTTTCTATTTCTCCGGCCACAAGTGAAGCCTCTGGACTTACTATTTCTAAATACATACTATTGAATTAAGACACCTAATTGAATTAGGCCTCTGTTAACATTTTTTCTCCCGCCTCGATTGCTTCTTCAATAGAACCTTTCAAGTTAAAAGCTGCCTCTGGAAGGTGATCTAACTCACCATCCATAATCATGTTAAATCCTTTAATTGTTTCTTTAATATCTACAAGCACCCCTTTAAGACCCGTAAACTGCTCTGCTACGTGGAAGGGTTGAGACAAGAAACGTTGTACACGACGCGCACGGTTTACTGCAAGTTTATCTTCCTCAGATAATTCTTCCATACCTAAAATGGCAATAATATCCTGTAACTCTTTGTAACGTTGTAATAACATTTTTACTCGCTGCGCACAGTCATAATGCTCATCACCTAAAATAGCAGCCGTTAAAATTCTAGAGGTAGAATCTAGTGGATCTACCGCTGGATAAATACCTAGCTCGGCAATTTTACGAGACAATACTGTGGTTGCGTCTAAGTGAGCAAATGTTGTTGCTGGTGCTGGATCTGTTAAATCATCTGCAGGAACGTAAACCGCCTGTACAGATGTAATAGAACCCTTTTTGGTAGAAGTAATACGCTCTTGCATTGCTCCCATCTCAGTGGCTAATGTTGGTTGGTATCCTACCGCTGATGGCATACGACCTAATAGCGCCGATACCTCAGAACCTGCTTGAGTGAATCTAAAAATGTTATCTACAAAGAAAAGTACATCTTTTCCTTGACCATCTCCAGCTCCATCTCTAAAATACTCTGCAATGGTAAGTCCAGACAATGCAACACGTGCACGTGCTCCTGGCGGCTCATTCATTTGTCCAAAAACAAACGTTGCTTTAGACTCTCTCATGGCCATGTTATCTACCTTAGATAAATCCCAACCGCCTTGTTCCATAGAGTGCATGAAATCATCTCCGTATTTGATAATACCAGATTCTAACATTTCTCTTAGAAGGTCATTTCCTTCACGTGTTCTCTCTCCTACTCCTGCGAATACAGAAAGACCTCCATGCCCTTTTGCAATATTGTTAATCAATTCTTGAATCAATACTGTTTTACCTACACCGGCACCACCAAAAAGACCAATTTTACCACCTTTTGCGTACGGCTCAATTAAATCAATTACTTTAATCCCTGTAAAAAGTACTTCAGAAGAAGTTGAAAGATCTTCGAATTTAGGAGCATCTCTGTGAATTGGTAAACCGTCTTTTCCTGCTTTAGGAAGTTCGGCCATACCATCAATAGGATCTCCAATTACGTTAAACAAACGACCATATATATCATCACCAATTGGCATCTGTATAGGTGCTCCTGTTGCAACAGCATCCACACCGCGGCTCAAACCATCAGTAGAGTCCATAGAAATGGTACGTACTGTTTTTTCTCCCATGTGAGATTGTACTTCAAGAATTAACTTGTTTCCGTTATTATTAACTTCAAGACTATCATAAATCTTTGGAAGTTCTGAACCGCTTGCAAACTCTACGTCTACAACAGGTCCGATAATTTGAGCAACTTTTCCTGTAACTTGTGACATTATTTTGGATTTCTGTTTTTACTACAGGTGCTAAATGCACCCCTTTTTTAACGCTGCAAAGATAGTTTTTTCTAATGTAATATTACAAACTTGAAATGCTCTTTTTTGAACTTATTTTACTCCCTAAAATAATAGTGGCTAGAAAATTGCGTCTCACATCTCTATTTTGGGAGCAATTGCAGCTTTTAAATTTGGCGGGAAATATAATCTGAGATTTAAGTAAGGGGTTCGCAAAAATTACGAACATTGTTTTTAAAGAGTTTTAATACTTGGTTCATAAGCTGGCTATCTCTAGAAATTTCTCTACCATCAATTTCTACAATAGGAGTTAACTCACCCATGGTACCCGTTGCAAAAACGCCCTCAGCGTTAATAAATTCGCTTAACGATAAGTCTGCCTCTATGAGCTTTATACCATGGTCCCTGCAAAGCTGCATTACCGTATTTCTTGTAATTCCTGGGAGACAGGCATGGGCAAAAGGGGTATAAACCTTACCTTGTTTTACCATAAAAACATTACTGCCGTTTAGCTCAGCCACAAAACCTCGATCATCGAGCATTAGCCCTGCATCTTTACCCGCTACATTGGCTTGTATTTTAGCAATAATATTATTGAGTAAATTGTTGTGGTGTATTTTACTATCCAAAAACTGTGGCGCATTTCTACGCTGGCTTGTACTTAGCACTGTAATGCCGCTATTGTTATCATACACAAGAGGTTTCCATTCTGCCAAAACAATTAAACAAGACCCGCTCTGGTTTAACCTAGGATCCATACCGCTGGTTATTTTTTCTCCCCTGGAGAGCGTGAGGCGTATGTGAGTATTATCATCCATGGCATTAGCATCAAGGGTTAGCTTGATGGCTTTTTTGATTTCTGTTTTAGAGGGTATATCAGTAAAGGCTAATGTTTTTGCACTTTGCTGCAAACGAGTTAGATGTTTATCAAGACATACTATCCCCTGCGGGTAGACACGTAACCCTTCCCAAACAGCATCTCCCCCTTGTACTGTGCTATCAAAAACGGACACTTTTGCCTGGTGGCGAGGATATAATTTATCTTTAATGTAGATCTGTATATGATCATTTTTAGGGTTAGATTTTTGTAACATCTAGTCGTTTTTTAGAATGTGGTTTTTTAAAATAGTGTAATGAATTAGCGCCTGGTCTAAAATAGGCTGTAGGCTATCTGGCATTTCTTGATTGCTGGTTTTTTGTACTGTAAACCCCGTTGAGTTGTGCACATTTCCATACCAATACTGGGCCCAAATACCGTCCTCTTGGATACCCCCTTTTTGCCAGGACAACATATCTTTGGTAAATGGAATATCTAGCGCATCACAAATTTTCTGCAAGTACCCTTCAGGGTTTTTTAGCAGCTGGTCACTCTCTATAACTAGTGGTGTCTTGCCTTGGTTTTTTAAATACGCAAAGAGTTCTGCTGCTTTTTTTATGCCAATATCATCTAGGCTTGGGTTTTTAATAACCTTAGAGAAGGAGGCTAATAGTTTTTCTGGATGGCGGATGAGTATCACGTTATCCCAAGGCAGAATATGAGCAGGCTCTTTAGAAAGATAATGATGTGCCATGCCTTTAATAAAAACATATTTATTTGTTTTTGACACCCTATCTATATGAGCCAACACCTGTTTTTTTGAACGGGTAAGCGCCTTTAATATTTCTTTACTCCCTGGATGGGTTGCTTTTAAATTGGTATTGGCAAGGTAATAGCCGTAAAAGGGTTCGTCTATCACCTTAACACTGCTGTTTTGGGCAAAACTATACATAAGCGCCGTAGATAGATTTCTTGGTCCAGAAATAAGATTGATGATTTTCACTGTTTAAAAATACCAAAAAATAAAAGGGAAGCAATTACTTGCTCCCCTTTTTAAAAAATTATCTTTTTAACTTACTCCACCGTAACACTCTTGGCCAAGTTTCTTGGCTGATCCACATTTCTGTTAAGCATCACAGCAATGTGATAAGAGAGTAATTGCAAGGGTATGGTTGTTACTAGTGGCGTAAGAGTCTCAGGAGTTGACGGCACTTCCATTACATAATCTGCCAGGTCTCTTACCACAGTATCTCCTTGGGTTACCACCGCAATTATCTTTCCTTTTCTTGCTTTAATTTCCTCAATATTGCTCACTACTTTACCGTAATGATTGCTATTAATAGCCACCACCACAACTGGCATTTGCTCATCAATGAGTGCAATAGGGCCGTGCTTCATTTCTGCGGCTGGATATCCTTCTGCGTGTATGTATGAGATCTCTTTAAGCTTCAATGCGCCCTCTAAAGCAACCGGGAAATTGTAACCTCTGCCTAGATATAAAAAGTTTGGAGAATCTTTAAACACCTTAGCAATTTCTTTAATTTCATCATTACACTCCAGCGCCCTAGCAACATGTGTAGGAATGGTGTCCAACTCCCTAAGATGCGTCATATAGTCTGACCTAGAAATGGTACCTTTTACATGTGCCAGTTTTAAGGCAATCATGGTAAGCACTGTAATTTGAGTAGTAAATGCCTTTGTTGATGCCACTCCAATTTCTGGTCCAGCATGGGTATAGGTTCCAGAGTGTGTTTCTCTGGATATGGTAGATCCAACAACATTACAAATACCATATACAAAAGCGCCCTTTTCTTTGGCCAGTTTTATAGCAGCAAGGGTGTCTGCGGTTTCTCCACTTTGAGATATGGCAATCACAACATCTTTTTCTGTAATAACCGGGTTGCGGTATCTAAACTCACTTGCGTATTCTACCTCAACGGGTATACGTGCCCAGTCTTCAAAAGTATACTCTGCTACCAGCCCTGCATGCCAAGAAGTACCACAGGCAACAATAATTATTCTGTCTGCATTTACAAACTTAGGTATGAATTCCTCCAAGCCACCTAGTTTAATGATACCTTGGTCTGCAAGTAATCTTCCTCTGAAAGTGTCTTTTATTACAGCAGGTTGCTCATAAATCTCTTTTATCATAAAGTGATCATAGCCGCCTTTTTCTATTTGCTCAATATTTAATTTTAGTTCTTGCACAAAAGGCTTAATCCTTATATCACTCTTGATTTTTCTAACTCTAATTTCCCTTCCAAGACGAATAACGGCCATTTGTTCATCCTCTAGGTAAATGGCATTATTGGTAAATTCAATAAATGGAGAGGCATCACTGGCTATAAAAAATTCATCATCACCAACACCAATAGCCAAAGGGCTTCCTAGTTTTGCAACTACAATTTCATTGGGTTTTTTTTGGTCAAAAACAGCAATAGCGTAGGCACCAACCACTTCATTTAACGCAATTTGCACTGCCTTACCTAGCTTAACACCTTGCTTATTTTT
Organism: uncultured Ulvibacter sp.; assembly: GCA_943789105.1. Lineage (GTDB taxonomy): Bacteria > Bacteroidota > Bacteroidia > Flavobacteriales > Flavobacteriaceae > Patiriisocius. The sequence goes on along the minus strand of CALSSW010000003.1, from coordinate 109,544 downwards.
TATTTCTTCAATAAGGTTTACCAATACCTCTGTATCTGTGTCTGAGTGGAACACATACCCCCTTTTAATTAATTCTATTTTTATAGAAGCATAGTTCTCTATAATGCCGTTGTGTATAATGACCAAATCTCCACTGTTAGAATAATGCGGGTGAGAGTTTACATCATTAGGAACTCCATGAGTTGCCCAGCGGGTGTGCCCTATACCAAGGCTCCCATTTGTAGTTATGTCTTTGGCAACTTGGGCCTCAAGATCCACTACTTTACCTTTGGTTTTGGCAAGCTGTATTTTAGAGCCGTCGTATAGTGCAATCCCCGCACTATCGTAGCCTCTGTATTCCAGGCGTTTTAGGCCGTTAATAATTATTGGGTATGCCTCTCTATGACCTATGTATCCAACTATTCCGCACATAAATTTTAGTTTGAATCTGTGTAATAAATTTGAAGTTTTAATCTTTTTGTAAGATCTGATGAAGTATTTCCATGTAAAATGGTACCCTGATGGCTCATAACACTGCTAGATGGAACCTGCTCGGTGTAATTTCTGTTTGAGGAATTGGTATTTAATACCTCTTGAAAATTTGGTACAGCAACATTTTGAGAAACTATTACCCCTAGTTTTACATTGGTTGAGTCTTGGTGTATAAGGCTGCTCAAGTGGTTTGTGATTCTAAGCTTATAATAATCTCCTTTGCCGTCACTGTCTCTTACTAGACGGCCTAAATGTGTTGTATAGGCATCTACTTGCTCAGATTCTCCTGAGGTGGTGTCTAGGTTATAATCTGTAAGCAACCTTCCGTTTTCAATATCATACAGGGTTAACCTTTCGGGTTCTTTGTAGCCATCGGTAATAGCTTCTTTATCAACATAAAAAATAAGATTGGCCTCATTAATAAGCCAGTTGTTTTGGCGTATTTCATCCAACTCATCGGCAACTCCATTGCCGTCATTATCCTCACCAAATAAACTTACAACGGCTGTAATACCTTCTCCCCCTCTTACATATAATTTGTCTTCTCCATTTTGTTGATCTTGGCTAAGTAACTCACTTTGTATTTGACCATTTAGTTCATTTTTAAACACATTTACATTTATGGCATCAAAAAGTAAGGTAATTTTTTTCTCTTCTCTAGTTGGGTTTCTTGCCCCTGGCCTATCAAACTGTGATGTAAAATAAATATCAAGGGTAGCGGCGGTCATGTCAAACTTTAAAAGATTTGTGTCTGTACCGTTTACTTCAAAAAATATACCTCTAAAATATTCTCTAAAGTTATTGTTGTTCAAAAGTTCTGGGGTCCCTTCCATGTTCAGGATTTTATCCCTAAAAAATGCCTCGGGGAGTTTAACCCGAATCCCAGGAGCTACAATAGTACTCTCAGAGGTATTGTCTCCAGCATCATCCTGCTCAAATGTAGTTTCAGTGTAGGTGTCTGTAGAGGGCAAGAAATCTGTGATCGAATAAATTAATTCTCCCTTGAAACTTTCAAACAAGTCATTTTGATTACTGAAATAGCTCTGAATATCCTCAAACCCAGAATTTGGATCAAAGTCTCTCAAAAAGTAATTAGACTCAAAAATAGAAATGTCCATAGGAGTGGTTCCGTAAACAGAATCTAAAACATAGCTCGACTCATCCAGTTCATCAGTTATTTCCTCACTAAAATAAGGTATGTATAAAACCACACTATCTAGCCTTGGCAGAAAATTAACGGTAGGGTTTGGAGTCTCTAGAGCTACTTGAGCAAGTAAATTAACCTTTGACATTCCGTAAATAGGATCATTGTATATCCCGAGTTGGTTTATCTGCAAACCGTTGGTTTGCACAGCCTGAAATTCTTTGCTATAAGATTGTACTGTTGAGGTAATATCTAAGGTTGCATTTACGTCTTGATCTCCAATAACTTCAGAACCGATGGTTCCTATTTCTTCTTCACAAGATGCCATTAGTACAATGGCGAGCAATACTACCAAAAGTTTTGGTAATGCATTTTTAATCTTCATACGCTAATTCTAAAAGTATGTTACTGCTCTAATACTTTTGTTTGATAAAATTCTAAATATTCTCGCTCCATATCTTCCATTTTCTGGAATGAAAGAACCGGTTTATCTAATCCCTCTATGTGTTTTTCTAATTCTTCTGAAATATCTTCTGAGCCAATAATAACAGCATCTGAGTTATCAATAGCTATTTTCATTACATTTTCAAAAGTTGGATTATCTAACGCAAATAAGGCCTGTTCATCTATAGCATCAAATTTAATTTTATTAGAAATCTCAGTGTTGAGGGTTCCGTTAAAACCTTGATTGTATACAGAGGTTACAATCTTGCTGTTTTCAAACAAAGGCTCATTTCCGTAGTAGTTTCTTAAGTAAAGAGGTAAAAAAGAAGCCAACCATCCATGTACATGTATAATATCTGGAGACCAGTTTAATTTTTTTACAGTTTCAATAACACCTTTGGCAAAAAATATGGCACGTTCATCATTGTCTTTAAAAAAGTTTCCTTCTTCATCTGCAAAGGTTGCCTTGCGTTTAAAATAATCTTCGTTGTCAATAAAGTAAACCTGCATTCTCTCTTTTGGGATAGAGGCTACTTTAATGATAAGCGGCATATCTAAATCGTTGATAACAAGGTTCATTCCAGACAAACGAATCACCTCATGTAATTGGTGTCTTCGTTCGTTTATATTACCATAACGAGGCATAAATATTCGTATTTGACCACCATTATTATTTACCATTTTTGGAGCTTCAAATGACATGGATGAAATCTCTGTTTCTGGTAGGTATGGGATTACTTCTGAGGAAACATATAACACTCTCTTATCTTTCATAAAATCTTTGCTTTTATGTATTATGTGTAAAACGCACAAAATTACGAAAATTTATGCAGACTTAGTTTCAATATCTTAATTTTGCTTTGAGTTTAAAAATCAACTATGGAAGTCTTTACAGAAAATAAAACCATAACTAACGCATTGAATCCATACAGGATTTCAAAAAAAATTGGTCTTGTCCCTACCATGGGAGCCCTTCACAAAGGCCATTTATCTCTAGTAAGCCAAGCTTTAAAAGACAATGATATAGTTGTGGTAAGCATCTTTGTAAATCCAACTCAATTTAACAATCAAGGTGATTTGGTAAACTACCCTCGCACTCTGCACAAAGACGTAGCGCTTTTAAAAACGTTACAAGCAAATGTAGTGGTCTATGCGCCAGATGCTATCGAGCTGTATGGCAATAACATTGTCTCCAAAAAATACAATTTTGGGGGTATTGAAAGAGAAATGGAAGGCAAGCACAGACAAGGCCATTTTGATGGGGTAGGCACGGTAGTGTCTTTGCTTTTTAAGGTTGTACAGCCCAACAAAGCATACTTTGGTGAGAAAGATTTTCAGCAATTACAAATTGTAAAAAAAATGACGGCCTTAGAAAAATTACCTGTCGAAATTGTTGGTTGCCCTATTATAAGAGAGCCTAGCAATCTTGCTATGAGCTCAAGAAACAAACGATTGAACCCCCAAGAATTAAAAGCCGCAGCCATTATTAATAAAAGTTTACAATTAGCGGCCGAGTATTTTCAAGAAAAATCAATTTCACAAATAAATACCATGGTGGCAAATTGTTTTAAAGAAAGTAGCGTTCGCCTAGAATATTTTGAGATTGCAAATGAAAAAACACTAAAAACCATCCGCCGTAAACGAAAAGGAATTTCTTATCGTTGTTTTATTGCCGCATTTGTAGGAGAGGTTCGGTTGATAGACAACCAAAAACTAAATTAATTTTCTTTCACTTAAGAATTCATGCATATTAATTTCATATATATTTGCCCTTATGTTGATACACGTTGTAAAATCTAAAATTCACAGGGTTAAAGTAACCGGTGCAGAGCTCAATTATATTGGGAGCATCACCATAGACAAAGACCTTCTTGACGCTGCTAATATTGTAGAGGGAGAAAAGGTACAAGTTGTTAATAACAACAATGGAGAGCGCCTAGAAACCTATGCCATTCCGGGGCCAAGAGGTAGCGGAGAAATCACCCTTAATGGAGCAGCTGCTAGAAAGGTGTCTAAAGGAGATATTTTAATATTAATTACCTACGCTCTATTATCTCAAGAAGAGGCAAAAACATTTAAACCCTCTCTTGTGTTTCCTAACCAAGATAATTTACTTACTTAAGGTGAATAAAACACTTATAAAAATTTTAAAAATAGGAGTACCGCTAGCCTTAGGGGGGTTTTTAATCTGGTATATCTACAACAAATTTACACCACTACAGCTTCAAGAGCTTTCAGGGTATGTTAAAAATGCAAATTACTGGATAGTTGCAGTATCTATAGCTTTAAACCTCTTGAGCCATCTAGCAAGAGCACACAGGTGGTCTTTCATGTTAGAGCCCCTGGGTTACAAACCAAAACTAGCTAATAATTTTATGGCAGTTTCTGTAGCCTATCTCATGAATATTTTTATTCCTAAAAGCGGAGAAGTTTCTAGGGGTATTGTGCTAGATAAGTATGAGAAAATTCCTTTTTCTGCCGGATTTGGAACCATTATAAGCGAACGGGTTATAGATCTTTTTTTTCTAATAGGCTTTATTCTTGTGGCACTTGTGTTGAAATTTGACATACTATATGGCTATATTATAGAGACGATTCCTAGCTCAATTGTAAATACCTTATTGATTGGTATAATTGCCCTTAGTGTATTTGTGGTGCTATTTTTGAAGTTTTCTATATCTAAAACAAATTCAAAAGTTAAAACCTTTTTACTAGGACTAAAACAAGGGGTATTGAGTATTGTTACCATGAAAAAGAAAGGGTTGTTTGTAGTGTATTCTTTTGGTATCTGGGGGCTTTATTTACTCTCTTTTTCTGTAGCTACACAGGCACTGCTAGAAACCTCAAGCATAGAATTTGGGACCCTTATTATTGCATTTGTGGTAGGTAGTTTCACCTTTGCGTTCACCAATAGTGGGTTTGGCACCTACCCCGCTGCAATGGCAGGAGTATTGGTTTTATTTAATATCCCTTTTACCGTTGGAACTGCTTTTGGTTGGATTATTTGGGCATCAGGGATTGCATCAATTATTGTAATTGGTATTGGGTCACTGTTATTTTTGCCGGTATACAATAAAAACAAATAATTGTTAGTTTTTATAAGCCGAGGCACATTTTAAAATTTGAGTATCTTACAGCTTTCTTAAAATTTCAGACATGAAAAAAACAATCCTACTTTTGGTTTTTCTAACCTTTAGTTTTCTTACAAATGCGCAAGTAATCTATGAGGAGTTTAATAGTGATAGACTCCAAGAAACTAGAAGATTAAAAATTCAGCTCCCTCGCAATTACGATACAAGTACAGATAAAGTATATCCTGTTATTATTGTCCTTGATGCAGACTATTTATTTGAGCCAGTTGCAGGTAATGTAGACTACTTTAGCTACTGGGAGGACATGCCAGAATCTATTGTAGTTGGTGTTATGCAAGCTAGAACACGCTTTGATGATTGTAATTACGACCCAGGTAATTACCTCCCCTCAGAAAAAGGGGCAGACTTTTTTGAATTTCTTGGTCTAGAGCTTTTACCATACATTGATGAGAGCTACCGTACTGCAAAATTTGTTGTAGGTGTTGGTCATGATTTTACGGCAAACTTTTTAAATTTTTACCTCTATAAAAGCCCCCCGCTTTTTAATGGATATATTGTGCTAAGCCCAGAGTTATCTCCAAACGCTTCCACACGTATGGCAGGAAGAATTCCAAAAATTACCACAGAGATTTTTTACTATTTGGCCACAGCAACCGATGATATAAAAGAGCTAACCCAAGACGCAGAGGCATTAAACAAGGCCTTAAAATCTATAGACACTCGAAATTTTAATTACTATTATGATAATTTTCAGGGCGCCACGCATTACTCTTTGGTAGCCCGCGGTATTCCTGTAGCGCTGGAGAAGATGTTTGCTATCTACCGGCCAATAAGTAGGGAAGAATACAACACGGTTTTACTCACCCTAAAGACCCCTATTAGTGATTACCTGATTGACAAATACAAATCTATTAAAGATCTTTTTGGTATTGATGATCTCATACGGGTTAATGATTACATAGCTGCCACCAAGGCAGCCGAAAAACAAAAACAATGGGAGTCTCTCAAAATTATTGCAGAAATGGCAAAAAGAGAGTACCCAGAAACCGTATTAGGCCCATATTATTTGGGGCGTTATTATGAGGAGATAGGAGAACCTAAAAAAGCAATGCGTATTTTCCAAGCAGCTTTTGATAAAGAAGAGGTCGGCTTTATAACCCTGGATGTGATGCTAGATAAGGCAGATCAAATCAAAGAGGACTTTGGGTACTAAAAAACAGCCTTAATTGTTAACTACTTTATGGATGTTATAAATCAAATATCAAGATAATCACTATTTTTATAGCGACCAATGGCTAAAACAAAAACTACCTTTTTCTGTCAAAATTGCGGGACTCAATCTGCCAAGTGGCAAGGGCAATGCACCTCCTGTAAACAATGGAACACCATTGCAGAAGAGGTCATTCAAAAGGCCGAAAAAGCTAGCTGGGATATTTCACAAACAAATACATCAGCTACAATAAGAGCCTCTAAGCCTCAAAAGGTTTCTGAAATCTCTACCAATGCAGAGGCTAGAATAAACACTCAAAACAAGGAGTTAAACCGCGTGCTGGGAGGTGGGCTTGTGCCTGGGAGTCTCACCCTTTTAGGAGGCGAGCCCGGAATAGGAAAAAGCACCTTGATGCTACAAATAGCATTACAATTACCATACAAAACGCTTTATGTTTCTGGAGAAGAAAGTGCACAGCAAATTAAAATGCGCGCCCAAAGAATTCATCCCAACAGTGAGCACTGTTATGTTTTGACAGAAACGAAAACGCAGCATATTTTTCGAAACATCGTACAAATGCAGCCAGATATTGTAGTGATAGATTCTATCCAGACCTTGCATACAGATCATATAGAAAGTAGCCCTGGAAGTATCTCCCAGATTCGAGAAACCACAACAGAACTTATAAAATTTGCTAAAGAAACTGCCACCCCGGTAATCCTTATTGGCCACATCACCAAAGACGGAAATATTGCAGGACCTAAAATTTTAGAACACATGGTAGATACGGTACTCCAGTTTGAAGGAGACCGCAATCATATCTACAGAATTCTTAGGGCCAATAAAAATCGTTTTGGAAGCACTAGTGAAATAGGTATCTACGAAATGCAAGGTAGTGGGCTTCGGGAGGTTTCAAACCCCTCAGAGATACTACTGTCCAAAAACGAGGAAGAACTCAGCGGCACAGCAATTGCATCTACCCTTGAAGGGATGAGACCGCTGCTCATAGAAATTCAAGCCTTAGTATCTACAGCTGTATACGGGACTCCTCAAAGAAGTGCTACTGGCTACAATGCCAAACGTCTTAACATGATTTTGGCCGTTCTTGAAAAAAGAGCAGGCTTTAAACTTGGAGCTAAAGATGTGTTTTTAAACATTACAGGAGGTATCTCTGTAGATGATCCCGCTATTGACCTAGCGGTGGTTGCGGCAGTACTCTCCAGCAATGTAGATATCACCATAGACAAAACCATGTGTTTTGCTGCCGAAATTGGCCTGGCCGGTGAAGTGCGCCCTGTAAATAGAATTGAGCAGCGTATTCTGGAGGCAGAGAAATTAGGCTTTGAAAGCATCGTTATCTCCAAATACTGCAAGCTTCCCAAACAAACCTATGGCATACAAATTATTAAACTAGGGAAAGTACACGATGTGGTAAAACACCTATTTGCCTAATACACTATAAAAAACAGCTATACTATTTCTTACTAAGGAGCAGGATTAGGCATTGCTTGATGCACCTGTTGTATTTCTTTTACTATTTCTGCAGACAAGGTAAGGTTAATGCTTTCTATATTTTCTGATAGCTGCGGGATGCTTGTAGCACCAATAATGGTACTGGTTACAAAGGGTCTGTCATTTACAAAAGACAAGGCCATTTGAGAGAGGGAGAGGCCGTGTTTTTTTGCGATAGCATCGTAGGTCTGTGTTGCTTTAATAGCCCCCTCGCTATGATACCTGGAGTAATTTGGAAACAAAGTTACTCTTGCTCCTTCAGGTTTTTTTCCGTCCAAATACTTGCCAGACAACATGCCAAATGCAAGAGGAGAATAGGCCAAATATCCTATGTTTTCCATGTGTAATACTTCTGTAAGTCCTATTTCGTCTCTGCGCTGTAATAAACTATAGGCATTTTGAATAGATACCATTTTAAGTTTCCCTTTTCTGTGCTCCTCCATATAGCGCATCGCGCCAAAAGGGGTTTCATTACTAAGGCCAATGTGACGAACTTTCCCGGCTTTAACGTAGCTCTCTAGGCGGTTTAATATTTCTCCTATATTATCTTCCCACTGCTCATTTGCGATGTGACTATAATCGCGAACTCCAAAAATATTTACAGCTCTTTCTGGCCAATGTAATTGATATAGATCTAGATAATCTGTCTGTAACCTCGCTAAGGTTTTATCTAGCGCATCATCTAAGGAGGCTTTACTAAAATCAAGATTTTCGCGCATTGAATTAAATATGCCGCGGCCACTCCCTGTTATCTTAGAGGCTAAAACCACCGTATCTCTGTTTTTGTTTTTGGCAAACCAATTGCCAATGTACTGCTCTGTGAGGCCTTGTGTTTTTGGAGTATAAGGAACCGCATACATTTCTGCGGTATCAAAAAAGTTAACGCCTTTATCAAGTGCATAAGTCATTTGCTGGTGCGCCTGGTCTTCTGTGTTTTGACGACCAAAGGTCATGGTTCCTAAACAAATTTTACTGACCTTAATATTGGTGTTGGTAAGGGTGGTGTATTTCATGAAAATGTGCTGTTAGAACAGCGTCAAATTATTAATTAAGGTGAAAATCAAAATTACAACAAAGCTTTTTTTAAAAAGCCAGCTCTACCATATGTGGGCAATGATCACTATGGACGGCTGCTGGCAGTATAACAGCACGTTTTATGTGCTGTTTTAAAGGCTGAGAAACCATATTATAATCTATACGCCAACCTTTGTTATTGGCTCTAGCATTTGCACGATAGCTCCACCATGTGTATTGGTCTGGTTGTTTGTTAAGGTGTCTAAAACTATCTATAAAGCCTTGATTTATAAAATCATCAAGCCACGCGCGCTCTATGGGTAAAAACCCGCTAGAATTTTTATTTGATACGGGGTTGTGAATATCAATGGCCTGATGACATATGTTGTAATCTCCACAAATAACCAAATTAGGAAGTTCTTTTTTCAAGGTATTTACATACTCTTGAAATAAAGCCATATACTCTAATTTGTGCTCTAAACGGGCACTATTGGTGCCGCTAGGGAGGTACAAACTCATAATACTAACCTCTTTAAAATCTACTCTTATGTTTCTACCCTCAAAATCCATAGACTCAATGCCCGTTCCATAGGCAACATGGGTAGGTTCTTGCTTGCAGAAAATAGCCACACCACTATAGCCTTTTTTTTGAGCACTAAACCAGTAATGGTATGGGTATCCAGCTGCCTGGATAGCCTCTAGATCTACTTGTTCTTTAGTTGCCTTGGTTTCTTGTATGCATACCACATCTGCATCGGTGGTTTGCAGCCAAGGCATTATATCTTTGCGCATTGCTGCACGAATTCCGTTTACGTTATAGCTTAGTATTTTCATGCTACTAAATTAAATAAGATTGTATTTTTAGCTATGCCTATCTTTGAAAGGTTTTCACAAAACAATCAACAAATTTTAAATTTTAACGTTAATAAATCATAGCACCGCTGTTTGCCCTAAATATAAAAGGTGCCATCTTATGAAAAAGTTATTATTTTTTGTGGTATTATGTATATCCTTTCTGGGTTATGGCCAAAAGAATGGTGGAAAGTATCGTAGTAAAAAAGTAGTGGTAAGTGATTCAATTTTGGTGGATACCGTAGCGCTTAATTCTTCAAATTTACGTATCAAAGACATGCAGGGAAACACCATAGACCCTTTACTGTATAGCGTTGATTATCCTAACGCTTTGGTATTTCCCTTAGAAAATTTAATGGCTAGAAACGATTCCTTACGTATAGACTATTTGGTGTTTCCTGAATTTTTAACCAAAGAATACTTTGAGTTTGACCAGAAAATTATTGTAGAGAATACTGGCAGCATGGAAAAACTCTATTCCTTAGATCAAAGCAGCAATGAAAGTTTATTTACCCCTTTTAATGGGCTTAACACCTCGGGTAGCATCTCTAGAGGTATTACCATTGGAAACAATCAAAATGCTGTTGTAGACTCGCAACTAGACTTGCAAATCACAGGAAAATTAAGCAATAAAATATCCATACGAGCATCTATCCAAGATGCAAACATACCAACCCAACAAGGTGGATACACACAAAATCTAGAAGAGTTTGATCAAATATTTATTGAACTCTACAGTGATAATTGGAACATTAGGGCCGGAGATGTAGACCTACAAAATCAAAAAAGCTATTTTGGCCGCTTCACAAAAAAAGTACAAGGGATATCTCTAGGGGCAACCCTGGCTCATGATAGTGGCGCCAAAACTAGCACTTTTGCATCTGGAGCACTGGTAAGAGGAGTCTTTAGTAGTAGTAATTTTGTGGGGCAAGAAGGAAACCAAGGCCCTTATAAACTTGTGGGCCCTGATGGAGAGTTGTTTGTTCTTATTGTATCTGGAAGTGAAAAAGTGTATGTAAATGGTATGTTGTTAAAACAGGGAGAGAATGAGGATTATCTCATAGATTACAATGCCGGTGAGATAAAATTTAACCCCACCTACGGCATTACAGCAAATATGCGTATTAGGGTAGAATATCAGTTTACAGAGCGGAACTATACTCGTTTTATTGGGTATGGTGGTGGAGATTACACCTCAGACACCTTTGATATTGGCGCCTATGTGTATTCTGAGAATGATGCAAAAAACCAACCCCTACAGCAGTCTCTATCTAGTGAGCAAGTAGCTATACTGCAAGAGGCTGGCGATGATCAAGGTGCAATGACAGCGCCCTCTGCAGTGCCAGATACCTATGAAGATGGCAAATTTTTATATAAAAAACAGCTCTATTTAAATGGAGAAGAAATATTTGTATTTTCAAACAACTCCCAAGATGAACTTTTTAATGTGCGCTTCTCCCTTGTGGGAGATAACCTTGGAGATTACATTCTCTCTGAGGGTTCGGCAATTAATAAAATTTTTGAATATACCCCACCTATAAATGGGGTGTCACAAGGAAATTATGCTCCCTTTACACGTCTTAATGCCCCAACAAAATTACAGGTTGGAGGTGTAAAAGCAAGCTATCATCCTGGGGAGAAGACCACTATCAATTTTGAAATAGCTGGGAGTAGAAAAGATCTTAATTTATTTTCTGAGCAAGACAACAATGATAACGATGGCTATGCAGCGCATCTTGAATTTCAGCAAGATATTATCAAAAGGCCCGATAGCTTATTGTTGAGCGCTGTTGGAACTTTTGATTTTATAAACCGAAATTTTAGATCCATAGAACGCTTGTATAATGTAGAATTTAACAGAGACTGGAACTTAACAAATCCTCAAGGAGATCGTCGTTTTGTTACCCTTGGAATAAACGCGGCTTCAAACACATTTGGCACGGCTTACTATAATTTTGAACAGCTTCAATTTTCTGAAAATTATAAGGGCTCAAGGCACCAACTCGCGGCAAATACAAGGTATAAAAAACTAACTTTGATAGCTAGTGCAAGCTATCTTGATAGTGATAGTAGTGTGCTTAAAACACAATTTTTACGAGGAAACTCAAGGGCTAGTTATTCTTTTAAAAAGGCCTGGATAGGAGCTAAAGTAGGTTTTGAAAACAACAGTGTACGGGCCATTGAGAAAGACTCCCTAACACCATTGAGTATAAAATATAGCGCCTATGAGGCATTTGCAGGTCTTGGAGATAGCACTAAGGTGTTTTTGCAAGGAGGATACCGCTTTAGAACCAATGATAGTTTAAAAAATGGTAGCGTGCAGCGGGTCAGCAAAAGCAATACCATTTATTTGCAGTCTAAAGTTCTCAATACCAAAGATAAGCAACTATCTGTGTTTGCTAATTACCGCGTTTTAGAAACTACCACAAATCAACAAATACAAACATCATTAAACGCCCGAGTGTTATACAATCAAAACCTTTTTAAAGGTCTTATTAGGCTAAATACAAGCTTATCTTCAAATAATGGGGTAACCCCTCAGCAAGATTTCACATATATAGAAGTAGATCAAGGAGAGGGTATTTATACCTGGAATGATTACAATGCAAACGGCATACAAGAACTTGAAGAATTTGAGATAGCACAGTTTCAAGATCAGGCAAATTTTATTCGAATTTTACTACCAAACCAACGTTTTATTAAAATACGAGAAAACACCTTTGGGCAAACACTCACATTTAATGGCCAGAAGTGGTCTGGTAAAAAAGGGTTTTTAAAAATAATGTCTCAGTTTTACAACACAACCTCCTTTATCATTGACAGAAAAATACGCAGAGCCAATGAAGATTTTAATATTAACCCCTTTAAAGACGGTAAACAAAACCAATTAGGGCTGGTGTTAAACTTCAGAAATACCTTGTTTTTCAATAGAGGAAAACAGCATTATACCACTAACTACACCTATCTTAATACAGCCACAGACAACCTCCAATCTTTGGGGTTACAATCAAGCAAACTTGAGAGTCACCAACTCAACTTTACCCATAAATTTAGAAAAAAATGGCTGCTAATTGCCAAGGGTGTTGGCGGAACAAATGAAAGTATTTCTGAAAATTTTCAGGCAAGAAACTATATCCTGGAAACCTTTGAGGTGAGTCCTAAAATATCATACCTGCTAAATAGCCAAACTCGTTTTGATATTTTTTACAATAGCATTGGTAAAGAAAATACCATCAATGGCTTGGAGGCGCTAGAACAGCAAAAATTAGGCGTCTCTTTTGCATATGCAAATGCAGAAAAAATATCTATTAATGGTGAATTTACTTTTATTGACAATGCATTTAAAGGGAGTGCTTTCTCACCAGTTGCCTACCAAATGCTTGAAGGGCTAGAGCCAGGGAATAATTACACCTGGCGCCTACTGTTTCAAAAACGTATTACCAAATACCTTGATGCCAACCTTAATTATAATGGCAGAAAAAGCCAAACAAGCAATACAGTTCATACAGGTAGCCTACAATTAAGAGCCTTTTTCTAGAAGAAGTTATTCCATAAAAAAAGGCCCCATCGCTGGCGACCTTTTTTTATGTCTTAAAGTATAATGTGTTATTTAACAATAATACGCTGTACTTTATTTAATGACTCTGAACCAATTTTTATGAAATATACTCCAGAAGAGACATAAGACATATTAATTGTTTTACTAAAGCCTGTTCCGTTATATTCTAACACATAATACGCTAGGGTTTGCCCTAGGGTATTAATCACGTATACTGGCAAGTCATTGGTGTATGAAGGACTCTTAAAATTAAGATCAAAATAGTTTTGATCTTGACTTGAAATTACAAAATCTGCATCATAAAACGCCTCGTTAAAACCAAGTTCATCTGTTATATTAGCAGTATAATCTTCAGTCTCTCCGTATGTTGTTTCTTCACAAGCATCTGCAGGAACTCCGGTATTCCAATTGGTTTTTATACGCATTCTGTGCGATCCTAAAGTTGCATTTGATGGTATGGTCATAGATGTAGTCTCTGTATAATTACCGCCAGCTTCTCCTGGAGCAATTTCGAAATTATTTAAAATTACTTCATTATTAGAAAACGTAAAATCGTCATTAAAATCTACCCAAACCTTTACAAATTGACTTCCATATCCTGTAGATAGCGTAATATCATAGGTTCCGCCCTGTGCTAGGTTTGCAATAAGATCTGTAAAATCTCCATACCCGTCTGTCTCACACCCTGAAGGATTGTTGATTTCTTCAACAGAAACTAGTGTTAGACCATCCCCAAGAGTACAGTTTGTTTCAGGTTGGCATAAAAAGTTTGCTACCTCAGCAGATGTATCATCATTTGAAGGATTGTCATCACCAGGAAGTTGTGTTCCAGCAACAAATACATAATCAGTAAGTTCAGATAAATCTACTGTTGTTGTAAATGAATAGGTATCTGTAGCTCCTTGCGCTATTGACCCTGTGTAAGTTTCATTAACAGGCGCTGCTCCATCTAAAGAATAAAATACTGGAATTGATGTTTGTGTTATTGACCCAAAATTTTGGATTTCTATGGTTACCACCTCTGCGTCAGACAGGCCACTTGCAGTTACTGGAGAAGTGATGGCAACAACACCTGTGTCAAGGCCAAGTAAAGAAGTTACAGAGGTACATAATTCGTCGTTATCTGGTGTTTCATCTCCAGAGAGGTTTGTTCTAGCACACAGATCATAGGTTTGTCCATCTACACTCATATCTACAGTTGCAGTAAATGTGTAATTGAGATTACTTGCAGGGGCAATTGGACCAGCAACTACCTCTGTTACAGGTGTTGCTCCATCTAAGGTAAAACTTACCTCGATGTTTGATTGGGGTACAGTTCCAAAATTACGTACGACAACCTCTACGGTTTCTGTTGAAGAAAGATCTCCATCAACAGGAGTAACAAAAGCAATAATACCAGTATCTGCATTTGCATCTGGTGCAATTTTAAAACGCCCTACATTAGCTGCTCTTAAATTTCCTGGAGTGTCTGCAGTATGTACCTCATTGGTAAAATAAAAGGTTGCATCATCACTAGGGTCAATGTCTATCTTGCTGTAATCTCCGTAACGTCCTCCAGAGATAGCTGCATCTCCGGGAGCGATAACTTCTTCGGCAACTGTCATTACTCCTAGAGGATCTGATGCAAATCTCCCTGTGTAATAAGAACCAACCTCTGTGTTTCCATTTCCTTGAACACTCATTGCTGAGTATCCCATACCAATGTTTCCTTGATTATCCATCATTAAACTTGCATTCCAAGCGTGTTTCCCCTCCGGAGAAGCATAGGTTCCTTCTTGATACAAAGTCCAAGGGGCTCCATCTGAAGTTTGACGAAACTCATACCATCTTACAGCAGCTCTTTTACCGCCAGATGGGTCTATATCGATCACATGGTTAAATACCGCTGAGTTGTGCGTTGTAAATTTTCTAAACTGTGCTTGGTTCATTACAATACCTTGTAATGCATCTAATACACTCCCTCCGTTAGGCTGGGCTAAATTACTAAAAGAACCCCCATCAAATATTGAGGTAAATGGTGTTACTGGAATTTGTTGTGCAGCAGTAATTGAAGAATTACTAGGTGTTGAGTAATCTACATTTGCGCTCCAAAATTTTATATGATCTTCAGAAACACCTCCGTAAGAGTTATCTTGAAAAAAGACAATCGGTGCATTTCCTGCAGCTGGCATGTCACCACTAGTAACATTCAGGGCTTGAGGAGATGCAAATCCAAAGGTAGCTATGCCTGGTAATTGAAACCCTTGTATAGATACAGAGCCCGCACCAGCTAGCATTGCAGCGCGGTCCATGGCGTATAGTCTATTTCCGTTAGATTGGTCTGTGAGATAGTATCCATCACTCCACACAGAAAGTTTGTTGTAATCATTTACAGTACCAATGTTGTAAATATTCCAATCTGAAGTGATAGGATTTCCTGTTTGTGAAACTGCAATTTGAGCACCACCACCTAAATAGGAGATTATCCATCTATCTGCGGCAGTATCATAAGAGACAGTAAGGTCACAACATCCATTTGAAGGAAATATTGCTGGATTAGGATTTGTTGGCCCAACTAGTTGATTTCCGTCTTTATCAAAAATTGCAAATTTTGTATTCCAAACCACAAAAACATGTTCTGGGCCTACGGCTAACGCAGGGTCTGTTGGGTTAGAACCTGTATATCCTGCATCCCATACAGCACTTGCAGCGTTTACTTTAACACTCCCGGTTAGAAGGTGAGGGTTTTTAGAGAGTAAGTCTCCCGTTGATCCTTTTCCTGCAATTACCTCTCTTTTTGGTCTTCTTGTTTTAGAATACCTTCCATCTCTTGCCTCTCCTATTGTTGGAGTAGAAACAAGCTGGTTCATTTTAGAAGATAAAGATGGCGTCACTGTTACTAGTTGAAGTTCTCCTATATAATCAGGTTTTGATGGTTGTGTCTGTGAATGCATCAAACTTGAACCTAAAAAAAAGACAAGTAATGCGAGTAATTTAATTTTCATATTTATAGAATTGATATAGATTTTAATATGCTAAGATATAGATAATCAAGATTTCAAAAAAAATATGATGTATAATTGTGAGGTTTTAATGAGAATATTAGATTGCTAGGCATTAAAACCCAGAAGAAATACTGCAATTTAGGTATTTATCTCCTGGTCCTGAGTTACAACAAATTTGATTATATTGTAGGACATGGCAGTATTGTTGCTGCAGAAAAGCCATATAATAGCACCATCCAATGACTGTAAAACACATGTATGTCACTCTTTTTATTTTGCTGGGAGTTTGCTGCTCATCAAAAAAAACAAGCACTGATATAGCCCCAAAAAGCCAGATAAATCCCGTCAAAAAAACTGAGCTAATCTCTAAGGGTTTTACCCCTGGAATTATCCAGGAGAGTCCCAAAAATGAAGATTGTTTGTTTACAATTCTAGTTAGTGTGCAAAACAAACAGCCCTACTTCCTTGATCCTATTAATCTAGATGAGGCCTACAAAAAAAATGACCTAGCCGTGTTTTTTAAATACAGAGCCTTACGTATGATGAACCGCTGCCAGAGGGCAAATCCTGTTGAAATAGAAGAAATGCAAACAAATTAACTGCTTTTTAAGGGCTCAAATTTCAGAACAATAAAAAAACCCAAGAGACTATCATTGGGTTTTTTATACGCTATAGAAGTGTGTTTATTGCAACCAATCTTTCATAGACAAACTCTTGGATACCAAATCTGAAATAGCTGAAATAGCAATACGCTGTTGCTCCATGGTATCCCTGTAGCGAATGGTTACTGTTTTGTCTTCAAGGGTTTGGTGATCTACCGTTACACAAAATGGAGTACCATTAGCATCTTGACGTCTATAGCGTTTACCAACGGCATCCTTTTCATCGTAAAACACGTTGTAATCCCACTGTAAATCTTCAATAATTTGTTTTGCAAGCTCTGGCAATCCATCTCTTTTTATGAGAGGAAATACAGCAATTTTTACCGGAGCCAATATAGCCGGTAGTCTCAAGACGGTTCTTGTAGAGCCGTCTTCTAGTGTTTCTTCTTGCAAAGAATTACTAAACACAGCCAAGAACATTCTATCAAGACCTATAGATGTTTCAACCACATAAGGGGTGTAATTTTCTTTGAGCTCTGGGTCAAAAAATTGTAGTTTTTTACCACTATGCGCCTCATGTGCTTTTAGATCAAAATCTGTGCGAGAATGAATTCCTTCTAATTCTTTAAACCCAAACGGGAATTTAAATTCTATGTCTGTAGCAGCGTTGGCATAATGAGCCAGTTTTTCATGGTCATGGAAGCGGTAATTCTCTGGACCAAGACCTAATGAGTGATGCCATTTTAGTCTAGTTTCTTTCCAGTAATCATACCATTTCATCTCCTGGCCTGGACGCACAAAAAATTGCATTTCCATTTGTTCAAACTCACGCATTCTAAAGATAAATTGTCTTGCCACAATTTCATTCCTGAAGGCTTTTCCTGTTTGTGCAATACCAAAAGGAATTCTCATTCTTCCTGTTTTTTGCACATTTAAAAAGTTTACAAAAATACCTTGAGCTGTTTCTGGACGCAGGTATAAATCTGTAGCCGTTTCTGCAGAGGCGCCTAGCTTGGTACCAAACATCAAGTTAAACTGCTTCACATCTGTCCAGTTTTTAGAGCCGCTCACTGGGCATACAATGCCTAATTCTTCTATCAGTGCTTTTACTCCAAGGAGGTCTTCTGCCTCTAAAAGGCGCGCCATGGTAGATAGCATTTCAGCCTTTTTCTCTCTATAGCCAATCACCCTTGCATTGGTGGTGACAAACTCTGTTTCATCAAAAGAATCTCCAAAACGTTTTTTGGCTTTGGTGATTTCTTTTTGGGCTTTATTTTCAAGTTTCTCTGCGTGATCTTCAATCAAAACATCTGCGCGATATCTTTTTTTGGAGTCTTTGTTGTCTATAAGTGGGTCACTAAAGGCATCTACATGACCTGAGGCTTTCCAGGTTGTTGGGTGCATTAGTATCGCGGCGTCTAAACCCACAATATTTTGATGCATATACACCATACTTTTCCACCAGTACTCGCGTATGTTCTTTTTTAATTCTACCCCATTTTGAGCATAATCATACACAGCACTAAGCCCGTCATAGATTTCACTAGAACCAAAGATATAGCCATACTCCTTTGCGTGAGAAATTACTTTTTTGAATTTATCTTCATTGTTTGCCATAGCACAAAAATATAAAAATCCACTGCCATATGATGGGCAGCAGATTTTATTTTTTAAGTAATTTTTAAAATCTTATTTTAACATCAGTGTTGTACTACCAATTTGCCTCTGAGCATCAAAAATATTGATGGTATACAACCCCTTCAATACATCTTGTCCTGTATTACCTACAATAGCACATACATCAAGAGCTTGGTTTTCATAAAAAACACTAATGCTTTTGCTGAAGGTTAGTAGATTTTGGCCAAAGGTAATGTTTGATTTATCTCCAATGATGTTATTATCAGGATTAATAACCTGGACATATAACACCCTATCTCCTGCCTGTGCCAAGTTATTTGGCGCTATGGTGTAACAAACCCTAATTTTATCTGCTCTGCTGGCGCGCTTGGTCTCTTTTATTTTACCCCCCTTACGAACAATAATAGCACTAGCATCTAGATTTGTAATACCAATCAGAGCACCTTTTTCTAGAGATTTGGACATTTGAGTGTTTGCTGTTGTTACAGAGTCTACAGCCTTTATGGTTTTGTTTAAAACCGCAGTTGTACTGTCTCTCTCTATGGCCAATCGCTCAGTGACCACTAGTAAACTATCTGCGCGTTTAAAAAGTTGTGCGCGCTCATTTTTTAAGCCTCTAACCTGAGCCTTATATCTGGTAATTATAGAAAGATTGGCCTTGTAATCCTTCACAGAGTCTAGAAGTACTATAATGCGATCTCGAGCGGCTATTAAGTCTTTGTCTTTAAGCTTATTATCTTGCAAAATCTCATTGTAAGAAACAACAAGCGCTTCCAGCTCTTTTTGAACCTCTGCTTTATCTGCCTCTAAAAAAAGCACTGTTTCTTTATTTTGCTGGATCAATGTGTAGGTATACCCCGCTAAGGATACCAACAAAATCACCAATAGGCCTATTAAAATCTTTGCACGATTATTGTTGCTGATTTGAGTTGTCATGATGTGTGGTTTGTGTTAATTTATTACATTACAGATGCTAAAGGTACTAAAACTAAAAAGTAATGCTTAAGATACTCAACTCTCTTTTAGATCTTTTATTTCCAAAAATCTGCAATGGTTGTGAGGGGGTTCTCACGTCCCATGAAAAAATTATTTGCACCTCTTGTAGGCACAAAGCAACAGTGGCTGGATTTCACATAACAAAGGCAGACACCCTAAAAAAAATATTCTACGGCAGGGTGGACATCCAAGAAGCAACCGCTCTTTTAAAGTTTCAAAAAAAAGGCATCACACAAACATTGTTGCACAATCTTAAGTATAAAAAACAAGAGGATATTAGCGCTTTTCTGGGCCACTGGCTTGGGGCAGAACTCTCAGAAATACCCGCGTATAAAAACATTGATGTGGTGGTTGGTGTCCCACTTCACAAAAACAAACAAAAAGCAAGAGGCTATAACCAAGTAACAGGTTTTGGCAAGGCAATTGCTCAGGCCCTTGACATTGTTTATCTGGAAGATGTGTTAATAAAGGTCTCAAAAACAGAGGCACAAGTTTTTAAAACAAGGGGTAAAAGAATCCAAGACAACCAAGAGTTTACCCTTATAAACTCAGCAAAGATAAAAAACAAGCACATTTTACTTGTTGATGACATTGTTACCACTGGAGCTACTTTAGAGAGTTGCGCTGTGCTATTACAACAAGTAGATAATGTAAAAATTAGTATTGCCGCCATGGCAATTTCTTTGTGATAGAGTTCTCTATTTTTTAGAGAGCGTTACAATAAAACTTTTCCTATTTTTGTTGGGCACTATGCAACAGCAATACCACTCAAACACATATCGCCTTTTATACATCCCCATTGTATTTCTTTTTTTACTTTCTTTTACAGATTGCGCAAAAAAAGGAAGACCCAGTGGCGGGCTCCGTGACACTATTGCCCCTGTTATTTTGCGAAGTGCTCCTGAGAATTTTACGACCAATTTCAAAAACAATGAAATTCGGATCACTTTTGATGAGTTTATAAAACTCAAGGACATTTCCAAGGAGCTTATTATTTCTCCACCACTAAAATTCCCGCCAGTAATAACACCCTTGAGCGTTTCTAAAGTGTTGAAAATAATAATTCTAGACACCCTTAAAGACAACACAACCTATAGTTTTAATTTCGGAAATAGTATTTTAGACAATAATGAAGGAAATCTATTTCCAAATTATAAGTATGTATTTTCTACAGGGAGTTATATTGATAGCCTAACTTTAAAAGGAACTGCTATTGATGCTCTGCTTCCTAAAACAGATTTTCCAACAACTGTTGCGTTATATCAAGTAGACCAAACCTACAAAGACTCCCTAGTGTTTCTAGAGAAACCCACCTACATTACCACGACCCTTGATGAAACAAACAATTTTGAATTAAGCAATCTCAAGCAGGGCACCTACCAACTCATCGCCCTAAAGGAGCAAACTAGAAACTATACCTTCCAGCCCAAGACAGATAAAATAGGCTTTTATAAAGACCCTATTACCATCCCTACAGACAGTCTCTTTGAGTTAAGACTGTTTAAAGAAGTGCCAGATTTTAATCCAACACGCCCAAAGCTAGAGAGCAGTAATAGAATCTCTTTTGGGTATCAAGGAAAAACAGACAATTATCAAATTACCTTACTCACGCCAATGGAGGACGATTTTCAATACCAAGTCCTAAAACAGCCCGGTAGAGACACCCTAAACTTTTGGTTTAAACCAAAGGTTACCAAAGACTCTCTGGTATTTGTTACAAAAAACAAACTACAGATTGATACTACCTCGGTGCGCTTTAGAGAACTATACTCAGACTCTTTGCGCCTTACGGCTATTAACGACAGGTTGATATCTCTAGCAGATACCCTAAAGCTAAAAGCAAATACACCACTAGTTGCTATTAACTCAGAGAAAATTTCTGTAGTTACTAAAGACTCCCTGGCCATAGATTTTGTGGCGAAAATAAACACCAAAGAAAATGCTGCCCAGATTGTTTTTGAAAAACAAGAAGAACAGCTCTATAGCATCACCCTGCGCAATGGCGCTTTGACAGATTTCCTATCAAACACCAATGACTCTATTGTATATAGGCAACAAGTAAAACCCATTGCAGATTTTGCATCTCTAAATCTTACCCTTGATAATGCAGATGAGTTTCCATTACTTATAGAACTTATTGATGAAAAATTTAAGGTGGTGAAACAAACCTACCTAGAAACTAATGCCCCTGTATTTTTTGAACACATTACCCCTGGCAAGTACTTTATTCGCCTCATAGTGGATCAAAACAAAAATAAAATTTGGGATCCAGGAAACTTCCTTGACAAACTAGCCCCAGAGAAGGTGGTGTACTACCCTTCTATCATAGAACTACGGGCCAATTGGAGCTGGAGTGAAACCTTTATCTTAAAATAAAATCATCTGCGTCTTTTAGAAATTCTAAGGCGTCTCTAGTGCTTTGTATATGCTGTTTATCTAGGGTGATGGTTTGTATAAAAGCTGTTTGATGCTCTTGGGTAGAGAGTTGTTTACCCAAACAATCATATACTGCAGAGTGCCCCGGGTACATATGCCCATTTCCATCTTGGCCAATTCTGTTTACACCTATACAATAGCTCATGTTTTCAATAGCCCTCGCCTGCAACAAGGTATCCCAGGCAGTAATGCGCTTTTGTGGCCAATTGGCAGTGTACAAAACCACATCATACCCTACATTATTGCGGGCCCAAACAGGAAAACGCAAATCATAACATATCAATGGGCAAATTTTAAACCCTAAATATTCAATAAAAACACGCGCAGCTCCACAGGTGAAAACCTGATGTTCACCGGCCAAGGTAAAGGTGTGTTTTTTATCATAGGTGTGTATCTCTCCAAGTGGGGTTACAAAAAGTAACCTGTTATAAAAATCATCCCCATCTTTTATAATGATAGTTCCTACAATGGCAGTAGAAAGAAGTTTTGATGTTGTAATAAGCCATTGTACAGTAGGTCCATTTTGAGTTTCTGAAAGCTCCTGCGCATTCATAGAAAACCCTGTGGTAAACATCTCTGGCAAGACAATTAAATCTGTGGTGTTTGCTAGTGGGCTGAGTATTTTAGAAAAATGAGCTCTATTTGCCTGTGGGTTTTCCCAGTGCAGGTTAGACTGCACTATACTTACCCTTAGTTTGAGAGAACTCATAAGCTTAGGCCTCTAAAAGAGCTAGAACAGCGGCGCTGGATTGCATTTTAGCATGCTGCAGGGCAGTGTTGCCTTTGTCATCTACGGCACTTTTATCTGCGCCATGAGCCAACAGCAGTGCTGCAATTTCTGGCTTATTGAAGGTAGCTGCAAAAATAAGAGCGGTAGCTCCATTAAAATTTGAAATGTTTACATCAGCGCCGCTTTTAATTAGCAACTTGGCAATGGCACTGTAGCCTTTAAAACAAACACCCATAAGCGCTGTATTACCTGAAGCGTCTTGTGTGTTTATATCTTGAGGCTGCTGCAAAATAACCCTTACAATATCCATATGCCCATAATAGGTAGCTAATAATAGTGCAGTAGAACCACGCTGGTCTTTTTCTTGGGCCAATGAAGGATTTTCTTCTACTAAAGAGGTAACCATAGAAACATCTGCGTTTCTAATAGCGTCAAAAAGGGATGTACTCATAGTGTTTTAATTAAAAAAGCGAATAGTAAAGATACCACACCAAGGGCAATATAAAAAAGCCAAGCATTTCTGCTTGGCTTTTTTATATACACTACATGTTTGTTGCTTATCCTTTTAAACTTGCTGATAGGTATTCGCGGTTCATGCGGGCAATGTTCTCTAATGAGATTCCTTTTGGACACTCTATCTCACAGGCTCCTGTATTGGTACAATTACCAAACCCCTCTTTATCCATCTGTTCTACCATGCTAAGCACACGTTCTGAGGCCTCCACTTGCCCTTGTGGCAACAAGGCGTACTGAGATACTTTTGCAGAGGTAAATAGCATCGCACTTGCGTTTTTACAAGCAGCCACACAAGCTCCGCAACCAATACAAGTTGCAGCCGCAAAGGAGTCATCAGCATTTTCTTTGTTTACAGGAATTGCATTTGCATCAATGGTGTTTCCTGAGGTATTTACTGAAATGTATCCTCCTGCGTGCTGTATTCTATCAAAAGCACTGCGGTCTATCATTAAATCTTTTACAACTGGAAATGCTTTGGCCCTAAAAGGTTCAATAACGATGGTGTCACCATCGTTAAACTTACGCATATGCAACTGGCAAGTTGTTACCAATCTGTCTGGACCATGAGGTTCTCCATTAATTTGCAAAGAACAAGACCCGCAGATACCTTCTCTACAATCATGGTCAAAAACCACAGGATTATCTCCTTGATTGATGAGTTGTTCGTTTAAAACGTCTAACATTTCCAAGAAAGACATATCTGGTTCTATGCCGTCAATAGGGTAGGTTTTTATCTCTCCTTTTGCTTTATTGTTTTCTTGACGCCAAATTTTAAGTGTAAGTTTCATCTGTATCTTATTTATATGAACGTGTTTTCAATTCTATATTCTCAAAATTCAATTCTTCTTTATGAAGTAAGGCCTCTTTTGGAGCTCCCTTATACTCCCAGGCAGAAACATACTTAAAATTTTTATCATCTCTAAGTGCTTCTCCTTTTTGAGGACCATCAAGCTCTACGCTCTCTTCTCTGAAGTGACCTCCACAAGATTCTCTTCTATCAAGAGCATCTTTAGCAAAAAGCTCTCCTAATTCTAGGAAATCTGCAACACGCCCCGCCTTCTCTAATTCTTGGTTTAAGGTGTCTTTTGTTCCTGGAACTTTTACATTGTTCCAAAAATCTTCTCTCAATGCCGAAATTTCTTCAATGGCATCTTTAAGGTCTTTTTCATTACGAGACATTCCACATTTATTCCACATAATCTTACCAAGGGTTTTGTGGTAGTAATCCACAGAACGCTCTCCAGATCCAGACATCAATTTATTGATACGGTCTTTAACTTCGTTTTCTGCTTGGTCAAACTCTTTGGTGTCTGTGGGTATCTTTCCTGTTCTAATATCTTTAGAGAGGTAGTCTCCAATGGTGTATGGCAACACAAAATATCCGTCTGCGAGTCCTTGCATCAGTGCAGAGGCGCCAAGCCTGTTGGCACCATGATCAGAGAAGTTTGCCTCCCCTGTTGCGTATAATCCTTCAACGGTGGTTTGCAGGTTGTAATCTACCCATAGCCCTCCCATTGTATAATGTACTGCAGGGTAAATCATCATAGGGGTTTTGTAGGGGTTCTCATCTACAATCTTCTCATACATCTGGAAAAGATTTCCGTATTTATTTTCAATAACGGCAGCACCCATTTTGTATATTTCTGCTTCAGATGGGTTGCTAATTTTTTCTGTTAATGCTTTTTCTTTTCCGTAACGCTCAATAGCTGTTGCAAAATCAAGGTATACTGCTTCACCTGTTTTGTTTACACCAAAACCTGCATCACAACATTCTTTTGCTGCCCGTGATGCAACATCACGAGGAACCAGGTTACCAAAGGCCGGGTAACGACGCTCAAGGTAATAATCTCTGTCTTCTTCGGATAATTGAGTTGGCTTAAGTCTTCCTTCTCTTATAGCCAAAGCATCTTCTTTGTTTTTAGGAACCCATATACGGCCATCATTACGCAAAGACTCGCTCATTAGGGTAAGTTTAGACTGATGGTCTCCAGATACAGGAATACACGTTGGGTGTATCTGCGTATAGCAAGGATTAGCAAAATAAGCACCCCTTCTGTGTGCTCTCCATGAGGCAGTAACATTACTACCCATGGCGTTTGTACTTAAATAAAATACGTTCCCGTAACCTCCAGAGGCCAAAACAACGGCATGGGCAGAGTGACGTTCTATCTCTCCAGTAACAAGATTACGTGCAATAATACCTCTGGCTTTACCATCAACTTTTACAACGTCAAGCATTTCATGACGGTTAAAAGTGTGTATTTTACCTCTATTGATTTGACGGTTCATTGCAGAGTAAGCGCCCAGTAAAAGTTGCTGTCCTGTTTGTCCTTTGGCATAAAAAGTTCTAGAAACCAAAACCCCTCCAAAAGATCTGTTGTCTAAAAGACCTCCATACTCTCTTGCAAAAGGAACTCCTTGGGCAACGCACTGGTCTATGATATTTGTTGAAACTTCTGCCAAACGATGCACGTTTGCCTCACGAGAGCGATAATCTCCTCCTTTTACAGTGTCGTAAAACAACCTGTAGGCAGAATCTCCATCTCCTTGGTAGTTTTTTGCTGCATTAATTCCTCCCTGTGCGGCAATTGAATGGGCGCGACGCGGAGAATCTTGGTAGCAAAATGTTTTTACGTTATAGCCTAGTTCTGCAAGAGTTGCAGCGGCGCTTCCACCTGCAAGACCTGTACCAACGATAATTACATCGATGTTACGCTTGTTTGCTGGATTTACAAGGTCAATTTCGCTTTTATGTTTGGTCCACTTATCTGCTAGTGGTCCTGAAGGTATTTTAGAATCTAATATAGACATAGCGATGTTTTTAGTGTGGGAGTTGATTTAAATGCAAGTATATGGCAATAAAAATAAACCCTACAGGTATTAGTATTGCGTATACTTTGGCAAATCTGGTTAATGCTACAGAATATTTGTTGTTAAAACCTACACTCTGGAAAGACGAGGCAAATCCATGCCATAAATGCATGGCCAGTAGCGCGAAAGAAACTACATAAAGCCCAACACGCACTGGGTTTTCAAACTTATAAACTGTTTCTGCGTAGTATCTAGTTGGATCTTCTGGGTGAGATTCTACGTATTTATGTATCATTTCTGGAATCCAGAAATCATAAAAGTGTAGTCCTAAAAATGCCAGGATTACCAGACCAGAAATAATCATATTTCTAGAGGCCCAACTAGCGTTTGTGCTTCCTTTATAAGAGGCGTACTTTACCGCTCTTGAACTTCTGTTTTTAAGCTCCAAAATAAAGCCCATCACAAAGTGGA
Organism: uncultured Ulvibacter sp.; assembly: GCA_943789105.1. GTDB lineage: Bacteria > Bacteroidota > Bacteroidia > Flavobacteriales > Flavobacteriaceae > Patiriisocius. The sequence continues at coordinate 83,062 of CALSSW010000003.1, read as the reverse complement.
AAACAACTCCAAAAATCAGTATTGGCTGCAAGAGCCCTTGAACAAGACCGTTGTTTCCCATAAAATGGGACCAACTATTAAAAGTGTTTGGAGAGACTACTGCTGTTGCATTAATAACAAAATGCTGTCCTAGAAAAAATACTAAGAACAAACCAGAAAGTGCCATGGCAACTTTTCTAGCAATTGAAGAGGATATGATTCCCATTATGGTTGAATTTTCTAAATTTCTACTTGCAAAAATACGTCTCAAATTGCGTATCAACAAACAATAGCTTTTGTTTATTATCAATTTAGAATTGATATGCCTAAACAGCGCTTATTTATTTCACTTCTACCATTTTATTTATTGTAAAATCTCCTATAGAAACCTCAACAATATAGCTCCCTTTGGGCAAATAAAATGTGCCGTTAGCTCCTTGAAAAGTTGAGATATCCTCTTTTTCAAGTTGTTTTTTTCCCTTTTGAGAAACACTAGCGTTGTAAGGCACAACATTAAATCCTTTAGTTAAAGTAACCTTCCAAGAGCTTAAAACGTTTCCGCTTTCTAGGGCAACTGATATTTTAGCCTCACCCCCTAAAGGCGCAAAAATCTGCAGAGGTACACTTGGCTCATAATAAGCTCCATAGTTATTAAACCCTGTGCTTCCCCAACGACGACTCGCCCTTACATCTGCAATATCTGCAAGCATGAGACTGCCCATTTTTTTTTCTGAAATACCCTGCAGTAAAGAAATATCTGCCTTATAAATACTACGCCCATGAGTTCCTAGCAAAAGGTGTTTGTCTCTGGCCTGAATTGTCAAGTCATGTACCGCCACATTTGGTAATCCTTCACAAAAAGGGTTCCAAGAAGCGCCGTTGTCAAAAGAAGTATATGCCCCATTATCTGTACCTAGGTATAAGATAGCTGGGTTTGCTGGGTCTTCTCTAATTACGTTTACCCCGGCGAGGGGTAAATTATTTGAAATATTTGTCCAAGATGCTCCATAATTATCACTCATATACACATAAGGCGTGAAATCATCCCAGCGATAACCGTTGAGTGTTAGATACACGCGCTGCTTTTTATGCGTCGAGGCTACAACACGAGAGACCCAAAGATCTTTTGGTAATGTGGTAGAAATATCCTGCCAGTCACTCCCTGAGTTTTGAGACACAAATACCTTCCCGTCATCACTCCCGGTGTACAACAACCCGAACTGAAATTTAGACTCATCGATACTAGTTAGGGTTCCGTAGGCAACATTTCCTTGCTTACCGCCGCTAGTTAAATCTTCAGAAATTGCAGTCCAGTGAGTTCCTCTATTCATGGAGCGCATTAATTTATTGCCTCCTAAATACAAAATATCTTGATTGTGTGAGCTTAGTAAAATAGGTGTTTGCCAATTAAATCGGTAGGGGCTATCCCCCAGCTCATGCTTAGGCTGTATGTAGGTTTGAGTATTATCCGCTCTGTTTAACCTAAAATAATTTCCGAATTGAAATCCGGTGTATACCACGTTGCTATCTCGCGCATCTGTTTGTATCTGCATGCCATCTCCTCCCATGATAAACTCATATGGGTATTTCCCGTTTTGCTTCCAGCCCGGGCTCTCTTGATAGGTATGAGCACCTACCCAAACCCCATTGTCTTGGAGGCCTCCATATACGTTGTAAGGCTCCTGATTATCTGCGTGTATGGCATAAAACTGCCCCACAGCAGGTTGGTTGTTTTTAATCCAATTTGCACCATCATCATGGCTAATATTAACACCTCCGTCATTACCGTTAATTAAGTGTCCTGGCTTGTTTGGGTTGATCCATAACGCATGGTGATCTGCATGCACATTTGGGGCAGAAATAGAGCTGAATGTCTTACCTGCGTCTTTAGATTTTAAAATAGGCACACCATAGATGTAGATGCCGTCTTTATTGCTTGGATCTACGTGTATTTTACCAAAATAGTACCCATAACTGTAATAAATACCGTCCAAAAAGCCCTCATGAGTTTTACTCCAAGTAAGCCCGCCGTCTATACTTTTATAAACCTCTGCGCCAATTACTGGGGTGTCAAACAACATTGCGTTTGCATCTTCCAGATAAGTAGCTAGATCTGCAGGAGCAACAGCGCCGCCGCGTACCATACTCTTTACGTTATCTGCCCTGTATTTTTCTTGAAAGCCGTTGTTTTTTAAATATGCATTTAATTTCTTATTGTCTAAGGCCAAAAACGCTGCAATAGTCATGGTTTTAAATTGCTCTTTAGACAAACCTCCTGATTTGCGAGAAGATCCTGCATCTTCTCTTCTGGCCTGATTGTCATGCACGGCATATACTGTATTTTGGTCAAAAACCGCAAGACCAATACGCCCCACATCTTCTCCTGTTGGAAAACCGCTTTTAGGGCTAGAAACCTTTACCCATGAGCTCCCACCGTCTGTACTTTTGTAAATAGCACTACCTGAGCCACTGCCTCTAAAATTCCAGGCTTTACGGTCTTTATCCCAAGAGGAGGCAAACATGATATTAAAATTATTTGGAGCTGCGTCCATCTCTATAATCCCGCTTTGATTGTTTACAAAAAGTGTTTGTTCCCAAGTAACACCACCATTTGTAGTTTTGTATACTCCGCGCTGATCATTTTTAGAGTACAAATGCCCCACAACACTTACTACTACATGTTTTGGTTTTGTTGGGTTTATTAATATTTTACTTATATGGTGGCTATCTGCAAGCCCTAGATGCTCCCAAGTAGCGCCATTATCTGAGGAGCGCAAAAGGCCAATACCTGCATAACTTGAACGAGAGGAATTCACCTCTCCAGTCCCTACCCAAATAGTTTTTGTGTTCCAATCTACAGCCAAGCTACCTACATTTTGGGTAGGGCTATTGTCTAAAATAGGTGTAAATGTGGTGCCGTTATTTACGGTGTGCCAAACACCACCACTGGCATAACCAACATAAAACTCTGTTGGATTGCTGGGGTTTACAGCCAAGTCTACCACACGGCCACTCATAATGGTAGGTCCTATATTGGTAAAGGGAAGGTTTTTAACAAGAGAGTTTTCTGTGAGTGTTTGTTTTTTTTGTAAAGAAGAAAGCACTCTGTCTGAGGGAGATGGAGCTTGTTGAGCGAGACCAAAATAGGTCGTAAAAACAAGCAACAAAAGGATGTATTTTTTCATTTGATTGGTTTAGAAAATGTAAAATACAGAAAGCTAAAATCACCTCAAAATTATTTTAGGAAGTTTAACATCACCTTTTTCTTTTTTGCCCATATTCAAGTTTTTTTAACTAAAAATCCATTGAAATACAAAATAACATGCTTTGGTGTATTGAATAAAAATTGCAATCCTTACTTTTGAAAATACCTTGCATTAAAAAATCACTATTTATGAAATATCACCAAATAGATTCAAAGCTTTACATTAAAAACCGCAAAAACTTTATGGCTCAAATGAAGTCCTCGAGTTTGGCCGTATTTAACAGTAATGACATATACCCAATTGGCGCAGATAGCACGATGCCTTTTGAGCAGGCAAGAGATATTTTATATTTAAGTGGCGTAGATCAAGAAGAAAGTATTTTAGTGCTATTTCCAGAGTGTCCTAACCCAGATCATAAAGAAATTTTATTTTTAAAAGAAACCAACGAGCACATTGCAATTTGGGAAGGAGAGAAACTTACCAAAGAAAGAGCCCTTGAGGTAAGCGGTATTAAAACAGTGTATTGGCTGCAAGATTTTGACAAAATAATGCGAGAGCTTATGGCGCAAAGCCAAACCATTTATTTTAACACCAATGAGCATTACAGGGCAGCTATTGAAACACAAACAAGAGAAGACCGTTTTATACTAAAAACCAAAGCAAGTTTTCCTGCACACAACTGGGCAAAGAGCAATCCTATTTTGCAACGATTACGAGCTGTAAAAGACCCAATTGAGATAGCTTTAATTCAACAAGCCTGTGACATTACACAAAAGGGGTTTAGAAGAGTCTTAGGATTTGTAAAGCCTGGTGTTTGGGAGTTTGATATTGAGGCAGAGTTTATGCATGAGTTTTTAAGAAATCGTTCTAAGAAATTCGCATACACACCAATTGTGGCTAGTGGAAATAATGCCAATGTATTACACTACATTGAAAATAACCAACAATGCAAAGCGGGTGATTTGATCTTGCTAGATGTTGGTGCAGAATACGCAAACTACAGCAGCGATATGTCTCGTACTATTCCTGTTAGTGGTAGATATACAGCTAGACAAAAAGCAGTTTACAACGCTGTAAACAGCGTTAAAGAGCAGGCCACTAAATTGCTGGTTCCTGGAACGCTTTGGAAAGAATACCATAAAGAAGTAGGACATATTATGACCAGCGAATTATTAGGTCTAGGGCTTATAGATAAGACCGATGTTAAAAATGAAAACCCAGACTGGCCAGCCTACAAAAAATACTTCATGCACGGCACATCTCACCACATGGGATTAGACACCCATGATTATGGATTACTTTGGGAGCCTATGCAGGCAAATATGGTATTCACGGTAGAGCCTGGTATTTATATCCCAGAAGAAGGCTTTGGTATTAGACTTGAAGATGATGTTGTAATACAACAAACTGGAGCCCCATTTAATTTAATGAGAAATATCCCAATTTTAGCAGATGAAATTGAGGATCTCATGAACTCTTAGCCGTCTGCTGGTTTTGTTTTTTTTGTGTGCTTAAATATATTTACACCTATAAAAACCAGCAGCCCTGGCAGTACCCAGCCCATGCCTTGTTTTGCAAATGGAATCCATTGTTTAACAACATCTAAAGATCCTGGGCTCATGAAAAATTCCAAAAAATCTGGAATACTAAACACAAAGGTTGTTATCGTAACAGCTCTAAAAATTAAGGCAGAGGCAAACCCTGTGGGTATGCTGTTAAGTATAATTAGCACAATGGTAATTGGGTAAATAAACATCAATGCAGGCAAGGCTACATAAATAATAAAACTAACATCAAATTGCCCTACCAAAACCCCTATAAGACAGCCCATAATTGAGGTAATTGTATAGGCCCATGGATTGTTTTTGGTAATCCCCTTTACAAAATCTGCAGTTCCTGTTACTATGCCAACAGCAGTAGTGAAGCATGCCAATGCTAGCAATACCCCTAAAAAAGCAGTGCCATAATCCCCCAAAGTGTTTGTGCTTAATATGTTGAGTAAATCTATTCGTTCGGTGACTTGCAAATCTCCACTGTAATAAGCTCCAAGTGCAATAAGGCCTCCATAAACTAAAAACAACCCTATGCCAGCTAGAAGCCCAGAGCGAGCAATCATGCGTTTTTTTTCTTGATAGTTGTACCTGTCTTGCAAGGCCAATGAAATTACAATTACGCCTCCAACTACAACACCTCCAAGTGCATCAAAGGTTTGATAGCCCTCCAAAACCCCTTCAGTAAATGTGTTTTCAAAAATAGTACTACCCATGGGCGCCAGATCTGCAAAGAAGCCTAAAGAAATTATTAGTAAAAGTAACAATACAATTAAAGGGGTTAAAAACGTACCGATAAGACTTAAAATACGGGTCCTATTTAAGGCAAAGACCAGTACCAACGTAAAATAAATAGCACTTATACTTAGAGAAGAAATATCAAAATAAGGTGCAACAGCAATTTGGTAGGCAACAGATGCCGTTCTAGGAGAAGGCAAGCTAACACATATACTATATATAATAATAGCATATAGTATTGCAAATTTCGGAGAAACCTTATTAGCAAAATCCAAAAGAGTTCCCTGCAATCGCGAATGCCCGTAAATAGCCAAAATGGGTATCACTACTGCAGAAAGCGTAAAACCAATGGCCACCCACACCCAACTACTCCCGGCATTATAGCCTAAAAAGGGAGGCAATATTAAATTCCCTGCACCAAAAAACAAGGAAAACAAAGCAAATGCAACAAGGTATGTTTGTTTGGTGTAATTCATAGAAAAGAATCTTGTTAATGGCTATTTTTGTAACCGAGCTTCAATATACCAAAATGATTTTTCACTACCACAATACCCCAATACATTATCACAAACAAGGGACGGGTCCTGCAATTGTGATGCTGCATGGTTTTCTGGAAAGTAGCGCTATGTGGCAAAAAATTGCTGCCGTATTATCTAAAAAAAATACCGTGCTCCTAGTAGACCTTCCAGGGTTTGGGCAAAGTGGCGTGCCAAAGCAAAGATATACCATGGAGGCTGTGGCAACTATAGTTTGTGAGCTACTAGCCTCTGAAAATTTTAAAAGCACAACACTCATAGGGCATTCTATGGGCGGTTATGTAGCTTTGGCCTTTGGAGAATTATTTCCAGAAAAACTGGACAAACTAATTTTACTAAACTCAAGCCCTACCCCAGATAGCGCTGCACGAAAAGAAAACAGAGATAGAGCCCTAACTATTATTGATAAAAATAAAGCTGCCTTTATCACCATGGCCATCGGCAATCTATTTAACGCTGAAGAAAAATCGAAATACTCCTTGGCTATTAAAGGCCTTAAAAATGAAGCCCTGCATATCTCAGAAAATGGTGTTAGAGCTTCTATTAAAGCAATGCGTGACAGAAAAGACAGACGTACAATACTAAAAAACATACCCTGTGAAAAGCATATTATTGCTGGAAAGCTTGACCTTATTATACCTCTTCAGGATATTGTTAGGGTGTCAGAACAAACCAATACAACCCTCCACCCAATTGAGAGTGGCCACATGAGTTGGTTAACCAATGGCCCAGAGGTTATTGCCCTATTACAGGGTATTGTTTAACTGCTTTAAAAAAATCTTACTCGTTTTCTTGAGTAGCACTCCAACCTCTTGCAATAAGAGGTATTTTGGTATTGTCTCTAGTGATAAGGTGAGTTCCTTCCGTAGGCTTTAAAATATGACCAATTACTGTCATGTTGGGGTTGGCTTTTATTTTAGGGTAATCTTCTTGAGAGATGGTAAATAACAACTCATAATCTTCTCCTCCATTAAGCGCAATTGTTGTGCTATCCATATTAAACTCCTCAGAGGTGGTAATTACTTGAGGGTCTAGAGGTATTTTATCTTCATAAATTGTGCACCCAACCTCAGACTGCTTACAGATGTGTAGTATTTCAGAAGAAAGCCCATCACTTATATCAATCATTGAGGTGGGTTTTACCCCCAGATCTTTTAATAGGGCAGGAATGTCTTTTCTAGCCTCTGGTTTTAATTGTCTTTCTATCAAATATGAATAAGGCTCTAAGTCTGGTTGTGAGTTTGGATTTACTTGAAACACCTGCTTCTCTCTTTCTAGAATCTGAAGGCCCAAATAGGCTGCGCCCAGATCTCCAGTGAGCAAGACCAAATCATTCTCTTTTGCGCCATCTCTGTACACCACCTGCTTTTTATCAACTTCTCCAAGAGCCGTAATACTTATCATAAGCCCATGGGTAGATGATGTTGTGTCTCCTCCAATTACATCTACATTGTAATATTTGGCAGCAGTAGCAATACCTGCATACAACTCCTCTAGGGCCTCTACCGGAAATCTATTGGAAACGGCAATAGAAACTGTAATTTGAGTAGGCGTTGCGTTCATAGCAAAAATATCGCTCATATTAACAACCACGCTTTTATACCCTAAATGCTTTAAAGGCATGTAGCTCAAATCAAAATGTACGCCCTCAATCAACAAATCTGTGGATACCACCGTTTGTTCTTTGTGGTCAATAACAGCAGCATCATCTCCAATGCTCTTTATTGTTGAGCTTTGCTTTATCTCAAAATGTTTGGTGAGGTGCTCTATTAGCGCAAACTCCCCCATCGAAGAAATGGGTGTTTTTAAAGAATCTTTATTTTCTAACATGAGTGGTTATTTATGTTGGGCAAAAATAGTGCTTGTATTGCAGATGGTATTACTATTTCTAAAATTTATAACCCTTAATTCATTGTAGTCGGATATTTAGACTGCAATACTATTGTGAGATTCGCTTTATAATGTGTTTACAAAACGTTAATAGCACTGGCATTGTAATTGATTTGTAATAAATTTGTCTAATAATAAACTCACTATAGATATATTATAATTAATTAATAAGTAGGTTTACAATAAAATATTAAAAAAATGAAACAATTACTAATTACTTTGTCTTTTTTATCCATTATTAGTATGTCTGGGCAAACACCTTGTACAAGCGGTACTGCTGGTGAGTACCCATGTAACGGCTATGACCTTCAGTCTATTATCAGTCTTGATGAAATGGATGCACAACAAGGAAATGACTCTTGGGGATGGACAGATCCACAAGATGGTAAAGAATATGCCTTAATTGGATTAGATAATGGAACAGCCTTTATTGATGTTTCAGACCCTTTTAATGCTGTTTATCTAGGAAAACTTCCAACGCACACTCAAAACAGTACATGGAGAGATATAAAAACATACAACAACCATGCGTTTATTGTCAGTGAAGCCTCTAATCATGGAATGCAAGTTTTTGATTTAACCAGGTTACGAGATGTTTCTAACCCTCCAGAAATCTTTGATGAAGATGCTCATTACAGCGGTTTTGGAAGTGCGCACAATGTTATCATTAATGAAGACTCAGGATACGCCTATGGGGTAGGAACCTCAACCTTTAATGGCGGCCCTCATTTTGTAGATATTTCAGACCCTACAAACCCAACACCAGCGGGCGGCTACAGTGATGACTCCTACAGTCATGACGCACAAGTGGTAACCTACTCTGGGCCAGACACAGAACATCTTGGCAAAGAAATCCTGATAGGAAGCAATGAAAATGAAATTGCAATTGTAGACATCACAAATAAAAACAACCCAATTGGCCTTTCTACAATATCATACTCAAATGTAGAATACACACACCAAGGTTGGTTTACTGAAGATCAACGCTATTTTATTGTAGGAGATGAAATTGATGAGATAAACGTTGGTTTTAATACAAGAACGATCATTTTTGATTTTGAAGACCTGGACAATCCGTCTTTTCACTTTGAATATGAGGGTCCTACAGAGGCTATAGACCATAATGGTTATGTGAAGGGTGATAAGTATTATTTGTCTAACTACAGAGCGGGGATGAGAGTTCTTGACATATCACAGATTGGTAATGAAAGCATAACAGAAATTGGATTTTTTGATACATATCCAGATAGTGACAGCGCAAATTTTGACGGAGCATGGAACGTCTATCCATTCTTTGAAAGTAACAACATAGTGATTAGTGATATAAACAGAGGGTTCTTTTTAGTAAGAGAACCAAGTATTGGCCTAGATACAGGTGTAGTGGCAATCACTTCTCCAGTAACAGGAAGTGGCTTGTCTGATGCAGAGGTGGTAACAATTGAGATCCAAAATTTTGGTGGTACTACACAAACATCAATTCCAGTGTTTTATTCTTTAGATGGAGCAGCGCCTGTTAATGAGACTTACACTGGGTCAATAGCTCAAGGAGCCACAGACACCTATTCATTTATAACAACAGTAGATTTATCTGAATTTACAGACTATGTATTTGTTGCAGGAACAGAGCTTACTGGTGATGACGATACCTCAAATGATGATACAACTGCTGAGGTATCAAATCTTGGTCAAGATACAGGTGTAGTGGCAATCACCTCTCCAGTAACTGGAGGTGGCTTGACTAACGCAGAGGTGGTAACAATTGAGATCCAAAATTTTGGTGGTACTACACAAACATCAATTCCGGTATTTTATTCTTTAGATGGAGCAGCGCCTGTTAATGAGACTTACACAGGGTCAATAGCTCAAGGAGCCACAGACACCTATTCATTTGTAACAACAGTAGATTTATCTGAATTTACAGACTATGTATTTGTTGCAGGAACAGAGCTTGTTGGTGATGACGATACCTCAAATGATGATACAACTGCTGAGGTATCAAATCTTGGTCAAGATACAGGTGTAGTGGCAATCACCTCTCCAGTAACTGGAGGTGGCTTGACTAACGCAGAGGTGGTAACAATTGAGATCCAAAATTTTGGTGGTACTACACAAACATCAATTCCGGTATTTTATTCTTTAGATGGAGCAGCGCCTGTTAATGAAACTTATACTGGGTCAATATCTCAAGGAGCCACAGACACCTATTCATTTACAACAACAGTAGATTTATCTGAACTTACAAACTATGTATTTGTTGCAGGAACAGAGCTTGTTGGTGATGACGACACCTCAAATGATGATACAACTGCTGAGGTATCAACCTTTTTGTGTCAACCTGAAGCAAACTGTACTCTTGGAGATGGTTTAACATTGGTTTTAATTGAAGAAATCAACAACCCTTCAGGGTGTGAGACAGATGGTTATGGAGATTTTACAGATCTTATTGCAAACCTAGCTCAGGGTGGGACCTATGATATTACCCTATCTACAGGATTTGGGAATCAGTTTGTAAAAGTTTGGGTTGATTTTAACAATGACTTTACTTTTTCTAACAACGAAGTACTTTTAAATAATTTTGTTATCGCTCCAGGATCAGCAGCCGGTAATTACACGGAGACTACATCTATAACGATACCAGCAAATGCAACATTAGGATCCCACAGAATGCGTATAAAGACTAATTGGAGTACTGGAGTTCCTGCAGATGCTTGTGATGAAACAACATACGGAGAGACTGAAGATTATACTGCAAATATCACAGATGAGCTAGGAGCGGCAGATGAAGCAATAATTGATTTTGAAATAGCTCCAAACCCTGCAAAAGAAAATATTACAATTACAGCAACTAGTGAGCCAATAAAATCTTTAGAGATTTTTAACATCCTTGGGCAACGCGTTTTAAATGTAACATTTGATGCAACACCCACAAAAAATATAAATATTACGTCTCTTAAAAGCGGCATGTATCTTGTTAGAATAAATTCACAAATCACTAAGCGCTTAATTGTCAAGTAATCACAATGAAAAACCTCGTAACTTTATTTATTATTGCAGTAGCATCGCTTTGCTCTTGCTCAAATGATGACGGAATAAATTTACCCACACCAAATCCAGAAGATTTTTTGGGAGAAATTGATTTTGTTACAACCTTTGGGGGGAGTCAAAATGAAACTATTATATCTGTTGTTCAGGCTAGCGATGGTGGCTATGTTTTAATGGGCACCACAGATAGCACAGATGGAGATATTACAGGAAAACAGGGCAACGACGATGATTTTTGGTTATTAAAAACAAGTGCTACGGCAGAAGTGATTTTCAATAAAGTGTATGGAGGCTCTAGCGCAGATACAGCTACAAGCTTAATCAACACTGCAGATGGTGGTTTTATTGTGTGCGGCTATAGCTCAAGTAGTGATGGAGATGTTTCAAATAATGAAGGATTTCAAGACTATTGGATAACAAAACTAGACGCTCAAGGCAACATTGCCTGGGAAAAGACCCACGGCTTTTCAGGGTCAGACCAAGCCCTTAAAATCATCCAGACTGCTAGTGGAAACTTCTTTGTTACTGGCTTTTTTGATGTTTCAGCAAGTGGAAATCAAGGAAATGATGATGGTAAAATGGTAACACCCTCAAAGGCAAACTTGCATGGTGTTGGAGAGTTTTGGGGAATCCTCATGGATCAAAACGGAGATACTATTTGGCGGCGATACTTTGGCGGTTCTAACAATGACAGAAGCTATGATGTTGTAGAGACCTACGATGGTGGTTTTATTATGATTGGAAGTTCAGAGAGTACAGATTTTGACATTACGGACAATAAAGGATCCTATGATTTTTGGATGGTCCGCCTTGCTAGCAATGGAGATAAATTATGGACCAAATCTCTTGGTGGAAGTGAGATAGACCAAGGATATGGTATTACTAAAACTGAAGATGGAAATTATATCGTCGTTGGAAATACCAGGAGTACAGATGGTGATGTTAGCGCTTTAACTGGAAATGCGGATGCTTGGGTGGTAAAATTCTCACCTAGCGGAGATATTATTTGGGAAAAAACATATGGCGGTACGGCCTTTGATTCTGCAAAGAGCATTATAGGCTTGCAAAACGGAAATTTTGCCATCGTAGGCAACACAAGAAGCTCCATGGAAGGTCTTATAAATAGAGGCCAAAACGATGCCTGGGTATTTATAATTGACGGAGATGGAAATCTTAAATTTAATTATATCATTGGAGGTACTTCTTTAGATTTTGCCAACGCTATTCTAGAGACACAAGACAATAAACTACTTATTGCTGGATCTACAGAAAGCAACGATATGGATATCCCAGAAAATAAAGGTAGCCAAGATGCGTTATTAATTAAAATAAAATAAGCTCCCAAATGTTTAAAAAAGCTGCCTTTTTAGTATTGCTCGTGATACCCTTCATGGCTTGTGATAAAAACGAGGATGATCAAGTACAGCAAAACACCCCTGTAAGAATTGATTTTCTTCACAGTTTTAATGAAGATGCGGTAGATTTCTCAAATTTTAACACCATACAATACACAAATGGTTTTGGCACATCACTTAGCATCACAAGGCTTCGTTATTTGATATCTCAGGTGAGTTTCACCAACCAAGAGGGTATAAAAACTCTAGTAAAAGACTATAAACTTGTAGACCTAAGCCAAGACAATAGTCTTGCTATTAATGATATTTTACTTCCCCCGGGGGCTTATAATTTAAAAATGCGTTTTGGATTTACAGAAGCTACAAACACCTCGAGTATTTACCCAGATTTAAATGCAGCCTCTTGGAATGTGCCAGAAAACCTTGGTGGAGGATATCATTACATGCAACTAGAAGGAAGATTTTTAGATCCAGGTGACACCCCTGACGAGCCTTTTTTATATGCCTACCACACTATTAGCGCAGTCCAAAACCCAGGCCCAGAAAATACAAGAGAGGACACCTCTATAGAGATAGATTTAGGAGAAATAACTATCACCCAGGGCGCTACTCAAATTAATGTTAACATGCACATTGATCAGTGGTTTGAAAATCCAAACCTTTGGAATTTAAGTGAGCTTAATGGGATGCTCATGGGAAACTATACCGCCCAAAAAATGATGCAAGAAAACGGTCAAAACGTATTTTCTCTTGCAAGTAATATGAGTGATTAATTATTTTTTATGATACAAAAAATCCTTTTTATTTTTTGCCTTCTTTATATCACACTCTCATGTGGTGAGGATGACAATCAAAATCAAGGGTACTCACCTACACCTGTAAATATTGCTGTTCCAGCGGTTTTCTCTCAATTACTTCCTGCTCCAGAAATACCTGCTAATAACCCGCTCACACAAGAAGGAATTGCCCTTGGAAGGGCTCTCTTTTATGAAAAGAATCTCTCTGCAGATAACACTTTATCCTGTGCAGGATGTCATAGACCCAATCAAGGATTTAGTGATCAAAGAAGATATAGCATTGGTATAGATGGTATTGCCGGGTTTAGAAATTCGATGCCTATTGTTAACATTGCTTGGAACACAAACAATAAATTTAATTGGGACGGTAGCGCCAATTCTCTAGAAGAGCAGGTTTTAGAGCCTGTTATCAATGAAATAGAAATGCACAATACCTGGCCAAACGTTGAGCAAACACTGCAAACAGATCCTAGGTATGTCACTGCATTTTCTAATGCCTTTGGAACAAGCACAATATCTCAAGAGCTGGTTGCTAAAGCCCTTGCACAGTTTATACGCACACTGGTATCTGGTAATGCCAAGTTTGATAATTATCTTTTAGGACAAGCAACACTAACCCCTTTAGAGGAGCAAGGGCTTGCCGTTTTTTTAGATGAAAATCGTGGAGATTGTTTTCATTGCCATGGGAGCCCTAGTAACCCACTATGGACAGACAATGATTTTCATAACAATGGCCTAGATGAAAATTTTACAGACCTAGGCCTAGGAGACATTACTGGAGATCCTGCGCAATTTGGATTGTTTAAGTCTCCATCATTACGCAATCTAGCATACACCGCTCCTTACATGCATGATGGCCGCTTTCAGACACTAGAACAGGTGATAGACCACTACAGTGAAGGCCTTGTTTTTAGCCCCACCATAGACCCCTTAATGAAAACTGTTGCCCAGGGCGGAGTGCAACTTACACCCCAGGACAAAGCTGCCTTAAAGGCTTTTTTACTAAGCCTCTCTGACCATAGCCTGGCAAACAATCCTGCATACCAAAATCCAAACTAACCTAATAAATTTGTGTCGTTTTATAAGAAATTCCCCTCATGGGTGCTTTCTAAATTATACAAAAATAGGATTCAAGCCTAAGGTGGTTATATCAAACCCCCTTATTGTGTCATAGATTTTTAATATTTTATTGGGTATAAAAAAGAGGTTTATATCGTATATTTGCACCCTAATTTAGATGAATTCTAATTTATGATAAAAGTAAGCGATACAGCGCGAATTAAAATTTCGCAATTAATGGCAGAAGATGGCTTTAGCATTGACGTAGACTTTGTACGCGTTGGTGTAAAGAGCGGTGGTTGTTCTGGACTTTCTTACGAGTTAGATTTTGATGGTGGTATTGGCGAAAACGATAAGGTTTTTGAAGAGAATAGCGTTAAAATTGCAGTAGACAAAAAAAGTTTTTTATACCTAGTAGGAACCACCTTAGAATACAGTGGCGGTTTAAACGGTAAAGGATTTGTTTTTAACAATCCTAATGCCAACAGAACCTGCGGCTGCGGAGAATCATTCTCTTTATAATTTAAAACTACGAATTCTTTAAAGGAATTCATAAGTGCATATGAGTAAGTATACAGAAGACGATTTAAAGAAAGAACTTGAGACAAAGGAATATGAATACGGTTTCTACACAGATTTAGAAAGCGAAACCTTTCCCATTGGACTCAACGAGGACATTGTACGGGCTATTTCAAAGAAAAAGCAGGAGCCACAGTGGATGACTCAGTGGAGACTTGATGCCTTTAAAGTATGGAAGTCTATGCAGGAGCCGCAGTGGGCTAATGTGAATTACAAAAAGCCAGATTTTCAAGCCATTGCTTATTACTCGGCTCCAAAGGCTGTAGATCCAAATAAAACACTTGATGATGTAGACCCAGAACTACTAGCGATGTACAAAAAGCTTGGTATTTCTGTGGACGAGCAGAAAAAAATGAACAATGTTGCCATCGATATTGTGGTAGATTCTGTTTCTGTTGCAACTACTTTTAAAAAGACACTCAGTGAAAAGGGTATTATTTTTATGAGTATTTCTGAAGCAATTAAAGAGCATCCAGAGCTTGTGAAAAAATATCTTGGCACCGTTGTGCCTACCAAAGACAATTTCTATGCCTCTTTGAACAGCGCCGTATTTAGCGATGGTTCTTTTTGTTATATCCCAAAGGGTGTTAGATGCCCTATGGAGCTCTCTACCTATTTTAGAATCAATCAAGCAGGAACGGGACAATTTGAAAGAACGCTCCTTATTGCAGACCAAGGAAGTTATGTTTCTTATCTAGAAGGTTGTACGGCGCCAAGTAGAGATGAAAATCAATTACACGCCGCTGTCGTAGAGCTTATTGCTCTAGATGACGCAGAGATTAAATACTCTACGGTGCAAAACTGGTATCCTGGTAGCGCAGAGGGAAAAGGAGGGGTATACAACTTTGTAACCAAAAGAGGATTGTGTGAAAGAAATGCAAAAATATCTTGGACACAAGTAGAGACTGGGAGCGCCGTTACCTGGAAATATCCTAGCTGTATTTTAAAAGGAGACAATAGTATTGGAGAGTTTTATTCTATTGCGGTAACAAACAATTACCAGCAAGCAGATACGGGAACAAAGATGATTCATTTGGGTAAAAATACGCGTAGCACGATTATCAGTAAAGGTATTTCTGCAGGGAAGTCTCAAAACAGCTATCGTGGTTTGGTAAAAATAAATGCAAGCGCAGAGAATGCTCGTAATTTTTCTCAGTGTGATTCTTTACTAATGGGTAATGAATGTGGAGCGCATACATTCCCGTATATAGAGGTTAAAAACAAAACAGCTAAAATAGAGCATGAAGCAACCACAAGTAAAATTGGTGAAGATCAAATATTTTATTGTAATCAAAGAGGTATTGATACAGAAAAGGCCATTGCTCTTGTTGTTAATGGTTTTAGCAAAGAAGTGCTAAACAAGCTCCCTATGGAATTTGCAGTAGAGGCTCAAAAATTACTAGAGATAAGCCTAGAGGGCTCTGTTGGATAAAAAAACAACTAAAAACAATACTATCATGAAAAAAATAATTGTACTTATCATTCTATTTGTAGGCCTTAGCGCTTGTAAAAACGATCAAAAAACCCAATTAACCACAACGGCCAATTCTAATCTTGCAGTCTATAAAGGAGAATTTATATTTACAGACGGCGCCGCTGTTTTAAAAGGAAGTGATTTTATATATGGGGTTGTTGTGGATGATAAAATGAAAGAACTAGCCGATAAGGTAGCACCTGCAAAAAAAGATGTGTATGATATGGTTCCTGTAATTGTAACTGGAACATTAGCTCCAGGACCTCAAGACATAGAAACGTGGGATGAGTTTTTAACCATTATAGATATTGTACAAGTGAGCGCTAAACCAGCCAAAGCAGATGTTAAAATTAAAGAGGGTGATGCGGTAAAAAAAAGTGAAAAAGCCATTAAAAAAGCAGAAGAAAAATAATATGTTACAGATAAAAGATGTTTACGCAAGTGTAGAAGAAAAGGATATCCTTAAAGGGATTTCTCTTTCAGTGAATGCAGGAGAGGTGCACGCTATTATGGGCCCCAACGGAGCCGGGAAAAGTACTTTGGCCTCTATCATTGCAGGTAAAGAAGAGTTTGAACTCACAAAGGGACACATAACAATTGATGGTGAGGACATCACAGAGTTGGACGCAGAAGAAAGAGCTCACAAGGGTGTTTTCCTTTCTTTTCAATACCCTGTAGAGATTCCTGGAGTTTCTGTTACAAACTTTATCAAAACTGCCATTAATGAAAACAGAAAGGCCAAAGGACTTAAGGACATGCCGGCAAGTGAGATGTTAAAGAAAATTAAAGAAAAAGCAGACTTATTAGAAATAGACCGTAAATTCTTATCTCGTTCTCTTAACGTTGGCTTTTCTGGAGGAGAGAAAAAACGTAATGAGATTTTTCAGATGGCCATGTTAGAACCTAAGCTGGCCATTTTAGATGAGACAGATTCTGGACTAGATATTGATGCCCTTAAAGTTGTTGCCAATGGTGTAAATAAATTAAAAAATAAAGACAATGCAGTTATTGTTATTACACATTACCAAAGACTACTAGACTATATAGTTCCGGATTTTGTACACGTTATAATGGATGGTAAAATTGTAAAATCAGGAACAAAGCAACTTGCCTATGAGCTAGAAGAAAAAGGATATGACTGGATAAAAGAGGAATTGGTTTAACTGACCATGGCACTGAAAATTCTGAACTAAAAAAATGAATTTAAAAGAAAAATTACAATCCTCATACCTTGCTTTTGAAGATCACTTGCAAGCAGACTCGCCATTACACGATGTGCGCAATAAAGCTATGAAGAATTTCGAGACCAACGGGTTTCCTAGCAAAAAAGAGGAGGCATGGAAATATACCTCCCTCAAGGCATTGCTAAATAAAGAGTTTAGCATCTTTCCAAAAAATGATAATACTATAGAGTTTAAAGACGTAAAAGAATACTTCTTAAATGACATTGACACCTACAAAGTCGTTTTTATAGACGGGGTTTATAGTTCTTTTTTATCTCAAATCACTCACGATGTTATTGATGTTTGTTTGATGTCATCCGCGCTTAATAAGTCTAAATATAGCTCTATTATAGAAACTTATTTTAACAAAGCGGCTAATTCAGAGAGTCTCACCTGTTTAAACACAGCTTTTGCAAAAGAAGGCGCTTACATACGTATTGCAAAACACAAGGAGGCGCAAAAACCCATTGAGATTATAAACTTTGCTACAGGAACAGAAGCAGCTACCATGTTGCAGCCTCGAAATTTAATTATTGTTGAAGAAAATGCACATGTTCAAATCATTGAGCGTCACCAAAGTTTAAACCAGAACGAAGTACTTACCAATAGTGTTACCGAAATATTCCTAGAGAAAAGAGCTAATGTAGATTACTATAAGATCCAAAACGACACCCAAAACGCCTCACTCATAGACAGCACTTTTATACAGCAACAACGCGAGAGTATTTGTAGTGTCCATACCTTTTCCTTTGGCGGAAAATTAACCCGTAATAATCTAAACTTCAAACAGCTTGGAGAGCGTTGTGATTCTATACTAAACGGAGTCACCATGATTGAGGACAAGCAACATGTAGATCACAACACCCTTGTACATCATATTGCCGAAAATTGTGAAAGTCATCAAGATTACAAAGGGGTTTTTGACGACAGTGCAACAGGCGTTTTTAACGGAAAAGTATACGTAGAAAAGCAGGCTCAAAAGCTAGATGCTTTTCAGAAAAACAATAATATTTTAATTAGCAATAAAGCTACCATAAATGCAAAGCCGCAGCTAGAAATTTTTGCAGATGATGTAAAATGCTCTCATGGTTGTACCATAGGACAGCTAGATCAAGAAGCCATGTTTTACTTGCGTTCTCGTGGTATTGCCAACAAAGAAGCTAGAGCATTACTTATGTATGCCTTCGCTAATACGGTATTAGAGAGTGTAAAAATTCCTGAATTAAAAGGACGTATTAATAAATTAATTGCCAACAAAATTGGTGTTAATTTAGGGTTTGACCTTTAAAGATTTAAAATGTAGTTGGCACTCCAGTAGTAAAGTCTAGTTAAAATAACCTCTTGAGGTTCTTTACTGAAACTGTACAGAGTTAAAAACAGATTATTAAATTAATCTCAAATAAAGCATATATGTTTGATGTAACTACTATAAGAAAAGACTTTCCCATACTTTCAAGAAAAGTAAATGGGAGGCCGCTTGTGTATTTAGACAATGCAGCCACATCTCAAAAACCACAGCAGGTTATTGACTGTATTGTAGATTATTATGCAAACTATAATGCAAACATTCACAGAGGAGTTCATGCCTTGTCTCAAGAAGCTACAGATGCATATGAAGCCTCAAGAAAAAAAATACAAACCCATTTTGGAATTGCCAAGTCTCATGAGGTTATTTTCACTTCTGGAACCACCCACAGTATAAATATCGTAGCAAATGGTTTTGCAAGTATCCTCTCTGCAAATGATGAAATTATTGTTTCACAATTAGAGCACCATTCAAACATTGTGCCTTGGCAAATGCTTTGCAAGACCACCGGTGCTATTTTAAGAGTGATTCCTATGAATCTAGAAGGGGGGCTAGATATGGACGCTTACCAAGAGTTGCTCTGCTCAAAAACAAAACTAGTTTTTGTCAATCATATTTCAAATACCTTAGGTACTATAAACCCAATTGAGTTTATGACCCAACAGGCACACCAGGTTGGCGCCGCCATACTTATAGATGGTGCGCAATCTTGCTCGCACATAAAGCCAGATTTGGCTGCATTAGATTGTGATTTTTATGTTACTTCTGCACACAAAATGTGTGGCCCTACAGGTATTGGTATGCTGTATGGAAAAGAAGCTTGGCTTGAAAAACTACCGCCCTTTCAAGGGGGTGGAGAAATGATAGATCAAGTTACTTTTGAGCAAACAACCTACGCAGGACTGCCAAATAAATTTGAAGCAGGAACACCAAATGTTTGTGGAGGCATTGCTTTTGGAGCAGCCATTGACTACCTTAACACTATAGGTTTTGACGCTATTGCAAACCATGAAGAGGCTCTTTTAAACTATGCTACAAAAAAATTATTAGCCATTGATGGGTTAAAAATTTATGGTACAACAAAAAAGAAAACATCTGTAATCTCTTTTAACATAGAAGGTATTCACCCCTATGATATTGGAACCATAGTTGATAAATTGGGGATTGCTGTTCGTACAGGACAACACTGCACTCAGCCTATAATGGATTTCTTTACTATCTCAGGTACCGTAAGAGCGTCATTTGCCTTCTACAACACACAGGAAGAAATTGACATTTTTGTTGCTGCCGTTGAAAAAGCTAAAATGATGCTATCATAAATAAATCTGTTATGAAAAAAATAGTCTTAACCAGTATATTCCTTTGTCTTTTAATATGGAGTTGTAATTGTACAAAAAAAGTAGTTGCAGATACCCCATCAGCATTATTGTCTGGGATTTTTACTGTACTCACTATTAATGAAGAAGAGATTTCTCCACCTGCAGTACTAGAATTTAACAAGGCAGAGAATAAAATATCAGGAAATGCTGGGTGCAATGATTTTTCAGGAAAGTACACTCAAGATGCTGACGCGTTAAATATAGGTTTACTTACCTCAACAAAGATGTATTGTGATGGGGCAATGAAAAATGAGTACGCTATACAACGGGTTTTAAAAAATGTGGGGTCATTTGGCATTTCAAACGGAACTCTTACCTTGTATTCAAGGATAGAAAAAAAGCCACTTCTCACAGCCATTAAAAACAAAGAATAACTATGACTATTAAAGCAATACAAGAAGAGCTAATAGAAGAATTTGCCATGTTTGATGACTGGATGCAGCGCTATGAGTATATGATAGATTTGGGAAAATCTTTACCCCTTATACAAGCAAAAAACAAAACCGATGATAGGGTTATTAAAGGGTGTCAATCAAAGGTATGGTTAGAGGCAGAGCTAAAAGAAGATAAAATGGTTTTCTCTGCAGATAGTGACGCTATTATCACCAAAGGCATTATTGCTATTTTAATAAGAACATTTAACCACCAAACCCCTACCGATATTTTAAATGCAAACACAGATTTTATAGACAAAATTGGCCTAAAAGAACATTTGTCTGCCACAAGAGCAAATGGGTTGACCTCTATGATTAAAAAATTAAAATTGTATGCCACAGCATATCAAGCAAAATTAAACAGCTAGTTGTTTTACCTTATACTAAATTTATAAATTGATTACCATTATGGAAGACGAAACATTAGACACACAGGCACTAGGAGAAAAAATTGTAAAGGTCTTAAAGTCAATCTATGACCCAGAAATTCCTGTAGATATTTATGAATTGGGTCTTATTTATGATGTTTTTGTAAATGAAGACAACAACGTAAAAATATTAATGACCCTTACCACACCAAACTGCCCAGTTGCAGAAACCCTACCCGTGGAGGTAGAGGACAAAGTAAAGTCCCTTAAAATGGTAAATGATGCAGAGGTTGAAATAACCTTTGACCCACCATGGACCCAAGATCTAATGAGTGAAGAGGCCAAACTAGAATTAGGTATGCTATAAGTATAGTTTCATGGCAAAAGAAATTGTAAATAGAGTCGCAAATAGTGTCTTAAAAACTATAGATTTAGAGCAGCTATATCCAAAAGGTACTAGAGTTGCTTTTGATATTGCCCCTTGGTTACAGGAGGGTATCATACTTCGCGAAAAAGACTTTAGAGAGGCTGTCTCTAGACACCCCTGGGAGCAATATAAAAACCAGTATGTTTGCATACACTGCACTACAGAGGCTATTGTTCCTGCATGGGCTTTTATGCTTGTTAGTACAAAATTAATCCCTCATACCAAAAAAACAGTGATTGGATCTCAACAGACTCTTGAAACAATCTTGTTTACAGAGGTTTTAAACAATCTAGATATTGGTCAATACCAAGACACTCCTGTTATTATTAAAGGGTGTGCAAACAAACCAATACCGGATGCAGCTTATGGAATGTTGATTTCAAAATTACAACCCATTGCAAAAAGTATAATGTATGGAGAGGCCTGCTCTTTTGTGCCTCTTTATAAAAAGTAGTGTCCCATAAAAGTGCTGTTTAATCTAAAAAATCATATTTTGATGAAAAAAACACTCCTATCAATTAGCTTCTTCCTGTTTGCTTTCACTGGGTTTTCACAAGAAAAAAAAGAGGTAAATAAAAGTCCTTGGAGTAAAGCTACAAATCTGTCACTTCTTTTTAATCAAGCAGCATTTAACGACCAGTGGCAAGGGGGTGGTACGTCAAATTATGCAGCAAATTTTGGACTCACCCATGATGCCAACTACAGTAAAGAAAACATTACCTGGGATAACCGCGTTGTTATAGACTACGGTATTGCCAATCAAAAAAATCAAGAATTTACTAGAAAAACCAATGATAGATTTGAGTTCAACTCCCTATTAGGTAAACAAATTAAAGAAACACCATGGTATTATTCTTTTTTCTTAAATGCAAGAACTCAACTTGCCAATGGCTATGATTTTGAAGAAGACGAAGATGGAAATCCAATTAGATCTAAAGCTACAAAAATTTTATCTCCAGGTTATTTCCAAGCAGGTCTGGGAATGCTATGGAAAAAAAGTGATAAACTAAAACTTAACATTGCTCCTGCAACAGGACGTTTAATCATCGTTAATAGTCAGTTCACAAATGTTGGGCAAGGACAAAGTGATATTGATGCTTTTAACCAAATTGGGTATTTTGGGGTATATGCAAATGAAACTTCACGTTTCGAATTTGGTGCTGCCGTTGGAGGGTACGGAAAATTCACTTTGTCAAAAAATATAGTGATGGAAAATGTGCTTAATTTATACAGTAACTATCTTGAAGACCTTGAAAATATAGACATAGACTACACCCTGAACCTAGTGATAACTGCAAACAAATGGATTACTACAAATGTAGCCTTTCAAGCCATGTATGATGATAATGCCGTAAAAGGATTTCAAATTAGAGAAGCGCTAGGGGTTGGGCTCACCTATGGATTTTAAAAAAATACTGCAATAATAAAACCAAATTGAAGAGTAAGGGTTCTACGCTTTAGTTTTTCGGGCACTATTCAATGTACTCTTGAGGATATAAAAAACTATTGTAGGGAAACCGTGTTACATGAATTTCACGAACCTTATCATACACTACTTTTCTAAAACTTTCAAAGTTTTGTTTCTCTAAGGCAGACACAAAAATAGCATTCCCATTTGTTTTATTCATCCAAGTTGCTTTCCACTCCTCTAGGGTAAAGTGCTCTTTTGTTTTCTCGGTCACCAGATCATCGCTATCTATGGTTTTATTAGTGAAGGCATCAATTTTATTAAATACCATAATTGTTGGTTTGTCTGCACTTTTTATCTCGTCCAAAATAGTACCTACACTGGCAATATGATCTTCAAAACTTGGATGTGAGATATCTACCACATGTAATAGTAAATCTGCCTCTCTTACCTCATCTAGGGTGCTTTTAAAAGATTCTACAAGTTGTGTTGGGAGTTTCCGTATAAAACCAACGGTATCGGTAAGTAAAAACGGAAGGTTCCCTACCACTACTTTGCGCACCGTGGTGTCTAGAGTAGCAAATAATTTGTTTTCTGCAAACACATCACTTTTACTAATTGCATTCATTAAAGTAGATTTCCCAACGTTGGTGTATCCTACAAGTGCTACCCTTACTAATTTACCGCGATTCCCTCGCTGGACATCCATCTGGCGATCAATCTTTTTTAGCTTTTTTTTGAGCAGTGAAATACGGTCTCTAACAATACGTCTATCTGTTTCAATTTCTGTTTCTCCGGGTCCTCGCATCCCAATCCCTCCACGTTGCCTCTCTAGGTGTGTCCACATACCAGCAAGTCTTGGGAGTAAATACTCGTACTGAGCAAGCTCTACCTGAGTTCTAGCATAACTTGTTTGAGCGCGTTGTGCAAAAATATCTAGTATCAAATTGGTACGATCAATGATTTTACACTCTAGAATTTTTTCTATGTTTTTTTGTTGCGCCGCAGAGAGTTCATCATCAAAAATAACCGTCCCAACACCATGCTGCTGGACATAGCTAAGGACCTCTTCTAGTTTACCAGTCCCTATAAAGGTTTTAGGATTTGGTTTTTCCATTTTCTGCACAAAACGTTTGAGTACTTCACCGCCTGCGGTGTAGGCTAAAAACTCAAGTTCGTCAAGGTATTCTACAGATTTTGCTTGATCTTGTTTTTGAGTAATTAAACCAATGAGTATGGTTTTTTCGTATTCAATGTCTTTTTCTTCTATCATAGGTATTTAAAAAAGCAAAGGTACGAAAGACAAATAGACTATTTTCAATACATGATACGCTAAGGTTATTTATTTTAGAGCTCAAAAAAGAGCTGCCTTTTAAATCTCAAATCTTATTCCAAAAAAACAAAATGGTTTGTAGTTGAAGCAAAATTAATTGCATTTTAAAAGAACGTAAAATAATTGTTTACGGGTAGGCCAAAATTAGTTTTTTAGCCCAATTACAGGGTTTTAATCGGTAAATTAAGGTCCTACATCTAAAATCAGATGTAAGCTAACATTACATTAAATTTTTACTTAAATTTAACTACAAAATAATACCAAAATAAAATCTAAATGAATATTAAATTACTCACTCAAAAAAATACACCCATGTATCGATTTGTAAAGAACCTAAGCACTACTATAGCACCTATGGTGGTTTTTTTATGCCTTAGTGTGTCATATAGCCAAACCACGATTCCTTGTGCCGATGGTGCTTTTAATGACACCTATTGCTATACTCCCAATGATACTACCCAAATTGTATATACTAGTGATACAGGTTTCCCGCTAAGACTTACATTTATTGAAGGTCAAGTAGAGCTAAATTTTGATGAAGTTATCATCTTAGACTCAGACGGAGTTACCAATCTTAATGCTGGTAACCCATACGGAAATACGGGTGATATGTCAGGATTTGTTTTCGAATCTAGTGGAGACACAATAACACTTCAAGTTGCCTCAGATGGTATTGCAAGTTGTACAGACGGCTTATTTGTACCATTAAATTATGATATTAATTGTTTAACCTGTACAGATCCAACCATTGAGTTTACAAACGACGGAATGTGTGAAACGGGTCAACAATTTACCATTGGTGTAGATATTACAGACCTTGGTAGTTCCACAAGCATCACAGTTACCGATGACCAGGGAAGCGCGGCGCAAACTGCAACAACAGCAGGTGTTTTATTCTTCGGTCCTTACCCTGCAACAACAGGAGTTACCTTCACTGTTGAAACTGGAGATTTAAACTGTGATTTCACAAGTGGTATTATTGAGTGTCAAGCCCAAGGAAGTTGTGATGTATTGGATGCTGGATTTGATATGTTTATTGATTGTGAAACATTTTGTACAGATCTAGTTGCAGATTATATTGCACTACCTAACCTAGACACTACCTCGTATCAAATACAAGGCCCTCTTTGTGATGTGCCTGCTGTTACCGGTGGTGCTCCAACAAATTTAACAATAGATGATATTTGGAGTGGTGTGATTGCATTGCCTTTCGAATTTAATTTTTATGGCAATTCTTATACAAATGTTGTGGCTGGTGCAAATGGGCAACTATCTTTTAACGCTGCTTTAGCCGGAAATTATAATGGATGGGCAATGGATCCTGCAGACCAGATCCCTACCAATGATGCCAACTATCCATTAAACACTGTTTTTGGTGCATATCACGATATTAATCCTGCGGTTGCTCCGGCTGCTCCAGATAGAATAAATTATTTTGTTACTGGAGTTGCTCCTTTTAGAATTTTTGTACTAAACTTTAATGCAGTTCCTCAGTTTGGGTGTAATGAGCTTTTAACAACGCAGCAAATCTTGTTGTATGAATCATTAAATGTAATTGATGTAAATATTATCAATAAGCCTGTGTGTGCAACCTGGAATGACGGTCTTGCTGCCATAGGGTTACAAGGAAACAATCTTACAGAATTTAGTGTCCCTGAAGACAGAAATGTTGGAACATGGGAGGTTACCAATGAAAATTGGCGTTTTGTTCCTAATGGAGGACCTGTTACAAATGCAAGTGTTTTTGAATGGAGAGATGCTGCTGGAAACGTACTTAGTAACGATCCTCTTTTTACGGTATGTCCAGATCAAACTACTGTATATACCGCGGCACTGGTGGTAGAACTTCCTGACGGAAGTTTTGATGAACTTACAGATTCAATAACAGTAACAAAAGAATCTGGATGTTCTCCTTTTGATTGTACAGATGATGTGTTCTTAGAAGATTTCGGAACTGGTGTTGGTAGAGCTACCCACCCTTTTACTCCTTTAGAATTTAATGCCACTACACAATTAGAGGCAAACCAGTATGCTGTAACAAATATTTCAACCGGTCTTAATTTTGGATGGCATCAAGGCATGGAAGACAATACCAGTGGTGACACAAACGGAAGAATGATTTTCTACAACCCTTCTGAAGACACAAGTCAAACAGAACTTTACAGAAGAGATCTCGCCGTAACGGCAAACACCTCTCATATTTTTGATTTTGCCATGACAACAGTTTATGATATCGATAGTGGTATTTGCCCAGGAACAGGTACAGATTCAAGAGTTATTTATCAAATCGAAGACTCAGCGGGTACTGTTCTGGCAACAAGTACAACTGGAAATGTACCAAATGGTGCAAATCCAAACTGGATTAGATATTCTCTAGAGTTTAATCCTGGAGATAACACAACTATCCAAGTGGTTCTATTAAATGATATTTTTGGAGCCTGCGGGAACGACCTTGCCTTAGATGACCTTAGAATTCGTGCAGAGGGCACCTCGCCAACAATAGAAGACCCTATGGATATGTTCTCTTGTGAGGACACCCCGGGAAGCGAGGATGCAACCTTTGATCTTACCTCTCAAATCGATGAAATATTAAATGGTCAAAACGCTGCAGATTTTGAAATCACATTCCATACCACTCAAGGGGATGCAGACTTGGGAGATAACCCAATAGCAACTCCTGCTGCATATCAAAACACGGTGAATCCTGAAACTATATACACAAGGGTTCAGCGTTTAAATCAAGAAGATTGTTACTCTACAACATCCTTTGATTTGATTGTTGAGCTTCCTATAGTAATAACAACCAATTTGCCAACACAATTAGATGTGTGTGCTAATGAAGATGCAACTGCCATAGATGCAACCCCAACAAATAGTGGTATAGACCTTGGCTCAGTTATTTATGAGTGGAGAAATGCAGGTGGTGCCGTAGTGTCAACAGATGCGGTATTTACTCCTTTAGAGTCTGGCACTACACCGTAACAATTTCTATCCCGCCGTGTAGCGAAACTACAGTGAGTATAGATGTAGTAGTAAAACCTGTCCCAGATCTTGATTTAGGAGAAGATGTTACCCTTTGTGATGGTGAAGATTTTGAAATTGTTCCAACTATTTCTGGAGACACAACTGGAGCCAGTTTTTTATGGAGTACAGGTGAGGTAGGCACTTCTATAATTGTAGATCAAAGTGGAACCTACTCTCTTGAAATCACTACTGTTGATGGCTGTGTTGTTTCAGATGAGATTGTTGTGGTTATTTCAGACCCAGTAGTGGTAACACTTAATGAAGATTTTGATGTTTGTCCAGATTTTGAAACTATTATTACAGCAAACTCTAGTGATGCTGGTGTAACATACCAGTGGTTTGAAAATGGAACGCTACTCCCTGACCAAAGTGAAAATACACTGGTTATTACATTGTCTCAAAATGACTCATCAACACAACAATACAGTGTAGTAGTTACAAATAGTGATGGATGTATGGGCACAGCCGAGGTACTTGTATCGCTATACGCAGAAAATGAAAACTGTGTTATTTCTCAGGGTATCTCTCCAAACGGGGATGGCCTAAATGATGTGCTAGACCTAAGCTTCTTAAACAATAGAACAGGAATAAATTCTTTCCAGATATTTAATAGAAATGGTACCGCAGTGTATGAATTTACCAACTACTCAAACCAGTGGGGAGGACAAACCACAGATGGTGAAGAGTTACCATCAGGAACCTATTACTATGTTTTAGGGTTAAACGCAGAAGATCCAGTATTTGGATCTAACTATACTGGTTGGGTATACATCAATAGAGAGAAAAACTAATATTATATAAAGATGAATTTGTATCGAGCTTATAGGCTTTAGAGTATTTGTATTCTTGATACAATCAATATAAAATAAACACCACAGAAATGAAAAAAATACTATCAATACCATTACTACTTTTATGTGTTTTACTTTGTTCCAAAGAGGCCTCTGCGCAGCAGGACCCTCAATACACACAGTTCATGTACAACATGAATGTTGTAAATCCTGCCTATGCAGGGTCTAAGGAGAATATTTCCTTTACCTCTTTATATAGAACACAATGGGCCGCTTTGGACGGAGCGCCAACCACATTTACTTTTTCTGGACACGGTCCATTAAATGATAAAGTTGGGGTTGGTCTATCTGCTGTCAAAGATGAGCTTGGACCGGTAAACGAAACTAATGTGTTTGCAGATTTTTCATACACTCTGCAACTAAGCTCAACCACAAAACTAGCCCTGGGTCTTAAAGCTGGAGCTACTTTTCATGATGTAGGTTTGGTAGATTTAGAGCTGCAGGATCAAAATGATCCATTTTTTAATCAAGACATTAGCAGTGTATATCCAAATATTGGAGCGGGTGCTTTTTTATATACAGACAAATTTTACGTTGGTGTATCGGTACCTAACATGTTAAACTCTGTTCATCTGGATGCTAACGGAACACAAATTGGGTCAGAAGTTAATCACTTCTTTGGGACTGCTGGGTATGTTTTTCAAGTTTCACAGAATACAAAACTAAAGCCTTCTGTTTTGGTTAAATCTGCCTTTGGAACTCCGGTTTCTTTTGACGCTAACTTAAATGCCTTATTTTTCGAAAAGTTTGAATTAGGAGTCTCTTACAGAGTTGATGACTCATTTAGTGGGCTTGTTGGCTTTCAAGTTCTGCCAGAACTTCGTATAGGATATGCCTATGATGCGGTTACTTCAGATATTAATTTTGTAGCCCCATCATCACACGAGGTTATTCTAACCTTTGATCTATTTACTAATAAGCGTACACTTCGTTCACCAAGATATTTCTAATTAACAACATTTAATTTCATTGAAAATGAAAAAAATATATACCATACTTCTACTTATCGCTGTTTCTACAACAATTGTTTCAGCTCAAAATAGTAAAACTAAAAAGGCAGATAACCTATATGATAGATTTGCATATACAGATGCTGCCAAGGCATATCAAAAAGTCCTTAAAAGAGGCACTACTGATGCCTATGTCTTTGAAAGACTGGCAAATTGCTACTATTTCATCAATGACACAAAAAAGGCTGAGATGTACTACAAAAGAGTAGCCAGGTCCAAGGATGCAAATCCAGAAGCTATTTATAACTATGCGCAAACCTTAAAAGCAAACGGTAAATTTAGCGACTACAACACATGGATGAAAAACTATGCGAATCTAAGGCCAAACGATACCCGTGTGAAAGAGTTTATGAAAAACCCTAATTATATTCCAAAAATCATGGATGATATGGCGCGTTACACCGCTACAAACATGGAAGATATAAATAGTGAATATGCAGATTTTGGTGGTATTGTATATGGTAAAGATTTTTACTTTGCCTCTGGAAGAAATACTTCTCGCAAAACTTACCAGTGGAACGAAGAACCATATCTTGAAATCTATAAGGCCACAAATGTAGGTGGAACCATTAAAAATGCTGAGCTACTAAGTGGTGATGTAAATACAAAATACCACGAGTCTAATGCAGTAATTAGCGCAGATGGAAAGCGCATGTATTTTGACCGTAATGATTATTTTGAAGGAGATTATGATAAATCTGAAAATGGAATCAATCAAATCAACTTGTACTACGCAGAGAATATTGATGGTAAAGGATGGTCTGGGGTGGTTTCTGTGCCTTTTAACAACAATGAGTATTCTACAGGACATCCAGCCCTAAGCCAAGATGGTAAGACACTCTATTTTGTAAGTGATATGCCAGGTGGTAAAGGAGGTTCTGACATATACATGGTGGCAATAAAGAACGATGGATCACTAGGTATGCCAAATAGATTGGGAGATAACATCAATACTGAAGGGAAAGAGCTATTTCCTTACATAGATAGCAATGGTACTTTATATTTCTCTAGTGATGGCCATATGGGCATTGGAGGGCTTGATGTATTTTATGCAGAAGCTCAAGGAGATGGTTTTGGCCCAGTTAACCAATTTAGGAAAGGGAGTGAACAGTCCTGCAGATGATTTTGCCTACAAATACGACCCAACCACACAAAGTGGGTACGTGTCTTCAAACAGAGAGGGCGGTCTGGGTAGTGATGATATCTATATGGTAGAGGCGGTAGAGATTCCTTGTGAAGTAACTATTGCGGTGCTTGTAACAAACCAAAACACAAACGCTGCAGTTGCTGGAGCGCGTGTAGATTTATACGACACTATGGGCAACAGACTGAGCACCAAAACATCTAATGTAGATGGTATGGTTTCCTTTAAAGCAGCCTGTGATCAAGCTCATGAACTGCAAGCAGTATTAGCAGATTACGAGAGTGGTGTCGCTAAAGTTGCACCAGCAAATGACCAGAAAGTTTCTGCAACCATTGCGCTAAAGCCAATAGAAGAAATTATTGTTGAAGATCAAATTGTTTTAAATCCTATCTTGTTTGATCTTGATAAATCAAACATTAAGCCTCAAGCGGCATTTGAGTTAGACAAAGTAGTTTCTGTAATGAATAAATACCCAGAAATGGTAATTGCAGTAGGATCTCACACAGATAGCAGAGCTACAGATGCTTACAACCTTAGGTTATCTGAGGCTCGTGCGCAGTCTACGGTTCAATACATTATCTCAAAAGGTATCAGCGGTAAAAGAATAAGCGGTAAAGGGTTTGGAGAGTCGCAACTTAAAGTTTCATGTGGTGATACCTGTAGTGAAGCAGAACATCAATTAAACAGAAGGTCTGAGTTTACCATTGTAAAAAAGTAACCTCATCCCTGCTTTACTAAAAAGCACACCTTACTATAAACCCTTAAGCAAAACAGTTGCTGTTTTGCTTAAGGGTTTTTTAAATACTTTTGAAGTCTAAATGCAACAGTGTGTTGCACTGACTTAAGGCCTGCATGCATAGTTTTTTTTAAGCATGCAAGTATTTAACTACTTAGTTGGTTTGTGCTATTAGCGCTTTATAAAAGTGTACTATACTCATGAAAATATACTACATTCATTTTTGTTAGGACAAAAGGATTGTGAAAATTATTGGGTGCTAGGAATTGTTAAAATTGAGCTTAAATTGATTGGTTTATAGAACAACAGATTCCTGTATATATCTCAAAGACAAAAATAAATAGTGACATACATTTAAAAAGCAATAAGTAGCAGAAACAAAAAAAAGTTGATCATTTGGAAAAATAAAGCTTCAAAAAAAACACCCCTGACAATGCCAGGGGTGTTTTTAATGTTTGTGAAAAAAGGTTTTAGTTTCCTGTTATCACGATATCATCTATGTGGTAACGTGTGGTAGCTGTTGGATCTGAACCTTGATATCTAAAAGCGATATGAGCCATCCCATCAACACAAGAAACATTAATTGCCCCTGATGGGAAAAAGTCTCCAAAACCACTTTCTGGTCCTGTAGGGATAGAAGCATCTAACAGGTTCCATGTAGCAGTTGTTACATCTCCAGTAAAGTCTGTAGAAACTAATACACTTAAGATAGTTCCATTATCAAAGGCAGCTTGAATATTAAAGGTCAATTCCTCCTCTGTGGAAGTATCCATGTCTATGGGTGGAGTTACAAGCCAAGTGTCAATAATGTCTTCTCCAGAACTAAATCCAGATACTTGCGCATAGTTATTGTTGTCAAAGTTTCCAATTTCCCATACTTCGTTTCCGCCGTTAGTGTTAACATTTGTCCAACCGGCACTAACATACGCCTCAATAGAATCAAAACCTTCAAAGTTTTCACTGTAAAATACTGCTCCGCCTCCACTAGGCCCATCACAATTGAATGTTTCTGGATCACACCTGTTTTCATTATCGAAATTAATGTCTGATGGGTCATTAATTACAACATTAAATACTTCTCCAAAGAAATCCTTTGTTAAAATTCCTACCATAGAACCTCTTCCTTGAGGAAGCAAGAACGATTTAAAATCTGCAAATGTGCTAGTGCTAAAAATAACACTACCGCCCTCTTCGCAGCTTTCTAAAATACGCTCACCATCAAATTCATCTCCAGGTTCACCGGCATAGGTTTTACGATCATCGCCTAAGACTTCATTTCTATTAAACTGAGCATCGGCAAACTTTACCAATTGGTTCATATTTGCATCTGTAAATTCTGAGAATAGTAAAGGTTTAGGAACTATTGTCTCAACTACTGCATCTCTAATTACATAGTCTGGCATTTGAGATTCACCAATTTTTCCTAAATCATTAACGTCAATAATCCCAAGTGTTAACACCCCAGAATCATATCCAGCTGTTAAACCGTCTAGACGAACATATACTTTTCTACCCACCTCATAGGTAATAAACAATGGATTTACGTCTATTAAAACCTTAATCCCGCTTACAGGATCAGAAGGAGCGTTTTGCATAATTAATTCCTCAAAGAAATTTCCTGCTTGATCATTAGAAATTACATACCCTTCAACATAGGTGATAAAATCTGTCTCAAAGGTTAACTTTTCTGTTTCTCTTAATTCTGCAAGAACATCATCGTAGTTAAAATCTCCTGGATCAACACCAAGGTCATCTGCTGCGTCTGCAACTAATTGTTCAAAGGCACTATTAATACCCATTATTGTTAGCACATCACCTTCAAGGTTTGGTGCCACTACGATAGTGTTTGGTGTTTCAAAATCATCATCTTGCACACATGATACTATCCCTACTGTTACCATCAACAGCATTACTAGTTTGTATAAATTGAAATTTTTCATTTGTATTGTGTTTATCTATTTTTTTATTAAAATCTAACGTAAAGGTTTAAGTAATATGTAGTTCCGTTTCCAAAGAAATAGCGATTTCCGAATACCGGTGTATCTCTATTTGATTCTTCAACCATACCACGATAATCTGCAATTCTAGAATCTTCAAAACCACCTGTTTTGTAGCGTTGGTCAAAAACGTTGTTAATTGTTGCAAAAAATCCAACATAATAACCGTCAACTCTCCAAGACTTACCTCCTACAACATTTACAAGCGTGTAATCATTAAACTGTTCTTGTTGTAATAATTCTCTTGCTGTTGCAGGGTCATAGTCATTGTAGCCTATGTTATCTGTGTCTGTAGCAAAGTTGTCGTTTCTACGTAGGCTACTAACATCTATATATGCATTTGAAAAATAGTTGGACGTAACCCCAAACCACCAGAAGTTTGGATCACGGTATTCAAAACCTAACTGAAATGCATTTTCTGGACCTCCTGCAATGTGCAAGTTTTTCATTTTAGTGGTTCCGTCACCCAGTCTTTTTGGGCCCTCAAAATCATCACTTGTAAAATATTGATTTGGATTGTTAGTATATACATACTGTGCCATAGATGCTGCACCCTTTAATTTAATAGTGGGAGTTACCTGAGCCTCTATACCTATCTCTGCTCCTGCTCTTGTAGACTCAATACCTGTAAGTACTTCCTGTACAAAAGTTCCTCCTCCATCAGCGCTCTGTATAGATTCTGTAAAGAAGAAGTTAATATCTGTCTGGTCTTGCATAGCATTGTAAAAACCAGTAACTCTTGCTTTTAATATAGGAGAGCGGAAGATGTAACTTACATCTAGGTTTTGAATTTTCTCTTCTACCAAGCCTTCCACAACATTGTTGTTTTGGCGTGAATTACTAAAAGAATTTCTAATACTTGGTGCCTTTGTTAAGTAACCAGCGTTTACATCTATAAGGTGACGTCCTGTAACTTTATATACCGCGCCCCCTTTAAATCCAAGTGTGCTAAAGCTTAACGCTTCACTTTCTCCAAATGAGCTGTTTCCTCCTTGGTAATTTCCGTTTTCATACAAACCATTACGCTGGTAATTGGTAGCTCCCAAACTAGCAGCTAGATAAAAATCTACCTTACTATATTTAAATTGAGCTTGCGCGAACCCAGACATTACATCTGCATTTATATCAAAATTATATTTATAGCGATCTCCCTCTCCTACAATACGGTTTGGGTTGCGTACATCACTTTGTGCAATGTTTGTTTGCAAATCTCCAGAACCATCTCCAGATTCTGAATTTGCAAAAGTATCAATATCTAAAAATCCATTACTTCCAAGTAAATCACGAACCTGGGCATAATTTTCGCTTTTTAGGCTTCTATAATTTACAGCAGCATTTAGGGTGATATTACTGGTTAGCTCAGAGAAAAGAATTGAGCTAAACTGCAGCTGAGTATCTTTACTTACATCATCTTGCAGGATATAAGACGCTCTTAAGGCATTACCCTGTGAGTCTAGGTTTGCACCATATAGCATATTCCAAGGAATTTGCCCATCGCTTACAAACTCTTCTCTTGCTAAATACGCTTGTTGGTACTGGTAAGGAGTGGGGCTTGCATCACGCAAGAAATAACTAGGCATTCTCTGGTAGTAATTACCAGATGGATTACGGTTTCCGTTATTATCTATACGGCTGTTTCTAATGGTTCCTGTTTGGTAGCCAATGTTTGTGTTTAATGTTGTTTTCTCACCAAGGTTCCAGTAATGATTCAACATAAAAATTGGCTCTTCAATTTCTCTTATACGGCTATTTCTGAGCTCCCCATCTTGATACCCCCAGTTTGGATTGTAACGAATGCCCTTGAGGTCTCTTTGCTCCTGGGTGATGGCAGTAGACCTTCCTCTTCTATTTGGCGTATAAAATGCTGTAAGGTTAAGGCTATGGTTGTCATTAATTTTTTTCTCTACTGAGGCAAAGAATGAATTAGAATCATACAGCGTTCCGTCTTGATATCCTCCCTCACCAAATCTACGAGCTGCAGATACTGCATAAGCCCATCCATTTTTATTGAGTCCACTGTTGTAAGTTCCCATAACGCGGCCTTGGTAACTTCTGTTTGAAGATGCATAAGAAACACGACCTCCTTGGCGGTACTGAGAAGCTCTCATAATGATGTTGGTTGTACCTGCAACATCACCAAAGGTATAATCACTGGCCTTTAGACCCATAGAAAATTCACGGTTACGTTGCACATCATTAAGTCCTCCCCAGTTACCCCATTGAGGGCGTCCTGTAATTTGCTTGTTCATTTCAAGGCCGTTAATAAGCACTTTACCATTGGCATTATCTAAGCCTCTTGGTCTAAAAAATGTTGCGCTAAAGTCAAAAGCAGCAGCATTTAGAAATGCATCTCTAGAAGCCTGTAATAATCCAGAGGTATTAAAAGAGGAACCATCATCTTCATCTAGTTCATTATCAGAAAGGCTAATAATACCAATCTGAGCCTCTGTAAGAGAGAGGTCAACTTCAAGTAAAATGGTGTTTAGGTTTAATGTCTCTCCATTTTGTATAGTGAGTTGGATTCTTTGTGTGTAATAGCCTGCTTTTGAAATTATAAGTACCTGCTCCCCTTGAGGTAGCGCATCACTTTGAATTACAAAAAGACCTTCAGGGTCTGTCACAGTATTAAATGTGCTAGCTTTAATGCTAATGGCCACATCTACAATGACATCACTTGAATTACTATCCACAACGCGTCCTTTTACTAATGCAGTTTGAGCAAAACCAGTGCTGGCAAAAAACAGGATAGTAAAAAAAGTTAACATGAGTTTTTTCATTCCGAAATTTTAAATGTTTGTTGAGAATTTAACCTTCTCTTTAATATATTATTATCACTTTTGAACAAATGTACATTTTTCAATGGAATTAATTACTTTTGTTGTACTAATAATGTGCCATTTCACAAAAAACCAATACATCTCATAAATGCATTACTCCAAACAATTTTTTATTGCACTTGTCTTTGTTTCAAGCATGGCTTTTGCCCAACAAAAAAAACAGTATAAAGTAAACACTATAGCCTTCTATAACGTTGAAAATCTATTTGATACAGAAAACGACCCTATCACCTATGATGATGATAGAACTCCAGATGGTAAAGACCACTGGACAGATGAAATATACCAAGCCAAACTTAAAAACATGGCCAAGGTTATTAGTGAAATTGGTGCAGATGTAACGGGCACAGCACCAGCAATCGTTGGCCTTTGTGAGACAGAGAATAGAAAAGTACTAGAAGATCTTGTTAATCAAGAATCTCTAATTGGTAAAGAGTATGGCATTGTACAGTTTGACTCCCCAGACAGAAGAGGAATTGATGTAGCCCTGATTTACCAGAAAAAATTATTTACTCCAACAAACTATAAAGCACATGAGCTTTTAATTTACGATAATGTAGACCCTACCAAACGTATTTTCACTAGAGATCAATTAGTGGTAAGTGGCATGCTAGATGGAGAAAAAATGCACTTTATTGTTAACCACTGGCCCTCAAGAAGCGGCGGGGAGGCAAGATCAAGGCAAAAAAGAATTAGCGCAGCAAAACTCAATAAGCACATCATGGATTCTATTTTTGTGCAAGAGCCGTATGCTAAAATTATCACCATGGGAGACTTTAATGATGACCCAACAAGCCCTAGTGTTAGAGATGTATTAAAGCCAAAAAAGAAAAGAGAAAATGTAGGCACAAAACAACTTTTCAACCCTATGGAAGAAATGTTTAAAAATGGCCTAGGTACCTTGGCTTGGAGAGATGGTTGGAATTTATTTGACCAAATGATTCTCTCCTCAGAATTCACCAAGAAAGACTACACCTCCTATCGTTTTTATAAGGCAGGAATCTACAACAAATCATACCTGGCAAACTCAAAAGGGCAGTACAAAGGATATCCTTACAGAAGCTTTGGTAACGGATCTTTCACTGGAGGATATAGCGACCACTTTCCAGTGTTTGTATACCTTGTAAAAGAGCAGTAATATATAGGTTATCTCTCTTATTAGCGCATAAAAAAAGGCCACTACATGTAGTGGCCTTTTTTTATGTAATCTAAGGCTTTACAACCAGCTTGCCCAAGGAATTCTGCTTAGTAAAAGCACAAGTGCAACACCATAAAATATAGCAAGCATTTTAAATTTTGGGCCAGAGGTTAATTTCTTTTTATGTTTAGAGTACCCTATGGTTATAAACACTGCAGTAAGTAGCATTACCGTTGGGTGCTCTATAGCATACAGCCGCAAGGTACTATCTTTCATAACAGTTGCCATACCATTGTTTGAAATAGATTGCAGCCCTAGTGGAGATACAAAAAACAACACAAGGCCAATTAAAAACTGTAGGTGTGTGACTATTAAAGCAAATAAAGAGAGTCTAAAATCTTTATAGCTGTATTCTTTGTTTGTAAAAAAACTGTACAGGGCATTAAGGGTTGCAAAAATAACAACGAGCACTACCAAGTAGGCCCAATAAGAATGCAAGTATTTGATAGCTTGATACATGAATAGAAATTTAAATTTATAAAAGTAAATGTACTAAAAAACAAAAGAGCCATCACAAAAGTGATGGCTCTTTAAAATACTAATTGATACTAAGAATTAGAAATTATAACGTACACTTGCGTTATATGTTCTTCCATTTCCAAGGCCAATTCCAAAGTTATCTTGTCTTGTGATGTAATCTTCATTAAGAGCATTGTACATATTTGTTCTTAATGTAAGTTTGTTACCACCAAACATGAACTTGTAAGTTAATCCAAGGTCAAATAACCCGAATCCATCGATTCTATCAGACTGAGCTCTTTCTCCAGCTTGAGCGGCCTCAACAACATCATCTGCATCAATTGCTGCATATAAATCTGTGTAGATGTTGTAATCTGCATCAAAGCTAAGACCATCACAAATGTTCCAAACAACTCCTCCACCAAATGATGTTTGAGGGGCTCTACCTACTTTTACGCCAGATAAAGTTAATGTGTTTTCATCTAACTCAATAAAATCAAGTGTTTCATTGTTTTGACGTGTAAAAGGAGTTTCTCCATCATACTTCCAGTTTCCGATAGACCCATACCCTCTCCATCTTAGAACGTCTGAATCCATACGGTATTCAAAGTCAAATTCTAATCCTTGATGAATTTGTGTTACGTCTGTAAAACGGTCTGTAAAGAATACATCTGCTCCGTTTTCATCTGTAGTTTGACCTCCAGTTGAAACAAAACGGTTACCCCAGTCTGTTCTGTAGATATCTACATTGATACGAAGGTTTCCTTTATTGTATCGGTATCCAGCTTCATAACTTAATACTTCCTCGTTTTCAATTTCTGGAGACACGATAGCATTAGAGTTTCTAATGTCTGCAAAAATATTGTCTAGATATGGTTGACGTGAGTAAAATCCTCCGTTTACAAAGAATGTACTAGCCTCATTAGGAGAATATCCTAAACCTCCCTTAAGGTTGTATCCTAGTTTGCTGATTTTCTCAGACTCCCCAAGACCATCTAAAGCAATACCATCACCACCATCACGCTCTGCACCTCTAAAACGTCCCGTTCTTTGGAAAGACTGCGTTGAAACAGCTCCTTGGAAAAATGCAGAGAAATGATCTGTAGCATATTCAGCTTGACCAAAAGCACCAATATAGTTTATGTTTTCGCTGTAGTCAAACTGTGTGCGGTTGTCTTCGTCTGCAGAGTTAAACAGTGCAGCCCATGGATCTGCCTCAAACTCTTCAGTAAAAGTGTAATCATCTGGTCTGTCTGTTCTAAAGTTATCGACCCATCCGTTAAGACCTAACAAATCGTTTACTTGTCTAAAGTGATCTCCTGTGTACATTCTTGCATCTACACCAACACTTAAATCCCAATTTTCATTAGCATCATAGTTTAAGTTACCCAAGAATCCATACCAGTTGTGGTTGTTTACAGAAGATCTTCTGATGTAAGAATCTCCGAAGTTACCATTTCCGTTTGCATCTGCATTGGCAATGTTATTTGCACGTATAGACTCAAAGTCAATCTCTGATCTAGCATTATCTGTACCATCGCTAAAACGAACTCTGTTTGACCCACTACCTAGACCTCCTGTACCACCACCGCGGCCCCAAGAAGCATATAATACTGCAGAAAGATCTACTTTGTCGTTAATTTGGTAATCCCAGTTTAAGTTAGCAACTGGCTTATGGTAATAGTTACGTCTTTCTGTGTAACGTTGCCCATCCAAAAATCCAGAATTTGGATTGTATTTGTTTCCGTATTGCTCATAAACACTTCTGTTTTGAGAAAAGTTTTGGTCATGAAATTGTGGTGCACCTGTAAGTAAAAAGTTAAATACACTTTTATCACTTGCTTTGTACCCAACAGAAATCATATATGTTTGACCTCCGCCTTGTGTACCTTCAGCCCATTTTCTGTATCCTTGCCAGTGGTCTAATAATACTGAGAATCCCCAACCTTTTTCATTCATTCCTGAGTTGTAGTTCATCGTTGCTTTTGCGTAACTATCGTTACCACCTAAAAAGCGTACAAAACCACCTTCTTTTTTATCTGTAGTTTTAGATACAATGTTTACCGTACCACCAACAGAAGAAATAGCAAGCTTTGATGCTCCTAAACCTCTTTGTACTTGTACTGCATTTGCAACATCACTCATTCCAGACCAGTTAGACCAGTACATTTTGCCATCTTCTTGTCCGTTAATTGGTTGCCCATTTAACAAGAATGCAGTATTTGTGTCGTCAAACCCACGTAAAAATATTTGGCTATCTCCAAAACCACCCCCCTGATTTGCTACATACACAGATGGTGTATTTTTCATAGCCTCTGTAAACTCAACGTTACCTGCGGCTTTAGTAGAAATCTCCTCAGCTCTAATGGTAGATACTGCAACAGGAGTTCTTCTTCCTTCTGCAATTTGAATGACTCCAGAACCAATAAGAATTACCTCATCCAAAGATGCTGCAGCTTGGCTTACTGAAATAGACCCAAGTGCAAGAGTTTCTCCAGACAATGTGTAAGAAACTGTTTTTGTTTGGTATCCAACATAGCTAAGCTCAAGTGCTCCTTGGCTATTTGCTACTGTAATACTGAAGTTTCCGTCAAAATCTGTTACAACTCCATTGTTTGTTCCAGCCTCAATAACGTTAGCTCCAGGAAGTGGCCCGCCTAGGTCCATATCCATAAGACTACCAGTAATGGTACCTTGTCCAAAGGCAGTGAAACCGCCTAGCATTATTAATAAAAGTAAAAGTTTTTTCATGTGTTTGTTTTTAATGAATAAAAGTTTTTGC
Organism: uncultured Ulvibacter sp.; assembly: GCA_943789105.1. Taxonomy (GTDB): domain Bacteria; phylum Bacteroidota; class Bacteroidia; order Flavobacteriales; family Flavobacteriaceae; genus Patiriisocius. Next base: position 42,941 of record CALSSW010000003.1, on the reverse strand, counting down.
GAAAGTACACCAAATTGTATGATTCTCCTATTTCTAATGTTAAGAAAACATCAAAGTAACTTCTAAATAAAATTACAATTAATTAAAGTAGTTGCCTTAGGGGAATATGAATAATTAATAACAAGGTTATCAACACTTTGTACTAAAATTTGCACTAAAAAGAGATGCCGTCTAATTGTTCTTTAATGGTGGCAATGTAAGAAAAGTAATCTTCGTGAAACTCGCTAGAGAGCGGCTTTGAAGCTGGCAGATCTTGTTTAAAAGGGTCTACTTGTCTTCCGTTTTTCCAAAAACGATAACAAACATGAGGACCTCCAGAATTGCCCGTCATACCAACCCAGCCAATCACGTCTCCTTGTCTTACAAAATCTCCCACACGCACATTGTACTTCTTCATGTGCAGGTATTGTGTTTCATAGGTGCTGTTATGTCTAATTTTTACATAAATCCCGTTACCCCCTTTTCGTTCTGCTTTTGTAACAGTCCCGTCTGCAGTTGCTAGTATCGGAGATCCAATGTTGGCAGAAAAATCGGTCCCTTTATGCGGACGAAGTTTATAGCCATAATATTTTATTCTCCTTTTGAGATTGTACTTGGAAGAAATACGACTAAACTTTACGGGCGCTTTTAAAAATGCGCGTCTAAGGTTTTGAGCATTCTCATCATAGAAGTCTAGAGAGGGAAGTTTTTCATTTTCGTAGCCAAATGCATATAATGGCACTCCCTTATGTTCAAAATAAGAAGCTTTAATTCTATGAATCCCTGCAGATATGGTATCATCAATAAACTTCTCGGTATACACTACTTTAAAACGATCCCCTTTCTGGATTTTAAAAAAATTTACCGTCCAGGCGTAAATATTGGCCAACCTATCTGTCATGGCAGGGCTTAAATTATTTTCTTCCATGGTGAGATACAAGGAGTTTTCTATCACTCCAGAGGCCTGTTTATCTACATATGTTATGGGCTTGCTTTTAGTATAAACCCTTACAGAATCAGTGAGGTCTACAACGGCAAATTGTATTTTGTTTTTCCCATACACAAAATACTGCACCCTATTGAGAGTGTCTTTAGATTTTAATACCAGGTAGGGTCTGCCCACAACCAAACGGCGCACATCAAAAGTATCTCTATGTTTTGTGGCAATATTAAATATTGTTGTATGACTAACCCCGTGACCAGTTAAAATAGCCCCAAAAGTGTCTCCGTTTTTAACAGTATCTCTAACTGCATTAAACTGGTTTAAATCAAACCCATATGCTATTGCCGGTTTTTGAATTTCTTGGGGTTTTTCTTGGTTTTTCTGTGAGGTAGTATCACCACAGGCAATGAAAACAAATAGCAGCCCAAGAAAGATGGCAAAGCGCTTCAATGATTGTATTTTTAGATGGTATCTTTTATACATTTTTTCCCCAATCTACTAATTCTTGATCGCTCCAAACTTCAGGAAAAAAGACTCTTTTTTGATATTTTGGTAGCATGTATTTTGTCCAGTCACTACCCCCAGTGGCCTCTAATGCTTCTTGATTTTCGCCCCCGCCAATATAATATCTTGCAGCATTATAATGGGCCATTACCCATGTAATATTTACCGTGTAATCAAAATGACGCATGGCCTTTAAAAGATCTGGATCCTGCTTAACCTCCTTGGGGAGCCCCTTAAATTTTGCGTACAAATTTATGGTATTATACTCTTGGGTAAAGTCTATAAATTCTGAGTGATACCGTTTCTCAAATGAAGAAAGCAAGTACGATTTCTCTCCTGTTTTAAAATCTTTGCCGGCAGCTTGCCAGTATAAGTGCTCAAGAGCGTGTTCATAAGAGGTGTTTCTGTCTATAGTATCTCTATATCTAGCATCAATTAGGTTTATTAAATCTGTAGATGCAAATTCAATTTTTCTGTACTGTGCGCTCTGAAATCCACTGGCGGGAGTAAGCGTTGTTCTAAATTTCATGTACTGTGCTCTATCCATTCCTTCACGCATGATATTAAAGGAAGAGGTAAGCATATCAAAGTAACGGCTCACACGCATTAGCTTTTCACAAAAGAAGGCGGCCGTTAGGCTTGTGTTTTTAGAGACCTGCTGTATTTCCCAGAGTATCATCTTAAACAAAAGTTCATTTACTTGATGGTACATAATAAATACCATTTCATCTGGCAGATTGGTGCGCTGGGTTTGAAGCTCTAGTAACGCATCTGTTTGTATGTAGTCCCAATACGTGATTGGCGTGGAGTGCAACAAGCCCTCTAAGTGGGTGTCTAGATCTTGACCTATTTCCCCAAACTTAGCTTCAAGTTGTTGTAATAATTCTTTGGTTTTTGATGTAAGTTCCATAGGTAGGTGTTATTGAGGAATAATTTTAAACTGGTGTTTAAGCCCCTTGTACTGTATTAGTGTTGCCTTTAAAGATCCTATTATCAAATCTGCTTTTATAAGAATGGGCATTTTATTATCGTCATCTGTTACCCAAACGGTTAAACTTTCCTCCTCTTCAAAAACGCGGCCAGATTCAACATAGGGTCTAAATATCATCGTAGGCACTTTTCCAAAGGTAGTTTTTAAGGTTTCTCTACCCAAAAATTTAAGCCTGAATTTATAATTCCCCCGGTCAAAAAACATGTTCATGTCAACCTGGTCACCTTGTTTGATGTTTTTTGTGTCCAACCGATTACGCAAATAATAAAAAGAAGATACCATGTCTTGCACATTGGCCAAAAGGGCTACCTCATCAACTGTATTGTATTTGTTGTTGGTGACAATTGCTTTTTGAGTGTCATAATTAAAATCTATGACCAGGTCTTTAGTGTATCCACCTTCATCAATCTTTCGAATAAAACGGTATGGAATATCTAATACTTTATCTATGTAAGACTCATAATAATCATCAACATTAAAGAGTAGTTTTGTTATTCCTGTGGTATGTCCCTCTCCCTGTACATGGAAAACCTCTTTGTTATTTAAAACAGCATCTTCTACTTTTAAGGTAGCATACCCCGCGGTGATAGGACCATAGTGTATCCTAAATTTAAACCACTCTCCATCACCATAGGCTTTTTCTTGAGCACAAAGCAGGGAAGTAAAACAAACTAAAATTAGGAATGTTATCTTTTTCATTAGGTATGATCAAAAGCGATATATTCTTACATACAAAAGCTGTTCCATTTTTTCTTCTAAAATATTAAAGCCAACTTTTAAAATAATCTTCGTCAGCAATTTCCATGGCCTCTTGGGTAACCATAAGCGGCTTAAAGGTGTCTACCATTACGGCCAGTTCATCACTTCCTTTTTTGCCAATACTTCGCTCTGCTGCTCCTGGGTGCGGTCCATGAGGAATTCCCGCTGGATGAAGGGAGATATGTCCAGCATCGATGTCATTTCTGCTCATAAAGTCTCCAGCTACATAGTACAAAACCTCATCACTATCTATATTGCTATGATTGTAAGGAGCTGGGATACTTAGCGGATGATAATCATACAAACGTGGGCAAAAAGAGCAAACCACAAAAGCATCAGTCTCGAAGGTTTGATGCACTGGTGGTGGTTGATGAATACGCCCAGTTATTGGCTCAAAATCATGAATAGAAAAAGCATATGGATAATTATACCCATCATAACCAACAACATCAAAAGGATGGGAGGCATAGACCATTTCTATTATCTGATCATTCTTTTTTACTTTGATTAAAAAATCACCTTTGTGGTCATTGGTTTCCAGCTCATTAGGGACTCTAATATCTCGCTCACAAAAAGGCGAATGCTCAAGGTGCTGTCCAAACCAATTACGGTATCTCTTAGGGGTATATATTGGTCTTCCTGACTCTACAATAAATAGCCTGTTGTCTTGTGTGTCAAAATCTATTTGATAGATTACACCTCTAGGTATTAACAAATAATCTCCATATTTAAAGTCTAGATTTCCTAAATGTGTACGAAGCTTCCCTGAGCCTTTGTGTACAAATAAGAGCTCATCTGAGTCTGTGTTTTTATAGAAATAATCTGTCAATGATTTTTTTGGTGCCGCCAAAATAATAGTACAATCACTATTGGTTAGCACGGCTTTGCGACTCTCTAGATAATCATTTTGAGGAGCTATCTGAAAGCCTCTAAAACGGTAGGATTGGATATTATTTTGTTTGGCAATTTTTGGCGCAACACTGTATTGATTTTTTATTGCCTTGACCATCGTGGGTCTATGGACATGATAACTATTGGTGTACATCCCGTCAAAACCAATGGTGCCAAATAATTGTTCACTGTATAGAGAGCCATCTGGTTTACGAAATTGAGTGTGTCTTTTGGGCGGAATTTTACCTAAGGAATGATAACGTGGCATAGATCAGTTTTTGGTGTTACACAAATATCGTAAAAATTGAGCAAGCAACCTTTGTAGTAGGCTTATTAAAATTTAAACCCTACACAAACGTACAATTCTCCCACTTCACGCTCTGGAGCATACGCATATTTAAGCTCCAAAGGACCCAGAAAGGTGTTCAAACCATAACCAACACCAATACCTGTATATGGCATGGCTTTTAACCAATCATCTTTTTGAAAAAGTGCATCATCTACATTTGCAATATTTGTAAAAAGACTTAAGTGGTGGTTTTTTATTATTTCATAATCTATTGTGATGCTTGATTTTAAATACGTATCGCCCCTCAAACTCAGTGCCTCATACCCATAAAAAGGCAGTATATTATTAACCTCTTTAAATCCATATCCCCCGAGCATAAAATCTAAAGAAGTGGTACTAGAGCTCCCTATTTTAAAACCAGTTTCTGCAGTAAATATCCCTGTTAATTTACCAAAAAACGTTTTTGCATATCCCGCATTTGCTTTAAGTATTGTAAAGGGTTCGAAACTGCTGTTACTCCCCTGAGAAAAAAGATATAAATGGGTGTCTGCCTGAAAAACAACTCCTTGTTTTGGGAAAAATATATTGTCATAGGTGTCATACTTTATATACCCAAAGGCGCTAAAGTAGTTGGTGTTTTCAAAGATGGTTCTAGGCACATTATCTACATCTGTGCCAATGGTTTCAGATAGGTATCTTAAAAATTTATGTTCTACTCCAATGCCCAATAAAAAAATACGATTAAAAAGCGTTTCTCCATAAACTTGATTTGTTAAATCACTGTATTGGAAATCTATTTTATTTACAGGAAACTCAGAGGTGGTGTTAATATCATTTGCTATAAAATCTATGGAGACATTTTTGTCAAAAAAATCATACGATGAGTTAAAACCAAGACTCCAATAAAAACCCTTATCTATATAATAGTTGAAGTTATACCTCAGGTTATCTCCCACAACAACATCAAGAGAGGCAATATCATTATTTGTTAAAAATTGTTTTTTGGTAATATTTAAAAGTACCCCAGTTTCATACAATGGGTCATAATGTGCCCCTAATCTAAGCTCCATGTTAGACTTATTTTCAAGCACTTTAAAAAGTACCGTGTATTGATTAAACTGGTCTTTTACAAACCTGTAATCTATATCATCAAAGTTTTTTGTTGCAGAGAGGTTATTTACCCCTTCATTAAAAGAAGAATAACTAACCTCAGATGGAGTTTTTAGCTTTAACTTTCCTAAAATATAAGCATCTGTATATTGCTGGTTTCCTTCTATGATTACTTGCTTTATATATAGATCTTCTCTGGCATTAGGCACCGGTTTTATAGGCGCTCTAGCAGTTTGGTGTCGGGCAATGCTATCTAACTTTTCGGCTACTTGGTTGGCGGCGTCAAAGCCTGCCTTAACAATGCTTTTTGCGTCATCAAAAGACACTACAGAAAACTCCTCTATGTCTGGTTTTATATACACATCTGTGGCTTTAATCTTATCTTGCATTTGTTTTACGGCAGTGTAGTTGTTTACCTGTAAAACAAGGTCTAGTGCAGAGGTGAGGTCTTCCTTTTTCTTGATCCCATCCTGCACGTCAACACCAATGATAACATCAACTCCTTTGGTCCTGAGTTCATCTATAGGGTAATTATTTACAATACCACCATCAATTAAAGTCATCTCATTAATTACCACAGGATTAAATAAAGTAGGAAGTGCTCCACTGGCAGATACAGCTATTGGCAAATACCCGTTTTCTAGCAAGACCATTTCTCCATTTTCTGCATTAGTAGCAACACAAAAAAATGGAATAGGCAATTTGCTAAAATCTGTTAAGTGATTTACATGACTGGTCAGTTTTGAAAATAGGTTGTAAATGTTTTGCCCATTAGAGAGCCCGGTAGGAAATGAAATTTGAAAATCATCAAAGGGAAGTGTTAGCGCGTATTTTATACTTTCATCTTTTTCATTGAAGGTCTTGGCTCTTCTAGGAACATCGTCTTGAATTAATTTAGGAAAATCTACTGTCTTAAACATCAAGTCTAATTGAGAGGCCGTATAGCCTGCAGCATAAAGTGCTCCTACGATAGCTCCTGTGGAGGTTCCAGCAATATAGTCTATTGAAACCCCAGCCTGCTCTATGGCTTTTAAAACACCAATGTGTGCGAACCCTTTTGCTCCACCTCCACTGAGCACTAGCCCTACAGATATATCCTTGTTGCTTTTGGTTAAGAAATCACTAATTTGAGAAAAACTCAGAGTTGTGAAAAAAATAAAAAAAGTACATAATAGGTGCCTCATGGGTGTTTGCTAGTTTTTTTCTTTTGTTTGTGTGTTGTTAAAATGCACTCTAATTTTTTTGGCTCTACTGGCGCCTATTACCTTTGTTAAATCTTCAAAAGAGGCCTCCCCGATACGTTTGGTGCTTTTAAAAACCCTTAAAAGGTCAATAACTGTTTTCTCGCCAATACCAGCAATGGTTTCTAGGGCAGTATTTAAGGCTTCTTTACTTCTTTTCTGCCTATGAAATGTAATTCCAAAACGGTGTGCTTCGTTTCTTAATTGTTGAATAATCTTTAATGTTTCAGACTTTTTATCCAAATACAAGGGTATAGGGTCATCGGGGTAGAACAATTCTTCTAACCTTTTTGCAATGCCAATAACAGCTATTTTACCTCGCAAGCCAAGATCGTCAAGGGCTTTTAAAGAGGAAGACAATTGCCCTTTCCCGCCATCAATAATAATGAGCTGCGGCAAGGACTGATCTTCTTTTAGTAAACGCTTGTATCGCCTAAAAACAACCTCCTCCATGGAAGCAAAATCATCTGGGCCCACCACCGTTTTAATAGCAAACTTGCGGTAGTCTTTTTTACTTGGCTTGCCGTCTTTAAAAACCACACAAGCGGCAACGGGATTGGTTCCTTGAATATTACTATTATCAAAACACTCTATATGGCGAGGCTCTTTAGAGAGGCGTAAATCTTTTTTCATTTGCGCCATAATCCTGTTTGCATGTCTAGATGGATCTACAATTTTGGCCTGTTTGAAGCGCTCCATTCTAAAATATTTGGCATTGCGTGTTGAGAGCTCCAAAATTTTCTTTTTATCTCCTAATTTAGGAATATGAAGCTTTATCCCAGCCTCAACGTTAATAGTGAAGGGCACATACACCTCCTTGGATTGAGAGTTAAATCTTTGGCGCAGCTCCACAACACTAAGCTCTAATAACTGGGCATCTGTCTCGTCTAATTTTTTCTTTATCTCTAGGGTGTGACTCCTAATGATTGAGCCAAAAGAAAGCTGTAGAAAATTAACATACCCATAACTCTCATCGCTAATGACACTAAAGACATCTACATTATTAATGTTTGGGTTTACTATCGTAGACTTACTTTGATAATTTTCTAGCGTTTCTATCTTCTCTTTTATGCGCTGGGCGTCTTCAAATTGCAAATTAGTAGCATATTGCTGCATTTGCTTTTTAAAGCCTCCTAAAGACGCTTTGAAATTTCCTTTTAATAGATTCCTAATAGCATCAATGGCCTCATTATAGGCTATTTCAGAATGTAGGTTTTCACAAGGACCTAGGCAGTTTCCTAGATGGTACTCAAGACAAACTTTGTACTTTCCATTGGTTATTTTTTCAGGAGCCAAATCATAGCTGCAGCTGCGCAAAGGGTATAGCCCCTTTATTAGATCTAAAAGGGTGTGTACTGTTTTAAAATTAGTGAAGGGCCCAAAGTACTCGCTGCCATCTTTGATGAGTCTGCGAGTAGAAAACACCCTTGGAAAACGTTCTTTTTTAATACAAATCCAAGGATAGGTTTTATCGTCCTTTAGCAGGATATTATACTTGGGTTGGTATTTTTTAATAAGGTTGTTTTCCAGCAACAGTGCATCTGTCTCTGTGGCAACCACAATGTGTTTTATGTCAACAATTTGTTTAACAAGTATGCGCGTTCGAGCAACTTCATGGGTTTTATTGAAATAAGAACCCACCCGTTTTTTTAAATTTTTTGCTTTACCGATGTATAAAAGTTGCCCGTCTTTATCATAATACTGATACACACCAGGGGTTTGGGGTAGGGTAGAAACTTGTAGCGCTACAGGTGCTTGTGCCATAGGGTAAAGATAAAAGCATTTTATGATAATGACAGGTATTCTTTAACGAAATTAACCCATCTATTTTTTAACTCCAGTGAATGGCTTAATTGAAAATTAAAGCTGATTTTTTAGTACATTGCAACAACCAAGATACCATAGATGAACATTGCTATTCTTTCTCGATCAGAACAACTCTACTCCACAAAAAGCCTTTTAAAAGCAGCAGAGGTTCAAAATCATGATATAGAAATCATTGATCCCGCTTATTGTAATTTAATGATTGTAAACAACAATGCTGTTGTACAATATCACGATCAAATCATTGATGATCTGGACGCTATCATTCCTAGAATTGGCGCGTCAAACACCTACAGGGGAGCCTCTATTGTCCGGCATTTTGAAGCTATGGGTGTTTTTAGTGTCGCATCCTCACAAGGTATTATTAACTCCAGGGATAAGTGGACCTGTTTTCAAATACTAGCACAAAAAGGCATTGCAATGCCTAAAACAACGCTAGGGGCATCCCCTTATCTAGAGGCTTTTGTAAAAGATTTTGGAGACCAGCCCATCATTATTAAAATGCTTGAAGGTACACACGGCCAGGGGGTTATTTTATGCGAAAACTTTAAAAATGCATTCGCTACAGCCCAGACCCTCCAAGTGGCTGGGGTTAAATTTGTAATGCAAGAATTTATTGCGGAGGCTAAAGGCACAGATATTAGAGCCTTTGTGGTGGATGGACAAGTGGTAGCATCTATTAAGAGACAATCTAAAAATGGAGATTTCAGGTCTAACCTGCATCAAGGAGGCAGTGCAAGTGGTATACAATTATCCCCCATAGAAAAGCAATTGGCAGTTGCCACAGCAAAAGCATTAGATTTACAGGTCTGTGGGGTAGATATCCTGTCTTCAAAAAGAGGTCCTTTGGTCTTGGAAGTAAACTCAACTCCTGGGCTAGAAGGTATCCAAACAGCTACTGGAGTTGATGTGTCAGGAAAAATTATAGCATTTATAGAACAACAAAAAAAATAACGCTTCTCTTTTTATGACATATAATAATACAGATCTGGTGATTCTTGGTGAAAAAATAGCCTTAGGCCAAAATAAAACCATCAATTTCAGCTTTGCAAAACTCTACACCTCTAGCAAAGTAGAAATTCCTGTTATTATACAGCGTGCTAAAACTCCGGGGCCAACGGTTCTTATTACTGCAGGCATCCATGGAGACGAAATTAACGGAGTTGAGATTGTACGGCAAATTATTGCAAAAAAAATCAATATTCCTATTTCGGGCACTACCATATGTATTCCTATATTAAACACCTTTGGGTTTTTAAGTGCAGATAGAGCTTTCCCAGACGGAAGAGACCTCAACAGGGTTTTCCCTGGCACTAAAACAGGATCGTTGGCCAGCAGAGTGGCTTATTATTTCACCAAAGAAATTCTGCCCTTTGCAGATTATTGCCTTGATTTTCATACGGGAGGTGCCCAGCGCTTTAACGCCCCACAAATACGTGTCACCCCAAAGAGCCCTGAGCTATTAAAATTGGCATCCATATTCAATGCCCCTTTTACGGTATGTGTGTCAAATATTGCAAAATCATACAGAACAACCTGTCATAAAATAGGAACTCCAATTTTACTTTTTGAAGGAGGAAAATCACAAAGCAGTAATAAAAATATTGTGACTCAAGGTGTGGAGGGAGTAATGCGTGTTTTAAACCATCTAGGGATGCTAGCCTCAAACATTGAAGTGCCTAAAAAAAAGACTCCAACTATAGTTGTTAACTCCAGTAAATGGATTAGAGCACAAAAAAGCGGGCTATTGCATCTTAAAATTCCTTGCAATAAATATGTTGAGAAAGGAGAGTTTTTAGCTACCATTACAGATCCTTATGGCACAATGCGCTTTAAGGTATTGGCGCCCAATAAAGGATATATTATTAATGTAAACCAAGCCCCTATTATTTATCAGGGAGATGCCATTTTTCATATATCTACGAAAAGTAACATCATAGAACAGGCCCTACAAGAAGACTAAAAACAATGACCAAAGAAACACTTAGACAACACTACAAAACCCTGAGAGCTCCCTTGGACACAGAAGCTGTTGCAGATCAAAGCATTGCCATTGCAAACCAGGTGTTACAATTACCCATTTGGGAGTATACCAACTACCATATATTTCTACCCATAGAAAATAAAGTAGAGGTGGATACTAGCTATTTGCTGAGTGTTTTACAAGGAAAAGATAAAAGTGTTATTCTCTCAAAATCTAATTTTGACACCCACACCATGCAGCACATATTGTTGCAAGAAAACACCCCTATTACAGTTTCAAAATTTGGCATTCCAGAACCTCAACAAGGTATAAAAGTTTTAGTCCCTAGCATAGATGTAGTTTTTGTGCCACTACTTGCTTTTGACAAAAAGGGGCATAGAATAGGGTATGGAAAAGGATTTTATGATCGGTTTTTAAAACAGTGCGCTACAGAGGCTCGATTTGTTGGACTTTCGTTTTTTGAGGCAGAGAATAAGATCCCCAGCGCCTCACATGACATTGCTCTTGATTACTGTGTCACTCCAAAAAATACCTATACTTTTTAATATTTTAAAAAAGTTTCTAGGCAAGGATCCCTTTCTACTTCGGAAATGTCTTTTTATTAAACACAATGAGCATTCCAACACCAGTGCTAATAGCTACATCTGCAACATTAAATACAGGATCAAAAAAGGTAAATCGTTCTCCTCCCCAGACAGGTATCCAGTTAGGCAACACTCTGTCGTAAAGCGGAAATGAAAGCATGTCTACAACTTTACCATGAAACAGCGTACCGTATGGCTCATCTGCAAAGGCAGTAGCAACATTGGCATAACTGGCGTCAAAAATAAGACCATAAAACACAGAGTCAATAATGTTTCCTAGCGCGCCCGCAAAAATTAAGGCAACAGCACTTAGCAGAACCCCTGCGCTTTTTTTTCTAGCACTATCCCAAAGCCAATACCCAATACCACAAATGGCAACAAGCCTAAACAATGTGAGTATTAGTTTCCCGTAGGTTCCAGGTATTTTTGCTCCCCAAGCCATACCATCATTTTCAACAAATAAAATCCTAAACCAAGAAAATACCCCTACTTCTTCATGAAGCTGAAAGGTTGTTTTGATATATATTTTAGAAAGTTGATCAATCAATAAGATCAAAACAATAAGAAGGATGGATTTTTTTAAGGTCATGGCGGGTAAATAACGTGCACAAAAATAACATTATTATTTGATTTAAAACATGGAGGCAAGCCCTCCTTTTTAGCTATTGAGAAGGGCTCAAAAGAAGATAACATGATATTTTTACACTAAAAAAGACCCTACAGTATTACAAGGTCTTTTTAAGTTAGTTTAGGCAATAAAGTAGGTTACTGCATGTTTTTTGCTTCAATACTTAAGGTTGCGTGAGGCACTAGTTTTAAACGCTCAGGATTGATTAGTTTTTTAGTAACTCTGCAAATCCCATAGGTTTTATTCTCAATTCTAATTAAAGCATTTCTAAGATCCCGAATAAATTTTTCTTGACGTATGGCTAATTGAGATGAGGTTTCTTTACTCATTACCTCACTTCCCTCATCAAAGGCCTTAAAGGTTGGAGAGGTATCATCTGTGCCGTTATTGCTATCATTCCTGTAGGCGCTTTTCATGAGCTCTAATTGTTCTTGAGCGGTTACAATTTTGTCTTTTATCAGGGCTCTAAAGGCTTCTAACTCTGCATCATTATATCTAGTTTTAAGATCTGTTGCCATAAGGATTTTATTTTATTTATTTATACTCAATTTTGTTTGGATCCCATCAAATGAAATCTCTGTCGCACTACTCATTTGAGTCTCAAATGAAAGGGTATCTGTTAGGGTTTCTTCTTTGATGTATTCAATATTTTGCTTGACAGCTGTGTCTAACTTTTCACAGGATAACAAGCTTACATGAATTCTATCTGTAACTTCAAAACCAGAATCTTTACGTAGGTTTTGGATACGGTTAACAATCTCTCTTGCTATTCCTTCGTTTTTTAATGTTTCAGAAATAGTGACATCAAGGGCAACAGTTATCCCATTGCTGTTGGCAACCAACCATCCCTCAATATCTTGAGAACTGATTATAACATCATCTAGGGTCAATGTAGTACTTTTTTCTGAAATTTTAATAGGCATTTGCCCTTCTTTTTCTAACAAATTAATTTGGTCTTGATCCAACTGCTCAATAACAGCCGCTACTGCCTTCATGTCTTTTCCAAAACGAGGTCCTAGTTTTTTGAAGTCAGGCTTAATTTGTTTAACCAATATCCCAGAATCCTGATCAATAAGGGCTATCTCCTTGACATTCACTTCACTTTTAATTAAATCGCTAACGGCTTGAATTTCTTTTCTATCTAGTTCATCTAAAACAGGTACCATGATTTTTTGTAGCGGTTGGCGTACTTTTATTTTTTCTCTTTGTCTTAATGACAAACCCAAAGAGGATATGGTTTGGGCTTTTTGCATTCTTGCCTCCAAAGCGCTATCAATTAATGCGGTATCTGCAACTGGAAAATCTGTTAAATGAACAGAGATTTTTACCTCAATTTTTGACACCACAGCCACTAAATCTTTGTAAAGCCTGTCCATGAAAAAGGGTGCTATTGGCGCCCCCAATTTGGCAACAGTATACAGGCAAGTATACAGGGTTTGGTAGGCAGATATTTTATCTTCCCCATAGCTGCCTTTCCAAAAACGTCTTCTACTTAAACGTACAAACCAGTTACTTAAGTTTTCTCCTACAAAGTTTTGTACAGCTCTTGCGGCTTTGGTAGGTTCATACTCAGTAAAGGCTTGGTCAACGGTTAAGATAAGTGTGTTGAGTTCACTTAAAATCCAGCGGTCAATTTCTGGACGTTTTTCTATAGCAATAGCTGGTTCGCTGTACGTGAAGCCATCTAAATTTGCATACAAAGCAAAGAAATTATAGGTGTTATACAGGGTGCCAAAAAACTTGTTACGCACCTCTGAAATACCATCGATATCAAACTTAAGGTTGTCCCAGGGGTTGGCGTTGCTTATCATGTACCAGCGTGTGGCATCTGGGCCATACTTTTCTAGGGTTTCAAAAGGGTCTGTGGCATTCCCTAGACGTTTGGACATTTTTTGTCCGTTTTTGTCTAAGACCAAACCGTTACTTACTACATTTTTATAGGCAACATCATCAAAAATCATGGTAGCAATAGCATGAAGTGTATAAAACCATCCACGTGTTTGGTCTACCCCTTCTGCTATAAAATCTGCTTTACGCCAGGTATTTTCTACTTTTTCTTTGTTTTCGAATGGGTAATGCCATTGAGCGTATGGCATAGAGCCAGAATCAAACCAGACATCAATTAAATCTGCCTCGCGCTTCATAGGTTTACCACTAGCTGAGACTAGGGTAATGTCATCTACAATGTTTTTATGAAGATCTACTTTGTTGTAATTTTCTTCAGAGAAATCACCCACAACAAAATCTTGGTAAATATCTTTTTCTAACACCCCTGCAGTGACAGCCTTTTGTATTTGGGTCTTCAGTTCTTCTATACTCCCAATAATGATTTCTTCTGTACCATCTTCTGTACGCCATAGAGGTAAAGGAATACCCCAATAACGTGACCGTGATAAATTCCAATCATTTGCATTGGCTAGCCAATTTCCAAAACGTCCTTCTCCAGTTGCTTTTGGCTTCCAGTTAATGGTTTTGTTTAATTCGTGCATGCGGTCTTTAAAGTGGGTCACTTTAATAAACCAAGAATCTAGAGGGTAGTATAATATAGGCTTATCTGTACGCCAGCAGTTGGGATAACTGTGCACGTATTTCTCTACTTTAAAAGCTTTATTTTCTATTTTTAACTTAATAGCAAGCTCTACATCTACAGATTTGTCTGGAGCTTGGCCATCATCATAATATTCGTTTTTTACATACTTGCCAGCAAATTCTCGCATCTCTGGTCTAAACTTTCCTTGGAGATCTACAAGTGGGACTAAGTTTTCATTGGCATCTTTTACCAACATAGGAGGTACCTGCGGAACTGCTTGTTTGGCAACCATGGCATCATCTGCACCAAAAGTAGGAGCTGTATGCACAATCCCTGTACCGTCCTCTGTGGTTACAAAATCTCCCGCAATGACCCTAAAGGCGTTTGCTGCCCCCCCCTCTGGTGTTGCGTAGTCTAGCAACTGTTCATACCTGATTTCTAATAAATCACTTCCCTTACAATGAGCAGCAATCAAAAAAGGTATTTTTTTATCTTCTTTGTTGTAATTTGATACTACAGCTAGATCTTGAGTTTGCTCGTATTTGCCGCCAAATTGTTTTGCAAGCAAGTTTTTGGCAAGAATTACATGAATTGCCTCAAAGGTGTATTGGTTATAGGTTGCAACCACCACATAATCAATCTTTGACCCAACAGTTAATGCAGTATTTGAGGGCAATGTCCAGGGAGTGGTTGTCCAGGCAAGAAAGTGAAGGTTATTGAACTTCTTTAAAAAATCTGGGAGTGAACGCTCTAATGCTTTAAACTGAGCCACTACGGTGGTGTCTGTAACATCTTGATAGGTTCCGGGCTGGTTTAACTCGTGGCTACTTAGACCGGTTCCTGCCTTAGGAGAATAAGGCTGTATGGTATACCCTTTGTATAATAAATTTTTATTGTAAATCTGCTTTAAAAGCCACCACACACTCTCCATGTATTTTGGCTTATAAGTAACATAGGGATCCTGCATGTCTACCCAATATCCGTAGCTTTCGGTTACTTTGTTCCAGACATCTGTGTACTTCATCACTGCTTTCCTGCAGGCAGTGTTGTAATCTTCTACAGAAATTTTAGTGCCAATATCTTCTTTGGTAATCCCAAGTTGTTTCTCTACTCCAAGCTCTATGGGGAGGCCGTGGGTATCCCAACCAGCCTTACGATCTACCTTGAATCCTTTTTGAGTTTTATAGCGGCAAAATATATCCTTTATGGCACGAGCCATTACGTGATGGATCCCTGGCAGTCCATTTGCAGAGGGAGGCCCCTCAAAAAACACAAAAGGTGTGGCTCCTTCACGAATAGAAATACTCTGCTCGAAAACGTGTTTTTCTTTCCAAAAATCGAGTATTTCTTCTCCAAGTTTTGGGAGGTCTAAGCCTTTATATTCTTTAAATTTTGTGCTCATCTTGCAAAATCGCGGTAGCGAGTGATTCAGTTTCCATAAAACAGGAAGCTTATTAGTAAAACTACGAATTGTTTAAGGCTGCAAATTTAATCAATTTTAACTAAAAAATAAATGGATTATCTTATTGAGAAATATCTATAAATATACTGTATTACTTCAGGCTCTAAAATAAGTTGCCTGGTATTTTTATGTGTAAATTCAAAAAAATAATTTGATGCTAAAAATAATTTTAGTAGCCTTAAAAAAGGGCCTATTTTTGTGATGCATAAAATCTATATTTCATGAATATATTAGTCTTAGGGTCTGGGGGTCGAGAACATACTTTTGCCTATCAATTGGCAAAAAGCAGCCGTTGTAAAAATCTTTTTGTAGCCCCTGGTAATGCAGGCACCGCATCAATTGCAACAAACATAAACCTATCTGTTACAGATTTTGAAGCCATAAAGCAATGTGTGATAAACAACAACATTAACATGGTCGTGGTAGGCCCAGAAGACCCTCTTGTACAAGGTATTGTAGATTATTTTGAGGCTACCCCTGTTTTACAAAAAGTGCAAATTATTGGCCCCTCACAAAAAGGAGCTTTGTTGGAGGGTAGTAAAGAGCGCGCCAAAGAATTTATGATGGCCCACAATATTCCAACGGCTGGGTATGCAAGTTTTACTCCTGAAACACTAGCCGCAGGAAAACAGTTTCTAGAAACCCTAAAAGCGCCTTATGTACTAAAAGCAGATGGCCTAGCTGCCGGGAAAGGGGTACTAATCATCCAAGATTTGAATGAGGCTAAAAAAGCCTTAACAAAAATGTTGGCGGGTCAATTTGGCGCAGCCAGTAATACGGTTGTCATTGAAGAATTTTTGGACGGGATAGAACTAAGCGTTTTTGTGCTCACAGATGGTAAAAACTACAAAGTATTGCCTACTGCCAAAGATTACAAACGCATTGGTGAGGGGGATACAGGATTAAATACCGGAGGTATGGGGGCTATTTCTCCAGTGCCTTTTGCAGATGATGTGCTTATGCAAAAAATTGAGCAGCGCATTGTTATACCAACAGTAGAGGGCTTGCAAAAAGAGAATATAGATTACAAGGGTTTTGTATTTATAGGTTTAATTAAAGTAGGTAATGAGCCTTTTGTGATAGAATACAATGTGCGTATGGGAGATCCAGAAACCGAGGTTGTTTTACCAAGAATTAAAACAGATTTGGTAGCTGTCTTTGAAGCTACCTGTAAGCAATCCCTAGACAACTTACATTTTGAAATAGACACTAGAGCTGCTGCAACTGTGATGTTGGTCTCTGGAGGGTATCCTGAAGCATATGAAAAAGGAGCGGTGATTTCTGGTCTTGAGAATGTTTCAGACTCTTTGTTATTTCATGCAGGAACTGCCTTAAAAGATGGCGCTGTTGTTAACTGTGGAGGACGTGTTATTGCCGTTACATCAATAGATGCAGACTATAAAAAAGCCATAAAAAAATCCTACCAAAACATAGAAAAACTATCTTTTAACAGGATGAATTTTAGAACCGATATTGGTTTTGATTTATAAAATGCCTGGAGTATTACTTATCTCCCCCAAGGTATGAGTGTGATGTAGAAGAGGTGTCTTCTTCATTATTATCATTAAATTTCTTTAACTGCAGCATCCAGTATACAAATGCAACAGAACCAATAAGCATAAACAACCAGTTCATAACATTTGCCGCAGTCCAGTTTTCTAGCTCTAAAGCTCTTAATGCGTTAAAAGGAGCAAATAAAACTTCTTCTGTAAACTCTTGAATTGCGTAGAAAATATCTCTTAAAGCCATATCTTTATATTTATTTCGCAAAAGTATAAAATACCCTATATGCTCACAAGCTTTTTCGGTAAATCTAAACCCATAAATTATATACTACTAAGTATTGCCATAATAATAGGCTATTTTTTTAGGTTACTAACAACACAAGACCTATCACTTAGCCTAGGTTCTTTAACTTCTCATGGGCTGGTTCTTTTTTTAATGGTTTTTGCAGTATTATTATTAGATTTTATCATTAGAAAGAACAATGTCACAAAAAACAACACCTTTGCCATTCTTGTATTTGTACTTTTTATATTGCTAGTCCCTCAAATTTACAGTGCCCCGAAGCTCATTTTGGCAAACATCTTCGTGCTGCTGGCAACTAGAAGAATTTTGAGTTTAACCACAGAAAAAAACACCGTTAAAAAAATATTTGATGCTACTATGTACATCACATTGGCCTCTTTTTTTTATGGTTGGGCCATTTTATTTTTTGTAGTACTGTACCCCGCAATTATAAATAAAACTAAATTTAATGTAACATACCTATTCATTCCTATCATTGGATTTTTAGGCATCACAAGTATTGCAGTGGCATATCAATTTTTGGTTACAGATTCTTACTCTTGGCTGTACCACTGGATACCTGATAGAGATTTTGACATTAGCATCTATGGGGATAGAGGGCTTTTTGTTACAACCCCTTTTTTACTGGGTTTGTTAGTTTGGATGGGCGGAGCCCGACTCACAAAACTAGCCTCTTTGTCAAAAAAAGAGAGACCCTCTGCCATAACTATGTTGCTTATTACCATTATTAGTGTAGGCATTATTTTGGTCAAAGCACAAAAAAATGGAAGCGAGCTATTTTTCCTTTTTGCACCTTTAGCCGCTATTACCTCAAATTATATAGAGTCTGGGACATCAAAAACCCGCCGGATGTTCAGTGAAGTATTTTTATGGTCTTTATTTGGATTGGTACTGCTCTTGCTTTGGCTAAGATAGGGGGTGGTGTTTTCTTGTGTGTGAAGGCAAAACCCTGTTTAATTGCTCCTATGCTATGAAAAATTTATGATACCTTTGTAGCCTAGACACTAACACTTTATACCATAGTTCCCATGAATTTTAGCGAGATTGCAAACAACGTTTTCAAACAAGTGATTGACACCTATCACATCATAAACACTGTAGACCAACCTTTTACAAACACCTATACAAAAGAGACTCATTTATTGGAGCACTTACTGTATCGTAAATGCTGGATTGATACCGTTCAATGGCATTACGAAGATATCATTCGTGATCCTCAAATTGATCCTGTTGCCGCTTTGACCCTAAAGCGTAAAATTGACGCAAGTAATCAAGATCGCACAGATATGGTTGAATACATAGACAGCTACTTTCTTGATGCAAATAAAGACGTTACAACTAATCCAAATGCAACTATTAATACAGAAAGCCCAGCATGGGGAGTAGACAGGCTCTCTATTTTGGCCTTAAAAGTATATCACATGTACCAAGAAGCTACGCGGGCCAATGCCTCACAAAGCCACCGCGATGGGTGTCAAGCAAAGTTAAATATCTTGTTAGAACAGCGCGTTGACCTTAGTGATGCCATTGATCAATTACTTCAGGATATCAAGACAGGAGATAAGTACATGAAGGTATACAAGCAAATGAAAATGTATAATGATGATGAGCTAAACCCAGTATTGAGAGAGCAAAAGTAACTCCTTTTTTCACCTAAGTTAATTCTATTGAAAACTGCGCCACACATTTTAGTAATTCGCCTTTCGGCTATAGGAGATGTGGCCATGTTGGTTCCTGTTTTGCGGGTACTTACCGCAAC
Source organism: uncultured Ulvibacter sp. (assembly GCA_943789105.1). Taxonomy (GTDB): domain Bacteria; phylum Bacteroidota; class Bacteroidia; order Flavobacteriales; family Flavobacteriaceae; genus Patiriisocius. Next base: position 23,654 of record CALSSW010000003.1, on the reverse strand, counting down.
ATACCCAAAGCTAAACGTCACTGTTGTTACCAAAGGTTTTTTATCCCCATTATTTGAAGACCTTAAAAACGTGGCCGTTTTACCTGTAGATGTTAAGGGTGCCCACAAAGGGGTTTTAGGTTTGTTTCAATTAGCGAAAGATGCTAAAAAATTAAACATTACAGGTGTTGCAGATACTCATAATGTATTGAGATCTAAAATAGTTAGGTCCTTGTTGTGGCTTCAAGCAATAAAAGTGGCAAGCATAGATAAAGCAAGGAGCGAGAAAAAACTACTTACACGAGCCAATGGGGGCAAACTACAAGCTCTTAAAAAAACCCATGAGCGATATGTGGATGTTTTTGCTAAACTAGGCTACCCTATAGATTTAACAAGTCACCAATTCCCTAAAAGAAAAGTAATGTCTGCAAAGACACAAGAGATCACGGGTCTTAGCTCTAAAAAGTTTATTGGCGTGGCTCCTTTTGCGGCTCACAAAGCAAAGATGTATCCAATATATTTAATGAAAAAAGTGCTGCAGCAGTTAAGCAACTCTGGAGAGTATGCAATTTTTTTGTTTGGAGGTGGCGCCACAGAAATAGCACAATTAGACAAGCTCTCTGAGGGTCTTAAAGGGGTTACAAACATAGCGGGTAAACTATCCTTTACTCAAGAACTGCAGCTCATATCAAACCTAGATATCATGCTAGCTATGGATAGTGGTAATGGGCATCTTGCTGCTTTATATGAAATTCCTGTGCTTACCCTATGGGGAGTTACGCATCCCTTTTTAGGCTTTGCGCCCTTTAACCAGCCCATTGAAAACCAACTCCTTGCAGATAGAACAAAATACCCTTTGGTGCCAAGTTCAGTGTATGGTAATAGTTATCCAGATGGATATGAGAAGGCCATAGAAACCATCTCTCCTAGCGCTATTGTTGAAAAAGTACTGTCTATTTTAAAATAAGCACTTACTAGATATCATCATAATCCAACACCAATGTGGAGGTAACTGGATGTGCTTGACAGGTAAGCACAAGTCCTTCTGCAACCTCGCTATCTGTTAAGATTTGGTTTTGGCGCATCTGGGCTTTCCCTTGGGTTACTCTTCCAATACAAGAGCTGCAAATACCTCCTTGACAAGAATACGGAGCATCCAGCTGTTTTTCTAAAGCCACCTCTAGAATTGTTTTATTTTGCGCCATAGTAAAGGTCTCTGTCACTTGGTCAACAATAATAGATATAGACGTTGTACCATCCTGCACTGCCTCTGAAACTGCCCCCTGGCTTGTTGTAAACAGCTCGAAATGGATCTGCTGTTTTGAAACTCCTGAAGCTACAAGTGTATTTGAAACTTCATCAATCATGGCCTCAGGGCCACATACATAAAAGTCTTCAAAGCGGGTTTGTTTGTATTTATTAGTTAGGTAATAACTAACAACGTTTTTGTCAATACGGCCTCGAGCTGCATTGGTTTCTTGAGAGCGGCTATAAATATATTCTACAAAGAATCGCTCTGGAAACTGCGCCCTTAATTGCTCTATAGCCTCATAAAACATAGCTTCTTTCTTGGTTTGATTTCCGTAGACCAATAAAAAAGTGCTGTTAGACTGCTGCTCCAGGGCTGTTTGAGCGATGGAGAGAATTGGGGTAATACCACTACCCGCTGCAAAGGCGGCAATATGATGCGCCTCTTGAGAGTTGGGCTTAAAGGTAAATGTTCCTTGTGGGGGCATTACCTCTAAAACATCCCCAACTGCTAATTGCTCATTGGCATAGACAGAAAATGTACCATTCTCTACTTTTTTAATACCTACTGTAAGCAGCCCGCTTGATGGGGCGCTGCAAATAGAATAGGCGCGTCTTACTTTGTCACCGTTTATGGTGTGGTTTAATGTAATATATTGTCCTGCAATAAAACTAAAAGTGGTTTTAAGCGCTTGAGGAACTTCAAAAGTAACTGCTACAGAGGTAGGGGTTACTTGTTTTGTTTCTGATATTTTTAAGGCATGAAAATCGCTCATATAATTCAATTTTTTTACAAAAGTAATCAAGTCTGTTTCCTAAACCGACTTAATATTGTGTTAAATAACCCCTACAACACTTACAAAGCAAGTGGCAGGTACTTTTTACGGTATTTGATAATTAGGGCAACGGCTCTCCAGCCTACCCAAACAATTATTGCTGCCCAAATACCTATAAGGCCCCAGCCCATGTAATTTGAGAGTAAAAGCACAGGAATAAAACCTAAAAAGGTAGACCCTAACAACACATTTCTTAAATAGGCCATTTCACCTAGGCCTTTAAAAATAGCATCAAGTGTAAATGCTACAGCATTAAAAGGCAAACAAATTAAAACCATAAAAAACATCCCTGTAAATAGACTAAGCACCAAAGGATCTTTATTGAAAATGAGCCCCACATAGTTGTAACAAAGCACCCCGGCTAAAATTAAAACAATGGCTACGATGGTATTATAAAAGGTAACTCTTTGGGTTAACTTCCATAGAGAGGTATAGTTTTTTGCTCCAAGGAGCCTGCCTCCTAAAATATTTCCGGCAGCGCCGTAGCCATCTAGAAAAAAGGCTGTAAACAACCAGATATTCATGGCAATGGTATGTACTGCAACATATTCTTTGCCAAGCCCTGCAGCCTCTCTTGTGGAAAGTATAAGGGCGACGTTTAAGGCTATAGAGCGTAAAAATAAATTAGCGCACATAGTTACAAGGCGCTTGATTTGCGGGTGTAATGGAAACTCTAGGCGTAAAGACACCTGGGTTTTTTTTAATACCAATAGTAAAGATAGTAGTGCCATTATTCCTTGAGCCACTAAACTTGCCCAAGCTGCACCAACAACACCCATAGGAGCTACAAAACCATCTAGACCATATACAAGTAAAAAATCAAGGCCAATATTTACCCCTGCACCAATGGCAGCAATTACCATAGGCCAAAAAGTGTTTTGCAGGCCTCTAAAGAGCCCGAAAATAGCAAAGGTGAAGAGCGTTAATGGAAAGCCCCAAACCCTAATGTTGTAATAGGCTATACTTAGGTCTAAAATCATCCCCTTTGCATTAAGCAGGGTGAAAATCTCTTCGACAAAAAAATAGGTCGAGCCCAACACTACTAGACTCAATAGTATATTAAAAAAAATGGCCTGGGCTGGAAAACTCCTTAAATCTGCAAGGGTTCCTGCGCCTACATTTTGAGATACAATGGCGCTAATGGCGCTACGGGTTTGAGCTAAAATCCAGATAAGAGCAGATAAAAACACGCCAACAATACCAACGGCTGCCAAAGACTCTGTACCAAACTCAGGGATATTACCAACCACGGCAGCATCTGTACTAGATAATATGGGCTCTGCAATACCTGCAATTATGGCGGGTATGGCTAGTTGCTGTATGCGCTTAAAAGAAATGTCAATCATTATGAGAGTAAAAGTACATTATAAAACAAGTTCATAGCAATAAAAAGGGTCCTGACTTTGTTTTGGAAAGTAAATGTTACCAAGACGTTGATAGCCTCTATTTTCATAGAAGCGCTGGTTGCGTTTATTCTGGCTAAAGGTGTCTAATCTTACAGATACGGCCCCATTTTGTTTTGCAAAAGATTCGGCAAAATCCATGAGGGTTCTTGCATGGCCTTGTTTTTGAAATGCTGGAGAGACCGCCAATCTATGAATATAATAGTGATTTATATCTTGAGTAAGCCAAGAGATGGTCTCGTATTCACTATCTTTTATGTTGGATATTGTTATACAGCCCAGCAAGGTGTCTTGGGCGTATAATACATACAACTCTCCCCTCTCAAGGTCCTGCTCAAAGGCTTTTATGTTAGGGTAGTTTTCATTCCATTGATAGATGTCATTTGATATCATGTGAGCGGCACATGATTTGGTAATAGCAATGAGTTGAACAATTTCTGATGCTTTGGCCTGCCTAATCATATTTAAAATGTAATTTTGCGCTCGTTTTATAAATATACTTATTCTATGAAAAATATTCTTGTTCCTATTGGATCTATTGAAAATGGCATCAACAATCTTAGGTATGCAACCAGCTTTGCTGCCATGACCAATGCCCGCATTTATGTTACTTGTATCAAAACACTCGCCACAGAGCTTATCTTAAAAGAGGTGTTAGAAAATGTAAGCACCAAAGATGTTCAAGTAGTTTCTAAGACCATCAGCGGAGATGTTTTTGAAGGGGTGTCTCAGCTCTCAAAGAGTCTTAAAATAGACTTAATTGTGCTGTCTCCTCAAAGTGTTGAGATTAAAGATGAGGTGTATTTAGGCAAGGTTACCACAAAAATAATACGCCAAACAGATATTCCGCTTTTAATTGTGCCGCCAAACTATCTTTTCAGGAAAATAGATACTATATTATTTGCATTTAAAAACTCCAAGATAAAAACCACAAAGGCATCACAAACATTAAAGGCGCTTATAGATATGTTTCATGCCAAGCTAGATTTACTGCAGGTAGTTACCCCAGATACATCGGGTAATGATCGTAAGATAAAGCCAAAACTAAAGGCCTTAATGAGCAGAGATATCACTTCAGAGAACGCAACGGTTTTTCAAGGTATTGTAGAGCATTTTAACGCCTTAAGCCCAGAAATGTTGTGTGTTTTGAGAAGAAAAGACACAGGCGGGTTCTTTAAAAAGTTACTGCGCCAAAGTGAAGTTATTTTAAAAGAGCAGTTTTTTACTACAAAGCCGCTACTAATATTAAAAGAGCACGAGTAATTAATATAAATAAGGGGGATTAGCTCAGTTGGCTAGAGCATTTGGCTGGCAGTCAAAGGGTCATCGGTTCGAATCCGATATTCTCCACTTAAAAGCAACATCTTGTCGGTGTTGCTTTTTTTATGGTCTGTGGGGGCTAGCCAGTTGTGAAACCTTCTAAAAGGCTAATAATATTTTTATCTATACAACTCAAAGAACAGCATAAAACTACTAAAAATTGACAGACTTTTGACAGACTTTTACGTTCTTTTCGGCTTTTACCATCTTTAACAACCTATGTTGTGCCAACATATCTGCTCTAAAGAGGAATTTCAGAAATAAAAAACCCTCACCTTTCTGCAAGGGTTTTAAAAGGATTTACTGCTTTGTAAATGTTAAAATATCATCATTATCGGTTATAGATAACTCAGTTCCAAATTCTATCAATATCCCCGCTAGGACCTCGCCAGATTCTGTGGTTAATACAAACTGGCTAGAACCTTCTGGAAAATTTGTGTAGGTAAAATTATCTGTATCACTCACAAAACAAGGTACAGAGTTGCCATTTTGATCTTCATTAAAATGAAAATATGCCGTCCCAGAACTAGCAGTTGCTGTGATGTAATTTTCATTTGCACAAGTTGCTATTATATCTACAGGACCACCTGCATTGACAATAGATGTTAAATTCCAGGTTCCTTGTAAAGACAGAGTGTTTTCATTGTCTGAGCAGGGTAAAAAAGCAATAATTTCACGATATATATCTTTCTCAAATTCTGCAAGTACATTAGAACAATCAATATACTGGGTAATTGCATCTTTGTATGCTAGACAATTCTCAACATTTGAAACTGCAGTGTAACGCACCTCTGCCTCCAATAAATTAGCAGTTAATGTAAGTTCTCCAGGGCAACCGTTCTGGTCGGTTTCACAGGAGATAATCAATAGGGCTATAATTACATAAAGGAAGTTTCTCATAATGCTTAGTTTTTATGGCAATTTAAAAATAATATTAAAGGCACCCATTATAAAGCGCTTAAAAATAAAATTGTTTTTGTTACAACATCAGTAAGCGCCTTTGGCATACTAGCCTGGGGGTAGGGATGTTTGGCGTTAAAAACATGGTTTGCTTCTGGGGCTATAAAAAGCTCGCTGGTGTTGCCCCATTGGTGTAAATTTTGGGCCTCTTGCATACCCACTGTAGTGTCATTCTCTCCATGAATAATTAACCCCGGTTTTTGTAATTCTTGCACAGCTCTTTTAATAGTTAGTCGCTTTTGGTTTTCTATAAAATTGGTGTAAAATTGCCAGTAGTGAGGCAGCTGCTGTTTTGTTCTGGCGTTTTGGACATAATACACTCCTTGTTTTTTAAATTCTAAAAATCCTGGCGTATTTTCTTGGAAACGCGCTTTATAATCACTCACCCCTGCCCAGGTAACAACCTTGTTTACCCTTGGGTCTTCTTGGGCTTTAATAAGCGCAATACCACCGCCTCTGCTGTGGCCAATTAAGCTTATTTTTGAGGCATCTATCTGGTTACTATAGTTAGAATCTGCGCAAATAAAATCTAATACCCTATCTACATCATCTAGCTCTAAGGAGTAATTATTTTGTGCAAAAGACTCTAAGTCTGGAAAATCAATGGGTTGGTGTACAGTCCCGCCATTGTGAGAGAAATTAAATTTCAGAAAAAAGAACCCTGCCTTTGCAAAGGCGGTTGCAACCAAATGCCAAGGACCCCAATCTTTAAATCCTTTATAGCCATGACAAAAAATTACAACTGCTTTAGCCTTTCGGTCATTTTTAAAATAGGCGTCATACACAATAGGTTTTTGTGCTGGCTGTAATGGAGCGAGTACTTGGTTTTTGATAGACTGCATCTACACCTCTTTTTCTTGAAAATCGATACTCATATCACATATTTCTTGAATTAAAGCAACGAGTTGCTCCTTAAACATCACTAGTGTTTCTTGAGTGATGGTCGCGTCTTTTTTATCTGTTTTTTCTGTAAATTTTAAAAAGCCAGCTCCTAAGTTTTTAAAAGAAATAATCCCTCCAAATGCCCGGGTAATTGGCGCTTTGTCATTGTATATAAGCGCGTAGGTTAGTACCTGGAACGCTTTACTTAAGGAGTATTCTTGCCTAATTTTTTCCCAGTGCGAAACTACCAGATCTTTTTGCTCTACTTTTCCTGTTTTGTAATCAATAATACGCATCTGGCCGTTGTAGTGGTCTATACGGTCTACCTTACCGCCAACGCGAACCGGAAAATCAAGCCCCGGCACCTCAACACTAATACCTAAGTCTGCCTCAAGTGCTTTAATTATGATTTTATGACCTGCCTTCACCTCTTTAATTTCAAAGTCAATAAAATTAGACACATACTTTTTTGCAACTTCAAAAATGAGTAGGTTTTTGCCTTTAGAGAAATCTCCTCCCTTGAAGCTTTTTGTAAACTGTGCTGTAATCTCTGCCGAAATTTTAGGATAGATGCTCTCTAAAGCAGCTACCGATAATTCCTTGGACACAAAGGGGGTGTATAACTCCTCGAGGGTATCATGCACTATGGTTCCTAGGGTATTGGCCGCAACGGTTTCTTCTACTTCTTTATGCTCTTGGATTTTTAATACCTTCTGAAAATAAAAATCTATAGGGTTCCTAATATAGCTGGTAAGAGAAGACGGAGAAAAACCCTTAGAGGCTATTTCTTGTAAACGCTTTAAAATTTTCGGTGTCTTTTCTACACGTGCCAATGTTTTTTGACCCATCGTTATTGTTGGGCTAACGGTAGAATGTGTAATGTTGTGATTGGCTAGATTGCCCACTTCAAGTTGTAATAAAAATCTACTTTTCTCTCCTGTATTTAATCCCTCTGAGTGGGTGTTATATAGAAGAGTGGCCGTTTCTACTCTTTGTAACAAATGGGTGAAATGATAGGTGTAAATTGCGTCTTTCTCTGTAAAGCTTGGCAGGTTGTATTGCTTTTTTAAATCATAAGTAATAAAAGAGTTGTTTGATTTCCCAGAGGGTAAGGTGCCCTCGTTTACAGAGGTCATTATTACATTTTTAAAGTCTAAAACCCTTGTCTCTAACACCCCCATAATTTGAAGCCCCTGGTAGGCCTCTCCCTTGAAATCTAAGCTTGTGCTTGCGATGAGTTCTCTATATAGCTGTTGCACTGTTTTGAGTGTTGTTAGGTAGCTATAGGTCTCATTAAGAGCGGAAATTTTCGAAAATATATCTTGCAAGTAAGATATACAAACCTCTTGGATAGTAGTTAAATTTGACGAGGCTACACGATCCAGTAAATTATTACAACAGGTAATAGCCATGCCGCTGTCAAGCCCCCAGTCTTGAAATAACAATTGTATAATTTCAAGATCCTTTGGATTTGAAATTGATTGTAAATACTCCTGGGTGTTGTGGGTTATATTCTCTTTTTTAATATGAGCTAACATAGCGTCTGCACTTACCATCATGTTGGCAATAAGTGGATGACTTAAAAGAGCTTGAACATCTTTATAATAATAACTGCCAGCAGGTTTTGCTTTTACCGAAAACAAAATTTCAAAAAAAGTAGCATAAGGCATCGTTTTTAGAGATACCCCCATAGTAATGTTTACCTCATCAACATTTTCAGGCAGTGAGTGTAATAAGGGCACTAATAGGTTTTCATCTGCCAAAACAATAGCAGTTTGAGCAAGTTGTTCTTTAGTGTATGTGGACAATAGATTGCCTACATATTTGACCTGCCCAATATTTTTTTGTACCCCAACAAATGAAAATGCCTTGGGTTTACTAAAATTACTAGCAATGTTGGTGAATGGTTTTTTTTGGTAGTGCTTCCAATTTTTTTTATATCCTCTTAAAAACAACGATGCGCTGTGGGCGGTATCTTCAAAGAAATAGCTGTCTGTGTCCCAAATAACCTCGTTTTGGTCTAGTTCTAGAAGTTCTTGCATTATTGTCTGCTCTGCGGCATTAAGGGCATTAAACCCTATAAAAACATGCTTTGTGCTTTGGTTGGCCTCCATGTAATGAGAGATGTCTTCGGCCGCTTTTCTATAGACGAGTCCTTGATAGCCTAAGTGGTCTTTTAATAAGTGGTCTTTTAGGTTTTTGTGAAATTCTTGAAGGCTATTCCAAAAAGCAAGGTATTTTTCTATAAGCGGGGTTTTATCATCTCTAAGATACCAATGATTTAAATCTTGAATATCATTGAGGTAGTTAAAAAATGAGTGCGTGTCTAGAAGATAACGATCCATCTCGTTAAAATCTCCAAGTAATGTAGTGGCCCATGTACTGTAGGTGTCAAAGCTTTCTTTCTCAAGAATACTATCTAGTTTGAGATAGGTTTCATAGCTTCTAAACAACAGCGCAGTTGGGTCAATAATCTGAAGGTCAGAAACATGTTCTATAAATGTTTCTATGCTAATAATTTTAGGAGCGAAACTTGTGTGAAGCGCCTGATTTTTGAGATGGTTTAAGAAAACCCCCCCCGCTCTTTTACTTGGAAGAATGATAGTAAGCTGCGATAAAGAGCCGTGTTTTTTTGTGAGGTAAAGTATTGTTTCTTCTTGAAAAGTATGCATGTTATAAAAATAAGAAACGCCCCCTTAAAAGGAGGCGTTTTCTATTAATTATTTGTGGAAGATTACTCTTTAGAAGAAACCTCTACACGTCTGTTTTGTTTTCTACCAGCTCTTGTGTTATTTGATGCAACTGGATTAGAAGTTGAAGCACCCTCTGTAGATAATCTACCTGCAGCAAGCCCCAGTGATTCTAAATATGTTTTCACAGCCATTGCTCTCTCTTCAGAAAGTGTTTGGTTTTTAGCGGCGCTACCAGTGTTATCTGTGTAACCAGTGATTACAAAAGAAGCATCTGAGTAGGTACTCATGATATCTTTCATTTTTTGAAGTGTATCATAAGAATCTGAATGTACTGTTGAGTCTCCAATATCAAATAAAATCGTTTTTGACATGTCATTCAAATCTTTCATAATCTCAATAGTTAATTGAGGTACTTCTGGACATCCTTTGTTTGCAACAGTACCAACTACTGCAGGACATTCATCGTCTTTGTCTAAAACACCATCGTTATCACTATCTGGCCATGGGCATCCTTTATTAGCTTTATCACCAGCTTGAGTAGGACACGCGTCATCTGCATCAGTTACACCATCTGCATCTGCATCTGGACAACCATTCATAGAAGCTAGACCTGCAACAGTAGGACAAGCATCTTGTGGATCTGCAACACCATCGGCATCTGTATCTGGACAACCTGCAAATTCTGCAAGACCAGGGGTGTTAGGACAGGTATCTTCTCTATCCTCTACGCCGTCAAGATCTGTATCTGGACAACCGTTAAACTGAGCAAGACCTGCAGTTTCTGGACAAGCATCTTCGTGATCATAGACACCATCTGAGTCTGTATCTTTTCCTCCAAACTTAAACAATAGACCAACAGAATGTTGGAAATGCTTTGCTCCGTAATCTTCAAAAGAATGCTTATAGGTAGATTGTACGTTTAAAGCCAATGATTCTGACATCCAAAACTTAACACCTGCTAAACCGTTAGCGGTACCAAATCTTGCATCTCCTAGCCAAGTGTAACCTCCACCAATACCGATAGAAGGATCAACCCAACCGTTTCCTAGCATTTCTCTGAAGCTATATTTTATTTCTCCATCAAAACCGTAGTAATTTATACTTTCAATTTCAAGTGTTCCTAGTCTTTCTACTTTGTTTACAGTACCTACTGCGCCCATTGTAAATCCATCACCTAAGTAATACCCTACCGCAACTCTAGATACAGATGGAAGAATATTGTAATGATCTTCTACATTAAAGTATTCAGAAAAAAGAGTCCCGTTTTGGAAATCTTTGTCTACTTGTCCGTCTCTAAGACCTGTTGGGAATGTATCAACAGCGTTTAAACCTACCTCGATAGCCCATGGATTGTTTTTATCTTGAGCATTTGTTACGCCTGTTACTAATAGAATAAGAGCAGCAACTAAGATACTTTTAAGATGTTTCATAATTATTTGTTTAGTTATGTATATAATTAAATGCAAAAGTAAGTTGTTAAAGTTTATTAACAAAAACAAATCTATTAAATTTTTATTTACTTGATAGTTTTTTTGAGTATTTATATATCACAAGAAGCTATATAACCTCTAGTTTCTTACCCACTTTGATAAATCCTTGTATGGCTTTGTCTAGGTGTGCTTTGGTATGTGCTGCAGATAACTGCACCCTAATTCTAGCCTTATCCCTTGGTACCACTGGGTAGAAGAAGCCTATGACATAAATCCCTTCTTCCAGTAACATATTTGCCATGGTCTGAGAAAGCTTGGCATCATACAACATTACTGGAACAATAGCAGAGTCACCATCTACAATATCAAAACCAGCATCTTTCATTGCTTTTTTAAAATAATTGGTGTTACTCTCTAAAATATCTCTTAAAGTAGTATCGCTCTCGAGCATTTCAAATACTTTTATGGAGGCCCCAACAATTGCAGGAGCCAATGAATTTGAAAATAAATAAGGTCTAGAGCGTTGACGCAACAACTCAATAACTTCTTTTTTGCCGGTAGTGTATCCTCCCATGGCGCCTCCCATGGCTTTTCCTAGAGTTCCGGTAATAATATCGATACGGCCCATAACCCCTTTGTCTTCAAGGGTTCCTCTACCTGTTTGACCAATAAAACCAGTTGCATGACACTCATCAATCATCACAAGTGCGTCGTAGGTGTCTGCTAGGTCACATATTTTGTCTAAAGAAGCAACAACGCCGTCCATAGAAAAGACCCCATCTGTTACTATGATTTTAAAACGAGCGCCATTTTTATTTGCCTCTATGAGTCTTTGCTCAAGCTCTTGCATATTGTTGTTGGCATACCTGTAACGTGCTGCCTTACACAAACGGACACCATCAATAATAGAAGCATGATTTAGAGAATCACTAATTATAGCATCTTCTTTACCAAGTAAAGGTTCAAAAACACCTCCGTTAGCATCAAAAGCAGCGGCGTATAATATAGTGTCTTGAGTACCGTAAAAATCTGCGATTTTAGACTCCAATTTTTTATGGATGTCTTGAGTACCGCAAATAAAACGAACCGATGACATTCCAAAACCGTGTGTGTCCATGGCATCTTTTGCTGCCTGTACAACTTCTGGATGAGAAGAAAGCCCTAGGTAATTATTTGAGCAAAAATTTAATACTGTTTCTCCGGTATTAATTTTTATTTCTGCGCCTTGAGGGGAGGTAATGATACGCTCTGTTTTAAAAAGGCCATTGTCTTTAATGTCTTGTATTTCCTTTTGTAAATGCGCTTTAATGGTTCCGTACATATCTCTAGATTGCGATGATTTTAAAAAAGCAAAGTTAAATTTTATTTATTAGTATTGTTTGATTTGTGTAGACCAAAATTTTATCTTTAATGGTGTAGCCCATATCTAACAGCGCGGTAGCATAGCCGTTAATTTGATCTTCATGCTCATAACTAGGAGTACCTGTTTTGTAATCTACAATCGTTACCGAGTTTGTTTGAGGATGAAAGTTTAATCTATCAGGCCTTAGAGTGTATCCTTGCCTAGTGATAATATCTCGCTCGTTAAACACCTGAGCGTCACTTTCAAATAAAGGGTGCAAGGCTGGATCTTGTAATACGGTTTGCACCTTCAATTGCAAGGCTGCAATTTTTTGCTCTGAGATGGTAGCCAGGCGTCTTAATTTCTGGAAAACAAAAGCTTCATCGCTATGATATTTTATTTCCTCCATGGTGTCATGAAAAAGGTTTCCTTCTACAACAGCCTCTTTCATTTTTGCAGACACAGCAATGTTCTTATTTTTTATGATATGTACATTATGCTCTTCAGGTGTGCTGGAAAGAAACTTAACAGAAACCCTATTAAAGAGCTGCTTGTTTTTTCCATGAGTTTGTGGGCTAGAATTTCCAAAGGCATATATCTCTTGGTTCTCATCCCACAAGCCTTGTTGTTTTAAAAATTCAGAAAAAAGTTGCTGAGAATTTTTGATAGTATCTTTAATTTCTTTGGGTTTCTCTGTGATGATATATAGGTGCTCTACAGCGCGCGTAAGGGTTACATACAATAGGTTGTAATTGTCTAGGGCTATGGTTTGTCTTCTTTTTTTGTGTATCGCGGCGCCTTGTTGGTTATAATCAGCAATTCTTTTGTTGTAATTGATGAGTGTTTGATCAAAGTCTTGGCTCCAGGTATCTGGAACAGAAATCCAAGTTTTAGGTTCTATCTCATTATAAAGATCTATATTGGCGTATGGAAATATCACCGCAGGAAACTCAAGCCCCTTGGCCTTATGAATGGTCATGAACTGGACACCGTTGGTATTTTCTCCACAGGCAATAGAGGCGGTCTGTCTTTTTGTTTCCCAATAATCTAAAAACTCTAAGGTGTCTGCTTGTGGTTTTAGTTGGTACTCAAAAACAAGATCCATAAAACCATATAAATAGGCATCGGCAATTTTATCTAAGCCAAATTGTTTTACGATATACTCTGCGCTTTGATATAACGATTTTTGGGCTACTTGTAAAAGATCAAAATCAATATCATATTTTTTTAATGTCTGAGAAAACGGCGCGCCTTTTTCTAAAAAAGAAGTGAAAAAAGAGTGCTTATCTATGGTTATTTTAAAATGAGCGTGCAAGAAATCTAGCAATCGTATTTTGGTTTGGGTGTCTGTGGGTTGTACACTTAATAAGATGGTGTTAACAATACATGAAACTACCCCAGAATTTTCAAGTAATAATGTTTCTGAGGAGATCACGCCTATTTCATGCTCCATAAGATAGGTGCTTAAAAACACCCCATCATCTTTTTTGCGGGTTAGCACGCAAATATCACTGTAGGCAAAACCTTGATCGTTTAAATGCTTGACAATAGCGAGGGTTTTTTCTGCGTAGAGTTGGTTTTTTTCTTCCTTATTTGGCGCGTCAATAAATTCTAAATTAACATATCCATTTGCTTTTTCGTTACGCTCTTGCTTGTTGCCATCAAGGTATAATTTTTCATGTAATGGGTCTTCTAAATACTGAGATACGTATGAGAAAAAGTTATTGTTAAACCCTACAATCTCTTTTAAGCTACGATAATTTTTAGGTAGGTTTTCTATCACAGGACTTGCCGTGTCAAAGGGAGATTTTTCATGGATGAGTGACAAAAACTGTTCTGGGTTACCTCCCCGCCACCTGTAAATTGCTTGTTTTACATCTCCCACCAAGAGAAGCGAACCGTCTTTAGAGGTTTGTGCCTGAGATAGAGCATTTTCCAGCAAAGGAATCATGTTTTGCCATTGCATGACAGAGGTGTCTTGAAACTCATCAATAAAGAAATGACTGTACCGCTCACCCAACCGCTCATAGATAAAGGGCGCTGGTTGGTCTTTTATTTCTTTGTGTATAAGGGCATTAAACTGTGCTATAGGCACAAGATTTTGTTCCTCTTGTAGGGTGGCAAGTTCTTTACTCACCAAATTAATTACAGAAAGTGGGGTGAGGTTTTTTAAAATAGCTGCAATAAACCTAAGGGCATTTACTTGTTTTTGAGCTGTAGCAATAAAGGCTTCAAAGACTGATTGGTTATGATCTATAATAGCAGCAAGAGCTTCATTTTTTTTTGCCCAAGTGACACTATACATTGGCTTTTGTGCAAGGTCTTGTATCCACATGGCCGAAAAATCTATCTTGGGATACTCTTTGCTAATTAATCTATTTATAAAGGTTATAAATGAACCCCTTGAGAAGGATTTGTTGTCCAGGCCATGGGTTTCAATAATAACAGAAACTTTATTTGTGGCTTTTAAAATAAGATCTTCAGCAAGGTGCTTATGTTTGTGAAGTTCTTTTTTAAATTCTCCAAAGTCTGAAAGTGTTTTGTCTTTAAAAAGCGAGATATGCGCTGCATCATCTTCATTATTTAAGAGCTTTGCAGCTTTAAAAATATCTTTGGAGATATCCCAGGATTTATCGTCATCAGCTTTTTCTAGGGCGAAGGCCACTAACACCTTTGTAATGGCTTGGTCTACCCCTGTTTTATCTATGAGTTTGTCTACGGCCTCTATAAGAAGTGCAGTTGGGTCTAAAACCACCTCAAAATTACTAGGCAAGGAGAGATCTTTTGCAAAAGTGCGAATAAGACGATGGTTAAATTTATCAATCGTTTCAACACTAAAGGCGGCATAGTTATGCAGCATGTGAGTGAGTATTGCCTTTGCCCTTGTCTGAATTTTGGGCAGTCCTAGGGGCAGCTCTGATGCAAGATCTTGCATCATTTGTGGTGGATTTGTTGTAGAAGATTTCTCAGAAAAGATCAGCAAATTTTCAATGATGCGATCTTTCATCTCTGCAACAGCCTTATTAGTAAAGGTTAGTGCCAGCAAAGATTGGTAATAGTTGTTTTTTTGTTGATTTAATAAAAACCCTACGTACTCTTTTACTAGAGTGTAGGTTTTACCACTGCCTGCAGCAGCAGCATAAATTAAAAAAGGAGCCTGGTTTTTCAAGAAAAATATTTTGTACTAAAATACATAAAAGCGGAGGGCAACAAAAGGTTTCTTTGAAGGTATTGCAACCTTAATATTTCTATAACAGAATAATTCCCTCTTAATGTGTAACTTTGCACAAGATTAATAAACAATAATTTTAAAATTTATTATTATGGCTTTTGAATTACCACAATTATCATATGCTCACAACGCATTAGAACCAAATATAGATCAAAGAACCATGGAGATTCATCACGGAAAACATCACCAAGGATACACCAACAACCTCAACGCAGCTATTGAAGGTACAACCATGGAGGGTAATAGCATTGAAGAAATTCTTCAAAACCTTGACATGAACAACAAAGCCGTGAGAAACAATGGTGGAGGTTTTTACAACCACTCGTTGTTTTGGGAAGTTATGTCTCCAAATGGTGGAGGTGCTCCAACAGGAGCAGTAGCAGCTGCAATTGATGCTTCTTTTGGAAGCTTTGATGCTTTTAAAGAAACTTTTGCAACCGCTGCCAAAACACAGTTTGGGTCTGGATGGGCATTTTTGTGCGTAGTTAAAGATGGATCTTTAGAGGTATGTGGTTGCCCTAACCAAGACAACCCGCTGATGCCAGGTGTTGGTTGTGGTGGGACACCAATTTTAGGTGTTGATGTTTGGGAACACGCATACTACCTAAACTACCAAAACAGACGTCCAGATTACGTAAGCGCATTTTTTAATGTCATTAACTGGGATGCTGTAAATGCACGTATGGCTAAGGCATAAAGTATATTTGTTAAATTTAATCAAATAGAATGAGAACACTATTGCTGTTTTTTCTTTGTAGTCCATTATTGGTTTTGGCGCAAGACTTAACATCAACTACAGATATTGAAATAGCTAAATTTTGGCCACAAGAACCAAATGGATTTTCATATGAAATGAATATAAAAGTCCCAACAGGCGAAGTCCCAACAGGTGGGTTTCCTGTTAGTATATTGCTTCATGGCAATGGCGGAAATGGTTTTGGAATGGTTAATGAATTCTCAAATGTGTTGGAATGTCACGCTCTAGTTGCGCCAACTGGCTATTTAAATAGTTGGAATATTTGTTCAGAAAATAGTGATGCTCCGGATGTGGAAATGATAAATGATCTCATCAATCTTTTACAAACCTATTCCAACATAAATCCAACAAAAATAAGAATCATTGGGTTTTCTAATGGCGCAGGATTAGCAAATAATATTTTTATAGAAAACAACAATCCAGGAATTGATATTGTCTGTGCTGTTGTGTCTCATTTAAATGAACCACAATATCATTCAGGAAGTTTTTTTAAACCTAGCTCCTCAACCAACCCACAAAATTCTTTCTGTGGTTATGATACTTTAGATACTCCGTTAACAACAATAAAATACCTAAGTATAAGCAATATAAATGACCCAATTATACCGTATTTGGGTGGATGGTCTAATGTTGGAGTCCCTTTTATCGATGCAGAAGTAGCCGCCTTCAATATTGCTTTAAATCAAGGATACAATGGCAGTCAACTGACATCGGGAGTAATCATGGGAAATCCTCAAATTACAGAATATTCCTATTTATCTGGAAATGTAGTCCATATAAAGGGTAATGCAGCTCACGGAACCAATGAAACTCAAATAGATTATTTAAAAGATTATTTTTCTGATTGTGATACTGCTTTAAACATCAACAACAATGGTTTAAACAAAATCAAGGTACATCCAAATCCTACAAGTTCAAGTATCGCTTTGTCTGGGCTTTCTAATCAAGCTACAAAATATTCTATTTTTAATATGATTGGCCAAAAAGTTTTAAGCGGTTATTGCTCTGCCAAGGTACCTCATATCAATATGTCAGTATTAGAATCACAAGTTTATTTCCTTAAAATAAAAAACATCACACTTAAAGTTATAAAAAATAAATAGCAGCTACAAAGCTACTTTTACATTAAATATAAGGGCTATTAACTTCCTCCCCAGCTGTGCTGGAAGAAAATACCAACAGCCAATTCTACCCATATATATAATGCAACACTAAGTATTATTACGAATACTACTTTGGCTTTTTTGCTCATTTGAGGGAGTGATTTCTTTTTTTAAATATAGTTGATTTATAAAAAAAGTCCTCACATTGCTGTGAGGACTTTACATTTTAACTACTCTTATTACATTACTATATTTTAGACCGTTACAAAAACCTGGATTTGAAATAGATTAAACTTGAGTTTTTCTTAGGTCTATCAAAAATATTAGCGTTGCATAAAATTCTATTTTTAATGTCTCTCCAAGTATTTAAGATACTTGGAGAGATAATTATTGTTTAACTATTTAATAATTACTTTCTTGGTAATAACTTGGTTTCCAGATTTTATCTGTACAACGTATAAGCCACTTGCCAAGTTCTGGGTAGATACTCTCTGAGTTGCAGTTGTAGTGTTTAATAGGCTTTGTTTTACAACAACTCCTAACATAGAGAAAAGCCTAACATCTAGTTGCTGTAAATCTGGTGTTATTCCAGCTATAGTAACAAAGCTATCTGTATTTGCTTTGTATACATTTAGCGTATTTATACCAAGGGTATCTCCACTAGAGAGTACGCTATTGTCTTTAAAGACAACAAAGAATCTATCTGCTCCGCTAAGATTACTTTGTGCTGTTAGCTCAAAGTCTCCGTCTTTTAGTGAAGTAAGAGTACCGTTTAAGGTATCTTCTAGATATACAGAGATATCTTGAGGCAGTTCCATCTCTGAAATACTAATAGTAAAGGCCTGTCCTGCATTTTGTCTTATCTCTAGCGGCACTCTAGTGTTTTGCAAATCATCAATATCCATAGCATTTATAGCAAATGCTGTTTCTTGGCTTCCACCGGTCAGTCTTGAACTTAGTTTTGTTGACTGGTTGTATGCTGCTGCATCGTATCCAGGATCAAGACCTAGGGTAAGACCATCTCTAAAGTAGAAATTGGTTGCTGCTCTTTCTATCTCACCATTGTAAAGCTTTAATCCTAAATTGTAAGTAAGTAGCTGTGGTCCTGAAACAAAATCTCCAGTTCCTGTAGTAGTACGCATAGCAGCTGTAAAATCAAGAGCGGCATCTGATGTGCCTGCTGCAGCTACCCAAAATCCTTGACCAGGAGCTATTGAAAAACCACCTGAAAGCTGGTTGTAAATATCGTAATCAGAGCCATTCCAACCATATACAGCCAAACGCT
The DNA here is from genome assembly GCA_943789105.1 of uncultured Ulvibacter sp. GTDB lineage: Bacteria > Bacteroidota > Bacteroidia > Flavobacteriales > Flavobacteriaceae > Patiriisocius. The sequence continues at coordinate 5,184 of CALSSW010000003.1, read as the reverse complement.
CATTATCAATAACAGTGCTGTTTGCATCTATAAAGTTAGTAACTCCTGCAGCAGTATTTCCTGATATATATGAAGGGAAAGGATTTGATACCAAGTTCCATCTTCTACCTCCGGCGCCGTCATGATTGTTAACAATATTGATGCTTTGAGATGTAGTTTCCATAGCACCAGTAAAGGCTACTGTGGTTCCAGGTACGCCACCTGATGGAGGTGGAGGTAGATCCTCTGGTGACATTGCCAATGCATACCCTTGTGCAGGTGTAAAGCTTCCTGTTTGTGAGGCTGTTGCGTATCTAGTATACTGTCCAGTCGCATTATCATACTGAGCGAATGCATAATCATCACCAAGTACTTGTATGTTGGCTCCATTTGCCGATATAAAATCTGCAATGGTCATCCCGGTAGGGGCTCCTACAAAATCCCAACCGCCGCCAAGGGTGTCGTCATATACATTTACAAACCTATTGTAAAGGATATCTCCGCTAGCGGTTCCTTCCACAATTAGAGATGAGAAATCATCTGCGGTAGAGTTTAGAGTAACGCTACCTGTGTTGGTAAAGTCTCCAGAAACTGTTAAAGAAGAGGTCTTGTCTATAGTTAGGGTATTGCCTGTAGTAACTAAAATTTCACCAACAGAAGTGTCTGTAGCAGTGTCTATAGTCATATCTGCATCAACTTGCATAACACATGCTGTAAGGTCTCCATTAGTTCCAGTGCTATATGCGCCGTTAATTATAGCATACGAATTTGCGTCTGGAGCTCCGTTGCTCCAAGCAGTTCCATCCCAAATAGTTGTACTAGCACATGTTGATGATTTCCAGAAATAAATATTATCTAAATAAATAGCATCTGTAGTCCCGTTACCACCATCGAACTTCATCTGGATGACATTATCCCAAGTCATGCCAGTAAAATCACCTATTGGAATATCTACACTTGTCCAAGAACCAATGGTATGTGAAATTGTTTGTAAAGCATCTCCTGGACCTGTTCCTGAATTAACAGGGCTTACTTTAATTGCTGAGGTAGATAATGTCCATAAGTCTACATGAAGGTACTCCATGTCTGAAGCATCTTGTCCACCTGCTAGCTGCATTCCTTGGTAGTTGAAATTAGGGTAATGCAAGAGTGTACTTCCATCTCCTGGATCATAACTGATATTGGCAGAACCATATCCTAATTGCCCCCAATTTGGATTATAGTCTTCAATAGGTACATTAGTATAGGTATCACCAAATATAGAGATCACATCACCTGCATATCTTGCTGGTGGGGCCGAAGCACCTGTTGCAGGAGATGAGTAATAGTAAGATACTGTATAGGTTCTAGTTGTGGAGCCATCAGTTGCTGTAACTACAACAGTAGCATCTCCAGGTATAGATGTAGCCTGAGTAATAGAAGTCTGTGCGAATACATTTGTTGTAGTAGCTGCGGTAATTTGAGGTGTCGAAGCACCTACAGCTACATCATAGGAATAAGATGTTACCCCTGGAGCAAATCCGCTAATAGTTGCATTATCTACCTGCAAATCACTCAAAGAGGCATCGGCTTGCGTTCCTGACTTCCAGAAATAAAGATTATCCACATAAATTGCTGTAGTTCCATTGCCTCCGTCAAATTTTAATTGAAAAACACTATCCCAAGTCATCCCTGTAAAGCTAGCGATTGGAATGTCTACACTCGTCCAGGTTCCAGTTGTATAAGTAATTGGTGTTAAAACCTCTCCTGTTCCAGTTCCATTATTGATTGGAGTCACTCTAATGGTAGAAACTGCTGGATCAGCTGGGGTCCATAAATCTAAATGAAGATATTCCATTGCTGAAGCATCTTGAGCATTTGTTGAAAAATCGATTCCTTGATAATTGAAATTTGTATATGCTAATAATATGTTTCCATCTCCAGGATCATAACTGGTATTGGCAGAACCATGTCCTGATTGCCCCCAAAATGGGTTAAAATCAGTTCCAGTTATGTCTGTGTAGGCTTCACTAAAAATAGAAATCACATCACCTGCATCTCTAGCTGGGGGTGCTGTTGGCCCTGTAGCGGGTGACGCGTAATAATAAGATACTGTATAGGTCTGGGTTGTTGTGCCATCTTGAGCCGTCACTACAACTGTTGCGTCCCCAGGAATTGCTGTAGCTTGAGTAATAGTAGTTTGCGCGTTAGCATCTGTTGGTGTAGCATCTGTAATTTGAGGCACAGTGGTCGTTCCATCAACCAGCCCATAAGTATAAGACGTAGTACCAGAGCCAAACCCTGTAAGAGATGCGCTATCTACCTGCAAATCACTTAAAGTAGCATCTGTTCCTGCGGCACTAGGCTCTTTCCAGAAATAAATATTATCTACATAAAATTCATCACTGCCACCACCTCCAGCAAATTTTAATTGAAAAACACTATCCCAAGTCATACCAGTAAAATCTCCTATTGGGATATCTACACTAGACCAAGTGCCAGAAGAGTATGTAATGGATGTTAATAGCTCTGCTACTCCAGTTCCATTATTAATTGGAGTCACCTGAAGACCAAAACTAGCTGGATCACCTGGTGTCCATATGTCTAAATGAAGGTATTCCATACCTGATGCATCTTGAGCATTTGTTGAAAAATCGATTCCTTGGAAATTGAAATTTGGATAATGTAGTAACGTATTTCCATCTGCAGTAACATAATTGGTATTGGCAGAACCATGTCCTGATTGCCCCCAAAATGGGTTAAAATCAGTTCCAGTTATGTCTGTGTAGGCTTCACTAAAAATAGAAATCACATCACCTGCATCTCTAGCTGGGGGTGTTGGAGGACCATACTCATAAGAGACTGTGTAGGTCTGGGTTGTTGTACCATCTTGTGCGGTTACTAAAACTGTTGCATCACCAGGTATTGTTGTAGCCTGAGTAATGACAGTTTGTGCATTGGTATCTGTTGTGGTTGCGGCTGTAATTTGAGGTACACTAGATCCTGTAGGTACCGCATAAGTATAAGTCGTGGTAACAGAGCCAAAACCTGCAAGAGATGCACTATCTACTTGCAAATCACTTAGGGTAGCATCAGACCCAGCCGCAGCTTCTTTTGTAAAAAGGAAACGCCACCATGCTCCACCATTTATTTGAATATCTATGGTCATATTGGTAGAGGTAATTGATGACACCTCATAAGTAATTGTATCATCAACTGGAGACCCATCTTCTCCTGTGTTATGTGCTTTAGCCAACCCTAAGAAAGCTCCATCACCAACAATTGTAATTGTATTTGTAAAAGAACTGTAAGACCAAGTTGCAGCATTGGAACCATCGTGTGGCGCTATTGGTGTACCACAAGCATCTGGGGCAACTCCTTGCCAACCTTCTAACCAGGTATCACTACCTAAAACATTGGCAAATGAGCCATCTGCGTTAAATACATACTCATCATCAAAAAGGCAATCTCTTGTAGAAACGTCAGCTGCAGAAGAGGTAAAGTAGTCTCCTGTTCCTTGGTTTGGGCCTACCATAAAAGCACCTGCTGAAGGTGTAAATTTCCATGTCCCTTCTGGAGTTTGTGCTGATGCAAAAGAAACTAGCATTAGACAAACAAGTAAAAAAGCTTGACCTAAAAACAAACTTATTTGATTTGATACTGTACTATTTTTTGTAAATTTTTTTGTAATATTTTTCATCTCGATTAATTTTTTGGAAATATAGTAGAGATAAAATAAGATTATGGCAACAATTACCATACAAAACAACTACATGCAAAATTTTTGGGGTAATAAATTATTAATATCGCAATAAAAGCCTTTAAATACTAAGGGATTGGCATGCGTCTATCAAATATTAAACATAAATGAATAAAAATTAAACATTGCAAAAAACACGTATGTTGTGGTAATGTTGTACTTAATGCTCTTATTTAAGGTCTAACCTTAGTTAATAAAAGCAGCGAAAAAAGATTTGTTGTGCCTAGGTAGACACTCCTACAATGAAAAAAAGCACCCATATCCTTGAAAAAGAGCTTATTATTAAGTGTACAGTGTACTAATTGTCATCACTGTAATGTGGTGCCCACTATAGTTTTAGTAACTTAGTACAAACCTTGCCATAAATTAATAAGGTTTTTTTATATTAAAGACCTTCAAAACAAAAATAATATGCAAGAATTATTTCAGATGTGCGTAGATATATTAAGATGGATAGCGGGCGCAACAGGCATAACATATGAAGAGGCTAATATTTGGATATTTGTTATAGTACATCCCCTTCTAACACTTGGGCTATTGATAAGAAATAGTATTCTAAAAAAGAGATTACAAGAAAAGTAACCCCCAAGTGCACCCCTTTCCTAGAACAAATGTATAGGGCAAAATTGCTTGTTAAAGAATAAGAAACATAAATGTTTTTAAAAAGTCTGTCAATTTTTTTATTTTTAATTAATTAATATTATTTATTATGAAAACAAAAATATCCTTATCAATTCTCGGTTTATATAATACCCTTATGGGGCTTATTATGATGTTCTTTGCCTCAGCAATCGGCAATGAGATTGTACTCTCAGAAAATACAGATGCATTAAAAATGGGCGAATTATTCCACTATGGTCTATCCCCAGCATTATTAATGGTTGGCCTAATGCTATTTCTGTCAAGAAACTGCGAATTAAAAACAGCAAAACATCTTTTAATGGCTTACATCATTGGATCAATAGTGCTTATGTATGTGTTTTTTGGAATCTTAGCCAATGAACCCATTATGAATTTTAGCATTGAAAGTGCTGCCCCTGATATTGTAATGTTTGGGTTGGCTATCTTTGGTTTTTTAAAAGCAAAATAACACACTGTGAAAACTCAATAGCAGTTAACCCTTACTATTAATTTAGTAAGGGGTTTTTCTATATTTATTCAAAACAAACATTTTACAGTATGAAAAAACTACTCTACCTTTTTTTAACTTTACTTATTGCTGGGTGTAGTGGGGAGGATAACAACAACGATAATAATCCAAATGAGGGAGGCAACACACTCCTTATTTGTAATGGAGACAATCCCGTTTATTTAGCAGAAAATGGTGTTACTATTAAGGCTTGTGACTTTGCTAATGTTGGAGATACGGGAGTTATTAATGGTATAGAATACACAGTAGCTGATAGAGAGTTACTTTCTTATTATATCGACAATATATTAGATGTGTCAACTCTATGTACCACAAG